>NZ_WFLI01000059.1 GCF_009208555.1 Janthinobacterium violaceinigrum | reverse complement strand
CAAGTTGGTCCCACCCCTTCCCATCCCGAACAGGACCGTGAAACAACTTTGCGCCGATGATAGTGCTGCAACCAGTGTGAAAGTAGGTTATCGTCAGGCTTGTTATTCGCAGTAGAGAAAAACCCCGTCAGCAATGGCGGGGTTTTTTTTCGTCTGGCGTTGGCATATCCAATATATCAAATCCAACAACCTCAAGGCACCGCTGCGCGATGCCTTGCAGCGACGGCCAGGCCGGCGCCTGGTCATTCTCTTTCTTCCCTTGATGCTTCCCTGCCGCAGGCTGACGCACGGCCGGTGCGCTGTGCATAAAATGCAACAGTATTCCATATTTGCATAAGCGCTTATATAAATGCTGCTAATATCGCTACAGGAAACAAGGATGTGGAACGCCATGGCATCGAACAGCGCTCCATTGGCAAGTGCTTCCATGATGCAGGCAAGCTGCAAAAGTAACCGCCTGAACACTCTTTGAGGAAAGTGACGATGGAAAATACCCTGAGCATGGCAACAAAGAAATCCCTGCTGGTGCGCCTGCTGGCCTATCCCCTGGTACAAATTGTGCTGGGCATGGTGCTGACCTTTGCCGCGGTGCCGCTGACGATGATCATCGCCTCCCGGCTGGTGGACAAGTCCTACCGCATCCTCTGGCCGCAGTTGCTGGCGGCCGTACTGGTGTGGTTCGGCTACCGCTTCCATGTCCGCCGCATCGAAAAACGCCAGCCGACTGAACTGGCAATGCCGGGCATGGCGCGTGAACTGGGGTGTGGTCTGCTGCTGGGCGCCGGATTGGTGCTCCTGACCTTTGCCGTACTGGCAGTGCTGGGCGTGTATCAGTTTAGCGGCGTCAACGCGCTGAACGTGTTGCTGCTGCTTCCGCTGGCTGAATTGTTGTTGGTAGGTATGGCGGAAGAGATGATGTTCCGTGGAGTCGTTTTTGGCGTGACCGAACGTGCGCTGGGCAGCAAGGCCGCCATCGTGATTTCAGCACTGGTGTTCAGCCTGGCCCACTTGCCCAATGCCGGCTTTTCCTTGCTGGCGATCGCCGGGCTTGTCACGTATGGCGTGCTGCAGGCGGCGCTGTACCTGCAGACGCGCCGTTTGTGGGTCTGCATAGGCACGCATGTCGGCTGGAATTACTGCGTCGGCCAGGTATTCTCGTCGATTGTATCCGGCCATGCGGATACCGGCGGCTTGCTGCGTGGCGAGCTGGCAGGCAATCCTATGCTGACGGGCGGCGCATTCGGCGTGGAAGCTTCGCTGGTGACGGTGCTGCTGCTTGGCGCTGCCGCCGCGTACGTGCTGCGCCTGGCGTTTGCCGGCGCACCACGCACAGCGCGCTGCTAGGCCGCTGCACCGCTTTTATTGTCCGGCGACTACCGGCGTGGCGCCGCTCCTGGCGACCCACTCGATCAGCGCATCGACGGCAGCGCGGCCATTGCCGTTGCCCACCAGATCGCTATTGATCATGGCGACCACCACGCATTGCTGGTTGTTGGCGTCGGGCACATAGCCGGCGATGGCCACCACATTTTTCAAGGTGCCCGTCTTGACGCGTGCCCGCGCGGCTGCCGGCGTGTTCAACAGGCGCTTGCGCATGGTGCCGTCCAGCGCCACGATGGGCAGGCTGGACTGGAACTCGGGCGCCCACGGACTTTGCTGCATCGCTTGCAGCACGCCAGCCAGTTGCGCCGGCGCAATGCGTCCCGTGCGGGACAGGCCGGAACCGTTGTCGACCAGCATGCCCTGCGTGTCGATATGGTGCCGCTGGAACCATTCCTGGATGACCAGCCGCGCCCGGTTGGCCGTGTCTTCCGGCGCCGCCATGGCGACGGGGCGGCTGCCCAGCCAGCCATCGCTTTGCAAACTGCCCAGGCTCAGGAACAGGGTGCGGGCCAGGGTGTTGTCGGACGTCTTGTTGATGTCGCGCAGCACTTCCGGCAAGGCACGCGCCACGTGGTCGGCCAGCATGCGCGTGCCGACCGGTTCGGCCGTGGGCGGCAAGCCTGTTGCGGGTGCTTCGCGCACGCTGCCCGTGATCGTGCCGCCCAGGCGTTTCCAGGTGGCGCGGAATAGCCGGTCCGCATAATCGTTGCGATCGAGCACATTGATGCTGGTGGTCTTGCTGCAGTTTTGCGGGAAGGTACCGTGCAGTATCACCTGCAGATTGCCGTTCGCATCGCGCCGGTATTCGGGCGGGCGCCAGCCATCTTCCCACTTGGCGCAGCTGCCCTTGACCAGCTTCATGTCGCTGCTGATGCCGACATTCTCGAGCGGCGGCTGCATCTGGAAACTCAATTGCCGGTCCGTCGTGCTGATGCTGATATCGATCAGATTGGTGTTCAGCAATAAGGCGTCGGGGATGACGTTGTAGCGGAACTCGGCCGACTCGTCGAAGGGGGCGGCACCGATATCGGGCCGGGCCGGCTGGAACAGCTGGCGGTCGAGGATCAGGTCGCCCTTGATCTTGACGATGCCCTGGGTACGCAGGGTTTGCAGCATGTGCGCGAGCACGTCCGCATTGAAATCCGTATCGGCGCCGCCGCGCAGGATCAGGTCGCCCTTCAGCACGCCATTGATGACGTCGGCACTGGTGCGCAACTCCGTGCGGCCGCGGAAGATGGGACCCAGTTGTTCCAGGCCCACGGCCGTCGTCACCAGCTTCATGGTGGACGCGGGCTGCATGCTGCGGTCGGCGCCATGCGACAGCACGGTGGTGTTGCCGCGCAAGACAATGGCGCCCATGGCGTCTTCCGGGATATTCGCGCTGCGCAGCAGCAGGCTGACGGATTCGGGTAGTTGTGCCTGCGCATTGGACAGGCCGATGCCGGCCAGCAAGGCAGCGATGAGGATGGAACGGAACATGGCTCTCCTTAGTGGAAAAAGACGTAGGCGACGAAGACGGCCGTGATCACGCCAGCCAGATCGGCGATCAGGCCGGCCGTGATCGCATAGCGCGTCTTGCGGATGCCGACGGAACCGAAATACAGGGCCACGATATAAAAGGTGGTGTCGGCCGAGCCCTGGAACACGCAGGCCAGGCGGCCGACGAACGAGTCGACGCCGTAGGTGTTCATGGCATCGATCATCATGGCTTTCGAGCCGGAGCCGCTGAGCGGCTTCATCATGGCCGTCGGCAGGGCGGGCACGAAGTCCGTATTGATGCCCAGGTTGGCGAAGAACCAGTTCATGCCGCTCATCAGGAAATTGAACACGCCCGCGTTGCGGATCACGCTGATGGCCACCAGCATGCCGACCAGGTAGGGAATCACGGTGATCGAGGTCTGGATCCCGCCCTTCGCGCCTTCGATAAACGCGTCATACACGTTCACCTTCTTGCGCAGGGCGCCGATGATGAAGATGGCGATGACGCTGATCAACACCAGGTTGCTGACCACCTTCGAGACCAGCTCGATTTCCTGTTTCGTCAGGTATTGCGTGAAGTACCAGATCATGGCCACGATGGCGCTCGTCATGCCGCCCATCCAGCCCAGCACGACCCTGTTGAGCAGGTTGATGCGCTGCTTGATGGAGACGGTGATGATGCCGACCATGGTGGCCACATAGGTGGCGATCATGCAGGGGATAAAGATGTCGGACGGATCGGCCGCGCCGAGGATGGAGCGCTGCGCCATGATGGCTAGCGGAATCAGGGTCAGGCCCGAGGTGTGCAGCACCAGGAACATGATTTGCGCATTCGTCGCCTCTTCCTTGTTCGGATTCAAGGTCTGCAGGCTTTCCATGGCCTTCAAGCCGAAGGGCGTGGCCGCATTGTCCAGGCCCAGCAGGTTGGCCGAGAAATTCATCACCATGTGGCCCGTGGCCGGATGGTCCTTGGGAATTTCCGGGAAGATACGCGAAAAGAAGGGCGCGATCACTTTTGCCAGCCAGCCGACGATGCCCGCCTTTTCACCGATGTTCATGATCCCCAGCCACAAGGTCATCACGCCCGCCAGCGGCAGGGCGATATCCATCACGCCCATGCGCGCCGTTTCGAACGTGCCGTCGATGATGCGCTTGAAGATATCGGTATCGCCGAGAAACAGCCACTGCAGCACTGCGGCCAGGAAGCCAACGAGGAAAAAGCCGGACCAGATGTAATTAAGTGCCATATGCGATCAGTTCTGTATTTCGGGGAAATGAAAAGTAGCTGCAAGCAAAGTATAGAGGCAGCCCGATACGAGTTGATGAAAGAATGCAGCAATCGCATGCCAAAAAGTTATAAGCTGGCAGCCTGTTTTCATTGGCGTCCCGCACTTTGCCCGCGTAGTGTGGGGGATGCCTGTCGCTTATCGCCGTTCCTTACCCTTGTCTGCACTGGATCACTGATGATGTTTTTACGCAAAACCGCCTGCGCCGCCGGCCTGGCCCTGTTGACGCTCTGCATTGCGCCCGCGCATGCCGCCGCCGATGCCCGCGCGAACAAGACCCTGCACTTGTTTTTGAGCACCAGCGAGACGGGTCTGGACCCGGCCGTGGCGTCCGACCTGGCCAGCCTGAATTTGATGGAAAACATCTTCGACCCGCTGCTGCGCTATGACTACCTGGCGCGCCCCGTGCAGCTGCAGGGCAATACGGCGCGCGGCTTGCCGAGCGTGGAAGATGGCGGGCGCACGTACACCTTTCACTTGCAGCCCGGCATCTTCTTCACGCCGGATCCTGCTTTCAAGGGCAAGCCGCGCGAAGTGACGGCGCAGGATTATGTCTACAGCCTGACGCGCCTGTATGACCCGGCCCTGAAGTCGCCGTGGCTGTTCTTGCTGGAAGACAAGCTGGTGGGCGATGCGGCCCTGAAAACCAGATTCAGCTATGACACGCCCATCGCCGGCTTGCAGGCGCTGGACAAATACACCTTGCGCATCCGCCTGAACGGCGTCGACCCGAACTTCCTGTTTTACCTGGCCATGCCGGCGACGGCCGTGGTGGCGCGCGAAGTGGCCGAAGCGTATGCGGCGCCAGGGCAGATCGGCAACCATCCCGTGGGCACGGGGCCGTTTCTGGTGAAGGAGTGGAAGCGCAGCGACAAGATCGTGCTGCAGGCCAACCCGACCTTCCGCCCCACCGTGTTCCATACGGATGCCAAGGCGCTGGCCGCCCTGCCGCCCGACGCGCGCGCCATCGCCGGCGCGCTGGAAGGCCAGCGCCTGCCCCTGGTCGAGCGCGTCGAGGTACGCATCGTCGAGGAATATCAATCGCGCATGCTGGGTTTTCTGAAAGGCGAATTCGATTACCTGGAGCAAGTGCCGGAATCGATGACGGACATGGTGCTGGAAAACGGCGCGCTGAAACCGGCATTGGCGGCCAAAGGCCTGCAGCTGACGCGCTTTCCCGTGCTGCAGACGTATTACATGTGGATGAACATGGACGACCCCGTGCTGGGGGGCACCACCAAGGACAAGCTGGCCCTGCGGCGCGCCATCGCCCTCAGCTACAACAGCCGCGAAGACATCGCGCTGCTGAAGAAAGGCCTGGCCTTGCCGGCCCAGTCGCCGTTGCCGCCCAATGTGCTCGGTTACGACAAGAATTACCGCAGCCCCGTCGGCTACGATCCCGTGCTGGCGCGCGCGCTGCTGGACCGCTTCGGCTACAAGGTGGGCGCCGACGGTTTCCGCACGCAGCCGGACGGTACGCCCCTGATCCTGACCATGCATACGGAGCCGAGCACGGTGGGGCGCTTGCGCGATGAATTGTGGCGCCGCAACCTGAATGCCATCGGCGTGCGCGTGGAGTTCAAGAGCGACAAGAAGACGGAGATCATCAAGGCCTCGCGCCTGGGCAAGGTGCAGATGTTCGAGACCAACTGGATCGCCGACTTCCCCGATGGCGATAACTTTATGCAATTGTTGTATGGCGGCAACGTTGGCCGCGCCAACTATGCCCGCTTCAACTTGCCCGATTACAATAAACGCTATGAGGAGGCGCGCCTGCTATCCGATACGCCGCGCCGACGCAGTCTGTACTTCGACCTGTTTCAGCTGATCCACGCCTACACGCCGTGGGTGTTGCTGACGCATCCCATCTCTGCCGACCTGCAACAACCGTGGCTAAAAAACTACAGGCGCCACCCCGTGGAATTCACGTCCTGGCGCTACCTGGACGTGGATAAATCCAGGGGCAGCCCCGCAGGCAAGTGACCATGTCGCTGAAAAGGGCATTCATTCCAAAAAGTTATGGTTAGGAAAGCATTTTTCATTGGCTGGCCGCGGATGCATCGCGCTACTCTGAAAATGAAAACAAATAAAGTCATGCGCAAATGTCATAAAAAAATGTACTGCGAGACAGACAACTGCGACGTGAAAAAACAGCCTGACTTGATAACTCAAGTTTCGATTGCCCAACAAGGAGAAGACCTGTGAAATTGAAGAAGCTAGCGCAGTTGGTGGCATTGATGGGGGTGGTGGGGCCGGTAATGGCACAGGAAGCGGCGGCGCCAGCGATGCAACGGGTCGAAGTGACGGGCAGTAGCATCAAGCGCGTGGCCAAGGAAGGCGCGCTGCCTGTGCAAGTCATCTCGTTTGACCAGATCGAAAAGCAGGGCATCACGACGACGGAGCAACTGGTGCGCACCTTGTCGGCGAATGGCACGGGCGCCGATAACATGACTTCGGGCAACAACGTGTTTGGCGCCGATGCCGACCGTGTCAGCGGCGGCGCTTCGTTCGCCTCGCTGCGCGGCCTGGGACCGTCGAGTACCCTGGTGCTGTTGAACGGCCGCCGCATCGCCACGCATGGCGCCAGCGGCAAGTCGGTCGACCTGAACTCGATCCCGCTGGGCGCGATTTCACGCGTGGAAATCCTCAAGGATGGCGCGTCGGCCATCTACGGCACGGACGCCATTGGCGGCGTGATCAATTTCATTTTGAAAACCAATTACAGCGGCGTGGAAGCGTCCGTTTCCACCAACGATACGCAGGCAGGCGGCGGCGCCACGCGCCGCGCCTCGCTGCTGGCCGGCACGGGTTCGCTGGAATCGGACCGCTACAACATCATGGCCAGCCTGACCGTCGACAAGGCGCAGCAGCTCAATGGCAGCGACCGCTCCTTCGTCAACGGCTTCCAGCCGGGCCGCGGCCTGTCGCCCGATACCACGGGCACGCCGTTTGCCAACCAGATGGCCGGTACCGGCACGGCGCTGGGCACCTCGTTCCAGTTGCCTGGCGATGCGAATAAATACCTGCAAGCCAATCCCCTGAGCTTCCAGGGCAAGTGCGATACGCTACCTGGCATGTCGCAATACCAGACGGAACTGTGGAAAGACGTGACTTCGCCGCTGCGCACCAGGTATTCGTGCGCCTACGACTATGGCGCCGACTATGTGTTGCAATTCCCCGTCGAACGGGCCAATCTGCTGTCGCGCGGCACGTTCCAGCTGGCGCCCGACCACCGCATGTTTGTCGAAGTGCTCGGTTCGCGCACCAAGGCCACGGCCATCCTGACGCCGATGCAGGTGCAGGCGACCGTCGCCAACAAGAATTTGTATCCGGTGGGTGGTGCGTATTACCAGGACCTGTCGGCCTACATCCCTTCGTTCGACAACACCAAGCCGATTTCCTACAAATGGCGCGCCAATGACGTGGGCAACCGCACGCAGGAAAATACGACCGACAATGCCCGCGTGCTGGTGGGCTTCGAGGGGAACTTCGGCAAGTGGGATTACAAGGCCGGCATTTCGCGCGCCGAAAGCAGCACCAAGACCAAGCTGACGGATGGCTATTCCTACACGGACAAGCTGTACGCGGCATTGGCCACCGGCATCATCAATCCATGGGTGGGCGCCGGCCAGAGCCAGACGGAAGCGGCCAAGCAATTGATCGAATCGACCAAGTTCCGTGGCGACTTCCAGCACGGCAAGACGACCCTGACGCAGATCGACGGTTCCGTTTCGGGTGAACTGTTCCAGCTGCCGGCCGGGGCGCTGGCGATGGCGGCCGGTTTTGACTTGCGCCGTGAAGGGTACAGCTTCGGGCAAGACGTCGACGCCACGCAGATCCTGCTGGCGCCAGGCAATGCCGCATTAAAAGATGCCAGCCGTACCGTCAAGGCCGTGTATGCGGAGTTGCTGGTGCCGGTCACGAAAGACCTGGAAATGCAGCTGGCCATCCGCCGCGACGATTACAGCCTGGTGGGCGCGACGACGAATCCGAAAGTGGCCTTCCGCTACCAGCCGACCGACTTCCTGCTGTTCCGTGGTTCGGCCAGCAAGGGTTTCCTCGCGCCAAGCTTCCAGCAGCTGTATTCGGGTTCGCTGAGCCAGGAATTGCCGAACGGCGTGGTCGACCAGGAAGGCTGCGCCAAGCATCCGGGCGTGCCCGAGTATTGCGCCATCGACCGCCTTGACTACAAGACGGGCGGCAACACGAACCTGAAGCCGGAAACGTCGAAGCAGGGCAGCGTCGGTTTTGTCATCGAACCGGTGAAGGGCTATTCCGCCTCGTTCGACTACTGGGCCATCAATACCAAGGACCGCATCCTGAACCGCACGCCGCAAATCGTGCTGGCCAACTACCAGGCGCTGAACCAGTACATCCACCGCAATCCGGATGGCACCATCGACTACGTGCAGGCGGGCTGGATCAATGCGGCAGGCAGCCGCGTGCGTGGTCTTGACGTGGGCTTGCGCGGCGAAGGCAAGGTGCAGGACGCGAAATGGACGGCGACCCTGGACGGCACGTATATGGACAGCTTCAAGTTTGCGGAGTATCAAGGCCAGGAATACCAGGAACTGGTCGGCAAGTTCTATACGCGCGATCTGTACCTGCGCTGGAAACACAATGCCAGCTTCGGCGTGTCGCGCGGCGACTGGAGCGGCTTGCTGATCCAGAGTTTTTCGTCGGGCTACAAGGACCAGGTGCCGAACGGCGGCAAGGGGACGCCGCCACCGGGCTTCAAGCCGGACGTGTCCAGCTACACCACGTATAACTTGTCGGGCACGTACACGGGCTTCAAAAATACGACGATTACCGTGGGCATCCAGAACCTGTTCGACCGCGATCCGCCGTTCACCGCGCACAACGTGGATGAAGTGGTGGGCGCGGGCTGGGACCCGCGCGTGGCCGATCCACGCGGCCGTTCGCTGTCGTTCCAGCTGAAGTACAAGTTCATGTAAGGCAACCATGCCGGCGGCGATCCTGCCGGCATGCTAACCTCGTGCGGCGGCGCCTGGCGTCGCCGTTTTTATTCCAGGAAAGGGCCGCATGTCCAGTCAGACCAATCTCAGCCGGCGCCGCTTCGGCGGCTTGCTGGCCGCCACCGTGGGGGCGGCAGGCACACCGGCGTGGGCGGCGGCCGCGCAAGGGAAGGACAAACGCATGCAACAGCAACACTCCATGATCAAGCCGGCGCGCCTGCGCGAAGGCGACCTGGTGGCCATCGTCGCACCGGGCGGCTTTACGGATGACGACGCCATCGCCAAGGCCGTGCGCAATATCGAATCGCTGGGACTGCGCGCCAGCCTGGGCACCAACATCCGCGCCGTGCACGGCAACTATGCGGGCACGGTGCCGCAGCGCCTCGACGATCTGCACGCGGCCTTCGCCGACCCCGAGGTCAAGGCCATCTGGGCGATTCGCGGCGGCTCCGGCTGCATTTCGCTGCTGGCGCTGCTCGACTACGCCTTGATCCGGCGCAACCCGAAAGTGCTGGTCGGCTATTCCGACATCACGGCCCTGCATCTGGCCATCGGCCGCCAGACGGGCCTGGTGACGTTCCACGGTCCCGTGGCGTCATCCACGTTTTCCGAGTACACGGTGACGCAGCTGCGCAATGTGCTGATGACGCCGCAAGACAGTTACACGATCCCCATGGCGCTCGATAACCACCGTCGCGCGCAGACGCAGCCGAACTTCGCCATCCGCACCGTGCACGGCGGCCAGGCCACGGGACGCTTGACGGGCGGCAACCTGTGCATGGTCAGCGCACTGGCCGGCACGCCGTATGCCGCCGATTTCCGCGAGCATATTTTGTTCCTTGAAGAAATCAACGAAGTGCCGTACCGCATCGACCGCATGCTGTGCCAGCTGGACCTGTCCGTGGGCTTCAACAAGGCGGCGGCGCTGATGCTGGGCATCTTCGAGCATTGCGAGGCAGCCGAGGGCGATACGGCGCTGACTCTCGATGCTACCCTGGACCAGCATCTGCAGCCCTTGCGCGTGCCGGCCGTCAGCGGCTATTCGTTTGGCCACATTCGCCACCAGTTCACGATACCGATGGGCATATTGGCCACCCTCGATGCGGACCGGCAAACCTTGACCTTGCTGGAAGCTGCCGTCAGCTAGTCTGTTCGTTCGCGCACGGCACAGTACGGGGATAGTCAGTATGCTAGGGGTATGTGCGGCAAGGCATCGGGCCATGCCGGCATCCTTGAACGGTTTGCTCATGATCAACCGCCGCGCCAGCGCCTACATTCTGAGCCACCCGCTGGCCTTCGTGCTGCAGGTGCTGAAGGGCTTTCGCGCCAACCAGGGCTTGCTGCTGGCGGGCGCCGTCGCGTATTACTCGCTGCTGTCCATCGTCCCCCTGCTGATGCTGGTGGTGGTGGCCCTGTCGCACGTGATCGCGCAGGATGAATTGCTGCAGACAATCGGCCATTACCTGGAATGGCTGGTACCCGGGCAATCGAAGGCCATCGTGGCGGAAGTGGCGCATTTCCTCAACAACCGGGGCGTGATCGGCTGGCTGTTGCTGCTGACCATGCTGTTTTTCAGCTCGCTGGCGTTTACCGTGCTGGAAAATGCCATGAGCGTGATTTTCATACACCGCGTGGCCATCCGCCGCCGCCATTTCCTCATCTCCGCCGTGTTGCCGTACTGCTACATCCTGTGCCTGGGCGTGGGGATCCTGTTGATCACCCTGGTGGCGGGCAGCTTGCAGGTGATGGGCGAGGAAAGCGTGCGTTTCTTGCGCCACGACTGGGGCCTGGAAGGCGTGTCCGGCGTGCTGCTGTACTTGCTGGGGCTGGCGGGTGAAATCCTGGTGCTCAGCTCGATTTACCTGGTCATGCCCGTCGGACGCTTATCGATCACGCATGCGCTGATCGGCGGCGTGACTGCTGCCCTGCTGTGGGAAATCGCCCGCCATGTGCTGGTTTGGTATTTTTCCACCTTGTCGCAGGTCAATGTCGTGTATGGCTCGATGACGACGGCTATCGTCGTCATGTTCAGCCTGGAAATCGGCGCCACCCTGCTGCTGCTGGGCGCGCAAGTGATTTCCGAGTACGAAAGGGTGGCCCGGGGCGGCGAAGAAGACAAGCCGCTGGCGCTAAGGACTTGATTTTAAATGGTTGTTGCATCGCACAAAAGTCTGTGCTATACTCCGTTCAGTGATTGAGATTTGCTTGCAAATAGTCTCACTATCCAGTCCCAGCGCGGCGACCGACAGGTGTAATGTCGATGGCGTGACAGTGCGAAAGAGTGGATTTTGTAATTCCGGATACGTTGGTCGATTTACACTTGGAGTCACCATGTAGATAGCATGGGAGTCCGAAAATCAGGAGGCACTTTGCAGATAGCACTGGCGTCCATGACACGATTAAAGCATTGGTAATACATTGGAACAAAGCCCGCGCTAGCGGGCTTTTTTTTCGTCCATTGTTGGCAGTCGCTCGGGGTCAGACCCGGCGGGTCTGACCCCAGCATTTGCCGTGGGGTTTACAACGCCCGCGCAATCAAAATCTTCTGGATATCGCTGGTCCCCTCGTAAATCTGGCACACGCGCACGTCGCGGTAGATGCGTTCAACGGGGAAGTCGGACACGTAACCGTAGCCGCCGTGCACCTGGATGGCGTCCGAGCACACTTTTTCTGCCATTTCCGACGCGAACAGCTTGGCCATGGCCGCTTCCTTCAGGCAGGGCAGGCCCGCATCTTTCATGGCCGCCGCGTGGCGGATCAGTTGCCGTGCCGCTTCGATCTGCGTGGCCATGTCGGCCAGGCGGAATTGCACGGCCTGGTGTTCATAGATGGGTTTGCCGAAACTCTCGCGCTCGCGCGCATAGCTCAGGGCCGCTTCATACGCGGCGCGCGCCATGCCCACGGCTTGCGAGGCGATGCCGATGCGTCCGCCTTCCAAGCCGGACAGGGCGATCTTGTAGCCTTGTCCTTCTTCGCCAATCAGGTTTTCCGCCGGGATGCGGCAGTTCTCGAACAGGATTTGCGCCGTGTCCGACGAGTGCTGGCCCATCTTCTGTTCCAGTCCCGCCACGATGTAGCCGGGCGTGTTTGTCGGCACCCAGAAGGCGCTGATGCCGCGCTTGCCGGCTGCCTTGTCCGTGACGGCCATGACGATGGCCACGTCCGCATACTTGCCGCTGGTAATGAACTGCTTCGTGCCGTTGATCACGTAGTCATTGCCGTCGCGCGTGGCCGTGGTGCGCAGGGCCGAGGCGTCGCTGCCCGTGTGCGGTTCCGTCAGGCAAAACGCGCCCAGCATGGCGCCTTGCGCAAGCGGACGCAGCCATTGCTCCTTTTGCGCGTCATTCGCGTACATCATGGCGATGCTGCACACGGGGCAATTGTTGACGGAGATAATCGTCGAGGTGCCGCCGTCGCCGGCGGCGATCTCCTCCAGCACCAGGGCCAAGGATACGTAATCGAGGCCGGCGCCACCGAGCGCTTCCGGCACAGCCACGCCAAAGGCGCCCAGCGCGGCCAGTTCCTGCAATTCTTCTTTCGGGAAATGATGTTCCTTGTCCCAGCGGGCCGCGTTGGGCGCCAGGCGCTCGCGCGAAAAACTGCGCAGCGCTTCCTGGATCATCGATTGTTCTTCATTGAGTATCATGGGACGTCGTCTCGTTTGTTTTTATAGGGTGTGGTGGAATTACCAGGCGATGGGTTTGCCGTCGTAGTTGCGGAACACGGCCTTGTCCGTGGCCGGCAGGCTGGCCAGGGTGGCGCGGATGCCGGCAGCGCTTTCCTCGGGCGAAATATCGGCGCCGGCGCCGCCCATGGCCGTGCGTACCCAGCCCGGGTGGAAGGCCACGCAGCTCACGCCTTGCGGGCCATGCACGAGGGCCGTGTCGATCAGCACGGAATTCAGGGCCGCCTTGCTGGCGCGGTACAGCGACCCTGTAGGGTTGCCCCGTTCGCTCAGGGAACCCATGTGCGAGGACAGTACGGCCAGCTTGCCTTTCGCGTTGGCCACCAGCGGCGCCAGGATGGGCAGCAGCCGCATGGCGGCCAGCACGTTCGTGTGCATGACGAGGTCGAAATCGGCTTGCGCGGGGAAACCGTCGTGGCGGGGGCCATACACGCCCGCGTTGAGGATGGCCACGTCGAGCTTTTCATCGTCGAGCTTCCAGCCCAGGCCGGCACAGCCTTCCACATCCGTCACGTCCAGCTGGTGCGCTTCGGCGCCCAGTTGCTTGAGGGCTGCGCAAGCGTCGGATGTGCGGGCCGTGGCGATGACACGCCAGCCATCGTGGCGGTATTGACGGACGAGCTCGTGGCCGATGCCGCGCGAGGCGCCGATGATCAATGCGGTAGGCATATCTTTTCTCCCTGAAAATAAAATGAAAGGCGCGCACCGTGAACTGCGGTGCGCGCCCGTGCTCAGGAAGAGCTTATACCAGTTCGATCGCCATCGCCGTCGCTTCGCCGCCGCCGATGCACAGGGCTGCCACGCCGCGCTTGCCGCCCGTTTTCTTCAGGGCGCCCAGCAGGGTGACGATGATGCGCGCGCCCGAGGCGCCGATCGGGTGGCCCAGCGCGCACGCGCCGCCGTGGATGTTGATCTTGCTGTGTGGAATGTCGAGGTCGTGCATGGCGGCCATGGGCACGGCTGCGAACGCTTCATTGATCTCGAACAAGTCCACATTGCTGCTGCTCCAGCCCGTTTTGGCGTACAGTTTTTTCACCGCGCCGATGGGGGCCGTGGTGAATTCGTTCGGCGCCTGCGCGTGCGTGGCGTGGCCGTGGATTTTGGCGATGACGGTGCAGCCCAGCTTTTTCGCCGTCGATTCGCGCATCAGCACGAGGGCGGCCGCGCCATCGTTGATCGACGAAGACGAGGCGGCCGTGATGGTGCCGTCTTTCTTGAACGCGGCCTTCAAGGTCGGGATTTTTTCCAGGCGAGCTTTTTGCGGGCCTTCATCGATGCTGACGACGGTGTCGCCGCCGCGGCCGGACACGGTCACGGGCACGATTTCCCACTCGAAACTGCCATCCTTGGTGGCGGCCTGGGCGCGCTTCACGGATTCGATGGCGAAGGCATCCTGCGCCTCGCGCGTGAAGTGATATTGGCTGGCGCACTCTTCGGCAAACGTGCCCATCGAGCGGGCATTGCCCTTCTCATCGCGGCTGTAGGCGTCTTCCAGGCCATCCATCATCATGTGGTCATAGATCATGCCGTGGCCGATGCGGTAGCCGCCGCGCGCCTTCGGCACCAGGTAAGGGGCGTTGGTCATCGATTCCATGCCGCCCGCCACCACCACGTCGGCGCTGCCGGCGAGCAAGGTGTCATGCGCGAACATGGTCGTCTGCATGGCCGAGCCGCACATCTTCGACAGGGTCACGGCGCCCGTGGAATCGGGCAAGCCAGCCTTGCGCAAGGCTTGGCGCGCGGGCGCCTGGCCCTGGCCCGCCATCAGGCAATTGCCGAAAAACACGTGTTCAACGGCGTCCGGCGCCACGCCGGCCCGCTCGACGGCGGCGCGGATGGCCACGGCGCCCAGGTCGCTGGCGGTAACGTTGGCAAAGTCGCCCTGGAAGGCGCCCATGGGGGTGCGCGCGGCACCGACGATTACGACTGGATCATTCATGTTGGATCTCCGGTTAAGGGTGGGGATGATGACTGCATACAAAAACGCAGGTGCTGCGGATAAGGGAAGACGTCCTCGATATGGCCGTCCTCGATGCGCTGTTTGCGCGCCTGCCAATATTGCGCCGTCAGCAGGTCGGCATGGTGCTGCATGAAATAGGTGCGGATGCGGGGATTGCCCAGCAGGAAGGTGCCGAATTGTTCGGGAAACACATCGTGCTTGCCGATGGGATACCAAGGTTCGGCCGACATTTCTTCTTCCTCCGTGCGCGCCTGGGGAATGACGCGGAACTGGCAATCGGTGATGTACTCGATTTCATCGTAATCGTAAAAAACGACACGTTGATGACGCGTGACGCCAAAGTTTTTATACAGCATGTCGCCGGGAAAAATATTCGCCGCCACCAGCTCCTTGATGGCGTTGCCGTACTCGACGATGGCGTGTTCGACCAAGTCATTGCGGCCTTCTTTCTCGGCATTGCTCAGCCACATGTTCAGCGGCACCATGCGCCGCTCGATGTACAGGTGGCGGATGATGATCTGCTCGCGGTCTTCTTCGATCAGCGAGGGAGCGAACTGCTTGAGCTCGGCCAGCAGTTCCTCGGCAAAACGGGCGCGGGGAAAGGCCACGTTGGAATACTCGAGCGTGTCGGCCATGCGCCCCACCCGGTCGTGGTGTTTCACCAGCAAATACTTTTGCTGGACTTGCGCGCGCGTGGTTTCCTTGGGCGGCGGGAAAAAATCCTTGATCACCTTGAAGACATAGGGAAACGACGGCAGGGCAAACACCAGCATGACCAGACCGCGGATGCCGGGTGCGCTTTCGAAGTGGTCCGACGAGTGTTTCAGATGCTGCAGGTAGTCGCGGTAAAACAGCGTCTTGCCCTGTTTTTGCAAGCCCAGTATCGTATAAATCTCACTGCGCGGCTTGCGCGGGAGCAAACTTCGGAGAAATTGTACGTAGGCCGATGGCACTTCCATATCGACCAGGAAATACGCGCGCGTAAACGAAAACAGCACGGCAATCTGCTGGTGCTCGAACAGCACCGTATCGAGCACCAGCTTGCCGTGACGGTTGTGCAGGATGGGCACGACAAACGGGTATTCGCGGTTGCCGTTGATGCCTTTGCCCACCAGGTAGGCGCCCTTGTTACGGTAGAACAAACTGGTCAAGACCTGGATCTGGTGGTTCGGTTCGATGCTGTCGGCGCCGAACAATTGCTGCAGGCGCGCTTCCACCTGGGCCACGTCACGCTCCAGGTCGGCAAATGCGCAATCCAGCTGGAAATGCGTCACCATGCGCAGCAGGGTGTGGCGCAAGCCATCCTCGCCCGGGTAATACACGCGGTAGGTGGGAAGCGGGTCCTGCGTTTCGATGTATTCCGTGGAAACGACGGGCCGCACGAAAATATAGTCGTTATTGAAATACGTTCGGTGCAGGATGTTGCAGCAGACGGAATTGAAAAAGGTTTCCGCCAGTTCCGGCTGTTTGTGTTCCGTCAGCATGCCGATATAGTGCAGCTTGAGTTCGCGCCACACTTCGTCGCTCAACTCCGACTCTTCATACTCATCTTCGAGCATCTGCACGCATTCCTGCACGCGCTTGTCATAGAAGTCGATGCGTTCGCGGGCCGCCGTCTGTGCCGCGGCCCACGCGCCTTGCTCGAAATACTGCTTGGCATGCTGGCTGGTGGCGCGGAACAGGCGGTAATGCTTGTCAAAGCCGTCGCGGATGGTGCGCGCGATATCGAATGCAATCTGGGAAGAGAGCAATTTGGGGAAGGCAATTTGCGTCATAGCTGTACTCGCATGAATAGCTCATCACCCAGTCGATAGCCGCGCGCCCGTGCTTACTTGGTTTCCGCAAACAGTTCGCGGCCTATCAGCATGCGGCGGATTTCGCTGGTCCCGGCGCCGATTTCGTACAGCTTGGCATCGCGCCACAGGCGGCCGGCCGGGAACTCGTTGATGTAGCCGTTGCCGCCCAGGGCCTGGATCGCTTCGCCCGCCATCCAGGTCGCCTTTTCCGCACTATACAGAATGGCGCCGGCCGCATCCTTGCGCAGCTGGCGTACGGCTTCCGGCGTGGTGGCGCGGTCGCACGCCTGGCCCACGGCATACACATAGGCTTTGCACGCCATCATGGTCGAATACATATCGGCCAGTTTGCCTTGCATCAATTGGAATTCGCCGATGGGCTGGCCGAATTGCTTGCGGTCATGTACGTAGGGCACGACCAGGTCCATGCAAGCCTGCATGATGCCCAGCGGACCGCCGGACAGCACGGTGCGTTCGAAGTCGAGACCCGACATCAGCACATTGACGCCCTTGCCCAGGCCGCCCAGCACGTTTTCGGCCGGCACTTCGCAATCCTGGAATACCAGTTCGCCCGTGTGCGAACCGCGCATGCCCAGCTTGTCGAGTTTTTGCGCGATGGAAAAGCCCTTGAAATTCTTTTCGATCAGGAAAGCCGTCATGCCGCGCGGGCCCGCTTCCAGGTCGTTTTTCGCGTACACCACGAGCACGTCCGCGTCGGGACCGTTGGTGATCCACATCTTGGTGCCGTTCAAGATCCAGCGGTCGCCCTTGAAGTCGGCGCGCAGCTTCATGCTGACGACGTCCGAGCCCGCGTTCGGTTCCGACATGGCCAGCGCGCCGATGTGCTCGCCCGTGATCAGCTTCGGCAGGTACTTGGCCTTTTGCTCGGCCGTGCCGTTGCGCTTGATCTGGTTCACGCACAGGTTCGAGTGGGCGCCGTAGGACAGGCCGACGGAAGCCGAGGCGCGCGAGATTTCTTCCATGGCGATGATGTGCGCCAGATAGCCCATGCCGGCGCCGCCGTATTCTTCGCTGACGGTGATGCCGAGCAAGCCCATGTCGCCCATCTTGCGCCACAGGTCCATGGGGAACTGGTCGGTGCGGTCGATTTCGGCCGCGCGCGGCGCGATTTCGGCGGCGGCAAATTGTTGGATCGCTTCGCGCAGGGAGGCGATGTCTTCGCCGTGGTCAAAGGTCAAGCCTGGGAGATGGAGCATGTCGTCCTCGTCGTTATAAGTGTGGCGGTCATGGATGCCGGGTCAGTAAAGCTATGATACTCAGTTGTGACGTTTACGTAAACGTAAAGCGATGTGCGTGCGGCCAGCGCCTACCGCGTGTCCACTCAGCTTGTTGGCGCCTTATCAAGGTTCAAGTCTGCCAGCATGCGCGCGCAAGCGTCTTCGTGCGCGCTGATTTCCGCCAGCGCCATTTCGATATCGATGCGCTGCTGCTCCAGGGTCTGGCGGTGCTGCGCCAGCACGCCCAGGAAGCGGTCCATCTGCGCGCGCGTGTCCTTTGGCGATTCGTACATGTCGACCAGGCTCTTGATCTCCGACAGCGCCAGGCCCAGGCGCTTGCCGCGCAGGGTGAGTTTCAGGCGCGTGCGGTCGCGCGGCGTGTAGACGCGGCTGCGCCCGCCCGCGCCTTCCCGTTTCGGGCTGAGCAGGCCCTGGTCTTCATAGAAACGGATGGCGCGCGCCGTGATGTCGAATTCCCGCGCCAGTTCGGTAATGGTGTAGGTCGTCGTTGCTGGGGGCGGTGTTGGTTGCATGGGTGGTCGGTCGCTGGATGGATGCTGCGAGGCAGGTGGTGGCAAAGTGCCGTTTACGTCAACGTCAATACTATTGTAGCGTGCCCTGCCCGTGCTGCAACAAAGAAAAAAGCGGGCAGGGACGCGGTGATTTGGCGAATATGGCAACAGTTACTGAAAATAAATTGATTCTTCTTGCGCAAACGCGCTTAAGATCGAGAGTTGGTGGCCAAGATGACACCAAAAAGAGCTTTCCTGGCACAACGGCGACATTCTTTTCGTTACGATGGCAGTAAAATTTTTGGGCGCAGATTCTTTCCAATAGGCACGATCAAAAAACAACGTTCCACTATGAGTACGCTGTTTAGTTCGTTTCCATATTGAAAACAAAATGGCCCTTCTGAAAACTTTGTCTATAAGAAATTGTATGACATGGGCATTGCGCGTATCGGCAGAGGAGGGCATTATCCGATACCGTACGTTGTAATGCCAAACCGAGGCTTTGAATCGTGCTGCAGTGCGAAAATCAAGGCCAGCCGCGAATTTGACCCGAAGCCACGCAGAATCACAAGAGAAAATTCGGCCCACTTTTCTACCCGGAAAGCCCGGCCCGAGTGTTAATTGTTAATTGATACTCCTTTCGAATGTAACATTCTGTATGGTCATTCAAGAAACTGACTTTCATGTTACAACATGAAATAGTACACCTATGAATTCTTCTAACGAACGCGAAAGCTTCAGCCAGCGACTTCAGTTGGCTCTCAAAAACGCCCATTATTCTCCAGACAGCCCGACCAGACTGGCCCGGGAATTCAACATCCGTTTCGACGGGCGCCCGATTACCGTGCATGCAGCTAGGAAATGGTTAGTAGGTGAAGCAATTCCCACGCAAGAGAAATTGCGCATGATTGCCCAATGGCTGGGCGTGCCGGCGGAATGGTTGCGTTTTGGCGGCCCGGAAAGCGCCACGCCGAATGGCGAAGCGGGCAGCGCCTTGTCGCGGTTTGAGTCCGCCGATGTGAAATTAATTGCCGATTTGCAAAGATTGGATGAACATCATCGTCAAATCGCGCGAGAATTTATTCGCATGCTGGTCCGCGTCAACTACCAAAAGTAAGCATTCAGGCCATTCCCGGCCGGCGCCGTCCGCTTTTCGCTGACGGTGCTTCTCCTGTACTTTTATTTGCGCAGAGTCATACTGGAGACATGATTTTGCCGCACAATAAGACCTCGCATGTTGCGCTGCAGCGGAATTATTTGACAATAATCCTGCCTGCAGCGGCGCAGCGGCCAATACCAGCGCATAATCACATCAGAAGCAGCCAGTTCATCCACTACGGAGCCGAGCATTTGAGCCGTCTTATGAAAAGTAACTACAGCAATACCGCGCAGCTGAAAGACTTGATGACCGTGCCCCCCATGACTGCCGCGCAACATGCGGAAGTGATGCGCAAACGGATCGCCCACCGCAGGATGGTTGAAGAAGCCAGGGATTTGAAGCAGGCCAGTGCTCACCAGTTCGACAAGAGGTGAGGGATGCATGACCAAGGCTGCTGCGCGTCGGCATAGCTAGCCTGCGATGCTCACCGTACTAAAGTACGGTTGCGCTTCTCGACCAGCTCTTCCTTCCGCTCGCTACCCTTTTGTCAGGCATCGTGATGCCAGTTAATTCGTGACGCCAACTAAAGGATAGGGGTGTCGCCAGCGGACTTCAAACCATTCCACCGCGGCGCCAGGCTGTGCTCGATGCCGAGCAGGTCGATGACGCGCGCCACCGTATGGTCGACCATCTCCGCAATGCTTTGCGGGTGGTGATAAAAGCTGGGCAAGGGGGGGAAGATGATGCCGCCCATTTCCGTCACGGCTGTCATATTGCGCAGGTGCGCCAGGTTGAACGGCGTTTCGCGTACCATCAGAATCAGGCGCCGGCGCTCCTTGAGCACCACGTCGGCGGCCCGCGTGATCAAATTATCCGACAAGCCATGCGCCACGGCCGCCAGGGTCTTCATCGAGCATGGCGCGACGACCATGCCATCGGACTGGAACGAACCGCTGGCGATGCTCGCGCCGATGTCGCGCAGCTTGTGGACCACGTGCGCCTGCGCTTCGATCTCCTTGCGCCCCACGCCCGTTTCCTGGTGCAGGGTCAGTACGGCCGCATCGGACAAGACCAGATGCGTCTCGACGCCGGGGATGGCGCCGAGCAATTGCAGCAGCCGCAAGCCGTACACGGCGCCCGTGGCGCCCGTGATGGCCACGACGATACGGCGCGGCCGCGCAAGTTGACTATCAGGCATCGAGCAGGGACTTCAGTTCGCCCGATTCAAACATTTCATTCATGATATCGGAACCACCGATGAACTCGCCTTTGACATACAGCTGTGGAATGGTCGGCCAGTTCGAGTAATCCTTGATGCCTTGGCGAACTTCCGGGTCATCCAGCACGTTGACGGTAGCGATGTTTTCCACGCCGCATGCTTTCAGGATCTGGATGGCGCGGCCGGAAAAGCCGCACTGCGGGAACTGGGCCGTGCCCTTCATGAACAGCACGACTGGCGTGTTCGTCACGGTTTCTTTGATCCAGGTTTGTACGTCGCTCATAGCTGCCTCTGATGGGTAAATAAATAGATGCCGTCATTTTATAAGAAAACGACGGCACGGGTATGCGCTCAGGTCATAAATCGGGCAAGTCAGCCACGCTGGCGCTTATAACTGCTTGCCCAGGCAGGCCGATTGGGCGGCGCCCACGTATTTGCCCCAGGCATTGACGGGTGCATAGCCGTGTTTGGCATAAAACGCCATGGCGCGGCGATTCGCTACGCGGGTGGACAGGTGCAGCCGCGCATAGCCGAAGCAGCGCGCCTGCGCTTCCACGTGGGCCAGCAGGGCCGCGCCCACGCCGGCAGAGCCGGGGCGCGCATACATGCGCTTGAGTTCGCCCACTGGACTGTCCGCCACGCCGTCCAGCGGGCGCAGGGCCGCACAGCCCAGCAGTTCACCGGCGCCGTCCCGGGCAATATAAAAGCCGCCGCGCGGCGTGGCCGCTTCCACGTCGAACGAGGAGCGGCCGCTGTCGCCATTGATGCGCAGCAATGCGCCCGATAATGCGTCGAGCAGCAGCTGGGCATCCGGGCCGGTCGCGTCCGCCGCCAGGATGGTGATGTCCTGCCCGGCGGCCACGGGCTTAACCGCGCAGCTTGGCGAACGCGGCGGCCATGCTGCCGGCCGGTTCCGGCGCGTTGCGCGACTGCGACTGGTGCTGCGCCATGCTGCGGCGGTCGTTGCGGTCGCCACGTTGCTCCGGCTTGCTGCCCGCCTGCGGCGCGCTGTCCGTCAGGCGCATGGTCAGCGCGATGCGCTTGCGCTTTTCATCGACTTCCAGCACTTTTACGCGCACGACTTGTCCCGCTTTCACCACCGTGTGCGGATCCTTGACGAAGGTGTTCGACAGGGCCGAGATGTGCACGAGGCCATCCTGGTGCACGCCGATATCGACGAAGGCGCCAAAGGCGGCCACGTTGGTGACCACGCCCTCGAGGATCATGTCCGGACGCAAATCGCGGATTTCTTCCACGCCTTCCTTGAAGGTGGCCGTCGTGAATTCCGGACGCGGGTCGCGGCCCGGCTTTTCCAGTTCTTTTAATATGTCGGAAATGGTCGGCACGCCGAAGGTGTCATCCGCGTACTTGGCGGGGCTCAGGGTCTTCAGCAGCGCCGTTTCGCCGATGACGGCCTTGATATCCTTCTTGATGTCGGCCAAAATCTTTTCCACCAGCGGGTACGATTCCGGGTGGACGGCCGAGGCGTCGAGCGGATTTTCGCCGCCCATCACGCGCAGGAAGCCCGCTGCCTGTTCATAGGTCTTGTCGCCCAGGCGCGGCACGGCTTTCAAGGCTGCGCGCGAAGTGAACGCGCCCTTCATGTCGCGATAGGTGACGATGCTTTGCGCCACGCTGGCCGACAGGCCCGACACGCGTGCCAGCAGCGGGGCCGACGCCGTGTTCACGTCCACGCCCACGGCATTCACGCAATCTTCCACCACGGCGTCGAGCGAGCGGGCCAGCTGGCTTTGGCTTACGTCATGCTGATACTGGCCCACGCCGATCGATTTCGGATCGATTTTCACCAGCTCGGCCAGCGGGTCTTGCAGGCGGCGGGCGATGGAGACGGCGCCGCGCAGGGACACGTCCATGTCCGGCAATTCCTTCGAGGCGAACTCGGACGCCGAATACACCGACGCGCCCGCTTCCGAGACGACGATCTTCGTCATCTTCGCTTCCGGATGCTGCTTGATCAAATCCTGCGCCAGCTTGTCCGTCTCGCGCGAGGCCGTGCCGTTGCCGATGGAAATGAGCGACACGTTGTGCTTGGCGGCCAGGCGGCCCAGGGTATGTAGCGAACCGTCCCAGTCGTTCTTCGGCTGGTGCGGGTAGATCACGGCCGTGTCGATCACTTTACCCGTGGCATCGACCACGGCGACCTTGACGCCCGTGCGCAGGCCAGGGTCCAGGCCCATGGTGGCGCGCTGGCCGGCCGGCGCGGCCAGCAGCAGCGCTTTCAGGTTGGTGGCAAAGACGTTGATGGCGTCCAGTTCCGAGCGTTCGCGCAGCGCGCCCATCAGTTCCGTTTCCAGGTGCATGAAGCTTTTCACGCGCCAGGTCCAGCGCGCCGTGTCGGCCAGCCATTTGTCGGCCGGACGGCCTTGTTGCTTGATGCCGAAGCGGGCGGCGATGCGGCCTTCGCACGGATTGTGCGGCGCATCCCATTTCGGTTTTTCCGCTTCCGTGTCCAGGCGCAGGGTGACGTCGAGGATGCCTTCGCGGCGGCCGCGCAGCAGGGCCAGCGCGCGGTGCGAGGGGACGGTGGAAATGGTTTCCGAGTAATCGAAATAATCGGCGAATTTTTCGCCTTCGTCCTGCTTGCCTTCCACCACTTTCGATTCGACGATGCCGTGTTCCTGCACGTATTCGCGCAAGGTTTGCAGCAAGGTTGCGTCTTCGGCGAAACGCTCCATCAAAATCTGGCGCGCGCCGTCGAGGGCTGCCTTGGTGTCGGCCACGCCCGGGTTGTTGCCGTCGGCACTCGTGAACGCTTCGCGCAGGAACTTGCCCGCTTCCATTTCCGGCGTCAGTTCCGGATTGTCCAGCAAGCCGTCGGCCAGCGGCATCAGGCCCGCTTCGATGGCGATCTGCGCCTTCGTGCGGCGCTTTTGCTTGTATGGCAGATACAAGTCTTCCAGGCGCGTCTTGTCTTCCGCGTGCATGACGGCGTCCAGCAGTTCGGGCGTCATCTTGTTCTGTTCCGTGATCGACGCCACGATGGCGGCGCGCCGCTCTTCCAGCTCGCGCAGGTAGCGCAGGCGCTCTTCGAGCAGGCGCAGCTGGATATCGTCGAGGCCGCCGGTCGCTTCCTTGCGGTAACGGGCGATGAAGGGCACGGTGGCGCCTTCGTCGAGCAGTTCGATGGCGGCGGCAACTTGCACGGGTTTGGCGGCAAGTTCAAGGGCAAGGCGTTGTTCGATAGTGGGCAGCATGGTTGTTTCCAGAGCGATCAAGCCTGGAATGATACGCAATCGGCGCGATTGCGCAATCTTGACAGCGCAAATGGACTGTGCGTTGAGAAGCGGCCTAGCGGGGCGGCAGCAGCGGGCTGGCGGGCGGCGCCGGCGCCGGCCTCTGCGGCGTGACGGACTTGCCGAAGGCATTGCCCATGCGGTGTTCGAGGGCGGCGCGGTTGTACAGGCCCAGCTGGTTCGACGGGCGCTGTACGGTCGCTTCCGCGCCGGACAGGGTGGGCGGCTGCCGGTTCATGGTGTTGCTATTCGGCAATAATTTTTCATTCAGGCAAGAGATAGATTGCGTGCGCTTGCCATTGACTTCCACTTCCACGCAACCCTTCGCGGGCGCGGCGGCATTCACGACGACGGTGTGTTCGTCCGCCTGCGCGGACAGGGCGGCGCAGGCCGACAGCAACAGCAAGAACAGGCGTGCCATGGCGGCTCCCGGAGCGGTGGAAGAAGCGTTCAGCATAGCAAAACCATATGTCGCGGCGATGACACACGGCAGTTGCAGCAAATATTTCATGTCATGCAGTTGTCATTTTATGAAGCTACCATCTTGCCATTCTGCAGACAACATTGCAGTCAAGACACTTCATGAGCAGGATTCTTCGTTGATTCCCCTGGAAAATGACACTAAGCCACCGCCGCGCCGCAACGGGCAATGCCCTGTCCGCCTGCTTGCTGATGACGTTGATGACATTGATGACATTCGTGCGGCCGGCAGCCAGCGCGGACGGTGCTGACGCGGCCGCGCACGCGACCCTGCGCTTCGACTTGCCCGCCCAGCCGCTCGATGCGGCGCTGGTGGCGTTCGGCGAAGTGACCGGCTATTCCGTGCTCGTCAGCAGCCAGCTGGCGGCGGGGCGGGTGGCTGCGTCCGTGCGCGGCGACTACACGCCGGCCGAGGCGCTGCAGCGCTTGCTGGCAGGCACGCAGCTGGGCGCGCGCTTCAGCGGCAGCAATGCGTTTACCTTGCTGGCGCTGGCGGACGCTCCCGCAGCGCCGGCGCCCGTACCGGCCGAGGCCGCTCCTGCCGCATCGCCGCTGCAAGGCTATGCGGTCATCCTGCAGCGTTCGCTTACGCGCGCCCTGTGCCGTTTGCACCCGGACGCCTTCGGCCGCTACCGCCTGGCGTTCCAGCTGTGGCTTGACGAGCGGGGCAAGGTGCGCGCCGTGCACGTGCTGGAACCGAGCGGCGTGGCGCAGCGCGACCGCGCCGTGCTGCAGCGCCTGCGCAGCCTGCTGATGGATGGCGCGCCGCCCGCGGGCTTGCCGCAGCCGCTGACCATCCTCCTGACGCCGCGGCCCGATCCGGATGCCGATTGCGCGCCGTATCTGCACCTGGCCGGGGCGCCCTGAACATGTCGGAATTGCTGAAAACCACCTTGCGCAAGCTGTTCCTGGAACGCTATGGACAGTTTCGCCGCCACTTGCAGCGCCGCCTGGGTTCGGAAGACCTGGCCAACGACGCGCTGCATGAAACGTATTTGCGGGTGGAACGGATGACGGCACCCGAGGCGATCAGCTATCCATCCGCCTACCTGATGCGCATCGCCATCAACGTTGCGGAAGATCAACGCCGCGACAATGCGCGCCTGCTCAGCCTGCCGGATATCGATGATCTGTACGAGATGGCCGATGAACTGGCCGACCCGGCCCGCACCTTCAGCGCGCGCGCCGAACTGGAAGAACTGGAGCGGGCCTTGCAGGAGTTGCCGAAACGCCGGCGCGCCATCGTCATTGCCGCCCGCGTCGATCAATTGCCGCACCGCGACATCGCCGAGCGTTTCGGCATTTCCGCCCGCACGGTCGAGAAGGAATTGCGCGCCGGCCTCGAACATTGCTGCGAGCGCATGGGACGCGATTTCATTCAGCGCTTCGGTCCCGGCGCGGGAAAAACGTCTAAACATCATGATTGAACAAGCGGAAGACGACATGGGTGTCATCCAGAAGGAAGCGCAGGCGTGGGTCGTGCGCCTGGCCTCGGGCCAGGTCAGCGAACGCGACGCGCAAGTGTTTCGCCATTGGTGCGCGCGCAGCCGCAAGCATGCGACGGCGTTTGCCGAGGCGCGCGCCGTGTGGGGCGCGATGGCGCCGGCCGCGCTTGCCGTCAAGCGGGCGCAGCAGCCAGTGAACACGGCGCGGCGCGCCTGGCTCGGTGCCGGCGTGGCCGCCTCGCTGGGGCTGCTGATAGTGCGCCCGCCCACGGACCTGTGGCCGGCCGTGGCGGGTCTTGCCGCCGACTACGCCACCGGCACGGGCGAGCAGCGCGAGGTGGCGCTCGACGGCGGCGTGCTGGTGCAGATGAATACGCAGACGCGCCTCGATGCGGCGCCGCTGCAGGACGGCGCCGCCGCGCTGGTGCTGCTGGCGGGCGAAGCGGAATTCCAGGCCGGCCTGCGCGGTGC
>NZ_WFLI01000058.1 GCF_009208555.1 Janthinobacterium violaceinigrum | reverse complement strand
ACGCGCTCGCCGGCCCGCACGGCGGCCGGGGCCTGGCCCGCCAGCATGCGCAGCGCGTAGCCGCGGCGCGCTTCCTGGCCCTGGTACTGGCCGTCGACGGCGCCAATCTCCACGCGCACGTCGCCGGCCGTCTGGCGCATGCGGATCACTTGCTGGCTGTAGGCGCCGCCCTGGTACTGGCGCGTGTTGCCGTCGTCTTCATACAAGGTGTATTCGGAGTCGCCGTGCGGGTAGATATCGAGGGTCAGCTGGTCCTTCGGCTTCTGGCCGTCGTACAGCATTTCCGGATACATGGGCAGGATAGCGCCGGCCCGCACGAACACGGGCAGCTTGTCGAGCGTGACCTGCAGGTCCAGGTCGCGTCCCTTGGCGTCGGCCGTGGCCTGGCGGCCATCCCAGTAGTCGTACCACGTGCCCTGCGGCAGGTGGATGCCCTTGCGCCAGCCGCCGCTGACGGCCTGGCTGCGGTAGACGGGCGCCACCAGCACGTCGCGGCCCAGCAGGAACTGGTATTTGTACGCTTCCGTGTAGGCGGCCGGGTCTTGCGGGTAGTCCCACATCAGGCCCCGTACCAGCGGCGCGCCCGATTGCTCCGCTTCGCGCACCAGCGTATACATATACGGCGTGAGGCGCATCTTGAGTTTCAGATAGCGGCGGTTGATGTCGCGGTACGGCTGCTCGAACCACCACGGGTGCTTGCGCTCGGCCGCGGCCCAGCCGGACATGCCCATCAGCACGGGCGTAAAACTTTTCCACTGCAAGTCGCGCAGATAGGTTTCCGGGCTGCCGCCGAAGATGGCGTCCACGTCGCCGGACGCATACGCCTGGCCGGACAGGCCCGAGCCGATCAGGGTCGGGATGTGCCAGCGGATGTAGTCCCAGCTGGCGCTCTGGTCGCCCGTCCACGCCACGGCGTAGCGCTGGATGCCGGCCCAGCCCATCACCGTCCACAGAAATGGCCGGCTGTCGGAGTTGTTCAGGATGCCGTCATAGGCCGACTTGTTCGCATCCATGGCGAACTGGTAACCCTTGCCCGTCCACGCCACGTCCAGCTTTTGCACGCGGCTGCCCGCCTGGCCCACTTCCCAGGCGATCTTGTCGACGCCGTTTTCCGTCCACAGGCCCGTGCGGAAGCCGTAGCCGGCCAGGCCCTTCACCGTTTCCGGCAAGTTCGTGTAGCCGCAGCCATAGCCGTCGTTGGGCAGTATCCAGCCGCCCGGCATATCGTGTTCGCGGTATTTGCGCGCCACCGTTTCCACCACGTCCGGCGTCTTGCCCGTGGGGCCATCGGTCCAGCCCTTCGGCACGGAACCGGGCTTTTTCACGTTGTCGCCGTCGTTGTAGCAATCGGCGTCGCCGTATTCCAGCGCCCAGCGGGGCAGCATGCGGGCGCGGCCCGTCAAGTCCGTGTAGCGGGCCACAACGTCGCGCACGTCCTTGCCGACGAAGAAATACGCGTCATAGCGGCCTTCCGCGTGCTGCAGCGAGATTTGCTGCGTGTCGCGCAAGTCGTAATTGCCGTCGGACCAGGTATTGCGCAGCATGCCCCACCCGCGTGAACTCATCAGGAATGGCGCGGGATTCGGGCGGTCGCCCTCTTCCCAGCCGCCCGAGTACGACACGGGCACCTGCCTGCCCTTGAATTCGAAGCGGCCATTCTGCTGGCCGCCGCCAAAGTAACGTTCGCCCGGCAGGCTGGACAGCACCTGCACGCCCTGCTTGTCGTCGAGCGACAGCGGCTGCACCTCGCGCCACAGCGGCGTCGCGTCGCCCTTGCGGAACAGGGTAAAGCGCAAGGGTTTGCGGTCGATGCGCAGGCTCAGGGCCTCGGTGCTGATCAGGATATGGTCGGCCTGCTCGCTGAGCTGGTACGCCACCTGCGCGGCGGGCTGGCCCACGACGATGGGCGCGGCCTTGTCGCCGGGCTCCGTCAAGCCTCCCTTGCCGCCCGCCTGGATGCGCAGCACGTCCACCTGCGGCAGGCTGATACGCAGCTGCACGCCCGTGTCGCTGCGCACATCCCAGCCCAGCGCATCGCCCTTGGCCACGTCGGCTCCATGCACGGCACTCAGACTGGTCAGGTTGCCGATGGGCGCGGCCTGCACGCCTGGCGCGGCCAGGGTGGCAAGGGCGGCGAGGACGCAGGCGGCAAGGGCGCGGCGGGGAAGCGGGAGAGGTTTCATCTGTAGGCTTTCAGAAAATCGAAGTGATGGAAATACTTTAAGAAGAAAAATAAATATCGTCAATCAAAAGAAAGTTTTGGCAGCAATTTATTAATAAAATGCCCAAAATTAGCGCATTTATCTTACGAATCACCAAAATCGCACAAAAAAAACTTTCGTTATCGTGGCATTTCAGCGACAGGCCGCAGCCGCACAGGCTGTCATGCGGCACTGCAGCACGCTTGAGAGCCATCTCCGCCCTTATAAAACGACATTATTTCGCAAGCCGCGAAATAATTTACTTTCGTTTTGCTTTCGTATTTGACTTTTCGAAATTTAGTATTTATGCTTTCTCCAACAAACACTTTACTGACACTCCATGACTACCCTTCTTCAGCGTGACATTCAAACCTGGCGCGACATCGGCGGCCTGCACACGGCCGAGGAAATCGCGCACCAGCCGGCCATCTGGCGCGCGCTGGCTGCCATTTTGCGCGACGAGCAAGCCAGCCTGGCTGCCTTCCTCGGCGACGCGCTGTCCAACCCTGCGCAGCGCGTCATCCTGACGGGCGCCGGCAGCTCGGCCTACGTGGGCGAAATCGTCGTCGACACCTTGAATGCGGCCTGGCCCGCGCAGATCCGCGCCATCGCCACCACCACCCTGCTGACGCACCATGAGCTGTACCTGGAAGCGGATGCGCCCACCCTGCTCGTCTCGTTTGCCCGCAGCGGCGACAGCCCGGAAAGCCTGGCGGCCGTGGAGCTGCTGCGCCAGGTCGTGCCCGGCGCGCGCTTCTTGAACATCACCTGCAACGCGGACGGCAAGCTGGCACGCCAGGGCGCCAACGACAGCAACACCTATAACCTGCTGATGCCGGCCGGCAGCTGCGACCGCGGCTTCGCCATGACCAGCAGCTTTACCAGCATGCTGCTGGCGGCCCTGTCCGTGCTGGGCAAGGATACGGACCTGCAGCGCCTGGAGGCCCTGGCCGGCCTGGGCGAACAGGCCTTGCGCGACTGGTCGGCCCCCGTGGCGGACCTGGGCTCGCAAGCCGTGCAGCGCGTGGTCTACCTGGGCAGCGGCCCGCTGGAAGCGCTGGCAAAGGAAGCGGCATTGAAAATCCTGGAATTGACGGGCGGCCGCGTGATGGCGATGGCGAATACGCCGCTGGGCTTCCGCCACGGCCCAAAATCGGCCGTCACCACGGAGTCGCTGGTGATCCTGCTGCGCAGCAGCAAGCCGCTGGCGCGCCAGTACGAAGACGACCTGCTGAAAGAACTGCAGCGCGACAGCGTGGCGCAGCGCTGCCTGACGGTGGGCATCGGCGGCGACCTGTCAGCCGACGCGCCGGCCTGGCCCGACGCCTGGCTGGCGCCACTGTGGCTGCTGATGGCGCAGCAATATGCGCTGCACCAGTCCGCGCTGCTGCAATTGCGCCCCGACAATCCATTCGCCGGCGGCATCGTCAACCGTGTCGTGCAGGGCGTCACCATCTATGGCCATGACCAATTCTAACCGTCCCCTGGGCTACCACGGCATCGACATCGGCGGCAGCAAGATGGAGCTGGTCGCCTTTGCCGACCGCGATGGCGCGCTGGCCGAGGTGTTCCGCGAACGGGTGGCCACGCCGGGCGACGATTTTGCCGCCTTCGTGCAAGCCATCGTCGACCTGGTGGCGCGCGGCGACGCCGCCCTGGGCACGGCGGCGCCCGTCGGCATCGGCTTGCCCGGCGTGATCGACAGCGCCAGCGGCCGGCAACTGAGCTCCAACGTGCCCGCCCTGAACGGCCGCCTGGTGGCGCAGACCCTGCAGCAGGCCTTGAAACGTCCTGTCGCCATCGGCAACGACTGCCAGTGCTTCGCCCTGTCGGAAGCGCAAGGCGGCGCGGCCGACAATGCCGCCAGCATGTTCGGCGCCATCCTCGGCACGGGCGCCGGCGGCGGCTATTGCGTGGGCGGCCAGCTGCTGCGCGGCTTTAACGGCGTGGCCGGCGAATGGGGCCACTGGACCCTGCCCGCCACCCTGCAGGCGCAGCACGGCCTGGCCGAATACCCCTGCCCGTGCGGCAAGACGGGCTGCCTGGAACGCTATGTCTCCGGTCCCGCCATGAGCAAGCTGCACGCGCACTTCGGCGGCGACGGCGCCGAGCCGCTGGCCATCGTGGCGCGCGCCAACATGGGCGACGCCGTGGCCGAACGCACGGTGGCCGTGCACCTCGACGTGCTGGGCCACGCGCTGGCCGGCCTGGTGCTGGCCTACGACCCGCACGTCATCGTGCTCGGCGGCGGCCTGTCCAAACTGCCCCACCTGTACGACAAGCTGCCGGCCGCCGTCAAGCGCCATCTGTTCCCCGGCGTGCACGTGCCGCCCATCTTGCCGCCCCGCTTTGGCGACGCCGGCGGCGCGCGCGGCGCGGCCCTTTTGATACGACAACATACGAAGGCGTAAACATGATGAAGCAAGTGGAAACCCCGACTTTTACCCTGTCGCCCATCCAGCAGGTGATCAAGGCGCACCGCCGCGGCGAGCGCGTGGGACTGTACGCCGTCTGCTGCAGCCACCCGAGCGTGCTGCGCGCCGCCATGCGCGTGGCCAGCGAGTACGACACGGTGCTGCTGGTCGAAGCGACCTCGAACCAGGTCGACCAGTTCGGCGGCTACACGGGCATGACGCCGGCCGTCTTCCGCGACACCATGCTGGCACTGGCCCGCGAACAGGGTTTCCCCACCGAGCGCCTGGTGCTGGGCGGCGACCATCTGGGGCCGAACGCCTGGCAGCATCTCGATGCGGCTACCGCGATGGCCCACGCCGAGACCCTGATCGCCGCATATGCGTCGGCCGGTTTCCACAAGATCCACCTCGATTGCAGCATGCGCTGCCTTGATGACCCGCTGCAGCTCGACGATGAAACCGTGGCCGCCCGTTCGGCGCGCCTGTGCATCGTCGCCGAAACGGCCGCTGCCGCGGCCGGCTTTGCGCCGCCCGTCTACGTGATCGGCACGGAAGTGCCGATTCCCGGCGGCGAGGCATCGCTGGCGCAGGCCGGCGCCGTCACCAGCCCGCAGGCGGCGCGCCGCACCCTGGACGTGCACCGCCGCGCCTTCCTCGACAATGAGCTGCATGGCGCCTGGCGCAGGGTCATCGCCATGGTGGTGCAGCCGGGCGTCGATTTCGACCAGAGCAGCATCCAGCATTACGACGCGCCGGCGGCGGCCGAACTGTCGGCCTTCGTGGCCGAGCAGCCCGGCCTCGTGTTCGAAGCCCATTCCACCGATTACCAGCGCGAATCGGCGCTGCACGCCATGGTGCGCGACCATTTCGCCATCCTGAAAGTGGGTCCGGCCGCCACCTTCGCCCTGCGCGAGGCGCTGTACGCGCTGTGCCAGATCGAGCAGGAACTGCTGCCGGCGCACGCCACCTCGCAGCTGATGCAGGTGCTCGACGACGTGATGGTGGCCAAGCCGAAGAACTGGATCAAGCATTACCTGGGCACGCCCGAGGAACAGCGCCTGATGCGCCGCTACGGCTTGAGCGACCGTTGCCGCTATTACTGGGGCGAGCCGGAAGTGGCGGCCACCGTCGACAAGCTGCTGGCCAACCTGGACGCCGTGACGATTCCGCTGCCGCTGCTGAGCCAGCACTTGCCGGAGCAGTACCTGGCCGTGGTGCAGGGCAGCCTGCAAGCCCAGGCGCCGGCCTTGATCGAGCACAAGATCGGCGGCTTGCTGGCGCAATATGCGCGCGCCTGCAACCGCAATGCGGCACTGCCCCCCATTGCCGAAGCGGCAATCTGTTAAGCTCGGTATTTTCATTTTTTTACTGAGCCCGCCACCATGCGAAATACCAGCCAACGCCGTGAATCCATCCTCCAAATGCTTGCCCAGCAGGGCTCGGTGCAAGTGACCGATTTGGTGGAAAAGCTCGGCGTGTCCGCGGTCACCATCCGCAGCGACCTCAATGCGCTGGAAGCGCAAGGCATGGCCACGCGCAGCCACGGCGGCGCGACCCTGACGCGCACGCCGCCGCCCGAGCACACGATACGCCAGAAGGACGCCATCAACCACGAGCAGAAGGAGCGCATCGGCGCCTATGCCGCGCGGCTGGTGGAACCGGGCGACAACATCATCATCGACTCGGGCACCACCACCATCTCGCTGGCGCGCCATCTGCGCGACGCGACCGGCGTGACGGTGGCCACGAATGGTCTGAACATCGCGTGGGAACTGGCCGACGCACCGGGCGTGGACCTGATCCTCACGGGCGGCCTGCTGCGCAAGCAGTCGCTGTCGATCCAGGGCAGCCAGGCGGAAACCTGTTTGCAGGCCTACAGTTTCGACAAGCTGTTTTTGGGCGTGGATGGCTTCGACCTGCAGTTTGGCGTCACCACCCACCACGAAGCGGAAGCGAGCCTGAACCACAAGATGGTGGAACGGGCGAAGAAAATCATCGTCCTCACGGACGCCTCCAAGTTCGGCCGCGTCAGCCTGCACCGCATCGTGCAGCTGGACCGCGTCGATACCGTCATCACCGATGCCAGCATCAGCCAGGAGTACCGCGAAGGGCTGCAAAAGCTGGGCATCGAACTTTTTATAGCGGAATAACACATGCTGAGCGGCAGAATCCTTACCCCATCTGGCTGGATCACGGGCACCATCACCTTTGACCAGCGTATCGTCCAGATACAAGAAGACCCTGCCGCCGACAGCGCGCTGACGATTTTGCCCGGCTTTATCGACCTGCACGTGCACGGCGCGGCCGGCGTCGACATCATGGAAGGCGCAAACGCGGGCGCCACCGTGGCGCAGGTGCATGCGCGCCACGGCACCACGGCCCTGCTGGGCACCACCCTGACGGCAAAGGAGCCGTCGATCCGCCGCGCGCTGCACGGCCTGGCCGGCGTCATCGCCGAGCGTCCCGCGAACGGCGCACGCATGCTGGGCGTGCACCTGGAAGGACCGTTCCTGAATCTGCACCGCCTGGGCGCGCAGCCACCCGACGTGGTGCAGGCCAGCCTGGCGCTCGTGCAAAGCTTTCACGCCATCGCCCCCATCAGGGTATTGACCATGGCGCCGGAAATCCCCGGCCACCTGGAACTGATCCCGCAACTGGCGGCCATGGGCATCCGCGTGCAGATCGGCCACAGCGCCGGCACGTATGACGAAGGCGTGGCGGCGCTCAACGCCGGCGTCTCCGGCTTCACGCACCTGTACAACGGCATGACGGGCATGACCCATTACGACCCGGGCATGGTGGGCGCGGCGCTCGCGCATGCCGAATACGCGGAAATCATCCCCGACCTGCAGCACGTGGCCAAGGGCGCCCTGCGCGCGGCCCTGCGCGCCATCCCCCGCCTGTACGGCGTGACGGACGCCACCTCGGCCACCGGCATGCCGGACGGCGAATACGGCCTGGGCACGCAGCGCGTCTACAAATGCCTGGGCTGCGTGCGCCTGGCCACGGGCTCGCTGGCCGGCAGCGTGCTGACCATGGACCAGGCCCTGCGCAATTTCGTCGACCTGGGCCTGGACCTGGCCGACGCCTCGAACCGTTTGTCGCTGTACCCGGCCGACTACCTGGGCGAATCCGAGCGGGGCCGCCTGGCGCCCGGCGCCTGGGCCGATATCGTCGTCCTCGATGCCAGCTTGCAGCCCGTGTCCGTCTTCGTCGAAGGCGCGGCCATCGATCTTTCCACCCGCTAGACCACCTCACCCCACCTCAACCCCGTCCCGGAGTTTTCATGCACGACACGTCACACAAGGCCCCCGTGTGGGCCATGCGCTACCTGCTATTTATTGCCGGCATGGGGGGATTGCTGTACGGCATAGACATCGGCATCATTGCCGGCGCCCTGCCGTACCTGGAATCGACGGCCTCCGTGGCCTGGAAACTGACGGCCCAGCAGCTGAGCTTTATCGTCGCTGCCGTGCTGCTGGGCTCGGTGTTGTCGTCGCTGTTCGCCGGCGCCCTGGCCGATATCCTGGGCCGGCGCTGGGTGATGTTCCTGGCCGGCGCCCTGTTCAGCGCCAGCATTCCCCTGATCGCGCTGGCTGACGGCTACATGCCGCTGCTGCTGGGCCGCCTGCTGCAAGGCATCAGCGGCGGCTTGATCGGCGTCGTCGTGCCCCTGTACCTGGCCGAATGCTTGCCCGCGCAACAGCGGGGACGGGGCGCCGCCCTGTTCCAGCTGCTGCTGACCATCGGCCTGGTGGCCGCCGCCCTGATCGGCCTGCTGCAGGCGCAGACGGTGGAAACGGCCACGCAGGCGGCGCAAGCGCTGCCGGAAGCGGGCCGCATCGCCGCCATTTTTAGCGCCAAGGACCACGCCTGGCGCAGCATCTTCTGGGTCTGCCTGACGCCGGGCCTGGTGTTTACCATCGGCGCCCTGCTGCTGGCCGAGTCGCCGCGCTGGCTGGCCCGCCGCGGCCGTGTCGAACAGGCGCGCCAGTCGCTGCTGCGCACGCGCCTGCCCGCCGCCGCCGACCTGGAACTGCGCGAAATGCTCGATACCCCCGAAAATGCGGCCAGGACGAGCGGCGCGGCCAAGGTCAAGGACCCGCTGCTGAGCCGCCGCTATGTGCTGCCCTTCCTGCTCGCCTGCCTGATCCTCGCCTGCACGCAGGCGACGGGCATCAATTCCATCCTTGCCTATGTCGTCAACATCCTCAACCAGGCGGGCCTGTCGGGCGCCTCGGCCAACATGGCCGACGTCTTGCTGAAAGTGCTGAACGCCGTGATGACGGTGGTAGCCGTGCTGCTGGTGGACCGCAAGGGCCGCAAATTCCTGCTGATGCTGGGCACGGGCGGCATCGTCGTCTCCTTGCTGGCGGCCGGCCTGCTGTTCCGCGGCGCCGAGGCGCACCTGGCCGACGTGCGCCCCGCCATCGCGGCCCAGGTCCAGAACGACGGCCTGGCCGTGCACCTCGATGCAGCCACCCTGACGGCCCTGGGCGCGGCCGCCGACGGCACGCCGCAGCAGCTGACCATCGCCTACGCCTACGGCCCCTTCACCAATGTGAAAAGCCTGCGCAGCGACGACCCCGTGCTGCGCCAGGTGACGATCGCCCGCGAAGACGCCGTGCAAGCCGACAGCGTAATCGGCGTGTTCTTCCGCAAGCTGCACCTGAACCCGTTTGCCGACCCGGCCGCCGGGCGCGACGCGCCGCTGCGCATCGAGAAGGCCAGCCTGGGCCCCGTGCCCTCGCCCACACACGGCTGGCTGGTGGCGATCGCCATCTGCGTGTTCGTTTCCAGCTTTGCCGTGGGACCGGGCGTGTGCGTGTGGCTGGCCCTGTCCGAGCTGATGCCGACGCGCATCCGCTCGAACGGCATGAGCATCGCGCTGCTGGTCAACCAGTTCGTCTCGACGGTGATCGCCGCCATCTTCCTGCCCACCGTGGGCTTGCATGGCTATTCGACCCTGTTCTTCTTCGGCGCCGGCTGCACCGTGCTGTATTTCCTGGCGGCAGCATTTTTATTGCCGGAGACGAAGGGCAAGACCCTGGAAGAAATCGAAGCCCATTTTTCGAAATAGCCAAACAGGCAACTATTTACGCCATTAAAGCAGTCTCCTTTACAGCCCCGGTCCATCATCCCGGGGCTTTTTTTTGGGCCTGCCGCCGTGGCCCCCGTGGCAGGCGCGCACGGCACAGTACATATTTCCTTCTAGAATGCCTGCCGCCTGGGCTAGAATCTGGCTGCGTCGTGCTACTCACGAGGCGGCAATGGCGCCATGACAAAAATTACCAGGAGACACAGTGAGCTTATTTAGAACCAAGAATTTGGATGATATGATCGCCCACAGCAAGAAGCCGGGAGGACTGGCGAAAGTGCTGGGCCCGTTTGACCTGGTGCTCATGGGCATAGGCGCCATCGTCGGCACCGGCATTTTCGTGCTCACCGGCACGGGCGCGCTGACGGCCGGCCCCGCCCTGTCGCTGTCGTTCGTCGTGGCGGCCGTGGCCTGCTGCTTCGCCGCCCTCTGCTATGCGGAATTTGCCTCCACCGTGCCCGTGGCCGGCTCCATCTACACCTACAGCTACGCCACCCTGGGTGAGCTGGCCGCCTGGATGATAGGCTGGGACTTGCTGCTCGAGTACGGCCTGGCCGCGGCCGCCGTCTCCGTCGGCTGGTCCGGCTACTTCCAGTCGCTGCTGTCGGGCTTTGGCATCGTGCTGCCCGTCGCGCTCACCGCCGCGCCCGGCGCCCTGCCCGGCGTGACCACCTTCATCAACCTGCCCGCCCTCGTCATCATGCTGGCCCTGACGGCCATGCTGGGCTGGGGCGTGCGCGAATCGGCGCGCCTGAACAACGTCATGGTGGCCATCAAGGTGGGCGTGGTGCTGCTGTTCATCATCTTCGGCGCGCGCCACGTGCAGCCGGCCAACTGGCAGCCCTACATGCCGTTCGGCTATCACGGCATGCTGAGCGCGGCGGCCCTCGTCTTCTTCGCCTTCATCGGCTTCGACGCCGTCACTTCGGCCGCCGAGGAAGTCAAGAAGCCGTCGCGCGACTTACCGATCGGCATCATCGGTTCCCTGGCCGTGTGCGCCGTGCTGTACGTGGTGGTGTCGGCCATCATGACGGGCATCGTGCCCTACCAAAAATTCCTCGGCGTCGACCATCCCGTCTCGCTGGCCCTGCAGTATGCGGGCGAAAACTGGATCGCCGGCTTCGTCGACCTGGGCGCCATCCTCGGCATGACCACCGTGATCCTCGTGATGGCTTTCGGCCAGACGCGCATCATCTTCGCCATGTCGCGCGACGGCTTGCTGCCCAAGCGCCTGTCCACCGTGCACCCGCGCTTCCACACGCCGTTCTTCGCCACCTGGCTGGTGGGCATCGTGTTCGGCCTGATCGCCGCCGTGATCCCCCTCAACATCCTGGCTGAACTGATCAACATCGGCACCCTGGCCGCCTTCACCATGGTCTCCGTGGCCGTGGTGGTGCTGCGCAAGCGCCGTCCCGACCTGCCGCGCGCCTTCCGCTGCCCCGGCGTGCCGTACGTGCCGGCGCTGGCCGTGATCCTGTGCGTGGGCCTGATGAGCTTTCTCAGCTGGGTCACCTGGGTGGCCTTCACCATCTGGCTCGTGATCGGCCTGGTCATCTACTTCGGCTACGCGCGCCGCCGTTCGCTGCTGCATCCGCAACAGTAATCGCATCACTGCGCCATCGCAGTAAGATGGCGGTCTCGCAACCCTGCAGGCCGCCATCCATGCAACGTTCCCCCGACCTCATCGCACAACTGGACCAGAGCACGGACCAGCTCAAGCGCGCGCGCCTGCGCAGCATGCAGTGGCTGGCCGTGGGCTTGCTGCTGCTGGCCGCGCTGGTCTTTGCCGTGGCCCGCTCGCAGCGGGGCGGCCATCCCGCCTGGGGCTACGTGGAAGCGTTTGCCGAGGCGGCTATGGTGGGGGCGATTGCCGACTGGTTCGCCGTCGTCGCCCTGTTCCGCCACCCGCTGGGCATCCCCCTGTGGCATACGGCCATCATCCCGAACAGCAAGGCGGACATCGGCCGCAGCCTGGGCGCCTTCGTGGAAAACCATTTCATTACCGAACAAGGCATCGCCGAACGCATCGTGCAGGCCGATCCTGCCGCGCGGCTGGGCGCATGGCTCGGCGACGAGACCCACGCGCGGCAGCTGGGCATGGCCAGCGCTGGCATCGCCAGGCAATTGCTGGCGATGGCCGACCATGAACAGCTGGGACGCCTGCTGCGCGAGCAGGCCAGCAGCTACCTGGGCCAATTGAATGTGTCGGACGTGGCGGCCGACTGCATCGATGCGCTGATCGCCGACGGCAAGCCGCAGCTGCTGCTGGACTTCATGCTCGACCGCAGCGCCGCTTACCTGGACGACGAACGCCACCACGCCGCCATCGGCGACTTCGTGCTGGGCGCCTTCCAGATCGAAAACGCGCTGGTGAAAAAGGCCGTGAAAGCATACGAGCCGCGCATGATCGCCTCGCTGCAAAAGTTTGCCGTCGCCGTACGCGTCGATCCCGCCCACCCGCTGCGCCAGCGCGTCGCCGGCTGGATCGCCGACAGCGCGCTGCACCTGAAGGCCGACCCGCACTGGCAGGAGACGGTGCGCCGCTACCAGCTGCAGCTGGTCGCCAGCGACACGGTGCAAGCCATGCTGGGCGACGTCTGGAACCACCTCCGCACGCGCCTGCAAGCCGACCTGCACGCGGACCAGCCCGTGCTGGCGCAAGCGATCGCCGGCCTGGCGCGCAACACGGGCCAGGTGCTGGGCACGGACCAAGCTGCGCGGGCATGGCTGAACGATGCCATCGTCGCCGGCAGCGGCGCGCTGGTGCGCCGCTACCGGGGCGAGGTGGGCGCCTTCATCGCCGCCCGCCTGGACCTGTGGAGCAAGGAAGAGATGAGCGAGCGCATCGAACTGGCCATCGGACGCGACCTGCAATTCATCCGCATCAACGGCACCATCGTGGGCGGCCTGGCCGGCCTGCTGATTTATACGCTCAGCCGGGCGTTTTGAACCATGCTCACCAGCGCGGCACGGCGCGGGCCGGCGCCGCATGCGAGGGGAAATGCGGCAGCACTTCCTGCGCCAGCTCCTGCAGCACCTCCGCGGCCGGGCGCCGGCCATGCTGGATGCCCAGCGCCGCATGGTTGACGCCCGCCTCGCGCCACTCTCCCAGCAGGTCGATCAAGCCCTTGCGCCCCGTGCACAGCACGTAGCCGCTGCGCACCGGCGTGCGCGGATAATCGGGATCGTCCACCAGGTCCAGCCACTCGTTGCACATGTGGGGCCGAAAGCCGCCGTCGGGGATGCAGGCGCGCCAGGCGCGGATCTTGTCCGCCAGCCGGCGCGGCCCGTCGGGCGTATCCGTCGCTTCCGGATACGTGAGCCAGCCATCGGCATGGCGCCCTATCCACTCCAGCGGCTGGCCCGAGGAACTGGTGACGACCAGGGGAATGGCCCCCGCCACGGGCTTGGGCAGCAGTTCGAGTCCCTCGAGCATGCCCAGCGGGCCGCTGATGCTGGCGGCGCCCTCTTGCAGCAGCTGGCGGAACATGTGCACGGCCTGCGCATAGCGTACGCCGCGCGTGGCGTGCGGCACGCCATACGCGGGAAATTCGCCGGCGCGGTCGCCCGAGGCCGTGCCCAGCACCAGGCGTCCGCCCGACAGCTGGTCGATGCTGGCGGCCGCCTTGGCCAGGTCGACGGGATGGCGTAAGGTGAAGATGGCGCTGCCCGTGGCCAGGGCCAGCGAATCCGTGCGGGCAGCAAGATACGCCAGGTAGGTCCACGGGTCGAACAGCTGGCCCGCATCGCCGAAACGGGGATCGAACAGGGGAATGTCGCGCACCCAGGCGGCGGCAAAGCCTTGCCGGTCCATGGCGGCGACCAGCTCGGCCTGCCCCGCCAGCGCCTGCATGTCACCCTGGTAAAAGCGCAGCGGCAGATAGATGCCGAGGGTGAGCGCGCCGGGCGCGAACATGCGGCGGTAGCCGCGGTGGTGCGTGAAAGCGTGCGACGACGCGCCGCTGGTATCGATAGCCATGGTCTTCCTTCAGGCAGGTCAGGCGCCCGTGGCGGGCGCGGGAATGGTGACGCCCAGGCGGACGGCCGGACGCGCCGCCACGCGCGCATGCCAGGCTTGCACGTGGGGCCAAGCGGCAAGGTCGAAGCCGACGATGCGGGCGATATGCAGCCAGCCGAAGCTGGCGATGTCGGCCACCGAATACGCGTCGCCCGCCAGGTACGGACTGCGGGCCAGGCGGCCATCCAGGGTGGCCAGCGCCGCGTCGCTCAGCTGGCGGAAGTGCGCCGCGGCGGCCCCATTCGCGCCCCCTTCGGCGATCTCGAAATGCACGCGCTGGCCCAGCAGCGGCCCCATGCTGGCCGCATGAAACAGCAGCCAGGTGACGGCGGCCCAGCGCTGCTGCGGGTCCGCCGGCAGCAAGCGTCCTGTTTTCTCGGCCAGGTACAGCAGGATGGCGGCCGATTCGAACACGGTGACGCCCGTGTCGCGGTCGACCAGCACGGGAATGCGGCCGTGCGGATTGAGCGCCAGGAAAGCGGGCAGCCGGTGTTCTGCGTGCTCGATGCGCACATGGTGCAGCTGGTACGGCAAGCCCAGTTCGGCCAGCGCGATGGTGATCTTGAAGCCGTTGGGCGAACTGTCCGTGTACAGCGCGAGCGCGGCAGGTTGTGGTGCGGAAGCAGTCATGGTGTTTCCTTCATTAGAATTTCTAAAGTTAATTGCGGCGGCGAACCCCGCTATAATCGCCGCGGCATCGTAAAAAATGAAACGATGATTTTTCGCCGCAGACTATAGAAAAACTAAATCCATGAAACATCCCCTGCCGCTCCAGGCCTTGCGCGCCTTTGTCGAAGTGGGCCAGCGCGGCAGCATCAAGGCTGCCGCCGAGGCGCTGCACGTGACGTCGGGCGCCGTCAGCCAGCAAATCCGCCTGCTGGAAGAACGGGTCGGCACGCCCCTATTTACGCGCGAACGCCAGGGCTTGCGCCTGACGGAAGCGGGCGCCCGGGTCCACCCCACCCTGCTGGCCGCGTTCGCGCAGATCGCCAGCGCCAGCGAGGCGCTGGAAGACCTCGCGGGGCGCCAGACGCTGACCGTCAGCACGGTGGCCACCTTTGCCGCCGCCTGGCTGGTGCCGCGCCTGGGCCGCTTCAACGGGCGCTACCCGCAGATCGAGGTGCGCGTGGAAGCGACATCGGCCTTGGTCGACCTGCGCCGCGACAGGGTCGACGTGGCGCTGCGCCACGGCCTGGGCGAGTATCCGGGCCTGCAGGCGACGCGGCTGATGGCGCCCGTGCTGGTGCCCGTCGCCAGCCCCGCCCTGGTGGCGGGCCAGCCGCCCATCGCCACGCCGGCCGATTGCCTGCGCTACCCGCTGCTGCACGACACGGACCGCGCCGACTGGCCATTGTGGCTGGCCGCGCATGGCGCGCCCGGGGATGCCCGGGCCGCACGGGGCAGCGCTTTCGAGGATGACTTCCTGCTGATCCGCGCGGCCGAGGCGGGCCAGGGCCTGGCCCTGGTGCCGCAGCTGTATGCGCACGCGGAAATCGCCGCCGGGCGCCTGGTGCAGGTGCTGGACTTGCCGTGGCCCGCGCGCTTCGCGTATTACCTGGTGACGCGGCCCGATGCGGCCGCGCGCCCCGCCGTGCAGGCGTTCATGGCATGGATCATCGACGAGGCACAGGCCGATGCCCCATCCAGCCAAACTTGATGTAGATCATAATTTTTTGAACAAGCTCTTGCTATCCTGTAAAAAAATGACAGGAGTCCTGGATGAGCACAGCGCGGCAGGCGAATACGGAGCAGACAAGGGAACATGAGCGCCAGGGCAGCGCCTGGCAAGGGGTGCCCGTGCCCGATTACCCGGAAAGCGCGCCCGAAGGCGCCACCCTGGACTTGCTGCTGAACGCCTGGCTGGGCAAGTTCACGGGCGGCATCTCACCGGCCGCGCTGGGCAACGCGTATGCGGACTGGCTCAGCCACCTGGCGCTGGCGCCATCGAAGCAGCAAACCCTGCTGCAGGAAGCGTGGAAGAAGATCGCCCGCTGGCAGCAGTACGCCGTACAGTCCGCGCTGCCGGGTGCCGGCGCGGCACCACCGTGCATCGCCCCGCTGCCGCAGGACCGGCGCTTCGACGATCCCGCCTGGCAGCGCTGGCCGTACAACCTGGTCTACCAGGGCTTCCTACTGCAGCAGCAGTGGTGGCACCGCGCCACGACGGGCGTGCGCGGCGTCGCGCCGCACCACGAGGATGTCGTCACGTTCACCGTGCGCCAGTGGCTCGACATGCTGGCGCCATCGAACTTCATGCTGACCAATCCCGTCGTGCAGCAAGCCACCTTGGCCAGCGGCGGCGCCAACCTGGCGCGCGGCATGGCCCACATGGCCGACGACTGGCAGCGCGCCGCCATGGGCCAGCATGCGCCCGACCAGCGCAGCTACCAGGCAGGCGGCAACGTGGCCGTCACGCCGGGCAAGGTCGTCTACCGCAACGACTTGATCGAACTGATACAGTACGCGCCCGCGACAGCGCGCGTGCATGCCACGCCCCTGCTGTTCGTGCCCGCCTGGATCATGAAGTTCTATATCCTCGACCTGTCGCCGCACAATTCGCTGGTGCGCTACCTGGTGGAACAGGGCCACACGGTGTTCATGATTTCGTGGAAAAACCCCACGGAAGAAGACCGCGAGCTGTCGCTGGAAGACTACCGCCAGCTGGGCGTGATGGACGCGCTCGACGCGGTGGGCGCCATCACGGGCGCGCCGCAGGTGCACGCGGCCGGCTACTGCCTGGGCGGCACCCTGCTGGCGATCGCCGCCGCGACCATGGCGCGCGATGGCGATGCACGCCTGGCCAGCATCACCATGCTGGCGTCGCAGGTGGATTTCAAGGAACCGGGCGAACTGTCGCTGTTCATCGACGACAGCCAGGTCAGCTTCCTGGAAGCGGCCATGTGGAAGCAGGGCTACCTCGATACGAAGCAGATGGCGGGCGCCTTCCAGCTGCTGCGCTCGAACGACCTGGTCTGGTCCCGCCGCCTGCGCCACTACCTGCTGGGCGAAGACGAACAGGACAGCGACCTGATGGCCTGGAATGCGGACGCCACGCGCATGCCCTGCCGCATGCACTCGGAATACCTGCGCCGCTTGTTCCTGCACAACGACCTGGCCGAAGGCCGTTACCGCACGGCGGGCCGGCATATCGCCCTGCCCGACATCGGCGCGCCCATCTTCGCCGTCGGCACCCTGACGGACCACGTGGCGCCGTGGCGCTCCGTCTACAAGCTGCAGCTGCTGACCGACACGGACGTCACCTTCCTGCTCACCTCGGGCGGCCACAATGCGGGCGTGGTCTCGCCGCCGGGCCAGCCGCGCCGCAGCTACCAGCTGGCCACGCACCGCCACGACGAACCGTATATCGACGCGGACAGCTGGCAGCGCGACGTGCCGCGCCACGACGGTTCGTGGTGGCCCGCCTGGCAAGCGTGGCTGGCGGCGCGCCCCGGTGCGCTGGCGGCGCCGCCGCCCATGGGTCCCGACCTGGGCGACGCGCCCGGCAGCTACGTGCTGCAGACGTGACAACCGACACCCGACAACCGAGGAAAACGCCATGCCCTACACCACCCTGCTCGTCCACGTCGACAATTCCCGCCACTGCGCCCAGCGCATCCGCCTGGCCGTGCGCCTGGCCATCGCCGAAGGCGCCCACCTGATCGGCTCGGCCATGAGCGGCATCTCGCGCTACGCGTATGGCGGCGGCGTCAATGCGCTGCAGTTCGCGCCCGCGCAGATGCAGGCGCTGCGCACCCAGGCCAGCGTAGCGCTGCACGACTTCGAGCGCATCGCCCGCGAAGAAGGCCTGGCCACCTATGAAACGCGCTTCGTCGACGACGATGCGCAGGGCGCGCTGCTGCTGCAGGCGCGCTATTGCGACTTGCTGATCCTGGGCCAGACGGACGCGCAGGATACGCCGTCGCGCGTCATCGCCGGCACGCCCGAATACCTGATGCTCCATTGCGGCCGGCCCGTGCTGATGGTGCCCCATGCGCCGCTGGCGCCGTCGACGGCAGCAGCGGCCGTCGGCCAGCGGCCGCTGCTGGCCTGGAACGGCAGCGCCGAAGCGCTGCGCGCCATCACCGATGCGCTGCCGCTGCTGCAGCGCGCGCAGCAGGTGACCCTGGCCGTCGTCAATTCGCACGCCCAGCCGGCCGCGCATGGCGAGCAGCCGGGCGCCGACCTGGCCCTGTACCTGGCGCGCCACGGCGTCAACGTCGAGGTGCTGCAGCACGACACGCCGCCGGGCCAGGACGTGGGCACGGCCCTGCTGGCGATGACGGCGCAGCGGCGCTGCGACCTCGTCGTGATGGGCTGCTACGGCCACATGCGCCTGCGCGAAGCGCTGCTGGGCGGCGTCACGCGCACGGTGCTGCAGGACATGACCGTGCCCGTGCTCGTGTCGCACTAGCGCGCAGGCGGCGCGGCCGCGGCCGGAACTTACAGGTCGCGCACGGCCAGGATGCGCACCTGGCCCGCGCCCTGCACGTTCCCGCCGTTATTCCACAGCAAGCTGCCCTGCACGACTCCCAGCGTGGTCTGTACTTGCGCGGCGACGGCCGTCAGCACCGTGCCACCCACGACTGCGCCGCTGCTGGCCGCCACCAGGCAGTTGCCCGCAGGTGCGGGCGCGCTGTTGGGACCGTTCCACACCTGCGTATGGCTGCCTGCGCTGCCGTTCAGATTGCCCAGTCCATCGCAATTAAAGGCATACGAACGGGGCGTGGGCGCGCCGGCCGGCTGCAGGCGGATGGAATCGGACACCAGCCGCATGCCGCCCGACGGCACCAGCTGGATCTTGACGGACTGCCCCGCCGTGCGGATGCGGCCATAAGGGTTGGCCGAATTGCCGCTGCGTGCATGGTCGAGGCAGATTTCGATGCCGAAATCGATGGGTTTGCCCAGGCTGTCGTTGATGCCGGGGATGCGGAACAAGGCGCCGCCTTCGTTGACGCCCATGACATCGGCAGGCACGACGGCACGGGGGTCGAGCGGCAGCACGGTGCCGGGCGTGTGCTGCGTCACGGCGCCATTCCACTGCAGGAAATCGATGGGCGAAATGTAGTGCTTGCGCGAGACGTAGTTGTCCGTGCCATGCAGGGCGCCGCCGCGCTGGATCAGCGCGCAATTGTAGATTTCGCCGGGCTGGCGCACGTCGATGACGAATTTGCCGTCGCGCTGGCGGGCGGACGGGAACGAGGCGCTCAGGGCCGTGCCGAAGACGAACACCCAGTCCTCGTATTTCGCTTGCGCCACCAGCGCCCGCAAGCCGCCGAACAGGCCGCGCCAGCGGCCATTGTAGGGCGCGGGCAGGTTGAACTCGGCCGGCGCCTGGCCGTCCCAGCCGTCGATCAAGTCGTGCAGATAGGCACCGCCCGCGCCCCGGTACAGGAATTCGGGCGCCATGAAGACCTTGAGCGTGCCCGCGCTGCGGTCGCTCGACAGTTCCGCCTTGGCGATGGCGTCGGCCGTGAATGCCAGGCGCGCCTCGATGTCCCAGCACTGCCCCAGCGCATCCGTGCGGTTATCGGGCGTCGGGTCGAGCAGGCCGCTGTACAGGCCCGTCTTGACCGGCGGGCGCGTGACGACAAACGGACCCGTATGGACTTCCCACGAAATGAATTGCACTTTGCTGTAATTGCTCATGTGATTGCCTCTTCAATAAAAAAGTTAAACAGGAGGGCCATGGCGCGCGGGCGCCGGCCCTGGTACTCAGGCGGCGGCGCCGACGCCGAGGATCTTGCAGGCCCGTTCCCAGTAGGCGCGGCGCTGCGCCAGGCCATTCAGGCCGCCGTTGATGCGCCGCGTGATTTCGCTGAAGTGCGCGTCGCCGCCCGCCTGCACGGTGCTGTCGGCCAGCTCGTTCAAGCCGTGCGCGCGCCAGAACCAGGCAGCCGACAGCGCCGCACCCGCCGGCTCCTGCAGCAGGTCCGGATGCGCGAGCGCATCGCAGCCCATGGCGGCCGAAAAATGCGCATAGTTGTCGCGCCCCGTCAGCTGGATCAGGCCGCGGCCCCGGTAGGCCCAGCCATCGCCGCTGGCCTCGTCGCCATTGCCCATGCGCTGCGCATACACCTTGTTCGCCAGTTTTTGCGGGTTGTGCCCGTACTGTTCGGCGATCTGGTCCGTAGGAAAGCGCTGCGGCCACACCTGGCGCAGGCGCTGCGGGCTATAGCTGAGAAACTCCTGCAACTGGCGCAGCTCCGACGACTCCAGCAGGACTTGCGCCAGGAACGCCGCCTGCCGCGTGACGCTGTCGATGGCACAGGCGCGCATGCCGTTGTTGAGCGGCTCCGTCCACAGCTGCGCGCGCGTGTCGGCATCGGACGTGGTGAGCATCGCGGCCAGCTCGGTTGTGCTTAGTTCATGCATACTTCTCCCCCTCATGAGAATGGCTTAATGGGCTGCGGTAATGGACTTCTGATGGACTGCGGCGGGCACAGGCTTGCAACGCCGCATGGCGCCATGGACGGGCCATGCGGCGCGCGAGCTATGCCGTCACTGAGGCATTACGGCTGATGCGCCACTGCTGCTGGCGGGGCAACGCGCGGCTGGATCGACGTTTGCAGGATGTCCAGCACGCGTGCCAGGCCTTCGGGCATGCCTCCGTCTTCGGCCAGCACCTGTACGTGGTACTTCGCCGAATTGTCCGAGCTGCGCGTGTTTTCCTTGTGCGTGGCAACCGAGCCTTCCAGATGCACCTTGACGCTGACGGGGCCCCAGCCGGCCTTGATGTCGGCCGAGAATTTGCCCGACTTGTCTTCCGTCTCTTTCGAGCTGAACGACGATTTCACTTCCATGTCGAAGGTGATGTCGACCTTGGTGATCGACAGGCTCGGGATCTTCACGATCGCCAGCAGCGGCACGTCCAGCGAGACGGACTCCTCCACGGTCTTGCTGGGGTCGGCCGGATCGGCCACGGGGCGGGTGAAGGCGAAGTGCGCGAGGCGGGTGGCGCCCACGCCATCCTTGTCGTTGTCGGACGGCGGCATGAAGCCGATGTACTTGATGAAATCGGCGGTCGCATGCGCCAGTTTCACTTGCGCGTCGCATGCGGCGGTCAGCGGGCCGCCGATCAGGTCGCCCATCGGCAAGCCTTTGAATTGCGATGCCATGTCAATAATTTCAGCCATTATCTACTCCTTTAAGATTAAACCCTTGCGGGTAACAGGAATCCACTTCGTGGATTAATATCAAACACCGCTTTTATTAACTTCCGCGATGCCGACATTATTAGATTACGCTTGAAAATAAATGATTGAATGGCAGTTTCTGACCATCGCATTAATAACTCAACGACGCAGGGAAATTAAATAACGGCGTATTTTCTTTTTAATGGAAACGGCCGTAACCTGGGTATCGTGCAGCTGTTTCAATTGCTGTTGCAATGCCGGTTCCAGGCGCACGATGCAATCGATCGCGCCCCGGTAGCCGGGCCGCGTCGCCGCCGCCAGGCTGATGGCGGCGCCCGCCGGGTGCGCATCGACGGTCAGGGCCAGCAGCGGTGCCGGCCGCAGCAGACGCCGCCACCACGATGGCCGGCGCAGCAGCAAGGCCGGCTCCGTCTTGCGTTCCCAGCCAAACTGGCGCTCGATGCAATAGCCGTACACCGTCACGCCCAGCGACTCCAGGCACCAGGCGTACTGGCGCTCGAACTGCCGGGAGGGAATGTGGCTGCTGGCGCCCGCGCCGGCGGGCGCATCGGGCAGCACGTAATGGAACGGCGCGGCCGCCGGCGCGAGACGGGTGCCGTCCAGGCTGGCCACGCGCAGCGCCGCATTCGCCGCCACGTGGCTGCGCGCGACCGCCGCGCACAGCGCTGGCGCCTGCCACTGTGCGGGGCGGCGCTCAGCCCTGGCCATGCTCGTCCAGGAACATCGGCTTGCGGTCGAAACCGATGTTATAAACGGCATATTGCAGCACCACCTGGTGTTCGCCGATATTATATAAACCGAAACTCTTTTCCACATTCAGCACATAACCGCGCGGCGTCGATGCCAGGCAGAGATTCACCAGATCCATGGCTTGCTGCACTTCCGTTTCTGTTTTCATGCTTTGCGGATTATCGTTGCCGACAACGATGCGCTTGATAAAGCGGATATTAGTCAAATGAAAATTATTCGTGGCCAAGACATTCTCCTGAAAATAGACAATAGGCGGATTAATAGGCAGGCATGGCGGCCAGGTCAGGCCGTTTCGCCGCTCCGCCCCATGGCGACGGGACCCTGCGCCTTGACGACGTCGTTGACCAGCCGCGCCAGGCCTTCCGACTTCTCCGTGGCGACCAGCTTGAGCTTGATGTGCACGGCATTGCCGTTCTTGCTGGCCAGCCCGCCATTGCCGGCATTGACCATCAGTCCCGCCTTCTTGTCGGCCGGGGCCGCGCGGCCCAGCTGGTCCATGATGCCTTCGTGCACGCCGCCCCGTTCATGGTCTTCGAACGCGCCCAGTTCCACGTCCAGCTCGATCTCGGCCTCGCCGATGATCAGCGAACTGTGCGGCACGAGCGAAATCACGGGCACGCGGTAGTGATAGAACGCTTCCGGCGCAGCACCGCTGTGTATCGCGGGCAGTTCCACGTCGATCACGGTGGGCTGGTGCCGGTCGTCGAAGAATGACGCGATGTTGGCCAACTGCGCCTTTTCCACCATGTGCTGCGCATTCATCACCGAGCCGGCAATTGCCCGCACCATGTCCTCAAGACTCGTCAGGACAGCCATAGATTTCTCCCTATCTGGTTGATGTAACAGTTAAAAAAAGTAGCGACACAGCGAGCATAGACCCGTGCCATGGCGCCATGCCTGACCGATTCTGACGCCCGCCGCCAGCGCCAGAGATGGTCAGTCCCCGCCTGCCCGCGCGCCCTAGCATGGAATGTCGGGCGCCTGCGGCCACGGCCGGTGGCGCGCTTCATCAACGAGCGGAGAACGGAGGACGGCATGAACATGAACGCGGTAAAAAAAACCTTGCTACGTGGAACACTGATACCCGCAGCGCTGCTGCTGGCAGCGGCGCCGGCGGTCGCCGCCGGCGAGGCAGGCCAGGACATCTGCTCGGCGCGCTTTCGCGGCATGCCGCAGCAGCAGGTGGACGCGATGCGCCAGCCCGTGCAGGAAGCCATCGAAACGCTGGACAACGCGCGGATCGAGCTGCCGTCGCCGAGCCTGCCCAGTGGCAACATCAACTACCTGAGCATCAAGCCCAGCTTCGCCGAGCAGACGGACAAGGTATGCGTGATCGGCTACTTCGAGCTGTGGCGCAACAACAGCTACAGCACCCTGCCCTTGCTGGTCGACCATGTCGCCGTCGTCGACAGCCCCGATCCGCACGATGCGGCGCGCACCGTCGCCACCACGCGCATCTACTTCCGCACGCCCAGGATCGAAGAATTCAGCAATGCCGACGACTTGAAAGGCAGCTGGAATTTCTGGAACCGCCACCAGCCGCTGCGCCTGAAGATCGCCGCGTTCGACTATGAGGATGGGCAGCGCGGCCACGTCCACTTCGGCCGCGAAATGAAGCTGACGATCTCGGGCAAGGCCGCCAGCATGGTGGCGGCGATGCTGTTCGCCGCAGGCTGCTACCTGCTGGCCGCGGCGGCCATTCCTGCGCTGGGCGGCAACGGCGCGCAGCCGCCCCTGCCCTGGCGCCAGCGCTGGCGCCACTTGCTGCCCTGGTACATCACCGGTTCGGGCGGCCATGCCAGCCTGTCGCAGATGCAGATGCTGCTGTTTACGCTGATCGTCGCCACCTTGCTGTTCTACCAGTGGCTGCGTACGGGCCTGCTGCAGGAACTGTCGACGGACCTGCTGTACCTGATCGGCATTTCCACGGCCGGCACGGCGGGCAGCCAGATCACCACCTCGATCAAGAAGGAGCTGGAACCGCAGCTGTATGCGTATGCGCAACAGCTGGGCTGGTTCACGGCGCCCCTGGCCGGCGCGCATGCGCAAGCCAGCGCCGCCGAACTGCTGCAGACGGACAAGCGTTTCGACATCTACAAATTCCAGATGCTGGTGTTTACCGTGGTGATCGCGGCCTATGTGATTGCCAGCGGCGCCGATGCCCTGGGCAATATCCAGATCTCGGCCACCCTGCTGACCTTGATGGGCATGAGCCAGGGCGCCTACGTGGGCGGGCACGCGGCGTCGGACCAACTGAGCCCCCTGGAAGACCAGCTGACGGGCATGCGCGACCTGCAGCAGCGCTACCAGGCCAGCACGGACATGCGCGTGAGCGAGGAACTGCGGCGCCGCTTCCAGCTGGCGGCGGCGCAGGCCGGCGTGATGTTCAGCCGTATCTTCCCCCGCACCCTGCCCGACTACATGCTGGACATGCCCCTCGATGCGGCCTCCCCGGCCAAGGCGCCTGACTGACGGCGGGTGCGCAGGCCACAAAAAAAGGAGAGGCACGCCTCTCCTTTTTCTTGCCGCTCAGGCCATTCAGTCGGCCGGCGCCTGCCTGCCCTGCGCCATGTCATCGAGCGCCTTGTGCGTGAGGATGCCGGAGGCGGCTTGCGCCGCGTTCAGCAGCGACGCCGTCTCTTCCGCGCCGGTGCGCAGCACGCCGCCCACGTCGGTCAGGAAGCCCGCCACCACCATGGAGACATCGTCGCGCGTCTGCGCCGCCTGCAGGTCCTGCACGCAGGCGTGCGCGCGCTGCGCAAAACCCTTGATGGTGCCGTTGCTTTGCGCCGACAGGTCATTGGACAGCTGCGCATGCAGGTCCATCAGGGTGAGCACGGTATCGGACGTCAGGCGCGCATCGAAGGAAGCGAGCTGCGTGCGGAACAGCGCGGCATAGGCATCGGATTGCGCCTCGCTCCATTCCTTGCTCATTTCCAGGGTCGCCTTGAGCAGCTGCGCCATCTGCGCGGGACCGGCGTGCGCGCCGGCTTCGCGCAGGCTGGCATCGCCGGCGGACGCGAACTGTTTGTACACGTCCAGCGATGACTTGCCAAAGGACAGCCATTGGGTCAGTGGATTAAATGCCATGATCGTTCGCCATTTCAGGAAAGGTTAAGGAGCAGGAGCGGCAGCGGCGGCGCGCGGCTGGCCAAGGCGTTGCAGCATGGCGACGACGGCGGCCATCTGCGGTGCGCTGCGCGTCTGGAAATCGGGCCGGTGCTGGTCTTCGCCGGAATAGCCCCAGAAATCCCAGCAGCCCCTGGGATTGGGCGGAATGCCGCCGGACGGACGCACTTGCGGGTACAGCACGATCATGCGGTTCGCATCGGCATATTCGTTGTAGCCCGTGCCCATGTAGAAGCGTTCGCCCAGCTGCGAGGCACCCTGCTGGCAGCCGTGGAACGCCACGTGCACGACGCAGGCATTGTCCTGGCACTCGCGCGGCACATAGGCATACCCCGCCTCGTCCATGCTGGAGCGGCTACCCTTGATGAATTCGCGCTGATCGAACTTGATGATGATCCCCGTCAGCGGGCCGGTGGCGGCAGGCCGGCTGCGCGCGCCGGACAAATGCGTCAGCAGTTCGGCCGACTGGGAAAAACCGCAATTGTTGATGTACGGCGCGCGCGTTTCGGCGCACGCCGCGTCCTGCTCGCGCGCCGTGATGATCGCATGGCCCGCTTCATTCCTGCGATACAGGATGGCGTCCTGCCGCACACCGGCAAGCCGGTAGTATTCTGCCACCTGGTCGACGACGATCGTCCTGACCGTCGCGTCGCTTGCGCCGCTGAACACGTAGACGCGCTGGCGCGCCAGATTGGCTACCGGATCGATAGTCCCTTCCTGCGCGCGGCGCTGTGCGCTGCGCCAGGAGACGGCCGCACTCGGCCCGACGGCGGCGGAGAACGGCGACATGCATGTGGTTACGGCGTTCTGCAGCGGCGACTGGCCGGGATAGGTGGAGGCGCAATCGTAGGGTCCGGCGGCAATCACGCCGACGCCCTTGACCAGCGAGGAATATGCCGTTGCCAGCTGGGCTGCCATGAAGCCGCCCGAGGAAATGCCGGACACCGTGGTCTGGCTCAGGTCTGCCCCGTAGCCCGGCAATGCGGGCCCGGCGGCGGACGCCGCCAGCGGGATTGCTGCCAGTAACAGGCCGCATGGAACGGCCATCATCAATTTCATTTTCATAATCACCTTTCAATAAACGTTATATTCAATCGCAGGAATTGCCCGTTTATTTTAAGGTGCGGCATCACGGCCGGCATGACACTTTATGACATATCTCTTTACCGGCTCACGGATCGATGATTAATACCTCGCCAAAAGAAAACCCGCGTACCCGCTCGGTATTGAGCGGCAATTTAACGCCGGCGCACGATTCCACTTTCTTGCGCAGCCTTCTTAACATGGTATCGATGCGGTTCTGGTCGTACGACAGATAATCCTCGCCAAATGCCTGCACTATCTGCTTGCGCGAAACAGCCTCATTCACTTCCACCAATGCAAAGTTCTTGATGAATTTGAATTCCAGGCTGGTTAATTCCACGATGCGGCGATTTGGTGCCTCAAGGCAACGGTTTCCCATGCTGAGGCGCCATCCCGGCATGAGCTGGCGGGCCAGGTTCAGGATGCAAGTGAGCAGGCGCGGCCGCAATTGAATGGCGCCGCCGCTTTCGGCGGACGCATTGGCGTTGAATATGCGGATATCGCGCGACTCGCCGCCACCCGCGAGATTCAACGCCCCGCTGCTTGAGACAAATTCATGCGGCGGCATTAATTCGCCCATTGGCCGATTCAAATAAGATGCCAAATCCCGCACTTCGACGACCTGATAACCTGCGCTCTGAAAAAGCCTGGCCAGTTCGTGACTGCGTTCGGTATCGGCCCCTAACAAAAGTAGATCTATCATTCCGTTTATCTCTGTTCTTGTTTTTGAAGAGTAAACAGTAAGGTAAAGTAAACGGCGCAACCTGACATAATCTGACGCGATTATGCGGGCAATAGATCGTGGAGCCGGATAGTATTCGGGCGAACACTATCCGGCAGGCTGGGCAGGCAGCGCCAGACGCGCATCGGGAGGGCGTGGCCAGACCCGCTGAACGGGCCCGGCGCGGCAGAATCGGGCTGGCCTTAGCGCGCCTGGCCGCCCAGCAGCTCGCAAAAGCGCGGCATGTCCACGTTGCCGCCGCTGATCAAGATGCCCACGCGCTTGCCGCGCAGCTGCTCCTTCATCTGCAGGGCGGCGGCAAAGCCCAGGCAGCCCGTGGGCTCGATCACCAGCTTCAGGCGCGAGGCGGCAAAGCCCATGCGCTCGACCAGCTGCGCGTCGCTGACCGTCAGCACGTCGTCGACGTCGCGCCGGATGATGGGGAAAGTCAGATTGCCCAGGTGCTGCGTCTGCGCGCCGTCCGCGATCGTCTTCGGCGTGTCGATGTGCACGATCTGCCCCGAACGGAACGATTGCTGTCCGTCGTTGCCCGCTTCCGGCTCCACCCCATACAGCTTGCAGGCGGGCGACAGCGCGCGCGTGGCCAGGGCCGAACCGGCCAGCAGGCCGCCGCCGCCCAGGCACACGAAGAAGGCATCCAGCTGTCCGACTTCCTCGAAGAGTTCCATGGCGGCCGTGCCCTGGCCCGCGATCACGTGCGCATGGTCGTACGGCGGAATCAGCGTCATGCCCTGCTGCTCGGCCAGTTCGCGGCCGATCTGCTCGCGGTCCTGCGTGTAGCGGTCGTACAGCACCACGTTGCCGCCGTAGCCGCGCGTGGCGGCGATTTTCGCGGCCGGCGCATCGTGCGGCATGATGATGGTGGCGGGAATGCCCAGCAGCTGGGCCGACAGCGCGATCGCCTGCGCGTGGTTGCCGGACGAGAAAGCCACCACGCCGGCGCGGCGCTGCTGCGCGTCGAACTGCGACAGCGCATTGTAGGCGCCGCGGAACTTGAAGGCGCCCATGCGCTGCAGGTTTTCGCACTTGAAGAAGACCTGGGCGCCAAACTCCGCGTCGACGGTGCGCGAAGTGATGACGGGCGTCCTGTGGGCATGGCCCGCGATGCGGCGGGCGGCCGCCACCACGTCGGCGTAGGTGGGGAGTGTCAGGTTCTGCATGCTGTGTCGCCTTTCAGTGCGGGGTTGGATGGCCTACCAGGGCCAGGAAATGTCGATGCCGCTGCCGGCCGCTGCCGCCTGGCGATGGACCAGGCGCGCCACGGTCAGGTCTTGCAGGGCCAGGCCCGTCAAGTCCAGCACCGTGATATCGCCGGCGCTTCTGGCCAGCGCCGCGCGCGCGTCCAGCAAGTCGCCCAGGCTGTGGCACGGGACGTCGGGCGCCCACTGCGCTTCGCCGATGCTTCTCGCCTGCGCGACGTCGTCGACCACCAGGCGCGCGCGCGCCAGCAAGCCTGGCGGCAGCTCGCGCTTGCCGCGCGTATCGGCGCCGATGGCGTTGACGTGCGTACCGGGCTGCACGGCGGCGGCGCTGAACAGGGGGCCGCGCCCCGGCGTGGCCGTGATCACCACGTCGCTGCCCGCCACGGCCGCATCGGCGTCGGGCGCATGGGCAATGCCGATGCGGTCCGCAAAGGCCGCCTCGAAGCCGGCATGCGCCTGGCCGGTCGAGCTCACATAGCGCAGCTGGCGCAAACGCGGCAGCACGCGCAGCGCATACTCGGTCTGCACCCTGGCCTGCACGCCCGTGCCGAACACGCACAATTGGGCGCTGTCGGGCCGCGCCAGCAGCTGTAGTCCCAGCGCGCCCGCCGCGCCCGTGCGCGCCGTGGTGATGGCGTTGCCGTCGATGATGCAGACGGGCCGCCCCGTGGCCGGGTCCAGCAGCATGATGGTGGCCTGGTGCGGCTCGCCGCCTGCGGCGCGGTTGGCGGGCCAGAAGCCGGCCGCCTTGAAGCCCAGCAGGTTTTCGGCCGGTACGTCGCCCGCCTTGATGCCGAACACGCCCCCTGTCGCCAGCGCTTCGCGGATGACGGGGAACACGCGGCCCTGCTGGCGGCTGTGCAGCACGAACGCTACGCGCACGGCGGCCAGCACCTCGTCCGCCTGCAGGTGGGCGGCAACGGCAGCCGCGTCGAGCAGCAGCAGGCGCGCCGCGCCGGTCGCCATTGTGGTCGGTGGCGTCATGCGTTCATCCTTCCTGCCGCGCGTAGGTGTAGACGGCGGCACGCGACACGCCCAGGTGTTCCGCGATGATTTCCATGGCGCGCCGCATGTCGAGCAGTCCGGCCCCGCGCAGCTCCTGCAGCAGGACGCGCCGCGCCGGCGCTTTCAGGGTGCGCGGCGTGGCGGCCAGGCGCGCCGCGAACTGGT
>NZ_WFLI01000057.1 GCF_009208555.1 Janthinobacterium violaceinigrum | reverse complement strand
GCGCGCGCACGGCGCGCAGGCGGCCGTCGTGCAGCACGCCCAGGGTCAAGGCGTTCTCCTGCAGCTGGCCGAACCAGGCACCCGGCTTCAGCGCGCCGTGCCAGCGGTTCCAGTGGCGCGCGAATTGCGGCGTGATGAAAATCAGGGCCAGCTTGCGCGCGGCGGCCACGCGGGTCAGCTGCGCCAGCAGCGCGCGGGGCACGGCGCAAAAAAACGGCGCGCGCGCATCCCAGGCGCTGCTGCTGTGCCACAGGCCGGGCGCATCGCCATACAGCGACTGGAAGCGCAGCGCTGCGGCCGCCTCGATGTCGGCCAGGCGCGCGGCGCCTTGCGGCGCATCGACCTGCCACAGGCGCGCCAGGCCATCGTCGAGCACCACGGACAATGGCCAGCCCGCGTACTTGCCCGCCGGCAGCAGCCGGTCCAGCAACTGCGCGAGCGCCTGGCCCAGGGCGGAAAAATCGCCGTTCAGCGAGTCGTCCGGCGCATATTCGGCTTCGCCCAGCAAGGTCCATGCGGGCGCGCGCCAGCGGCTGCTGCGCCACAGGCTCGCATGGCCCGCCGCCACGCCCAGGCGCAGCCCCTGCCCCAGGTTCAACTTCGCAAAACCTCTACGCATGCAGGGTGACCCTCTTGATTTCCGTGATGGTGGTGGCGCCCCGTTTCACCAGTTCCAGCGCCGCCAGGCGCAGGCTGCGCGTGCCGTTCGCATACGCGGCCGCCTTGATCTGGCGGATTGGCTTCTTGTCGACGATCAGTTCGCGGATTTCATCGGTCAGCACGAGAATCTCGGCGATCGAGCGGCGCCCCTTGTAGCCCGTGCCGCGGCAGTCGCCGCAGCCCTTGCCCTGCTTGAACTGGTACTGCGCCACGTCGGCGCGCGCCAGGCCCACGCTGGCCAGCTCCAGGTCGTCGGGCACGTACCCGGTGGCGCAATGGGGACAGTTGGTGCGGATCAGCCGCTGCGCCCAGATGCCGTTCAGGGCAGAGACAAACGCATACGGATCGATGCCCATGTGCGTGAAGCGGCCGAACACGTCGAACACATTATTCGCGTGCACGGTGGTGAGCACCAGATGGCCCGTGAGGGCCGATTGCACGGCGATTTCCGCCGTCTCGCGGTCGCGGATTTCGCCCACCATGATCTTGTCGGGGTCGTGGCGCAGGATCGAGCGCAAGCCCTTGGCAAACGTCAGCCCCTTCTTTTCATTGACGGGTATCTGCAGGATGCCGGGCAGCTGGTATTCGACGGGGTCCTCGATGGTGATGATCTTTTCGCGCCCGTTGTGGATTTCCGTCAGCGCCGCGTACAAGGTCGTCGTCTTGCCCGACCCCGTGGGACCGGTGACGAGCAGCATGCCGTAGGCTTCCTGCGCCAGCGCGCGCAGGGCTTCCAGCGATGGCGCGTCAAAGCCCAGCGCTTCGAGGGTCAGGGCCCCATACGCCTCGATCATGGCGCGCTTGTCCAGGATGCGGATGACGGCGTCCTCGCCATGGATGCTGGGCATGATGGAGACGCGCAGATCGATTTCGCGCCCGCCCGCCTCGACGCGGAAGCTGCCGTCCTGCGGCACGCGGCGTTCGGCGATATCGAGTTCGGCCAGCACTTTCAGGCGCGAGATGATGTGTTCCGCCACTTCGATGCCATTGACGGACGTGGCGTGATCAAGCACGCCGTCGACGCGGTACTTGACGGCCAGGCCGCCGGCCGTGCTTTCCAGGTGGATGTCCGAGGCGCCCGCCTTCAGCGCGTCATACAAGGTCGAGTTGACCAGCTTGACGGCGGGGCTGGCCGCTTCCGACACGCTGGCGAACGACAGCACGGCGGCCGTCTTGCCGTCGCGCCGCGCGTCGGTGGCGGCGCCGGGCAGCAGGCTGTCGACGGCACGCGCCGATTCTTCCTGCTTCGACAGGTAGGCGCCGATGTCGGCCTGCAGCGCCAGGCGCACGCTCAGAGCGCCCTGCCCCGCGCGCGCGCCCAGCCAGGTTTGCAGGTCCAGGTCGAAGGGGTCGGCGATCACGCCCACCAGCTGGCCGTCGGCGGCGCGCAGCAGCACGCTGTGGCGCGCCAGCGCCTGCGACAGGGGCAGCACGTCGAACGCGGGAGAAAAGGCCAGCATGTCGGCCGTTTCCAGCACGTCCAGGCCGAACGGGCGCGCCAGCTCGCGCACCACGGCGCGCGCCTCGATGCCGCTCAACTGCTGCAATTCCTCGACCAGGCTGCGCTTCGATTGCCGGCTCAGGGCGCGCGCGCGCTGCAGCAGCGCGGCATCGATGGCCACGCCGGCCACGCTGGATTCGGCTGCGCTCTGCATCATGAAATGTCGCCGGCAAGGTCGAAGATGGGCATGTACAGCAGGATCACGATGGCGCCCACGACCAGGCCGATGGCGGCCATCAGCAGGGGCTCGAAGGTGCGCGTGAAACGGTCGATCCAGCGGCTGATTTCGCCGTCGTAAAAGGCGGCCGACTGCGTCAGCATGGGGCCCATGTCGCCCGTGCGCTCGCCCACGCGCAACATGCGCAGCGAGATGGGCGTGGTCAGCTGATGCTGCTCGAACGCGGACGACAGGGGCTGGCCCGCCTCGATGGCGCCGCGCGCACCCTGCAAGGACGCTTGCATGCCGGGCGAGACCATCGCCTGCACAGTGCCGATCGCCTGCACGATGGTGATGCCGCCCTCGGCCAGCATGCCCAGGGTCAGGTACAGGCGCGACAATTCATAGATGCGCACGCGCTCCCCGATGCCGGGCAATTTCGCCAGCAGGCGCGCCACGCCGCCATGGCGCAGCACGCGCCGCACGGCCAGGAACACGGCGCTGCCGGTGATAAGCAGTCCGAGCAACAGCAGCAAGCCATGCTGCGTGACGAACTGGCCCCAGCTGAGCATCACTTGCGACATCCACGGCAGGTTACGCCCGGCGCCCTGGTAGACCTCGGCGAAACGGGGCACCACATAGCTGATCAGGAAAGCGCTGACGCCGCCGCCCACGGCCAGCAGGATGGTCGGATAGATGGCGGCGCTGACGATTTTGCTGCGCACCGTATCGATGCGTTGCTGGTAGTCGATGTAGCGCGACAGTGCGCGCGGCAAGTCGCTGGTGCCCTCGGCCGCCTTGACGATGCCGATGTACAGGGGCGGAAACAGTTCGGACTGCTCCGCCAGCACGGCAGAAAAGCGCTTGCCTTCGCGCAAGCCTTCCAGCAGGCGCGTGAGCACGCTGCGCGTGGCCGGCGCGGCCTCCTTTTCCAGCAAGGCTTCCAGCGCCTCGACGATGCCCAGGCCCGCGTTGAGCAAGGCCAGCAATTCCTGGCTGAACAGCAGCAAGGGCAGCGCCCGCGCGCGCTGGCGCCCGGCCGCGCTGAACGGCGTGGCCCGCAGCGGACGGATGGCGCTGACAAACAGGCCCCGCGCTTCGGCCTGGCGGCGCGCATCGGCTTCGTCGCGGCCGTCGATCACGCAAGTGTGCAAGGTAGAAACGGCCTGGTCCGTGGAAAGCGCGCGTACTTCAAACTGCATGATGGCGTGTCCGTGACAAAAGAGTGAGCGTGCTGGCCTTATTGCGAACTGATGTCCGCATTCTCGCCGCTGCCGCCCGGTTGGCCATCCTTGCCCATGGAAACGATGTCATATTCGCCCTTGCTGCCGGGCGCGCGGTATTGATAGGCATGGCCCCACGGGTCGAGCGGCACGGCTTTTTTCAGGTAAGGGCCATTCCAGCGCGTGCCGGCGGTGGGCGGCGCGGCCAGCAGCGCGGCCAGGCCCTCTTCCGTGGTGGGATAGCGCCCCACGTCGAGGCGGTAGGTGTCCAGCGATTTTTCAAACGCCTCGATTTGGGCCTTGGCCACCGTCACTTCGGATTTGCCCAGCTGGGCAAAATATTTGGGACCCACATAGGCCGCCAGCAAGCCGATGATCACGATCACGACCAACAGTTCGAGCAAGGTAAAGCCGCGCGCATGGCGCGTTGCTGCAAGGTTCTGCCTGTGTGCTGCATGCATCCGCTAACTCCTTATTGCCTACCTTCAATACATTGCCGCCATGTGCACCGCTGGTGGCCGCGCACAGGCGGCGCGCGCCTGCCTGATGCCTAGCAGGCTACCATGCCGCTTATGGTAAATACAATCTTTTCTTTGTACTGAAAACAACAAAATTCCGGGGGAAACCATCGAGTGCGCACTCACGCAAGCCGCGCGCCACCGGCCCTGCGGCCGGCGTACAATCGGCGCATGGGCGGCCATGCCGCTGCCGCCCGCGAAAGGAACGCATGTCCGCCATCCGCTTGAGCCTTGCCCTCCTGGCCGCCGCCAGCGTGCTGCCTGCCGGCGCGTCGGCCGCGCCCCAGCGCCAGGCATACGTCGTGGAACTGCGCGCGCAACTGGCGCCGCCTGACGCGGCGCAAGGGGACGCACAGCGCGAAGCGGGACGCCGTGCCGTGCTGGCGCTGGTGCCCGACGCCACGGTGCAATACCATTACACGGCCGCGCTGAACGGCTTTGCCGCCCTGCTGACGCCGGCCGAAGTCAAGCGCCTGCGCGCCAGCCCCCTCGTCGCGCGGGTCGCGCCCGGCACCGACGATCAGTTCAACGGTGGCGGCACGCACAAGGCCGCCGCACCCCAGCCGCAGCGCTGAGCGGCATCAGGCGGCCAGCAGGCGCAAAGCGATGCCGCGCGAAACGGCTTGCGTGCGGTTGCTCACGCCCAATAATTTATAGATGCGCTGCAAATGGCTTTTCACGGTCCCGCCGCTGATGCCGAGGATTTGCCCCACTTCCTCATTGCTCTTGCCGATGCTGACCCAGTGCAGCACTTCCAGCTCGCGCGCACTGGCCGCGCGCGCCGCGCCGGCGGGAGCCGCCTGCGTGCCGTCCGGCAGCGCCAGCCAATGCACGTGCAGGTAGGGCAGCAGCAGTTCCAGCACGTACGCCTGGCGCGCCGGGTCCGGCCAGGATGCGCAGGGGGCGCAGAACAGGGCAAAGAAACTGCCTCCGCCAGCGCCCGCGCTGCCATGCACGAGCACCCCGTCGATGATGGCAACGCGCCGCCCGCCCGCGCGCCAGGCCCGCGCCAGGCACGCCACCTGCCCCTGGCGCGGGTCGCCGAGCGCCTGCACTTCGGCCTCGTCCAGCACGGCGCTATGCCACGCCGCGCTGCGCACCACGCCGCCATCGGCGCCCAGCTGCGCGCAGACGAGGACGGCATGCGGCAGCAGCGCCTGCAGCGGCCCCTGGCTCCACAAAAAGAAATCGCCGGGCGCGGCGATGCCATGCGCGCCCAGCACGGCGTGCAGCAGGTATTCCTGCTCCCTCCCCGTCAGCAGCATCAGGCGCACACGGCGGCGTCCAGCGCCAGATAACGGTAGCCGCTGCCGCGCACGGTTTCGATGCGGTGGCCGCAGCCGCCCGGCTGCAAAGCCTGCCGCAGGCGGCCCACGTGGGCGTCGACCGTGCGTTCGTCCAGATAGGCCCCATGGCCCCACACCTGGTCCAGCAACTGCGCGCGGCTGTGCACCCGGTCCGGGTGGCCCATCAGAAAATGCAGCAGCCTGAATTCCACGCGGCCCAGGTTGACGGATACGCTGCCGGCCGTCACGCGCTGGGTGTGCGGGTCGAGCCGCAAGGCGGTGGTGCCGTCCGCGCCAGAGCCGGCGCGCAGGGCCGCCGGTGCGCGCCGGCGCAGCAGCGCGCGCACGCGGGCCAGCATTTCACGGGGGCCGAAAGGCTTGCACAGGTAATCGTCGGCGCCGCTTTCCAGCGCCAGCACCTTGTCCTGCTCGCTGTCGCGCGCGCTGACCATGATGATGGGCAAGTCGCACAGCAAGCCATCCTGGCGCACCTGGCGCAGCAGCGCGATGCCGGACGCATCGGGCAATACCCATTCCAGCAGCAGCACGTCGGGCGGATCGGCCGCCAGCAGGGCCAGCGCTCCGCGCGCATCCGGGACGCAGCTGACCCGGTAACCCGCGCCCTCGAGGTTATGCGCCAGTAACGCTTGCATGGCGGGCGCAGGGTCCAGCACCAGGATATGGCCAGGCATCGATGCATCCTCCCGAAAAAAGTTGGCAGCAATCATGAAAATACTAGACTGCCCGACAAGTTTTTTACTATGCATCAAGCGTAAAACGGTGACCAATACAATTTAGTTTCCTGATTTATAGCTATTTCGAATAAATAGTCGAAAAAAAACACAGCGGCCCGCAGGCACGCTGTGTCCAGGCTGGAAAGACTAGGCGCGCGTGACGGGTTGGCGGCGGCGCAGGGCAAAAGCGATCAGTGCCAGGCCGCCCGTGAGCATCATCCATTCCGACGCTTCCGGCACGGCCGAGATCGTCGCGATGCTGGCATAGCTGCTGCCGGTAATGCTGGCAGGCAAGCCGCCGTTGAGCGGGGTCAGCTCGAATTGCAGCACGTTGCCATTCGCATTGCCCAGGTAAGACATACCCGTGTAGTCGAGCAAGCCCACGCCAAAGGTCGTGCCCGCATTGCCGGCCGTGTTCAGGAAATCGCCGCCAAACACGATATTGAACCCGAACTTGCCGCCCAGGGTCACGTTGTGAAACCAGTCGTTATAGGCGCCGCTATTGCCGAATGTCAAGGTACCGGGCACGCTGCCGCTGACATTGCCTTCCTGCGATTCCAGTGCGCCGAAAGCGCCCGAGAAATTGCTGAGGACGGCGCTGGCGCCGGGCGCGGGGCTGTTGCCGGCGATAAAGGCGAAATCGAGGAAACCGGCGCCCGCAAACGCGCTCGTGTCGATTTCCACGCGATAGGCTAGCGGATCCGCCAGCGCCACGCTGCTGCTGGCGGCCAGCACGGCGGCCAGCAGGGCGCGGCGCAGGGCCGGAGGGAGTGTCGTTGTCATCATGATGGAGTCCTTAGAAATTGCCGGCGTAAATGCTGGCGGAATAATTGATCGTCACTTTCGACGGATTGCTGAAACTGACGGCAAACGAAGCCGTGGCGCCCGGCGCCAGGCTGGCCGCATTCACCGTGACATACGCGGCACCCCCATGGCTGCCCGTGGCGTTGGCCAGGCTGACGCCGGCCGGCAAGCCGCCGAACACCACCTGGAACGGACCGGCCAGGGCACTCGTGCCCGTGTTGGTAAACGTGAACGTCCCCGTGTACTTTTGCGTCGCGCGGTTGTACGCGAGGCCCGAACCGGCTTGCGCCACGCTGGCCGTGATGTCGCGGTAGGCGGGCTGCAAGTCCAGGCTGATGACGACGGGATCGTGGTCCGAGGCGCGGTAGGGCAAGGCGTTGTACAGGTCTTGCGGCTTGGCAGAGTCGATGTTGTAGTCGATCACTTCCGGCTCGTCCGCATTCACATGCCATTCGGCCACGCCCGCCACTTGCGGGCTCAGCGAGGCGCTCGCCAGCGCATGGTCGAGGTAGCCGCTCTGGCCACCGAACACATACGAGTACGGCATGCCGGACGGCCGCACGAAACGCTCGAGTTCATTGACGAAACCGGCGCCCGTGATGACCTGGATCGGGTCTTCCGCGCCATACGAATTGAGGTCGCCGATGACCAGCACGTCGGCGTCGCCGGCAGCGGCCGCCACCTGCGGCACGAAGCTGCCCACCAGGCGCTGGGCCTGCTGCACGCGGGTGGCGTTCCAGCAACTCTGGCTATCGTTGTTGTCCGCATCGGGGCCCGTGCCGGACGGGCAGCTGCCCTTCGACTTCAGGTGGTTGACGATCAGCGAAAACTTTTCGCCATTGCCCGCCTGGAAGGTTTGCGCCATCGGCGGACGGTTGTTGATGGCATTGGCGTCCGACAAGGCGCCGCCCACCAGGCCCAGCCTGGCCGGCTTGTAGATCATGGCCACGCGGATGGCGTCCGTGCCCGTGGCGGCCGGCTTCGGCACCACGGCGTACGTGACGCCGCCGATGGCCGCGTTCAACTGCTCGACCAGGTAGGTGACGGCTATTTCGCCATTGTTCTGGATTTCCATCAAGCCCACCACGTCCGCATCGATGGCTTTCAGTTCGGCCACGATCTTGTCGCGCTGGCGCTCGAACTCGGCCAGGTTGTCGGCGCCGCGGCAATTGCTCTTGGTGGTAGAGGTACCCACGGTGCAGCCCTGCCCCGTCTGACCAAAGATATTGTTGCCATTGGTAAAGGTCGTAAAGAAATTGAGCACATTCGCGCTGGCCACCTTGACGTTGCCCGATGGCAGTTCCGGGCTGCCCGTGCGCGGGTTGTCGCGCGAAAACTGCGGCGGCTGCGTCGGCTGCAATTTATACGCGGCGCCGCCACCGCCGATGGCACCGAAATCCACCACGCCCGTCAGGTCGGCCACCGTGTCGCCGCTGCGCACGGTGTTGTCCTGGCCGATGTAGGGAATGGTGGGCGGCGTGACGAAAATCCCATCATCGAGCACGATCAGGTTGTTCGCATTGGCGGCGATCAAGGCTTGCGCTTCGGCGGAGCCGGCCGGATAGCGGTTGGTCGGCACTTCGCGCCGTCCCGCCGACAGGGTCAATTCGCCGCGCGCGCCCAGGTAGGCGTTTTGCGACACGGTCAGGGGCTGCGTGAAACGCACGAGCATGCCCTCCACGGCGGCCAGCTTGTCGTTCGGCAAGGTCACGTTCGTGGGCACGATGCTGTGGCCAGCGCTTTGCGTGAGGATGGCCGTCACGTCCTTCAATTCCGTGTAGGAATTCTTTGCGCCCGTGGGCGTGTATTCGAACACCGTGCCCGTCACACGCACCAGCTCGCCCGGCTGCACGGTGGTGGCCGTCGCGCCCGTGTACACAAAGATGCCGTCCGACGTGGATGGGTCGCCATCGCCGGCCGCGTCCTGGATGAAGAAGCCCGTGCCCACTTTCAGGGTCACCACGCCCTCCGTCGTCTGCACGGAATTGGCGTAGGGGCTGGCCGCGCCCGCGCCCTGGATTTGCGGAATCGTGTGGCTGACGGCAGCCAGGCCTTGCACGGCGACATCGACCTTGCAGGTGGCCGTCTGCTGCTGGTCATTGCTGAAGCTGACGATGACGGGATAATTGCCCACCGGCACGCCGGCAGCCACCAGCAGGCTGACCGTGGCGCTTTCGCCCGCCACGCCGGCCGCGCTGAAACCGGCCAGGCTGATGCCGGCCACGGCCGGCGAGCTCAAGATAGCGGCGTTCACGATGCCATCCACATCGGACGCGCGCAGCACGGCGCTGCCGCCGCTGCCCGCAGCCAGGGCCAGGCTGGCGGGGCAGCTGGTGATGATCTTGTGCACGACGGGGCCGCCGCACACATTCAGCGGCGAAGCCGTATTGCGCGGCGTTACGCTGCCGGTGGCGAAGTCCACGCTGTTGTCGTCCGTGTCGCCGCAGCCGCCATTGGCGCGCAGGATGGACAAGGTATTCGATGGCGCGGGCGCCACAGCCCCTTCGAAGCCGTTGGCCGTGCCGAAACCGACGAGGTCGATGACTGCCGCGCCCGTGGGGCTGGCGCCCACCTGGGCCGTCTTGCTATTACTCAACAACACCTTGCCCGTCGTGCCCGACAAGGCCAGGGTGCCCGTGGCGTCCGGCGCGGGCAAGTCCTGCGTGCCGCCCGTGCCCTTGGCTTGCTGGACCAGCAAATACTGGCCAGGTTGCAAATCGATAGCCGGCAAGGCCGTCACGGACCAGCTCGTATTGGCGGCGGCGCCGTACTGCACGCTCCAGTTGCTCAGGTTGACGGGGCTGGCGCCGCGGTTGAACAGTTCGATGAAATCGTTGCGGTACACGGCACCCGTGTTGCCGCCACCGCCGTACACCTGGCTGATGACGATATCGGAGGCGGCCAGGGCCGGCAGGGAAAGACTGGCCAGCACGGCGGCCATGACCGTCAGGCGCAGGGGCTTGTGCAGGGGCGAAGGCGGGACGGACGGGGCGGCAAGAGGGGAAGGCATGGTTTTCCTGGTCAGTTAAGGGTGGCCGGCGGGTGGCCGGCCCGGGTGGGCGCTGGCAAGCTGGTCTTGATAAAATGATGATGAACTTATTATTTACATACTAAACAGCGCGCATGACGAGTTGATGACATTTCATTAAGCTGAACGGAGTAATGGCGGAACGGAATCCAGGCGGGCTGCCGCATGCGGCCAGTATCTTTTCAGCAACGCCAAGCGCGACAAAGCAATTCCGGCGCGCATGTGGCCGCGCAATGTGATATAATTCAAACAAATAAGTTTAGTTCCTGACAAGGGATTGAACTGCAACACCAGACCCCGTAGTGCAGGCCCCATCCATGCCTGACCTTGAAATGCTCTCCCGCCTTGCTCGCAACAGTAGCCTGGACGGGACCAGCAACAATCGCATGCGGATAGCCGCGTCGAGCGACGCACCGTTCCATGCTTTTTGAGAGATCGATCATGCCAACACCAATTTTCACGCCAGCCTCTTCCCGTCCCTTGCTTCTGGCCGCAGCATTGATGCTGTTCGGCGCCAGCGCCCAGGCACAGACACAAGCGGCCGCGCCTGCTCAGCAGAATGAAAAGAATTGCCAGGCCAGCACGCATGCCGCGAACGGCAATGCGAAAGACGCGAACCTGGACGGCACCTACAGCGCCTGCAGCCTGGCCAACGGCTTCATCGGCGCAGGCACGCGCACCAACGACGGCTCGAACAAGACGCCGGAATTCAACGGCGGCGTATCCGACCAGGAATTCCGCAACGCGCAGTCGGGCGACAATAACCACCGCCTGGCCACGCGCCAGTTGCCTGCCGACAGCAGCGCCGAGGAACCGCGCAAGGCGCTCGCCAACAGCGACCGCAACTTCCGTTTTGCCACGCGCGACTTCGTGGCATCCGAGGAAAACCGTCCCTTCGACGATGGCCCCGGCTATACGGCCCCAGGCCGCTCGTACAACCAGGCCCGCGGCAGCGACACCTATGCGCCCCTGGTCGTTTCCAGGCCCCTCGGCGATGGCTTGCCAACGGGCAATAACGGCGGCGGCGTGGGCGGCGGCGGCTCCGGTGGCGGTTTCACGGGCGGCAGCATCATTCCCGTGACGCCGGACATTCCAGCCGTGCCGGAACCGGAAACCTATGCCATGCTGCTGGCCGGACTGGGCCTCGTCGCCCTGGCGCGCCGCCGCAAAAGCAAGTAACAGCCGCAGTCACGCTGCACCATGAAAAAAGGCCCGCAAGGGCCTTTTTTATTGTCTGAAAGAATCAGGCTTCACCGCCGGAAGCCCGCATACGGGGCGGCCAGCGGGTCGCCGATGAACAGGCCCTGGGCGGGCCACAGCACGCTGCCCCAGTACGCTTCCAGCGCCGTACTGCCGGACAGGTAGCGGCGCAACAGCACGGTCGGATTGGGAAACTTCTGCCAGTAGCTGCACGGTTCGCTGACGGTGCCATAGCTGGCCGTCGCGCCCGCTTCCAGCCAGCGCTGGCTGCTCATCTGGCTGCTGCCCTGCAAGTCGCCGCCAAACGAGGTCAGGTGGTCGGCCAGGGCGCCGGGCAGGAAATGCAGGGTTTCCAGCTTGGCCACCTTGGCCAGTCCCGTCTGGTACACCATGATGTCTTGCGCCCCTTCCAGGCTGTCCGCCTTGAGGTTCTTGACGGTCAGCTTGCGCTGGCGCACCACGCCCGCGGGCGGAAAGAAAGCAGCCCGGCTGTTGCGCGCCGTGTCGCTGGTCGTCAGGTAATACGCGCTGGCGGCCGGCACGGAAAAGCCGCTGACGGCGCCGCGGTCCACCACGGCCTTGGCCTCTTCCACGAAATCGATGGGCAGCAGCATCGACAGGCGCAAGCCCAGCTGCGTGTAGGGCTGCGCCGCCTCGCTGTTGAAATATCTGCTCGGTTTACCGGGATCGCAAGTCTTCGCGCATTGATCCCCGTCATAACCGAGGGTGAAGGCGGCCGTGATGGCATTGCATTCGACGGCATACGGCGCGCTCCACACCATCAGCACGGCCTGGATCTCGGGTTTCAGCTGCGCATTGATGCGCTCCTTCAACTGCGTGAACTGGTCGACGCTGAGCTTGCGCGGCCGGTTGGGGATGTTGACGTGCGCCACATTCGCGGCGGGTATGCCGTGCGCCTTGCGGTAGTACTCGCCCACCTCGACACTGTTGGGCTCGGCATCATTGATGACGATGGCCAGCTGCGCCGCCTGCAAGCCGGGCGGCACCGCAGCTGCGGCAGGCGCGTCGGCATGGGCGGCGCCGGCGGCCAGCGCCAGCGAAAGACAAAGGAAGTTACGCAAGGGTCGGTACACCGGTAAGGGGAATCGGAGGCAGGCGGCCGGGGCCGCGGCTGCCCTGCGGTGATGGCGCCATCAGGCGCGCTGGTAGACATCCTCCAGGCGCACGATATCGTCCTCGCCCAGATAGCTGCCCGATTGCACCTCGATCAGGTGCAGGGGCAGCTTGCCCGGGTTTTCCAGCCGGTGCGTCATGCCGATGGGAATGTACGTGGATTCGTTTTCCGTCAGCAAGGTCACCTTGTCGCCGCACGTGACTTGCGCCGTGCCGCTGACCACCACCCAGTGTTCGGCGCGGTGATGGTGCATCTGCAGCGACAGCTTGCCGCCCGGATTGACGGTGATGCGCTTGACCTGGAAACGCTCGCCGATATCGATGCCTTCATAGCTGCCCCACGGGCGGTACACCTTGCGGTGCTGCACGTGTTCGCTGCGGCCCGCCTGCTTCAAGTGGTCGACCACCTGTTTCACGCGCTGCACCTGATCCTTGTGCGCCACCAGGACGGCGTCGTCCGTTTCCACCACCACCAGGTCCTGCACGCCCAGCACGGCCACCATGCGGCGCTCGGCACGCACCAGGCAATTGCTCACGCCATCGAGATACACGTCGCCGCGCACCACGTTGCCGCTGGCATCGCCCTGCTGCACTTCCCACAAGGCCGACCAGGAACCGACATCGCTCCAGCCGATGGCGGCCGGCAGCACCACCGCATGCGCCGTGTGCTCCATGACGGCATAGTCGATCGAGTCCGATGGGCAGGCGGCAAAGGCCTTCTCTTCCAGGCGGCAGAAATCGAGGTCGCGGTAGCCGTCGCGCACGGCCGCTTCGCTGGCGGCCAGCATGGCCGGCTGGAACTGCCCCAGCTCGCCCAGATAGCGTTCGGCGCGGAACATGAACATGCCGCTGTTCCAGAAATAATTACCGGCGGCCAGGAACGACTGCGCCGTGGCCAGGTCCGGCTTTTCCACGAAACGCTCGACCTTGCAGCCTGCCCCGCCGGGGTGCACGGGTGCGCCGCTGCGGATGTAGCCATAGCCCGTCTCCGGCGCCGTCGGCACGATGCCGAAGGTGGCCAGCGCGCCATCGGCCGCCAGCAAGGCCGCCTGGGCGATGGACTGGTGAAACGCAGCCACATCGGTGATGACATGGTCGGCCGGCAAGACCAGCATCAGCGCATCGGGATCGATGGCCAGCAGGTATTGCGCGGCCACGGCCACGGCCGGCGCCGTGTTGCGCCCCACCGGTTCAAGCAGGATGCCCAGCGGCGGCAAGCCGATCTCGCGCAATTGCTCGGCCACCATGAAGCGGTGTTCATTGCCGCACACCACCAGCGGCGGCATGACGTCGAAATCGGCCAGTCCGCTATCGCCGGCACGGCGGTTGGGCAGGCTCTGCACGCGCAGCGCCGTTTCCTGCAACATGGTCTTGTCCGTTACCAGCGGCAACAGCTGCTTGGGCAGCACGGCGCGCGACAGCGGCCATAAACGGGTGCCCGAACCGCCGGACAGGATGACTGGATAAATTTTCATGGTTTCACTTCACAAACAGTTTATTGGGCAGCATACAGGGCCGGCAGCGTGTCCGCGCGGCGCAAGCTGCGCCGGTCGCGCGCATTGCCCCAGGCATCTTTTTCATACTCGGAAACATGGCGCATCTGGCCGGCACGGTCGACACTATAATCCTTAAAGACGATCATTTCATCCAGCGCCACGCCAGGCAGCACGCGCGTGTATTCGAACAGCACGCTGCGCACCACTTCGGCGCCATCGCAAATGTGGCTGCCGTGGCCGATCCAGGCGGGTCCGATGATGGTCGCGCCCGCTTCAATGCGGCAGCCCGAGCCGATATACACGGGGCCTTCGATGCGCGTGCCGCCGCTCCAGTCGATGCTCGTGTTCAAGCCCGCCCACACGCCTTCGGCGATCTGGGTGCCAGGCACGTGCAAATGGGCCACTTCCCCCATCAGCACGCTTTGCAGCACTTCCCAGTAATCCTTGACGCTGCCGATATCGATCCAGTTGTACTGGCGCTTTTGCGCATAGAAGGGCAAGCCCTGCGCAACCAGCAAGGGAAACAGTTCCGAGCCGATGTCGAACGCCTGGCCGGGCGGAATCAGGTCCAGCACGGCCGGCTCGAAAATGTAAATGCCCGTGCTGACGCAATTGGACAGCGCGTCGGCCTGCGCCGGTTTTTCCTGGAACGCGCGGATGCGTCCATCGTCGTCGCTGACCACCACGCCATAGCTCGACACCTTGTCCCACGGCACTTCCAGGGTGATGACGGACGCCAGCGCACCGGTGCGGCGGTGCTCGCGCAGGGCCGCTTCCAGGTCCAGGTCGATCAAGGCGTCGCCGCACAGCACGATGGTCGTGTCGTCAAAAAAGCCGCCGAATTCCTGGATCTTCTTCATGCCGCCAGCCGAGCCCAGCGGTTGCGGCACGACCTCGCCCGCATCGTTCGTATAGCCTTCGAAGGAATAGCCGATGCGCACGCCGAACTGGTGGCCTTCGCCGAAATACTCCTCGATCTTTTCATGCAGGTAGCTGACGTTGACCATGATGTCGGTCACGCCGTGCTGGGCCAGGTGTTCCACCAGGTAAGCCATGACAGGCTTGCCCAGGATGGGAATCATGGGCTTGGGCAAATCGTAGGTCAGGGGCTGCACGCGCGTGCCCTTGCCTGCCGCCAATATCATCGCTTTCATCGTCGCACTACTCCATCAAGGTTGGGGATGGCTGGCCAGGCGGCGCATGTCAGCGGCCGTCCTTGCTCAAGGTTACCGGAGCGGCGGGCGCGGCGGCGGGAAACAGGCGCGCATACGCGGCCAGCAGCTTCGGCGCTTCATACTCCCACTCCAGCTCGTTGACCACGCGATGGCGGCCGAACGCCCCCATCTGCTCGCGGCGGGCGGGGTCGTCCAGCAGTTCGACGATCTTGCGCGCCATGTCGACAGGATCGTTCTTCAATGCGTACAAGGATGCCTGCTGTGCAGAAACCTTGCCCTCGACCAGGTCAAACTGCACGATCGGTTTGCCCAGGGCCATGTATTCCATGATCTTGTTCATGGTCGACTTGTCGTTCATGTCGTTGGCCACGTCCGGGTTCACGCACACGTCCGAGGTATTGAGCATTTCCAGCAGTTGCTGGTCCGGCACGCGTCCCGTGAAGGTCACGTAGTCGGCAATGCCCAGGTCCTGCGCCATCTGTTTCATCTGCTCCAGCGAGGTGCCGCCGCCCACCAGGCCGAACTGCACGTCCTCGCGCTTCAAGGTCTGCACGATGTATTGCGCTGCCTGCAGCAGCAGGTCGATGCCTTCCTGCGCGCCCATCACGCCCACGTAGCCGACCAGGTAGGCGCGGCCTTTCTTGAGGGCTGGCACGGGCGGCAGCACGCGCAGGCGGTCCAGCTTGGGACCGCTGCGCACCACGTAGACATCCTCGGGCTGCATGCCGCCCCGCTCGATGGCGATCTTCTTGTACGACTCGTTGGTGGCGATCGACACGTCGGCGCTCTGGAACGACCAGCGCTCGAACAGCACCATCAGCTTGTAAAAGAAATCGCGCCGGCCGAACTTGGCTTCGTACAGTTCCGGGTTGATGTCATGGTGGTCGAACAGGAAACGCTTGCCCATCGTCAACTTGAAGAAGCCGCCGATGAGGAACAGCAGGTCGGGCGGGTTGCAGGCGTGGACGACGTCGAAGCCGCGCGCGAAATGCACCTTCCAGGCCAGGCGGAAGGTGTGGAACAGGGCCAGCGAATATTCCACCAGATAGCCCTTCGCCCCTTCCGCTTCCAGCGGCAGGTTGTAGCGGTAGATATGGATGCCGTCGATGGCTTCGTAGCGCGATTCATAGCCCTTGCCCGTCGGGCAGATGATCGACACTTCATAGCCGTTCGCATGCAGGGTGGTCGCTTCCTGCCACACGCGCCGGTCGAACGGCGACGGCAGGTTTTCCACCAGGATCAGCACCCGGCGCGGCTGTCCTGTCACGGTATTACCAGCAGATGCCGTCATATTGCTCTCCACTTTGTTCTTTGCTGATGCGCACCAGGTCGACGATGTGCTGGTGCGGCTGCAGGCTGGCGGGCACGGTCTTGAATTCGGCCGCGCCATTGCCGATGACGATGGTGTCGGCAAAATCGAGCACATCCTGCATATTCGTCACCATCAGCTTGGAAATGTGCGGGATGTGATTGAGGATGTAATCCTGGTTGGCGCCCGTCAAGGCCGCCAGGTTGACGTTCTTGTCGTACAGTTTCAGTTCGTAGCCCTTGCCCAGCAGATATTCGATGACATCGACCAGCGGCGACTCGCGCAAGTCGTCCGTGCCGGCCTTGAACGAGAAGCCCAGGATGCCCACCTTGCGCGCGCCCTTGTCGACAATCATCTTGATGCCCTTTTCCACTTGCCGCTGATTCGACGGCAGGATGGAATTGAGCAGCGGCAAATCGAGGTCCAGGCTGCGCGCCTTGTAGGTCAGCGCGCGCACGTCTTTCGGCAGGCAGGAGCCGCCAAAGGCAAAGCCCGGCTTCATGTAGTACGGCGACAGGTTCAGCTTGGTGTCCTGGCAGAAGATCTCCATCACCTTGTGGCCATCGATGCCGACGGCCTTGCAGATGTTGCCGATTTCATTCGCGAACGCCACTTTCACGGCGTGCCAGGTATTGTCCGTGTACTTGACCATCTCGGCCGTCTCGACGTCCGTGCGCACCAGCGGCGCATCCATCTTTTCATACAGCTGCACCAGCAACGCGCCCGCCTTTTCATCGGATTCGCCGATCACCGTCTTCGGCGGATTGTAGTAATCGTAGACGGCCGTGCCTTCGCGCAGGAATTCCGGGTTGTTGCACACGCCGAAATCGACGCCGGCCACCTTGCCCGACGCCGCTTCCAGGGTCGGAATGACGAGCGAACGCATGGAGCCGGGCAGCATGGTCGAGCGCGCCACGACGACGTGGAAGGTATCTTTTTCCGCGATGGCGGCGCCGATTTCCTGACACACCTTGCGCACATGGCTCAGGTCCAGATTGCCATTGAGCTGCGACGGCGTGCCCACGCAGATGAGCGACATGTCCGAACCGAAGACGGCGTCGCGCACGTCGAAGGTGGCGCGCAAATGGCCGCTTTTCACGGTGGCGGCGATCATTTCGCCGATGTCTTTTTCAATGATGGGCGTGGTGCCCTGGTTGATCAGCTCCACCTTGGTCCTGTTCGGATCGACGCCGATCACTTCGTGTCCATCCGTTGCCAGGCAACCAGCCGAGACGGCACCCACATAACCCAAACCAAATATGCTAATTTTCATGTTTTCCTCGTATTTTCTGACAGATCAGGGGTAGCCAAACTCAGGTGAAACTCCGTGCGCAAGGTGGCCGTGCCTTGCAGCCGCCCACGCCAGACCAGCACAGGCGCAGCCTGCTTTTCATCGAAGCGGTGCGAAATCCAGCCCAGCGGCGGATCGTCGCTGCCGCACACCAGCTGCACGGTGGCGTCGGGCAAGCGCGGCACATGCATGTCCAGCGCGAAGGCATCGCCCGTCACATGCAGCACATGGCCGTCCAGCTGCAAGCGGCAGCGGGGATCGAAGTGCCAGAACAGCTCCACCTCATGCGCGCCCTGGCACTCGAGCACGTCGTCGACCGCGATCAGCGCGGCACCGGGCGCCACGCGCACGTCGCGCCGGTGCAGCACGCCATCCTTCAAGCCCAGGTAGCCGTCGTGGCTGGCGCTCCAGAATTGCCCATCGGCATCATCGCGCCACGCCAGGCGCTGCGCGCGGGCCTTGCGCAGCCACAGGAAGTTGCCGCCCGATTCGGACTGGTCGCGGCCATCGATGCGCACCGTGTTGTGCGCACTGGTGCCGCGGAAATAATCGCGCCACTGCTTTTGCGTGTGGTAGGCGTAGGTACCGGGGTCGACCAGCACCATCTGGCCCGCCACGGACAAGGTCAGCGCCAGCGCATCGGCGTGGCCGTGCGCGGCGATGCCCAGGTAGCCCAGCGGACCGGCGTCGGCAATCAGCCGCACTTCGGAACGCGTGCCGAAGCCGCTGCCCATCATATAGTAGCCGCCGTCGGGAAAGGCGCGCGGGAGGGTATCGGGCGCGCCATCCGGCAAGGCGTCAAACGCCTGGCGTCCCGCCTCGCCCAGCAGCCAGGCGCTCTTGTCGTCGAACGCGCGCGCCTTGGCCTTGAAATCGGCGCGGCCGAACAGGGCCGCGCCGCTGGCCAGCAGCGAAGCGTAGGGACTCGCGCCGGGCGCCTTGTCCCAGTGCGCCAGTTGCGCGTCGTCGGCGTCGCCGATCATCGGCACTTCGCCCGCCACGTTCAGCATGGCGGCGATAAATTCCAGCATGGCTTCCAGGCGCCGCAAAAAGGCGGCCGAGCGGGGACGGCCATTGGCCTGGCCCGCCAGCACGCACAGCAGCATCTCGTCGGCCACCGTGTGCTGATAATAAATGGTTTGCTCGCGGTTCACGCCATCGGGGCCGTTCTGTTTCAGCGCCTCCCCTTCCAGTTCCCGTTCCGTCTGCGCCAGCCAGCCGGCACTTTCCGGCCAGCAAGGCCAAGTGAGCGCGGCAATATGCAAGCCCGTCAATTCGCCGAACAGGTGGTTGTTGGCCGACGAGTGGCGCGAAAAATGTCCCGCAATGAAATGGCAATGCTGGTAGATGCTGTCGAGCCAGCGCTGCAGGAACGCCTGTCCCTGCGCGCCCTGGAACAAGGGGCTGTTGATGCCACCCAGCAACTGCCACGCATGCGACCAGCTGACCAGGCGCAAGGCCAGTTCCAGCGCGCTGCTCCAGTTCGGCCCCAGCGGATACGGACACTGCTGCCACCACGATTCCAGCAACGCTTGCGCGCCGTGCGCATGGCGCAGGTCGCCGCCGAGCCGGTACGCCATCGCCAGGTCGGCCACGGCCAGGTGGCGGTTCGGTTCCCACAGGCATTTGATATCGCCCACCACCGCTTCATCGCGGTAATTGAGCGTCTTGCCAAAGCCCAGCGGCACCACGGTGCCCGTCTTCGGGTCGCGGTTCCATTCGGGCGGGAAACCCAGGTCCGCATCGCGCAGGGCAAACACGTCGAAGCGGCCCGCCAGGATGCGTTCGGCCGCCGCCAGGTGCGGCGCCGCGTCAACAGGCAATCCCAGCCATGGCGCGCCGAAGCGCTGGCGCGCGGCGGTGGGCGGCACGTGCGCCAGGCCATAGCCGCGCGCCTGCAGCTTTTGCTGCACGGCATCGCGCACGCGGTGCGCCACCTCGGGCGCCCCCATGGCGCGCAAGCGGTTCAGTTTCCAGGACAGGTTACTCAGCATGGGCATATCACAGGTACTGGCGGTGCCAGATTTCCAGGGTCAGCAAGCTCCACAGCAACTTCTCGTGGTTTTGCCGCCCGGCCACGTGTTCAGCCAGCACCTGCTGCAGCGCCGCCGCATGGTAATAGTGGCGCGTGCGGGAATCGGCGCCCGTCAGGTGGTCGTACAGATAATCCTTCATGGGACCGCGGAACCATTCGTTGACAGGCACGCGGAAACCCACTTTCGGCCGCGACAGGATATTTTCCGGCAGCAACTGCTTCATGGCTTCGCGCAAGATCCACTTGGTCGTGCGGCCCCGCACGCGGTAGTCGTCCGGCAGGCTAGCCACATACGCGGCCAGTTCGTGGTCCATGAAGGGCATGCGCGCTTCCAGCGACGCGGCCATGGTCATGCGGTCGCCCCGTTCCAGCAGGTTGTCGGGCAGCCAGCTCAGCTGGTCGAAGCACAGGATGCGGCGCAAGGCGCTGTTGTCCCCGTTGCCGCAGCCCAGCGAAGGATCGCGCTGGCGCGCCGGCGCCGGCATGGCCACCAGGCGCGCGCGTTCCTGGTCGGACATCATGCCGAACCAGCGCGGCATGCGCTCGTCGAACGCTTCCAGGCCCAGGTTGACGATGGCCGTCTTGGCGCGGCGGAAACGGTAGGGCAAGGCGCCGATGGCCGGCTCGATCAAGCCCCGGCGCAGCAGGCCCGGCAGCATCTGGTAGTTGCCCGCATAGCGCTCGTACACATGCTTGGGGTAGCCGCCCAGGATTTCATCGGAGCCTTCGCCCGTCAAGACCATCTTCACCGTCTTGCGAGATTCCTTGGCCAGCAAATAGATGGGAATGTCGGACGGTTCGGCCACGGGGGCGTCGCGGAAGCGCACGAGGTCGGGCAGCAAGGCGATGACCTGGTCGACGGACACTTCCAGCTCATGGTGTTCGGTGGAAAACTGACGGGCGATATCGGCCGCATACGCCAGTTCGCTGAAGCCGCCCTCCTTGAAGCCGACGGAAAAGGTTTTCACGGGCACGCCCGCATGGCGCGACATCAGCGCCACCACGGCCGACGAGTCGATGCCGCCGGACAGGAAGGCGCCGAAGGGCACGTCGGAAATCATGCGGATGCGCACCGATTCGTCGAGCTTGTCGAGGAAGGTGGCGACGGGGTCGGCCGGCAGCGGCGCGGCCGCGCGGGGCCGGCTGTCCGGCGGCGTGTAATACACGCGTTCGCGCAGCACGCCGTTTTCCCACGTGGCCGTGGAGCCGGGCGCCAGCTTGCGGATGCCCTGGAACAAGGTGGCCGGGCCCGGCACGTAACGGTAGGCAAAATAATCCCAGATGGCGGCCTGGTCCGCCTGCGGCGCCACGTCCGGCAAGGCCAGCAGGGCCTTGATTTCCGAACCGAAAGCCAGCTTGCCTTCCTGCTGCCACAGAAACAGGGGTTTCTTGCCGAACGGGTCGCGCGCCATGAACAGGCGCTCGTTGCGCGCATCCCAGATGGCAAACGCAAACATGCCGCGGAAATGCTGCACGCAATCCTCGCCCCATTGCACGTAGGCATGCACGATGGTTTCCGTGTCGGATGCCGTGCGGAAATGGTGGCCCAGCGCGATCAGCTCGTCGCGCAGGGGCTGGAAATTGTAGATTTCGCCGTTGAAGATGATCTGCACGTCGCCATCCGCGTTGCCCAGCGGCTGGTGGCCCGTGGCGATATCGATGATGGACAGGCGGCGGTGCAGCAAGCCCACCTGCCAGGCGCCGTCGGCCGTGGCCGCCTGCAGCACGCCCGTGTCATCGGGACCGCGGTGCGCGATGGCGCGCCCCATGGCGTCGAGCGCCGCAGGCAGGCCGGCGACGGACGAGGGGAAAATCAAACCGGCAATACCGCACATATAGGCTCGCTTAAAAAAGGGTCCGACTAGATCGCTGGCGGCGCCAGCAGGGTGCGATAGACGCGGCGAAAATCCTGCGCCAGGCGTTCCACCGTGTAATGGCGCTCGATGCGCTCGCGGCAAGCCTGGCCCATGCGCTGCAGCAGGGCGCGGTCGCCATCGAGGCGCACGATGGCATCGGCCAGCGCCTGCGCATTGCGCGGCGGCACGAAGACGCCATGCACGCCGTCTTGCATCACATCGGGAATCGCGCCCACGGGACACACGAGGGCCGGCGTGCGCGCGGCCATACTTTCCAGCAAGGCGTACGGCAAGCCCTCATGGTGCGTGGGAAAGCCGAACAGGTCGGCATCGCGCCACGCCGCGTCTTTTTCCGCGCCAAACTTCTGTCCCAGGAACGTCACTTCCTGCTGCAAGCCCAGCGCCGCCACCCGTTCGCGCAGGGCCCCGTCGGCCGGGCCGCTGCCCACCAGCGCCAGGGTGGCCGCCACGCCGGCGCCGCGCACCAGGCGCATCGCCTCGACCAGCTCGAACAATCCCTTGCTGTCGGCCAGGCGGCCCACATACACGAGCGACAGCGGACGCAGCGGCGCAAGCGGCTTGGCGCCCGCATCCATGCCCGCATCAATGGCGTTCGGTATCACTTCAGGAGCCAGCGCCGCATCGAAGCGGCGGTAGCCCAGCAATTCGCACTGCGCCAGCAAGACCAGCGCATCGGGCAGGCGCAGCACGCGCCGCAGCAGGCCCGTCAGCAGACCCTTGCCGCCAAAAAATACCTGCGGCAAGGCGCCGCCATGCACCTGGTACAGCACGCGCTTGCCCATGGCCTTGGCCAGCAGCAAGTACACGAGGTCGCGCCAATAGCTTTTCACTTCCATCGACGTGTTGATATGCACGATCTGCGGCTGGTGCACGCGCAAGGCGCGCACGAACTGAACGGGACTCCAGGCAAAACGCAGCAGCTTGCGCAAGCGCGACTCTTGCCGGCCTTCACTTCCCACCTGGAAATGCACCAGTTGAAAGTCGCGCGACAGGGAACAGGAAAACAGTTGATTCAAATGGGTCGTCACCCCGCTGACCGCATTGAGCGCGGGTCCAAGCAACATTACAGTAGTCATATTGACATTATATGTTATAAATTTGTAATTGAGCTATGGACGCACCTATTTTTACACCGATCAGGCCACACTCCAGTTGCTTTCACGCAGCATGGCCAGCTTCATTCTGCGCGCCACGGCTTGAATCGGCAACAAATACTTGCTGTCTGTACACATGCCGTCAGGCGGCAGCCAGGGCCCGGTAGCGCTGCGCCAATTCCGCCGCCAGCACGCGGTAGCTGCGCTGCGCTTCGATATACGGGGCGCCGGCCAAGGCGCGCGCGCGCGCCGCCGGCACGTCGCGCAAAATCTCCGTCATCGCCACGGCCATCGCGGCCGGATTGCTGGCCGTCAGCCAGCCCGCCTGGCTGTCCGACAGCACGCGCACCTGGTCGGGATTGTCATTGCCCACGGCCGGCAGGCACAGGGCCAGGTATTCCAGCAGCTTGGTGGGCGAGCAGACATCGCCGATCGTGCCGCGTGGAAAATACGACAGGGCTGCATCGGTACCCGCCAGCAAGGGCCAGGCCTGGCTGGACGGCAGCCAGCCCGTCACGCGCACGGCGTCGGCCAGGCCCGCGCGCTGCGCGTAATCGAGCAATTCATCCACGTCGGACGGCGTATCCGATGCGCCGATCAGCAGCAGACAGGCGTCGGGCAGCTGCTGGCGCACGATGAGCAAGGCGTCGAGCAGGCGTTCGAGCTGGCGCGACTGGTCCAGAGTGCCCAGGTAGCCCAGCAGCGGCACGCTTTCCCAGCCCGCGGGCCGGCATTCCGCGATCGATTGCTGGCCCAGCACTTCCGTATCCACGCCCATGGGCACGGCGCTCATGCGCTGCGCCGCAATGCCGTGCCCGCGCATCAGTTCGAGCATCGCATCGCTTTGCACGAAGACATGGTCGGCGCGCGGCAGCACGACCCGGTACAGCAGCCAGCGCTCGACCAGGCCCTTGCACAGCACCAGGCGCGCGCGCACGGTGCGGCGCTGCGCCAGGCTGCTGCGCGCCCGCTCGATGCGCCCTTCGCTGATCAGGAACGAAACCCAGTAATAAAAGGGGATGCCCTTCAGGCGCGCCGCCAGCAGGGCCATCAGTCCTGTGGGCACCATGTCGCGCACCTGGATCGCGTCGCAGTTGGCGCGCGTGGCCGCCAGCAAGGCGCGCAGGCAAGTCCATTGAAACGCCAGTTCGCGCGCGATGCGGTTGTGCCGGAAGCGACCGCTGCGCACGGAGCGGAAGCCCTGCGCCGCCGGTGTCGCGGACGCAGCGGAAGAAGCGGGCGTAGGCATGCCGACGATGTCGCATTCGACGCCGTGGCGCGGCAGGTATTTGCCGAACAGCACGGCGACATCGGCGCGGAAGGTGGGCAGGCTTTCCGGTACAAATTGTAAAATCTTCAAGGGCATGGGGCAACCGTCTACCTGGCGCATCTAAGGGAAAACAAGGCTCGGGCATAGTCTACACCACCCGATACTCATATGAATTTATTATCTATGTTACATGAAAAGCAGCATGCTCGCGACATGCTGCGGCGCAAAAAAAAAGCAATGCCAGGGTTGGCATTGCTTTTCTCGGGTGCTGCGCGCGGACCTTACTTGGGCAGCGGCAAGGTCAACGTTTGCGTGCCGACGATCACCTTGCGCAAGCCGCCGCTGGTGTCGAGCCTGACGGCGGTATTCTTGCAGCCCACGTCGAGCACGGTGAGGAATTCGCCGCTGGTGGCAGCGGCCGCCTTGACGAACACGCCATGGTCTTCATAGGTGCCCGCTTGCGGCGGCGGCCCCACGCGGCGTTCGAAACGCTGCGCCGTCGTGGCCAGCGGCACGATGCACACCTTGCGGCTCTGGTTGGTGATCGAGATCTTGCCGGCAGCGTCGGCAACGATGGGGGCGTAACCGTGGAAGTTCCACTCGAACACGCGCGGCGTGGCCGACGAGAACTGGTCGAGGATCACCGCCGTGTCCGTGCCGCGCACATACCAGATCTTGCGCACGGCCGACTTCAGCAAGCCCGCGTAAGCCAGGGTGGCGTCGCCCTCCACGTAATCGACGGCCGCCGTGGTGGAAAACGCCGTGATGCGGCCATTGCGCGCCAGCGGCTCTTCATAGCCATCCACGTTTTGCCCGACGCCGCCGTCGAAGGTCAGCGCATTGTGCGACTTCGACGGACGGTACCAGGAATTCCACAGCGGCGAATCGTACCAGTCATACCAGCCCGTCTCCGTCAGCAGGGGCACGCCGCCGCTGAACAGCACGAAGCCGTTCTGGTCGCCATGGCTGTGATTGAACGAGCCGTACGCGCTGGACTTGAAGTACAGCGAAGTGCGGCCGCTGTCGGCCAGGTTGCTGTGCATGGCCGTCCAGCCGATGCTCGGGTAGTAGGCGGCGTTGGCCGGCGGCGTGGCCGTGGCCGTCACGCTGTTGACGGGCATCGGATAGGGCGACTGCAAGGTGGTCAGCACGTCGTCCGGACGCGTCAGGTTCTTCACGTACCAGGCCGATTGCGGCGTGGCGTAGCGCGAGGCGAAGCCCTTCATGAAGCGGTACTCGGGCGCCGTCTCGTGGCCATCGCCAAAGACGTGCGTCTGCTGGCCCGGCGGCACGAAATGCATGAGGAATTGCGCGAAGCCGCGCGACCAGGGCTTGTCGAACATGTTCACGCCCGTGGCCTGGGCCAGCGCCGGCCAGATCTGCAGCGCGAAGTCCGCTTCGTATTCCGCATACGCCGTGCCGTTGGCGAAACCGCCCTCCGGACCGCTCCAGATGCTGAACGAGCTGGCAAACGCGCGGAAGGCGAAGTCGAACCAGGTCTGCGCATCGGGGATGTCGCCCAGCGCCAGGGTCGACGTCAGGGTCAGATAGGCCATGCTGGTGGCCGCGTGCGAATCGTAGGGGTACTGGTCGAGGCGGCCGCCGTTGGCCGACAGGTCCTTGTACAGCGCATTCGTGCGCGTCGCCACCACGGACAGCCACTTGTTGCGGCGCGTGGCATCGCCATTGACGACCAGCGCCGTGCCCAGGTAATCGATGGCCTTGATCAGGCTTTGCGCCATGACGCGGCTGGCCATGTCCTGGTTCGCATAGCTGGTGGGGCCCGTCAGGTTCAGCGCGGCGAACTGGTCGCCGCGGCGGATCGCTTCATCGAGGTAGATCTTGTCGCCTGTCAGGCGGTACAGCAGCGCCGCGCCTTCCAGCTGGCGCGCATTCGGATTGACGCGCGTCATGATGTTGGCCGCCTGCGCCACCACGGCGGCCGTACGGATCGCGCCCGGCACCAGCGGCCATTCGCTGTCGGCCACCGTCTTGAGGCCCGTCATGTAATACTTGACTTCGCCCGTCAGGCCATTCAACGCGGGCGTGCGGTCCGTGCGCATGGCTGCCGTCCACGCGGAAAACAGCTTGGTGCCGCTCGGCAATGAGCGCGGCCGTGCCTTGTTCAGGATGGTGTTACGCAAAGTCACATTTTCCGGCACTTCAAACAACTGTGAGTTACTACCGATTACAAAGTTACGGGGGCTCGACCACTCTTGCGACGTCGATGGCCGCACGCGCCATGTGTAGCTGCCGGCAGGAAATGATTTCGGCGGCAAGTACCAATTACGCGTGGCATTGAAGGTTTTATACACGGCGCCGCCCTGCATCACCTGGATGACATAGGCTGGCGGCAGGGTGGCATGCCGCGACCAGGTGAAGGTGGGCGGGTTTTGCGGCTGCGACTGCATATTGTCGGGCAGCGGACGAACGGCAAGGGCTTCGCTCGATTGGACCCAGTCAGCCTGGGCCAGTCCGCACAGCGGCAACAACAATAGCCAGGCGGCGCGCAGCAGTGGACGTTTGCTAGATTTCATGGCGGGGGCTTCCTTTGCCGGGGGGCGGGTTGAGCGTCGAGAAAACATTACTTTTGGTTACTATTTAACTCGTACAACGTTACCGTAACGCAAACAGTACGGTTTTTTCGTACATGGATAAGGGGGTTTCTGCGCCCGAAGAACTCAGGCGTATGCCGCAATTATACCGAAATGCCTAACGGCAACGCCGGAATTAAGCGGGAGTGCGTGATTTACGCCACAAGGACCAGCGCCGCGTCATGCCCGGTGTAAACAGCACGCACATGGCCGCCGTCGTCCACCAGTGGCGCGTTACGCCATCGCGCGCCGCGCGCGCCAGTTCGGCCAGGGCGGCGCCGCGCCGGCCCCCTTCGAGCAGTTCGCGCACCACGGCCACGCGCGCATTCGACGCCAGCAGCAAGGCGGGACGGCGCGCGCCGTTGCTGGCTGGCCAGGCGCGCGCGCGCGCTTCGAGCCGCAGAAACACGGGCAAGACCACGTCGCGTCCCAGGATGGCCGTCAGGCTGCCGCCCACTTCGCGCCGGTAGGCCACCAGGGGCGCCGCCGCCAGGACCAGGCGGTGGCGCTCGGCCAGGCGAAACCACAGGTCCAGGTCTTCGCCAAATTGCTCGCCTTCCGGGAAACACGGTTGCAGCGCGGCCAGCGCGGCGCGCCGCACGGCCACGGAATTGGTGCAGAAGAAGGGCCAGTGGTGGTTGAAGTGCGTGAAGAATTCATCGATGCGCTGCGCCTGGGCGGGCGCGACGGGCGAAGTCGCCATGTCCGGCGTGCTGCCGGGCGCGAAGCTGGTGTAGCCCGTGGCAAAGAAGCATTCGTCGGGAAACGCCTGCGCCAGGCCCACCTGCGTGCGCAGGTAATCGGGCGCGTACAGGTCGTCCGCGTCGAGAAAACAGACGAGTTCACCCCGCGCCTTGGCGATGCCGTGGTTGCGCGCGCGCGACACGCCGCCATTCGCCTGGCGGATCAGGCGCACGCGCGCATCGGCGCAGGCCAGCACGCGCTGCGCGCCGTCGTCGCTGGAACCGTCGTCGACCACCAGCACTTCCCAGTCGCCATGCGTCTGCGCCAGCACCGACGCCAAGGTCGCCTCGACGTACGGCCCCTTGTTATACAGCGGGATGATGACGGAACACAGCATTACGCCATTCCCGGCACGCGGACCTTGCGCGCCCTGACGGCCTGCCGGTCGGCCGTGGGATAGTAGGCGGCCACGATGATGAGCAGCAGCAAATGCGTGAGCGCCTCGGCGGCAAAACCGGCCAGCGACAGGGGCACCTCGCTGAACGAGCGGCTGGCGATGAGCACGAACAGGGCCATCGACAGGCCCTTGCTGGCCTTGGCCGTGCGCGCCGCGCCGTACAGCAGCACGATCACGTACAGCACCAGGCCGACGGCACCGACGGTGCCGGCGCTGGCCAGGCTCTGGTAGAACTGGCTGTGCGCATGCGTGGCGTAGGGCATGCCGATGCTCAGGCGGAAGGCGTCATCCCACAGCGGCAAGCCGTAGCCGAACACGGGACTCTTGTGCCATTCCTGCACGGCCACCTGCCAGATCACGTCGCGACCCGTCAGACTGAGCAGTTCAAACCCTTCGCTGCTCGAGGCGAAGCGCGCCAGCTTGGCGTCGATATTGCCGAACATCACCAGCAACATGCCCAGCACGCACATCAGGATGAAACCGAAGATGGCGATGATCGACAGCTGCGGCCGGCGGTAGTCGAACAGGCGTTCCTTGATCTGCTCGCGGAAGCCGAAGTACGCGATACAGGCAAAGCACAGGATGCAGGCGATCCAGTTGGTTTTCGATTGCGTCAGCAGCAGGCTGCCCAGGCCCAGTGCCCAGGCAAACAGGTTCAGCGAACGCCAGGCATACGGCTTGCTCCACAGGCACAGCAGGAAAGCGACCGCCATCGGCGCCAGGCTGTTCGCATGGCTGGCCAGGCCCGCATAGCGCACGCTGAGAAAGGGCAGCAAGCCATGGTAGTTCTTGTTGAGCACCATGTTCGGATTCCAGGCCACGACGGCGGCGCTGAACACGAGGAACAGCAAGGTAGCATTGCGCATCGACATGATGCTCTTGTCCACCTCATTCGGCGTCATCAGCAATCCCGCATAGCCTGCCAGGAACATGTACAGGTATTCATGCGAGACATCGGTGTGGCTGCCCAGGAAGGCGGGACTCAGGATATTCGTCAGGAAATAGATCAGCAGCGCCCAGAACAGCAGCATCGGCATGGGCTTCTGCACTTCGCGCGTCACCAGGCGGTGCAGGATGCGCTCGCCGCAGGCAAAGATCACGAACAGCGAGGTCAGCCGGCCGAACCAGACGCCGGCAGGATGGCGCGCCGTCTGCACCGTCAGCAGGATCTCGTTGCCGGAGATATCGCGGTTCGACAGGATGGCCGTCACCACGATCAACAGCATGACGGGATAGAACACGTACGGCACCAGCCCCGTCTCGCGTTTATTGCCCCAATGAATGCTCAAGGCGATGACGAACACCACCACCAGCGCGCTGATCAGAGCAAACAGGCCAAACAGTATTTCACTCATGTGGTTCTCGCGTATCCAGTAAATTGTCGCAGGCGCAGCGCGCCGCTTGATCGGTATTTCCCTGCCCTGCCCGGTACTGCATCAGGCCCTGCATCAGGCGCTGCAGCGGGCGCGCAGATAACTGCCCACGCGCGCCGGCAACGGCGGACTGAAGCGCGCCAGCATGCCCACCACGCGCGTGCCCAGCAAGCCCGGCCAGGCCAGCACGGCCAGCAGCAAGGTCAGGCCGCCCAGCAGCGCGCCACCCAGGAAGGCCGGCAGCGGGTGGCTGCCGCCCGCCACGCTGGTGACGGACGCCACCAGGTCGGGCCGTACGGAAGCGACATAGCGGGCCGTGGGGCCGCCGTGGCTGTGGCCGATCAAGTTGACCT
>NZ_WFLI01000056.1 GCF_009208555.1 Janthinobacterium violaceinigrum | reverse complement strand
GTCGACGGCATGGCCGGCAGCATCCGTAGCCGCGCCGGGCGGCAGGATCTCGCCTGTCGTCGGCATGCCTGATTGCCGTCACGCATACGTGCGAGCGCGAACAGCAGCGCCTGCGCCGGGACCCGCGCGCGCGGCGCAGCCTGGAAGTGATGGCCGTGCTGCTGCGCCGCCTGGGGCAAGCCGTGCAGCGCCAGCCGGAAACGCCGCCCTTGCTGCTGCAGCGGCGCCTGGCCGCCTGCGGACGGCGCCTGGAGGCGGCGCTGGGCGCCTTGCTGCCGCTGCGCCTGAACGTGGAATTCATGGAATTGGGCTTGCCGCGCGCGACGCAGCTGCCGTGGCGCGAGGCGGCTTTCCTGGCGCTGGGGCAGGCGTGGCAAACGGCGAAAGTCAATGCCACGCCGCAGTCGCTGAGCTGGCGCCATGCGGCGCGCGTGTCGCTGGCGACGACGGCCGGCTTCCTGCTGGTCGAAGCCTTGCATATTCCCTTCGGCTACTGGGCCACCATGGCGACCTTGCTGATCCTGCAGCCGTCCGTGTCGACCACCTGGCCGCGCGGCATCGAGCGGGTGGCGGGCAGCGTGCTGGGCGCCGTGCTGGCCGTGCTGATCGGCCTGGCCGTCCACACCCCGCTGGCGATCTCGCTCGTGGTGTTTCCCCTGATCGTCGCCACCATGGCCTTGCGCCGCGTCAGCTACAGCCTGCACGTGCTGTTCATGACGCCCGCCTTCGTGCTGGTGGCCGACTATGCGGCGCCGGCCAGCGAGATGGTGTATGCAGCTAGTCGCCTGGGCAACAATGTGCTGGGCTGCGTGCTGGCCCTGCTGGCCACGTTTTTCCTGTGGCCGGACCGCGAGGCGGACGACCTGGACCAGCGCCTGGCCAAGGCCGTGTCGGCCAACCTGAAATACCTGCTGGCCGTGCTGGCGGCGGGCGGACGGTGGGATAGCGCGATTGCCCGTCTGCGCCGCGAGGCGGGGCTGGCCAGCAATAACGCGGAACAGGTGCTGCAGCGCCTGCGCATCGAACGCCGCCTGGACCGCAGCAGCGGCGTGGGCCTGGCGGCGCTGCGCACCTTGCCGCTGCTGCGCCGCGTGGCGGGCAGCACGGCGCGCATCAGCCTCAGCCCCCAGGCGGAACCGGCCACGCCCCAGCTGCAGCAATGGATTGCCGAAGTCAGCGGGGAAATCGACGCGCTGCTGCGCGGCGCGGCGGACGTTCCGGCGCCCGGCCCCTGTGCGGCCGAGGGCTTGACCGCCCTGCAAGCGGACGCGGTGGCGCAGGTGCAGCTGCTGCGCGGCTTGCTGCGCGAGCATGTGCAGGCACAGGCGAAGGCGCAGCCGGATAAACTGGCGCCGGCGTAAGGCGGCAGCGTGGCGCAGAAGCAACAGCTCGCCGCGAAATTTTTACGCACGTCAAAAAAACAGCATTGACTTGATTTTCAAACATTGCAACCGCAAATGGTAATGGTTATCATTTGCAATTGGCGGCATGAGAAGACGACACTCGGTGATCAAGTGAAGGGCGGCATCATGAGACTGCCCCTTTCCCATCTGCAGTTGCAAGGTTTTCATGTCCTCCATTCTTACCCTGCGCCAGTCCGTACTGGCCATCGGCCTGGCCTTTGGCACCAGCGCCACCACCCCATCTGTCTTTGCCGCCGAAGCCGACACGGAAGAACCCGCGCCGCAAGTGCTGCCCGAAGTGCGCCTGCAGGCCGAACGGGAGTCCGTGGGCGAACAGCGCCTGGACAAGCGCCAGATCGAGGCCATGAATGGCATCGACGGCAATATCACCAGCTTGCTGCGCATCAATCCCAGCGTGCAGTTCGATAACAAACAGCAAGCGTCCGCCACCCAGGGCGAGCTGGCGCCGGCCGACATCAGCATCAACGGCGCCAAGTTCTACGACAATCTGTACCAGATGGACGGCATGTCGCTCAACAACGATATCGGCCCGAACAGCAGTAACCCTGCCAGCAATACCACGCCGCCGTCGGCCAGCCAGGGCTTTGCCGTCGACACCAGCCTGCTGTGCGACGTGACGGTGCTCGATTCGAACATCGGCGCCGAATATGGGCGCTTCAAGGGCGGCGTCGTCAAAGCCAATACCTGCGCGCCCACGCGCAAGCTGGCCGGCCAGGTGTCCGTGGAAAGCACGCGCTCGTCGTGGATGCAATACAAGCTCAGCGACAGCCAGCGCGAAAGCGCGGCCAATTCGGCCACGGCCGACCTGCAGCCCGCGTTCGAGAAATGGACGTACCGCGCCGCGCTGCAGGGCAAGGTGACGGAGAATTTCAGCCTGATCGGCAGCTTCATCCGCAAGACGTCGGAAATTCCCCTGAACGGCTACGGCAATGGCTTGCAGAGCGCAAGCGACGCCAACCGCAAGGTGCAAAAGCGCGGCAGCGACAACGCCTTCGTGCGTGGCTTCTGGACCATCACGCCCGGCGTGCTGGCCGATTTTTCTCTCATGCATGCGCCATCGAGCGGCGACTATTTCATCGCCAACACCAGGAACAGCAGCTATCACCTGAAGAGCGGCGGCAATGGCATCAACCTGGGCCTGACGCACCCCGTGGGGTGGCTGGGCAATGCCACGGCGGAGCACCGTTTGAGCTGGAACAGGATGGACAGTTCGCGCGACGCCGATGCCACCGTGTGGAAGGCGTGGCGCTATTCGAGCGACAAGAACTGGGGCGTCAAGACGGGCACGGGCGCGACGGGCTGGGCCAGCAACGAGGGCGGCTACGGCGACATCGACCAGGAACAGGAAAGCGCGCAATACCAGGGCAAGCTGAAGTGGGAGCCGCTCGAGTTGCTGGGCATGTCGCATACTTTCCAGGCGGGCCTGGAACTGGGCACGCAGCATTCGCGCTACCAGCGCAACACCACGTATGAGCAATACACGGCATCGGCCAACACCGCCACTTGCAATATGCTGGGCGGCGGGGTCGATACGCAATACTGCTCGCTGGCGACGCCATGGAATGCAGCCTCGAGCGTGCGCGGCCAGTATCTGGCATCGCGCATCATTTACTACGCGGGCGGCTATGAACTGAGCAACAAGACGCGCGGCGCCTTCCTGCAGGATGACGTCAAGGCGGGCGATGTGCGCGTGCGCCTGGGCGTGCGCTACGATACGGACGACCTGTCGCCGAAGTCCACCGTCGCGCCCCGCCTGTCGGCGTTCTGGGACGTGGCGGGCAAGGGTACGACGCAGGTCGAGCTGGGCGCCAACCGCTACTATGGCCGCAATTTCTTCAATTTCTATGCCCAGTCGAAACGCCTGGCACTGCAGACCTCGCCGCAAACGCGTACCTTGTCGGGCGGCTTGCTGAAGGACTGGGCCGCGCCCGTGATGGCCAGCAACTGGAGCTGGCTCAAGCTGGGCGGCATGAAGGTGCCGTACACGGATGAAAAACTGCTGGGCATCAGCCAGCAATGGGGCGGCGTGAAGTGGAGCGCCAAGCGCGTGCTGCGCGAAGGCCGCGACGAGATGGTGTACCACGTGGTGTCGGCCGCCAATTTCTACTGGGATAACGTGGGCCGCAGCAACAGCAAGGTGTGGACCCTGTCCGCCGAAACCATGCGCCCGCTGCGCTGGGGCGGCAGCGCCACGCAGGTGCAGTTCGGCTACGACCGCACGCGCACCACCAGCACGCATGCCACCTACGACGATTCGCTGAGCGACCTGACGAACGAACTGGATAAATTCATCTATTACCAGGGCAAGTTCGTGCGCTGGGCGGACCGCCCGGCCGACAATTACAACCGTCCGTGGACGGCCCGCCTGCTGCTGTCGACCGATGTGCCCGCATACCGCCTGAAGGTGGACAATTTCTTCCGCATGCGGGGGCCGGAAACGAATATGATCGCCACGGGAGAAGCGCTGCCGTTCGACGGCGACGTGGCGAAGGTCTACCAGGACGTTTCGACCAGCAAGTCCTTCACCTGGGACATGCGCGTGCAGTACGCGCTGCCGAAGACGGGGTGGGGCGCAGGCTTCGTCAACCTGGGCATCGAGAACGTCAGCAACCGCAGCAATCCCCTGTTTGATGCCGGCAACGGGGTGGTGTTTGAAAAAGGCCGCCAGTTCACGCTGGAACTCGGCTACCGCTTCTAATGACTACGACCATGACGGCAGGCGCATGAATATCGCATCCCACCTGAAAAAAACCACCTTTGCCGTGGCCGCCTTGCTGGCGGGCGGCGCGGGCCTGATGACGAGCATGGAGGGCCGTGCCAGCGATGCCGTTCCCGCCAGCATTGCCTGCGCGGCGGACAAGGGCTGGGACATGGCCTGTCTGCGCCAGAGGTATGCGCAGCCCATCGCCAGCTGGCCCCGTCCGCAGGTGGCCGACGGCGTCGCGCCGCAGGAAATGGCGCCCGTCTCGGCCCTGCCGCCGGCGCAGGTGCCGCCGCAGGTGGCGGCGCTGGGGCAGCGGCTGTTCAACGACCCCCGCTTGTCGCGTTCGAACGCGGTGGCCTGCATCAGCTGCCACAGTCCCGCCCACAGTTTTGCCGACAGCAAGCGCACCTCCGTCGGCCATGAAGGGCGGCTGGGCCAGCGCAATGCGCCGGGCTTGCTGGGCGTGGGCCAGCTCAAGCCGCTGTTCTGGGATGGCCGTGCGAATACCCTGGAAGAGCAGGCGCTGGGGCCCTTGCAGCATCCGGACGAGATGGCCATGGACGTGCCGGCCCTGGCGGCCAAGCTGGCTGCCCTCGATGACTATCCGGCGCAATTCGACGCGGCCTTCGGCCCGGGCGCCGGCGTGACCCTGCCGCGCATCCTGACGGCGCTGGCCGACTACCAGCGCACGGTGCTGCCGCCCGTCACGCGCTTTGATACGTTCCTGGAAGGGCAGCGCGCCGACTTGAACGACCGCGAGCTGCTGGGCCTGCACCTGTTCCGCACCAAGGCGCGCTGCATGACGTGCCACAGCGGCGCCTTGCTGACGGACCAGCAATTCCATAACCTGGGATTGACGTATTACGGGCGCAAGAAATATGAAGACCTGGGGCGCTATGTGGTGACGGGCAAGGATGAGGATGTGGGCAAGTTCCGCACGCCCGGTTTGCGGGGCGTGGCGCAATCGGGGCCGTGGATGCACAACGGCCTGTTTCCGCAGATGGTGGGTTTGCTGAACATGTACAACGCGGGCATGTCGCGTCCCGTGCCGCAGAATGCGCAGCAGGCGGCCGATCCGAAATTCCCCGTCACGTCGCCCCTGTTGCAGCGCTTGCAGCTGACGTCCGATGAAATCATCGCGCTGAAGAGTTTTCTCGAAGTGCTATAGCCTGCTATGGCCGCTCGGCCGGCTGCGCCCGCAGCCGGCCTTTTCCTGCTTGCGGCGCCAATATTGTATAGACGTTTGGCGCCTCCCAATCTCTCCAAATTCCACATTCGATGGGCTTTTCCCATATATTTTCCAAAGTGGAAATTTATCAGAAGGAAACGTTGACTCTAAAATAAGTGCGGTCTATATTCGATTTCGTAGGATGTAAATTCTATAAGGTAATAAGCATTGAATTGCAAGTGGCATCCCTTTTTCCATGTCAATCGAAAGGTAGAAAATGTTTAAAAAGATCGCACTTTTCCTGTTTGCCGTCGGTGTCAGCGCGTCCTATTCGGTGGGGGCGGCCGGCAATGGCTTGAGCGACTGCCAGCGCGAGTGCTACGGCGCCTTTACCGATTGCCTGGATTCCGGCCAAACCAGCAACGAATGCAAGGCGATGTTGAATGCATGCAAGGTTGAATGCGCCTTGAATTAAGCAAACCAGGTTTGCCGGGATGAAACAATCGTCCCGGCTTGAAGGCAACGACGTCAAGGTAGCTTCACGATGCAAAAGAAAATGAAAACCATCGCCATGTATGGCGTGATATTGGCCGCCGGCCTGGGCAGCGGTTATGGCCTGTCCTTATTGCCTGGTTTATTCAAGTCGACTTACACGGAAGGCAATTACGCCGCGTATTTCCCGAATGCCCAGACGAAGGTGGTGTTGTATGGGACGGACTGGTGCGCTTATTGCGCCAAGACGCGCGCGTATTTCAAGGAAAACAAGATCGAATTCGTCGATCTCGATATCGAGAAATCGCCGGAAGCAAGAAAAGCCCATGAAGAACTCGGCGGCGGCGGCGTGCCCGTGGTGTTGATCGGCAACCGCAAGATCCAGGGCTTCAATGCGGGCGCGCTGGAAGCAGCGCTGAAGAAGATCTGATGTCTCCGTTATTCACTTGAAAGGTCGACCATGTTCAAAAAGATTGCCGCTTTTCTGTTTGCCGCCGGTGCGGCCCTGTCTTTCAGCGTGCATGCGGGCAGTCCCGATTGCACCTTTGTCTGCGAGCGCAACATGCTCGATTGCGTGGAGTTCGAACAGCCAGCATGCATGCAGGCATACAAGGAGTGCCTGAATCAGTGCCTGCGCTAGCCAGGTGCTGCCGGTGTCGTGAGCTGCCAGGTGATCCTGGCTGATTTTTCCTGATTGTTAATTTGATTGGACTGGCAATGAATAAAAAACTGGCTATTTTCCTGTTTTCCATCGGCCTGGGCATCACGGGCGCGGCGATGGCGGCACCGGTGGACTGCAAAGCCGAATGCCGCGTCGGCATGAGCGAATGCCTCGATGTTTCCGGTGGCCTCAGCCATTTGTGCTTCGTCAATTTCGACATTTGCGTCAACGAGTGCCGCGCGCGCTAAGTCCTGTCTTCCGGCGGGCTGGAACAGCCGGCCGTCCTTGTGAAGTTTCTCTTTTTGCGAAGGAATACTTATGATGAAGAAATTGGGTTTCTTTTTGTTTGCCATGGGTGTCAGCGCATCGTATGCCATGGCCAGTAGTACCGCCGACATCACGGAATGCCAGTCCGAATGCTATATGGCGCTCGATGCCTGCGTCATGGAGTTCAGTGTCCCTTCATGCGTCCGCGCCAATAAAGCGTGTCTGCAGCGCTGCGGCTAGTCAGCACCTGTCAGTAGGATAAGACACGGCGATGCTGTTTGACAGGCATCGCCGTTTTTTTATCTCATCCCCGCGTGCGGTCATGCCGCCACAGCACGTCGCTGCCGCCGGCAAAGCGGTTCAGCACGCGCGACAGCACGAACAGCAGGTCCGACAGACGGTTCACGTACTGGCGCGGATGTTCGTGGATGGCTTCCGCATTGGCCAGCGCAACGATGCTGCGCTCGGCGCGGCGGCACACGGTGCGGCACACATGCGCCAGCGAGGCGGCGCGCGAGCCGGCCGGCAAAATGAATTCGCTCAGGGCGGGCAAGTCCGCATTGTATTTTGCCAGCAGATCATCAAGGCGCAGCACGTGCTCTTCCTTGATCAGCTGGTAGCCGGGGATGCAGATTTCGCCGCCCAGGTCGAACAGGTCGTGCTGGATGGCCACCAGCTCGCCGCGCAGGTCGTCGGGCATGGCTTCGCACAGCAGCAAGCCCAGATGCGAATTGAGTTCGTCCACGTCGCCCATGGCGTGGATGCGCGCGCTGTCCTTGCTGGTGCGGCTGCCGTCGCCCAGGCCGGTGCTGCCATTGTCGCCCGTGCGCGTGGCGATTTTCGAAAGTCGGTTGCCCATGATGTCGGTCCTGTAAAGAAGAATGGGGGCAGCATACGACACCGCGCGCCGCCTGGCCCCGGATTTGCCCGCAAATCGGACAAAAAATGCGGCGCGCGCCCCTTTTGTGCTTACAATCGTTGCACGCCCATGCACTTTTGTCCCCATCTTATGCTCAATGCTGCCCCCGAACCCGGATTGACCGCCGCGCGCCAGCAAGACGTCGTCGCGGCCCTGCTGGCCGTGCTGCCGGCCCGCTGCGTGCTGTCCGACGCGGAAGATACGCGCCCGTACGAATGCGACGGCCTGGCCGCCTACCGCCAGCTGCCGATGGTGGTGACGTTGCCGGACACGGAAGAACAGGTCATCGCCATACTCGGCGTCTGCCGCGCGTTGAAGGTGCCGATCGTGCCGCGCGGCGCGGGCACGGGCCTGTCGGGCGGCGCCTTGCCCATCGCCGACGGCGTGGTGCTGTCGACGGCGCGCCTGAACCGCATCGTGCGCCTCGATGCATATGCGCGCACGGCCGTGGTGCAGCCGGGCGTGCGCAACCTGGCCATTTCCGAGGCGGCCGCGCCCCACGCGCTGTACTACGCGCCCGACCCGTCTTCGCAGATCGCCTGCAGCATCGGCGGCAACGTGGCGGAAAACTCGGGCGGCGTGCATTGCCTCAAATACGGCCTGACCGTGCACAATGTGCTGCGCGTGCGCGTCGTCACCATCGATGGCGACGTGCTGGAACTGGGCGGCGAATGCCTGGACGCTCCTGGCCTCGACCTGCTGGCCGTCTTCATCGGTTCCGAAGGCATGCTGGGCATCGTCACGGAGGTGACCGTGAAACTGATCCCGAAACCGGCCACGGCGAGAGTGATCATGGCCTCGTTCGGCGACGTCGTCACGGGCGGCAATGCGGTGGCCAACGTGATCGCCGCCGGCATCATCCCGGCGGGACTGGAAATGATGGACCAGACGTCTTCGCGCATGGTCGAACCGTTCGTCAAGGCTGGCTATGACATCGACGCGGCCGCCATTTTGCTGTGCGAAGCGGACGGCACGCACGAGGAAGTGGAAGAGGAGATCGCCCGCATGACGGCCGTGCTGGAAGGGGCGGGCGCCAGCGCCATCGCCGTTTCGCAGTCGGAAGCGGAGCGCATGAAGTTCTGGTCCGGCCGCAAGAACGCGTTTCCCGCCGCGGGACGCATCTCGCCCGACTACTACTGCATGGACGGCACCATCCCGCGCAAGCGCCTGGCCGAAGTCCTGACGGGCATCGCCGCCATGGAAACGACGCATGGCCTGCGCTGCGCCAACGTGTTCCACGCGGGCGACGGCAATCTGCATCCCTTGATCCTGTTCGACGCCAACATGCCCGGCGAATTCGAGCGCGCCGAAGCGTTTGGCGCGGACATCCTGGCCCTGTGCGTGGCCGTGGGCGGCACCATCACGGGCGAGCATGGCGTGGGCATGGAAAAGATCAATTCCATGTGCGTGCAATTTACGCGCGCCGAACTCGATGCCTTCTTTGCCGTCAAGCGCGCCTTCGATCCCCATGCCTTGCTGAACCCGGACAAGGCGATACCCACCTTGAACCGCTGTGCCGAATTCGGCAAGATGCATGTGACGGCGGGGCGCCTGCCGTTCGCCAACCTGCCCCGTTTTTAATTTTCCGGAGACTCTCTTGCAAGCGATAGCGGAACAATTCAGGCAGCAGATCCTGGCAGCCAGCGCGGCGGGCCTTCCTTTGCGCCTGCGCGGCGGCGGCACCAAGGACTGGTATGGCCAGCAGCTGGCAGGCGAGGTGCTCGACACGCGCGCATATGCGGGCATCGTCGACTATGAACCGACGGAGCTGGTGATCACGGCCCGCTGCGGCACGCCGCTGGCCGAGATCGAGGCGGCACTGGCCGCGCGCAACCAGATGCTGGCTTTCGAGCCGCCCCATTTCGGCCCTGGCGCCACGGTGGGAGGCGTCGTCGCCAGCGCGCTGTCCGGCCCGCGCCGCGCCAGCGCGGGCGCGCTGCGTGATTTCGTGCTGGGCGCCGTGCTGCTGGACGGCCATGGCGAACGGCTGGCCTTTGGCGGGCAGGTGATGAAAAACGTGGCCGGCTACGATGTCTCGCGCCTGCTGGCGGGTTCCTTGGGCACCCTGGGCCTGATCCTGGAAGTGTCGCTGAAGGTGCTTCCCTTGCCGCTGCGCGAAGCGACCTTGCGCGTGGCGTGCGCGGAAATCGCCGCCTTGCGCATGCTCAATGAGTGGGCGGGCAAGCCGCTGCCGATATCGGCCACCTGCTGGCATGACGGCGTCCTGAGCGTGCGCCTGTCGGGTGCGGAGGCGGCCGTGTCGGCGGCGCTGCACACGCTGGGCGGCGAGGTGCTGGCGCCGCAGGACGCGGCGGCGTTCTGGCTGTCCGTGCGCGAACAGACACACGGTTTCTTTGCGGGCGCGGGTAGCCTGTGGCGCTTGTCCTTGCCGCCGCACGCCAGCGCCGTAATATTAAAGGGGCGCCAGCTGATCGAATGGGGCGGGGCGCAGCGCTGGCTCAAGCTCGACGGCGACGCCGACGCGGCAGGCAGCCAGCACATCCGCCAGGCCGTCGCTGCCGCCGGTGGCCACGCCACCTTGTTCCGCGGCGGCGACAAGGCCGTGGGCGTGTTCCACCCGCTGGCGCCGGCCGTTGAAAAAATCCACCAGCGCCTGCGGCAGGCTTTCGACCCGGCCGGCATCTTCAACCCGCACAGAATGTATTGAGCGCGCATGCAAACCAATCTCGCCGATTTCATCAAGAACACGCCGGCAGGCGACGAAGCGGAAGCCATCCTGCGCGCCTGCGTGCATTGCGGCTTCTGCACGGCCACCTGTCCCACCTACCAGCTGCTGGGCGACGAACTCGATGGCCCGCGCGGACGCATCTACCTGATCAAGCAGGTACTGGAAGGCGCGCCCGTCACGGCCAAGACGCAGACGCACCTGGACCGCTGCCTGACCTGCCGCAACTGCGAATCGACCTGTCCCTCGGGCGTGCAGTACGGGCGCCTGGTCGACATTGGCCGCAACGTCGTCGAGCAGCGCGTGCAGCGCCCCTTGCGCGAGCGTGCCCTGCGCTTCGCCCTGAAGGAAGCCTTGCCGCGCCGCTGGCTGTTTACGCCCGCGTACAAGGCGGGCCAGGCGCTGCGGCCCCTGCTGTCGAAAAGCCTGCAGGACAAGCTGCGTCCCGGAGAAAAGGCCGGGGCGTGGCCCGCGCGCCGGCACGCGCGCACCATGCTGCTGCTCGATGGCTGCGTGCAGCCGGCCATGTCGCCGAACATCAACGCGGCCACGGCGCGCGTGCTCGACGCGCTGGGCGTGCAGCTGATCGTCGCGCCCAGGGCGGGCTGCTGCGGCGCCCTGCGCCATCACCTGAACGACCAGGACGCGGCGCTGGACGACATGCGCCGCAATATCGACGCCTGGTGGCCATACGTCGACAGCGCCGAAGCCATCGTCATGACGGCTTCCGGCTGCGGCGCCACGGTCAAGGAATATGGCCACCTGCTGGCGCACGATGCGCGCTATGCGGAGAAGGCGCGGCGTATCGCGGCATTGACGCGCGATCTGTCCGAAATCATGCCCGCGTTCGAGGCGGAACTGGTGCTGCTGCTGCAGGGGCGCATCGGCAAAAAAGTGGCGTACCACCCGCCATGCACCCTGCAGCACGGCCAGCAGATCCGGGGCAAGGTGGAGCAGGTGCTGCGCGCCGTCGGCGTCGACGTGCGCCTGTGCGCCGACAGCCATTTGTGCTGCGGTTCGGCGGGCACGTATTCGATCCTGCAGCCGGACCTGTCGCAGCAGCTGCGCGACAACAAGGTGGCTAACCTGGAAGCGTGCGAGCCGGACATGATCGTGTCGGCGAATATCGGCTGCCTCACGCATTTGCAGTCGGGCACCGAGACGCCCGTGCGGCACTGGATCGAGTTGATCGACGCGGCCTTGTCACCAGTCAGATAGGCACTTCGCTGTACTGAGCGATGCGCCATTGCGGCGCCGGGATGAAATTGTTTGCCCATTCCAGCACGGCGTCGGCCGGCATGGGGCGGGCGATGCCGTAGCCTTGCGCCAGGTCGCAGCCCAGCTGGATCAGGCGCGCGCCATGCTCGACGCTTTCCACGCCTTCGGCGATCACCGTCAGGGAAAAGGACCGGGCCAGGCCGATGACGGCGCGCACCAGGTGCAGGTCATCGCGGTCGTTGAGCATATTGCGCACGAAGCTCTGGTCGATCTTGACGATATTGGCGGGCAGGCGTTTCAGGTAGGACATCGACGAGTAGCCGGTGCCGAAATCGTCGAGGGCAAACGTGATCCCCAGCGCCTGGCAGGCGCGGATGATGCGGCGCACGTCCTCGATGTCGTGCAGGGCCGACGATTCGAGGATTTCCAGTTCCAGCATGCTGGCGCACACGCCGGGAAATTCGCCGAGGATGGTTTCCAGGCGCGAGACGAAATCGGGCTGCTGGAAGTGGCGCGCCGCGATATTCACGCTGACCACCCAGTGCTTGCCGGCGGCGCTCCAGCGCTGCATCTGCCGCAGGGCCTGGCGCAGCACCCATTCGCCGATGTCGATGATCAGGTCCGTCTGCTCCACCAGCGGCAGGAATTGCGCAGGCGCCAGCACGCCGCGGCGTGCATGCTGCCAGCGCAGCAGCGCTTCCATGCCCACCACCGTGCCGGCGCGCATGTTCACCTTGGGCTGGTAGTACAGCCGCAGTTCGCCATTGATCAGGGCCTGGCGCACTTCCGTGCGCTGGTTGTGGTGGGTACGCACTTCTTCATCGAGGTTTGTGTCGAAGAAGTGGTACTGGTTGCGCCCCGTCAGTTTGGCCTGGTAGACGGCGTGGTCGGCGTGGCGCAGCAGGCTTTCCGTATTCAGGTCCTTGCCCGCGTAGACGGCGATACCGGCGCTGGCCGTCATGTGCAGCGCCTGCTGGTCGCACTGGTAGGGGCGGCTCAGCTCTTTCATCAGTTGCGTGATGTTCTGTTCGATGCTGGCGATGCTGGCCTGGCCGCACAGCAGCATGACGAATTCGTCGCCGCCCAGGCGCGCCGCGTAGTGGACCTGGCCCGTAAAGCCGTGCAGGCGGCCCGCCACCTGCTTGAGGATTTCATCGCCCGCCTCGGCGCCGTAGCGGTCGTTGATGGCCTGGAAGTGGTCGAGGTCGAACAGGCAGACGGCCAGCAGGCGCTGGCGTTCGCGCGCGAGGAACAGTTCCTGCTCGAAGCGGGCGGCCAGCGCGGCCCGGTTGGGCAAGCCCGTCAGCACATCGTTGTAGTTTTGCCACGACAGCTTTTGCAGTGCCTGCTGCATGTGCACGGTCTCGTTCAGCTGTTCGCCCAGTTGGCGCTGGCTCGTCTTCAGCGAGGAAAACAGCTCTTCGACATCGCCGGCCATGCTGTTGAACGATTGCGACACGGCTTGCGCTTCAGGCGTAGCGCCCGCTGCCAGACGCACGGCGAAATTGCCTTCGCGGAAGCGGTCGGTCGCCTGCACGAGCCGCGCCAGCAGCCTGCGGTGGGCGGCCAGGATCAAGCCCAGCAGGAGGAAGACCAGCACGATATTGATGGCGCTGAGGACGGCTTGCCCGCGCACCTTGTGCCACACCTGCGCCAGGGGCAGGCCAGGCGTGTAATGGAGGTCGAGGACGCCGTCGCCGCCGTCCGGCAGCGCCACCGTCAGGCGGCTGCGGATGGCTGTGATGCCGGCCAGGCGCGCGAACCATTGCGGCACCGTGGCCGCCATGGCGCCGGCCAGCGGCGTGTCGGCCAGCACTTCGACATGCTCGTCAGCCGTGTCCCAGCGCGCGGCGGCGAGGTTGCGGTTCAGCGGCAGGGCGCTGCGCAGCACCTGCCGCACGCTGTCGTGCATCGCTTGCCGGTCCGTGTGCACGGCCAGCGGCAGCACGCTGTTGGCCAGGAACAGGTCCAGTTGCCGGGCATCGCTCTGGTAGCGGGCATTGGCCAGCGCGCTTTCCGTACCGAGCAGGGCGTGATAGCGAACGGCGGAAACGGCGAGTATCAGGAAGAAAATAGGAATGAATAGGCGGGAATAAATGCCCATCCGCATCCATGAAGATAATATTTTCCCAAAGACTGGCATCGTTTTTTGATCGATATCTACGAATAATTATGTAAACATTATCACCGAAATTTGCTATTGGAAACACAATATTGATATCAAGCATGAAATAAATATCGAATGATTGATTTCCGCGATTGTTGCCTTTAATCAAAGCGTAGAGTCTTTTATTCCTGTAGCAATTGCCGTATGTCGGCGGCCAGGCTGGCCGGTTTGCTGGCCGTGGCATAGCGGCGAAACACGCTGCCATCCTTGCGCACCAAAAACTTGGTGAAATTCCATTTGATGGCTTGCGTGCCCAATATGCCGGGCGCCGCCTGCTTCAATTGGGCAAACAAGGGATGGGTGTGGCTGCCATTCACGTCGATCTTGGCAAACAGGGGAAAGGTGACGCCGAAGTTTTTTTCGCAAAAGGCGCCAATTTCCGCATTCGATCCCGGTTCCTGCTGGCGGAATTGATTGCAGGGAAATCCCAGCACTTCCAGGCCTTGCGCGTGAAATTCGCGGTACAGCGCTTCCAGGCCCTGGTATTGCGGCGTGAAGCCGCAGGCGCTGGCCGTGTTGACGATGAGCAGTACCTTGCCCTTGTAGCGCGCCAGGTCGACGGGCGTGCCGTCCAGCGCTTCAGCCTGGAAATCGTGGATGCTGGCCATGTCAGAGCAGTCCCAGTTTGGTGGCGCCCGCTTGCGGGGCCGGTTCCGGCGCCGTTGCGCCTTTGAGTTTGATCGCCAGGCGCAGGTCGTTGACGGAGTCCGCATTGCGCAGCGCGTCTTCATAGCTGACGGCGCCCGCCTCGTGCAGGTCGAACAGGGCCTGGTCGAAGGTTTGCATGCCCAGTTCGCGCGATTTTTTCATTAATTCCTTGATCTCGTGCACCTGGCCCTTGAAGATCAGCTCGCTCATCAGCGGCGAATTGAGCAGGATTTCCAGCGCCGCCTGGCGTCCGCCGCCGTCCTTGTTGGGGATCAATCGCTGCGAAATCATGCCTTTCAGATTGAGCGACAGGTCCATCAGCAGCTGCTGGCGCCGCTCCTCGGGGAAGAAATTGATGATGCGGTCCAGCGCCTGGTTGGCATTGTTCGCGTGCAGGGTGGCCAGGCACAGGTGGCCCGTCTCGGCAAACGCGATGGCGTGGTCCATCGTGTCGCGGTCGCGGATTTCGCCGATCTGGATCACGTCGGGCGCCTGACGCAAGGTGTTTTTCAGGGCCGTGGCCCAGTCGTCCGTATCGACGCCCACTTCGCGCTGGGTGACGATGCAGTTGCCGTGCGGATGGATGAATTCCACGGGGTCTTCGATGGTGATGATGTGGCCATGGCTGTGCGCGTTGCGGTGGCCCACCATGGCGGCCAGGGTGGTCGACTTGCCGCAGCCCGTGGCGCCCACCATGATGACGAGGCCCCGCTTGCTCATCACCACGTCTTGCAGGATGGCGGGTAAACCCAGCCCCTCCAGGGTGGGAATGGCGGTATTGATCAACCGCAAGACCATGCCTGCCTGGCCCATCTGCACGAAGGCGGACACGCGGAAGCGTCCCAGCCCGTCCGGGCTGATGGCGAAGTTGGCTTCGCGGCTGGCCTCGAATTCGGCCGCCTGGCGAGCATTCATGACGGCGCGCACGTAGCCGGCTGCCTGCTGCGGGGGCAGCGGGCCGCCCGCCAGCGGCGTCAGCTTGCCGTCCAGCTTGATGGCGGGTGGAAAGCCGGCCGTGATGAACAGGTCGGAGCCGCCCCGGTCGCGCATCTGCGCCAGCAGCGCGTGCATGGCGCCATAGTGTTCGTGCGTCGTCTGCATGCGCTTATCCGGGGAAGTTTTCAGGGGCCTTGGCGGCCGAGCGGGCCGTCTCCGCCGAGATCGTGCCGCGCCGCACGAGGTCGGAGAGGCACTGGTCCAGGGTCTGCATGCCCACGTTGCTGCCCGTCTGGATGGCCGAATACATCTGCGCCACTTTCGCTTCACGGATCAGGTTGCGCACGGCCGGCGTGGCCAGCATGATTTCATGCGCGGCCACGCGGCCCGCGCCATCCTTGGTCTTGAGCAAATTCTGCGAAATGACGGCTTGCAAGGATTCGGACAGCATGGCGCGCACCATTTCCTTTTCCTCGGCGGGGAAGACGTCGATGATGCGGTCGATCGATTTCGCCGCCGACGAGGTATGCAGGGTGCCGAACACCAGGTGGCCCGTCTCGGCCGCCGTCAGGGCCAGGCGGATGGTTTCCAGGTCGCGCAATTCGCCCACCAAGATGACGTCCGGGTCTTCGCGCAGCGCCGAGCGCAGCGCATTGCTGAACGAATGCGTGTGCGAGCCCACCTCGCGCTGGTTGATCAGGCATTTCTTCGGTTCATGCACGAATTCGATCGGGTCTTCGATGGTCAGGATGTGGTGGTTCAGGCGCTCGTTGACGTGGTTCACCATGGCCGCCAGGGTGGTCGACTTGCCGGAACCCGTCGGGCCCGTCACCAGCACGAGGCCCCGCGGGCGCATGGCCAGTTCGCCGAAGATACGGGGGGCGTTCAATTCTTCCAGGGTCAGCACTTTCGACGGAATCGTGCGCAGCACGGCCGAGGCACCGCGTTCCTGGTTGTAGGCATTCACGCGGAAGCGGGCCAGGCCGGGAATCTCAAACGAGAAATCGCATTCCAGCGCTTCTTCATACGCCTTGCGCTGGCTGTCGTTCATGATGTCGTAGATCATGCTGTGCACTTCCTTGTGCTCGAGCGGGGCCACGTTCAGGCGGCGCACGTCGCCGTTGACCCGTATCATCGGCGGCAGGCCGGAAGACAGGTGCAGGTCGGAAGCCTTGTTGCTGACGGAGAAAGCGAGTAGTTCGGAGATGTCCATTTATAATCCCTGTGCCTGCATTGATGGGCTGGCGCACCGTGCCGCCGCCCCTATACACTAGAAAATGATTATGTCCACAATCGAACAGAACTTGCAAGCCGTGCGCGACAGTATTGCGCAGGCCGCCTCGGACGCGCAGCGCGCGCCGGCCGACGTGACCCTGCTGGCCGTCTCGAAGACCTTTGGCGCGGACGCCGTGCTGGCGGCCGCGCGCGCGGGCCAGGCGGCGTTTGGCGAAAATTATCTGCAGGAAGCGCTCGACAAGATGGCCGCCGTCAAGCTGGCCTTGCCGCAAGGCGGCCTGGCATGGCATTTCATCGGCCCCATCCAGAGCAACAAGACGCGCCCCATCGCCGAGCATTTCGACTGGGTACACACGGTGGAGCGGGAAAAGATCGCCACCCGCCTGTCCGAGCAGCGCCCGGCCGGCTTGCCGGACTTGAATATCTGCCTGCAAGTGAACATCAGCGGCGAAGCGAGCAAGAGCGGCATTGCTCCGGCCGAGCTGCCAGCGCTGGCGCATGCCGTGGCGCAATTGCCCCGTTTGCGCTTGCGTGGCCTGATGGCGATCCCCGAACCGGAAACGGATGTCAACCTCCAGCGCCGTGCGTTTGCGCAATTGCGCGCGCTGTACGAACAATTGAAAGCCGACGGCCTGGCGCTCGATACCCTGTCGATGGGCATGTCGGCCGACTTGCGTGCCGCCGTGCTCGAGGGTGCCACCATCGTGCGCGTGGGCAGCGCCATCTTCGGTTCCCGCCATTACTCTTAACTGATAGATAGAAAGCATCACCATGACGACAGAATTGAATATCGCCTTTGTAGGCGGCGGCAATATGGCGGCGGCCCTGATCGCCGGCCTGGCGGGCAAGCTGACCCTGGGCGGCAACATCCACGTGATCGACCCGCATGCGCCCGCGCTGGAAAAACTGCAGGCGCAGTTCGGCGTCACGACGGCCACTGCCGCCAGCGACGCGCTGCGCGCCGCGGACGTGATCGTGCTGGCCGTGAAACCGCAAAGCATGCGCGAGGTGGCGGCGCAATTGCTGCCTTTCCTCGACGGGGAGCGGGCGCCATTGATCCTGTCGATCGCGGCCGGCATCCGCGCGGCCGACCTGTCGCGCTGGCTCGGCGATTATTCAGCCATCGTGCGCTGCATGCCGAACACGCCGGCCCTGATCGGCATGGGCATCACGGGCATGGTGGCCAGCAGCGGCGTCAGCGGGGAACAACAGAAAACGGCGGACGCCATCCTGCGCGCCGTCGGCCAGACCGTCTGGCTCGACGATGAAGCCAAGATCGATCCTGTCACGGCCGTGTCCGGCAGCGGTCCCGCCTATGTGTTTTACTTTATCGAAGCCATGCAGCAGGCGGCGGCCGAGCTGGGCCTCACGCCCGAGCAGGGCACGCAGCTGGCGATCGCCACGTTTACGGGCGCGGCGCAGCTGGCGGCGAACTCGAGCGAACCGGTGTCCTTGCTGCGCGAGCGGGTCACCTCGAAGGGCGGCACGACGTATGCGGCATTGACCAGCATGGAAGAGAGCGGCGTGAAGGCGGCCATCGTCAAGGGCATCAAGGCGGCCGCGCAGCGGGGGCGCGAAATGGGAGACGAGCTGGGCAAGTAAGTTCGGTCTACATCACCTTGACGGCGCGGCCAATGTAGAGCACGGGCCCCGTCGGCCGGCCCGTGGGCGAACCCGTTGCCGGCTCCAAGGTGATTTCAAACAGCTGTTCCGGCTGCAAGGGCGGCAGCTTGTCCAGTGTCAGTTTGAGGCTCTGGCCCGGCTTGACCAGGCCCAGCGAGACGGGCGCGCCCCAGTCCTTGCCCTTGGTCCAGAATTGCAGGGCTTTTTGCTGCGGCACGGCGGTCGGACCCAGCGGGATCAGGCTCAGGTCGCGGTTCTTGCCGCCCCGTCCGCCCGCCTGCACGATCCAGCCCGGCGATTTGTCTTGCGGCGCCACCAGCACTACCAGGTAGCCGGGTCCGCTCGGTGCTTGCAATTGCACGCTGACGAACACGGCCAGCGCGGCCGTGGCCGCCAAGCCGCTGCCCGCCAGTATTCTCCAGAACGCGAGGCTGTTCCACCACGCCTGCCAGCCGCCCGCCTGCCGCACGGCCGACGGCGTGAACAAGCTGGCGCTGATGCGCGGCCACAATTGCGCGGACGGCGTTTCGGGCGGCGCCAGCGTGGTCAAGGGCAGCAAACGCTGTTCCCAGGCAGTCACGGCGTCGCGCAAGGCGGCGTCGCGCGGCAAGCGCTGTTCCACTTCCGTGCGTTCGGCCAGTTCCAGGGTGCCCAGCACGTATTCGCTGGCCAGCCGCTGCAGTTCGTCTTCGTCGCGGCTGCTCATCCCATGCACTCCCGCAAGGCGGCCAGGCCCCGCTTGACCCAGGCTTTCACGGTGCCCAGCGGCGCTTGCAGGCGCTGCGCGATTTCGCTGTGGGAACAGCCGTCGACGTAGGCGTACAGGATGCTGTTGCGCTTGGCGTCGTCCAGGTGGCCGAGGCAATCGTGCAGCTTGCCCAGGTTCGCCTGGTCGGCATAGGCCTCGCCCGTATCGTGGCTTTGGCGTTCGTGCAGCAGGGTTTCCACGGTATCCTCGTCGGCCGATACTTCATGGGCGCGGGCGCGCGCCACGTTCAGCGCCTGGTGCCGCACCACCACATAGATCCAGCCCTTGCCGCTGCCGCGCGTGGCGTCGAAACTGCCGGCGCGGCGCCAGATATTCAGGAAGGCGTCGTGCAGCACGTCTTCGGCCAGCGCCCGCTGGCGCACGATGCGCAGGGCCACGCCCAGCAGATAGCGGCTTTCCTGCTGGTACAGGCCGTGCAATGCCTGCTGCTCGCCCCGGGCGCAGGCGCGCAGGGCGGCATCGTAATCGTAGGTGGCGGCTTGGGCTGGCAAGGTTGGCGCAATCGTCAAGAGTGAACGGTTAGCAAGTTTTCAAGACCGAGTATAGGCCAGAAACCCGCTTGCCAACCGTCGCTTTCACTGATTTAGGCGGCCTTCCAGAAAATGTAGTCGGCCTGGTAGGGCACCCATTGTTTCGCGCCGATGCTTTCCATGCCGCAGGGGCTGCTGGGCGCCACGCCGCCGCGGGTGGCCACGCGCTGGATGTAGCTGACGCCCTGCATGGCGCCGCTGCCCGTGGCGGGATTGGCTTTCACCAACTGGTAGGGGATATTGCCCGCGCCGGCAGGCGCCACGGCCACTTGCGTCGCCGTCACTTTCGAGCCGTCCAGATTGGCCCAGGTGGCAGGCGGTCCCACATACGTGCCCACTTGCATGCCGTTGCGGTCGTTCAAGGCCGCATCCGGGCCCACGAAGACCCATTCATGGCCCGTCATGTCTTTTTTTGCCTTGCATTCGTAGGCGATCTTGCCCACGCCCACGGTTTGCATGGCCACCTGGTGGCCATCGGGTACTTTGACGGCGCCCGGCAATTGTTCCTGCGAATAGCGCGCGCCCATGGGGGCGCAGGCGCTCAGCAGCAGGGCGGCGCCCAGCAAAGTCAGGGCGGGAACGGCGTGGCGTGGGGCGGTGATGGCAAGCATGGCGAACTCCTGGTAGTTGGCTCAGCCGGCTGGCTGATACTGGTACTACCCGGCAGCGCGCCATTTGGATGCAGCGGCGGCAAATTATTTTTACGGCGGCGTTTCCTGCTTGCTGAAGCGCCTGGCCAGCGCCAGCGCGATGGGCATGGCGGTGGTGGCGTGCTTGAGCAGCGCGCCGCTGGCCCGCAGCAGGGGCAGGACGCGGCGCGGGCGCACCAGCGCCAGGCCCAGCACGGCGCCGCCCAGCATCAGGGGAATTCTGAAACGCGTGGCCAGGGTGTGGCGCAGATTGCCGCCCGTCAGCGGTTCCAGCAGTTGCCACGTCTGCACGCCCAGGGCCAGGCGCTGCAGCGCGCATTCGGCCAGCAGTGCATCGCGCCGCTGCGCCAGGCTGGCGGCCGTGTGGACGCTGGATAATTTGGTGGGATGCGTGGTCATGGCCGCTCCGCTCCCCGGCGGGCCAGCAGTTGCAGCTCGTCCAGGTCTTTGTTCAGTTCGGAAAGTGTGAAGGACAGCAGTTTCGGCTTGCTGCGGAAACTGGCGCGCACGCCCAGCAGGGTGGCGAGGGCGGCAGCGATGAAGACGGCGGCCGTGACGGCGATGGCGGCGATGCGGTGCGTATCCCAGAACAGCACGATGACGAGGAACACGATCAAGACCAGGCCGACGAACAGGCACAGCAGTGCCAGCATGGCCAGCGCCAGATAGGACAGGAAGCGCAGCGACTCTTCTTCCATTTCCACGGCCGCCAGGGCCAGACGGGTCTGGACGATGGCGGCGAGGGTCGCTGCGACTTGGGCGACATGGTGCACGATAGCCATATGCTGCCTTTCGCGTCAGGAGACGGCCAACGCCGTCGAGGCTGTCTAGCGGCGTGAGGAGAGCAGCAGGCCGAACAGCACGCCCACGACGGCGCCCGCGCCCACGGCTTTCCAGGGATTGTCCTGCACGTATTCGTCGGTGGCCTTGGCCGCCTTCTTGGTGCGTTCGAGCAAGTCTTCTTCCAGCTTGATCAAGTCCTTCTTGGCCGTTTCCAGGGTGGCGATGAACTTGTCCTTGACGGCTTTGACATTCTCGCCCGTCTGATCCTTGGCGCCATCGAGCCAGCCTTCCGCTTCATTGATGACGTTTTTCAGGTCGCCGACCAGTTTGTCGCGTGCCTTGTCGGCGTCGGCGAGGATGGTGTCGCTGCTGGATTTGCCGGTATGTGTCGAGCTCATGTATTACCTCATGGAAGTGAAACTGCACAGTGAAATACCAGTGTAGGCAGCTGCGGCCAGGCTAGTCTTGCGCCGCCTCAAGGGCTGCCGCGGCGCATGGAACATTGATTAACGGAAAGCAAAGTCCAGTACCATGCCTGCAAACACCGCCGCTCCTAGCCAGTTATTATGCCGGAATGCCGCAAAACACGGCATACGCTCGCGTGCGCGGATTAGGGTGTAGTGGTAAACGGCGCAGCCGGCAGCCACCAGCAAGCCCGCCACATACCAGTAGCGCAAGCCCAGGTACCAGCCGCACGCCAGCCACAGCAGCAGGAAAGCGGCATAGCACAGCATGACGATGGCCACGTCGTAGCGGCCGAAGGTGATGGCCGACGTCTTGATGCCGATCTTCAGGTCGTCGTCGCGGTCGACCATCGCGTATTCCGTATCGTAGGCCACGGCCCAGAAGACGTTGCCCAGCAACAGCAGCCAGGCGACGGCGGGCACGGCATCCGTGATGGCGGCAAAGCCCATGGGGATGCCGAAGCCGAAGGCGATGCCGAGATACGCTTGCGGAATGGCAAAAAAGCGCTTGAAGTAGGGATAGGTGCCGGCGATGATGACGGCGGCCACGGACAGCTGCTTGGTCAGCGCATTCAGGGGCAGGATCAGGCAAAAGGCCAGCACGGTCAGCACGCCGGCCACGGCCAGCGCTTCCTTGCCGCTGATGCGCCCGCTGGTGATGGGACGCTCGGCCGTGCGCTTGACGAATTTGTCGATGTCCTGGTCGGCGTAGTCGTTGATGGCGCAGCCTGCCGAGCGCATCAGGAAAGTGCCGAAGGTGAAGATCAGCAGCAGCCGCCAGTCCGGCACGCCCTGCTGCGCCAGCCACAGCGCGCACAGGGTAGGCCACAGCAGCAATACGGTACCGATAGGCTTGTCCAGCCGTATCAGGCGGAAATACAGCGCCAGCTTGTTCATGGAAGACTCGATCTTGTTGAAGAGAAAGGTCGATTATCGCAAATAGTATGTAAATGTACTATTTTGCGCCTGGGGCGCTAGTCTTCGTCGTCGCACAAGGGGGTAATGCCGGGCAAGTTGCAGCTGGCGATGGCCGCGCACAGGGCGTCGATGGCGGCCTTGCGCGTAAAACTCTTGCGCCACAGCATGACGACGCGGCGCGAGGGCACGGGGGCGGCGAACGGCCGGTACTCGAGCATGCCGTCGGTGGCGTGCATATTGGCGACGGAGGCGCGCGGCAAGACGGTCAGACCGATGCCGCTGGCCACCATGTGGCGGATGGTTTCCAGTGAGGAACCTTCAAACGTGCGCTGCATGCCGTTGCCGGGCGAGGAAAAACGCGCCATTTCGGGGCACACTTCCAGCACCTGGTCGCGGAAGCAGTGGCCATTGCCCAGCAGCAGCATGGTTTCCGATTTCAAGTCTTGCGCGGCGATTTTTTCACGCGCCGTCCACGGATGCTGGCGCGGCATGGCCACGACGAACGGTTCGTCATACAGTTCCTGGATGGCCATGCCGTGTTCGGGCAGGGGCAGGGCCATGATGGCCACGTCCAGTTCGCCCTGGCGCAGCAATTCGAGCAGGCGAACCGTGAAGTTTTCCTGCAAGATCAAGGGCATCTGCGGCACCTGGTCTATCATGGCCTTGACCAGGGGCGGCAGCAGGTAGGGGCCGATCGTGTAGATCACGCCCAGGCGCAGGGGGCCGGCCAGCGGGTCCTTGTTTTGCTTGGCGAGTTCCTTGATGGCGGCCGTCTGTTCCAGCACGCGCTCGGCTTGCGCAATGATTTGCGCGCCCAGGGGCGTGACGGAGATTTCCGCGCCGCCCCGTTCGAACAGGACCACGCCCAATTCGTCTTCGAGTTTCTTGATGGCCACTGACAGGGTGGGCTGGGCAACGAAGCAGGCTTCGGCGGCATGGCCGAAGTGTTTCGCTCGCGCGACTGCAACGATGTATTTCAGTTCAGTCAGTGTCATAAGGTGATTGAAACACACGAAGTGCTTACTTGCAATGAATGAAAGGTGGCGCAAACGTGAAACTGTGGCGCCGATGGCGTATTGTAGCGGATCGCCCCCTATAATGCGGGACCAGGCAGCGGAGGGAGATGGCGATGGAACTGCACATGCAGGCGCTGGAAGCGGCAATCAATTACTGGCGTGCCAGGCAACCGGCGCGCGGCAATGAATATGCGCTGTCGCCGCCCGTCAGCCGCCTGGCCGGCGTGTACGCGCTGATGATTTACTACCGGCAAGATCGCATCGCCGAAGCGCGCCTGGATCCGGCCATCCTGGCCCTGATCGATGCCTGGCGCCGGGATGCCGGTGGCATCCAAGGCGATAGCCACGCGTCATCGGCCGCGCCATGACGGCCGTCTTATTAATCTACAACCCCGACAAGAGAATCCCATGCCTGACTTTGAAAACAAACTATGCAGCCGCGATGACTTGCGCGCCCGCGCCGCGGCACTGCCGAAACCGGTGGTGGTGACGAATGGCGTGTTCGACATCCTGCACCGCGGCCACGTGACGTACCTGGCGCAGGCGCGCGCGCTGGGCGCCTCGCTGGTGGTGGCCGTGAATACCGATGCCTCGGTGAAACGCCTGGGCAAGGGCGACGACCGCCCCCTGAACAATTGCGAAGACCGCATGGCCGTGCTGGCCGCGCTGGAAGCGGTGAGCCTCGTGGTGCCGTTTTCGGAAGACAGCGCGCTGGAAGTGGTGCAGGAAGTCCGGCCGGAAATCTATGCCAAGGGCGGGGACTACGACATGGCGGCCATTCCCGAAGGCAAGGCCGTGCTGGCGTACGGCGGCCAGGCCGTGGCCATCGATTTCGAGCATGACCGCTCGACCACCAAGCTGTTGACGAAAGTGCGGGCGCAGTAGCGGCAAGCTGCGTCAATGTTTCCATACAGATAAAAAGACGTTACTATGAGAACTGCCAGGGCTGCGACTTCGTTTCGTCAGCCCCAGCGCGTTATACCGTCTGATATGCATTGCTTGTCATAGAAAATAAATGGATCTTAAAACTTCTGGGGATTGGGCAGTGCCCTCCGGCGTCTGGTACGTGGATGACGATGGCGCGTGGACCATGCAGCGCAGCGCGGAGGGCCAGAACGTCTCGCCCTTGCTGAGTCATGCCGATATCGGCAAGCTGATGCATGCGCGGCGCCTGCCCGCGGCGGCCGGTGCGCCCGTGCGCCAGTTTCCGCCCGAATTTGCGTTCGACCCCGCCACGGGAGCGGCCTTGCAAGTGCCGCCTGACACGGCCGCCACGCCGCCCTGGGTGCCGCCCTACGGCGCGCAGCCCGTCAGCGACGTGCCGCCGGCCGGCGCGGCCGGCTTGCGCCAGGCCAGCGTACCGCTGAAACTGGCCGACCAGCGCGCGCGCGAAGAGCATGCGCAGGCCGATGCCTCGCTGCCCATGCCGCCGCCCGGCGAATACGAATTCTTTTCCGCCCAATTCGGCACCAGCGCCGCCGCGCTGCTGGCGCTTGACCCGCGCAAGGCCGTCTTGCACGCCTGGCTGCCCGCCTCGAAACGCTGGCTGGCGCTGGACCCCGAATATGGGGGCTTGTTGGCCGAATCGGACCTGGCTCACGGCGCCTGGCGCGCCGAGCTGGTGCCGGAGTTCAATAGCGTGCTGGTCTTGCCGACCAGCCATGGCCTGGCTTGCATCCGTCCCGACGTGCCTTCGCTGAGCTACGTGGTCGAGCATGTGGGCGGCGCGCCGTGTGCGGCCGCGCCCGTCTGGTTCCAGAACCGCCTGTGGGCGCCCCTGCGCGACGACGATGGCCGCATCCGCTTCGTCAACCTCGATGCGGCGCAAAAGCCGGGCAGCGACGTGCTGCTCGACGGCGCCGTCGAGCTGGGCCGCGTTGGCGCTCCCGTGGCCTACAACCGCATGGCCGTGTGGCCTTGCGCCAACGGGCAGCTGCGCCTGCAGCTGCAGCCCGATGGCAATGTGGCCGCCTCGTTTACGCCCTGGCCCGAAGGGCTGGTGCCGCACTTCGAATTCGGCAGTCCCTATCTGTCGCGCGACGGCGGCCTGTGGCAGCTGTGCTTTGAAAGCCGCCGCGGCACCTATGTGTACGTGAAGCTGGGCGTGCAGGCCGAGAAGGCCGACGCGCTGGCGCCGCGCCTGTGTTCTGGCAGTTTCAATTACCGTTTCGCCACCAAGCTGAAAACGGCGCCGTGGGAAGAACCGGAACACGGCGACGATGGCGGCAAGAACCAGGCCGTCATGCCGCTGCTCGAATCGGGTGCCGAGTCCGGTGTAAGCAGCAGCGTCTTCGGCGTGAAATTTGCCACCAGCGCCGGCCTGTCGAGCGTGCTGCGCTCGAACGAGCGCCTGGCGGCGCAGCTGGTGCAGGACGATGAATTGCGCGAAACGGTGTTCCACACGTTTGCCGTCAGCGAACCGTGGCGGCTGCGCCTGTTTGTCCATGAAGGCATGCTGTGGGCCTACCACCCGCTGCTGTCGCGCATCGATGGCTGGGCCTTGCAGGCATGAAGGCGCGCGTACTGATCGCGGCCTGCGCCGCTTTTCTCGCCACGGCAGCCGCGCAGGCAGAGGGCATCCAGCAAGCGTTTCTCGTGCAAAACTCGGGCTGGATGGAGCCGTTTTACACGGATGAGCATTCGCAGCTGAAGGCGCTGGTGGGCGCTGTGGCGCAGGCCGCCACCAACCCGTCCGATAAAGTCTACACCCTGGCCTTCAGCCAGAGCAGCGGTGCGCACGTGTCGCCGTCGCTGCTGGGCCAAGGCCAGGGCGGCGCCGGCGTGGCGGGCCAGCTGGCCAGCCTGGGCCTGGCGCGCAAGAGCGCCGGCGGTGCGCTGGCCGACACGGATTTCCAGGAAGCCGTCACCAAGACCATCACGGGGCCGTTCCAGTCCGCGTCCGGCATCGTGTGGATTTTTACCAATAACAAGAACAGCCCGAACAACGACAGCCAGACGGCCGAGCGCAACCGCGACTTTTATCGCTTGCTGCACCTGGAGCCGTCGATTGCCAAGACGGTGGTGTTTCCGTTGCGCATGCCCGTGCAGGGCAAGCTGTACAGCGCCAAGGGCTTGATGGTGTATGCGCTCGCGTATGGCCAGCCGGCGTCCGAGGCTTTGACCCGCATCCTGGCCGAAGGGCGGCTGTCGCAAGTGCTGACGCGTCCGCCCGCGCGCCTGAAACCCGTGGACCAGGATGCCGTGCGCATCGTGCCCCAGTCCGTCAAGAACAGCGCCAACGTGCACGCCAGCCTGGGCCGCGACGGCCGCACCATCGTGCTCGACGTCGATGCGGCAAAGCTGGTGCCGCAAGTGGTGCTGCAGGCATCCCTGCAAAATATGTTTTTCCCGTACGTGATCGACAGCGCCAGAGTGCACGCCAGCCTGGCGGGCCAGAACGCGCCCCTGCACGTTGCGCCGGATCAAATCCGCCACCTGCAGCCGGGCGCCAGCCAGTCCGTGCAGGTGCAGTTTTCCCTGCCGATGGCGCAGATACCGTCGCCGTGGTCGGCGCAGGCGATTGCCGCCATGGGCAAGCAGGTGATGCTGCCCATGCAGGCGCAGGTGGGCCTGTCGGAGCAGCGGCTGGCGCTGGCGTCCAGCTTTGGCAAGGACTTGCAGGAACTGTTCCCTGGCGACCCCATCTCGGAGATGTTCACGCCGCCCGACAGCGTGCGCGCCTCGCAGGCAACGATACCGCTGCTGGTGCGCATCCAGTATCCGCTGCTGCCCGTGCTGGCGATGCTGGGCGGCATCCTGGCGGTCGTGCTGGGCTTGCTGGCGCTGGGTCTGGTCAGCACGCGCGCCACGCGCTACAAGGTGATGGCCGACGGCGTGCAGCGGCAAGTGTTATTAAAACCGTTCAAGAGCGTGCAGATCCGCGACGATGACGGCCGCGACATTGGCGAACTGAAGCGTGGCCTGGGCCAGCCGCAAGTCGTGCGCGTGGCCGAGGGCCATACGCTGAGCCTGGCCTGAGCAATATTTCTTTTTAAACTATTCAAACCCATTAGAGGCATACCATGGCGCAAGACACTCCAAAAGACAACGCAGGTTTCACTTTGCCGGCCCCGGTAACGGCGCCGGCGTCGGCACCGCCCGCCGCGGACGCTTCCGCCGCGGCCAGTGCCACCACCGCAACGACCGAAGCTGCGCCCGCGTTTGACGCTGCGGGCACGACCGATACGTCGTCGCGCGACACCCTGGTGGGCGGCGTCGTGCTGTTGCTGCTGTTCATCGCCTTTTTCTTTGCCAAGAATGCCTATGCGAATGGCCTGGTGGCCAAGCGCGTGCCGCCGAACAAGGCCAATGCCTCGGGCTGGTGGCTGTTCATCTTCCTGGCCAGCCTGGCCACGGGCGTGGTGCTGGCTGCCGTGAACGCGCATAAATTCCTCGCGCCACTGTTCATGGGACCGCTGGTGCTGGTGGGCCTCGTTGCCCTGTTGCTCACATTTACCTCGAGCCGCCGCTAAGAACACGCCGTTGCACGCATCATCGAAGGAACCACCATGGCAGAGAACCTGAACCAAACCATCACCGGCGGCGCCAGCGAGCGCAAGCAGGACAAGATCATCGAACTGCGCCCGACCCTGTTCATCGGCATCGGCGGCACGGGCATGCAGGTGCTGATGCGCGTGCGCCGGCGCATCCTCAACACCCTGTGGGGCGGCGCGGGCAACCGCACGCGCATCGAGGGGCTGAGCGACTTTCCCATCGCGCAATTCATCCATTTCGACCTGGACAATGGCGCCGTGATCGAAAGCGGCGAGTCGCAGGCGAAGGACTTGCAGTTCGACCAGGTGAAGTTCACGGATGACGACAAGGTGGTCGAATCGTTCGACATGGACAAGTACAGCCGCGATGAAGATTCGCTGGAGAAATATCCGCACATCAAGGAATGGCTGCCCCTGACGCCGCAGCGCATCCGCGAGCTGCGTTTCGACATGAGTAGCGGTGCGGGCCAGATCCGCGCCGTGTCGCGCCTGTATTTCTTCGACAAATATGCAAAGATCCGCGACAAGATCCGCTTGAAACTGAAAGCCCTGAAGGCGGGCCTGTCGCACGAGCGCCAGCTGGCCGAACTGGGCTTGCGCATGGAAACGAACCGTTTCCGCATCGTTATCGTCGGTTCCGTGGCGGGCGGCACGGGGTCCGGCTCCTTCCTGGACATGGGCTTGCTGGCGCGCTGGCTGGCGCGCAGCGAAGTGGGCGCGGCCGACGTCGAGCTGATGCTGTTCTTGCCGACCGGCTACACCAAGGCCAACAAGGACCGGGTCGAGGCCAATGGCTATGCGGCGCTGATGGAGCTGGAATCGGCCATGATGGGCAACAAGGGCTATGTGGGCCGCTGGGACGCGTATGACCGTCCGGAACTATCGCGCGAGCCGTACAGCGAGGTCTACCTGATCGATTCGGGCAATCTTGCGCAGCAGCACACCAAGGATGTCAGCGACGTCTACCACATGGTGGCCGACTCGCTGTTCGAGGATTTCGCCTCGGCCGACTTTGCGCGCGCCAAGCGCTCGATCGCCGTCAACCAGGCGCAGCACAAGAATTCCCTGTACAACGCGCCCGTGCCGCAAGACCGCTTCGGCGACATGCGCCTGTATTTCTCGAAGCGCTTTTCCTCGTTCGGCATGGCCGTGCTCGATACGCGCCAGGAGGCGGCGCGCGACGAACGGGCCCACCGCTGGGCCGGCGCCATGCTGCAAGCGTTCTTCGGCGTGGGCGGCACGGATGCGGGCGCCAACCGCGCCACGGATACGCAGCGCGATAATTTCCTCGCCGCCAACATGTTCCTGAAGGGCACGCCGTTCAGCGATTTCCCCGAGTTTTCCGACAAGAGCATCGAGCTGAAGCGCTCCAGCGGCGACTTCATCGATTTCCGCGTCGTCGACGAATTGCTGGAAGACCGCCACGGCCACCTGCTGGCCGGCGTGGAAAACCGGGTCAATACGCGCATCAACGATATCCGCACGGGGTTTGACCGCAGCGAATGGCCGGCCCAGGTGCGCGATGCCATGAAGCACCTGGAACGCGACGCCGTGCGCGACCAGGATTCCACGGCCGACACGACGGAAGACCGCATCAGCAAGCGCCGCCGCGAAGTGCTCGACGACGTCAAGAAAGTCGTGCGCGACCAGCTGTACGGCTACCTGGACAACAAGGAATTCGGCGGCCTCGAATACGTGCTGTCGCTGGTGGAGCAGATCAAGGACCGCATCGAGGCGCCGGGCAGCGGCTTGACGGCGCAGATCGGCGCCAATGCCGAGCGCTACCGTGAAATCAAGGAAGCCGTGCGCTCGCGCGAATACGAGCGCCTGCTGAACAATCTCGAACAGACGCGCAGCACTTTCGGTTTCCTCAGCAATGGCGAAAAGCAGGCGGGCGTGGTGATGGACCATCTGCGCACGGAAATGGCGAATGCGCTGAAATTCCATTTGCGGGCGAAGGCGGCGGACGAGTCCGTCATCTTGCTGGGCGAACTGTCGCGCTGGCTGGGCAACCGGATCGGCGTCGATGCGCAGGGCCGCGCGCAGTGGAATGGCCTGGTGGGCGAGCTGCAATCGGGCCGCGAAGGCGTGCTGGCCATGCTGGCGGAATTGAAAACGGCCAATACCATTCTGCAAAAGGACCTGGACAAGGAACACGCGACCCTGATCGTCATTCCCGTCACGGAAAAAGACATTGCGCTGCCATCGGCAGCCACCTTGCGCCAGTGGGCCGATGAAGCATTCAAGGACATGGGCGGCTCGAAAGCGCTGTTCCCCATGCTGGGCGAACCGGCGCAGCGCGGTTTGATCCTGGCCAAGGTGACGCGCATGGCCGAGAACATGATCGCCACGGCGGGCCTGGCCGAAGGGGCGACGAGCACGCCCGATCCCTTGTTCGACGCGCTGGAACAGATGGACGTGTCCGAACGCCTGGACCGTTTCCGCAAGCTGCTGGCCTGCTCCATGCCGTGGATCGACGCGAATATGGCGGGCGATTTCACGGTCGTGTCGGACCAGTTCAAGTGCGTGATCGGCGTGGCCAACGCGGCCGCCTTCAAGGCGAAGTTCGGTGCCGAGCTCGAATCGTGCATGCCGACCCAGGTGGGCATCACGGTGAGCCAGCTGGAAATCGTCGAGACGGGCATCCGCGGCCGCGCCGTCTGCTATTGCGAACTGGCCGGCGTGCCGATGACGGTGCTGCGGGGCCTGGAAGGCTGGCGCACCAGCTACCGCAAGGAAGGCGACAACGACAAGGCGCCGACCCACACGCATATCGATCCCACGCAGTTCACGCATCCGATCGCGCCGAACACGGACGAGATGAAGCGCCTGGCGGAAGACTTCGGCGAATTCCTGCAAGCCATCATGCTGGGCGTGCTGACGCGCCACACGGGCAGGGTCGTGCCGCCGGGCCAGTACCAGTTTGCCGTCGAACCGGGCGACTTGCGCCGCATCGGCAATGAACGGGCCATCCGCCAGAACGGCATGCCCGCCTCGTACGAAAAAAATATCGCCCTGCGCATCGAAGAAAAATTGACGGCGCTTGACGCCGTGCAGACGGCGGCCATGGCAGCGCTGGCAAAATACTATGAGCGGGGCGTGTATGCGCCCAAGCTGGTGGCGCAGGCCGATGGCTCGCAGCTGCCGTATATCGGCTTTGGCAGCGCCATTTCCGCCGAGTTGGGGGCGCGCCTGCGCGAGTCGGCACGCCGCAAGGGCATGGCCAGCGATGAGCTCGACCGCACGGTGCAAGCGCTGCTGGGACGCCTGAAGGAATGGGCGAACGTCATCGGCGACTCCGACAGCGATGCCTACGACTGGGAAGTGCGCGAGCCGGAAGCGGACGGCCAGCCCCGCCTGAAATACGCGATCAAGCCGGAAATGCTGGAAGCGGGGCGTCTGGAGCAACTGCTGCGCCCGGCCGGCGCGGCGGCCCCTGCGGCTGCCCCGTTCGGCATGGCGCCGCCGCTGGTGGAATTCCAGTATTTCCTGGGGATTAACGGCCAGCAGCAAGGGCCGTTCACGGCCCAGCAGATCGTGCAGTACGTGCAGGCGGGACAAGTCGTGCCGGCCACCGCCAAGGTGTGGCGCGCGGGCTTGCCGGCCTGGGTCGACCTGGCCCAGTTCGCCGAGCTGGCGCCCCTGTTCCTCAGCGCGCCGCCACCGTTGATGCCGCCACCGTTGTGAACGCTGGAATGACGCTGGAATGAAGGAATAGTTTTGGATATCTGCATCAAATGTAAAACGGGCCTGTGGACCGCCGTCAGCCATTGCCCGTACTGCGGGCAGGCGCAGGCTGGCGCGGCCCAGCCAGCTGTCGCCGTGCCGCCGCCGCTGCCGCCCGTGCCACCGCCCGCGCCCGCGCCAGTG
>NZ_WFLI01000055.1 GCF_009208555.1 Janthinobacterium violaceinigrum | reverse complement strand
GACGAGGCGGAGGCGCCGCGCCGGCCGTCGCGCCATTGGCGCTACATCCTGGCGGCCGGCGCCAGCCTGGGCACGGCCATCGCCTCCGTGCCGCTGCAGCCCTATCTGGACCTGGCCAATATCGCCATGCTGTCGCTGCTGACGGTGGTGCTGGTGGCCGTGCGCCTGGGGCGCGGGCCGGCGGCGCTGGCCAGCCTGGTGGGTGTGGCCTGCTTCGATTTCATCTTCGTGCCGCCCCGTTTCTCGTTTGCCGTGGGCGATTTCCAGTACGTGATCACGTTTGGCGTGATGCTGGCCGTGGGGCTGATCACGGGCCACCTGACGGCCGGCCTGCGCTTCCAGGCGCGCGTTGCCTCGCACCGCGAGGCGCGCGCCCGCGCCCTGTACGAGTTTTCGCGCGAATTGTCCGGCGTGCTGCAGACGGAGCAGATTTTCGACATCACGAAAAGCGCCATCGAGCGGGCTTTCCGCGCGCGCGCCACTTTGCTTTTGCCTGATGACGAGGGCAGCTTGCAGGCCCCGAACGGCGCTCAGCCGCTGGACATGGGCATCGCGCAGTGGGCCTTCGACCATGCGCAGGCAGCCGGTACAGGCACCGATACCTTGCCGGCATCGCCCATTTTCTACCTGCCGCTGATCGCGCCGATGCGTACGCGGGGCGTGCTGGCGCTGCTGCCGCTCGATGGCGCGCACCGCGGGCGCTGGCTGCTGGTGCCGGAACAGCGCCAGCACCTCGATACCTTTGCCGCGCTGGCGGCCATTGCGCTTGAACGCGTGCACTACATCGACGTGGCCCAGGGCGCGCTGCTGCAGATGGAGTCCGAGCGCCTGCGCAATTCGCTGCTGGCGGCCCTGTCGCACGACTTGCGCACGCCATTGACGTCGCTGGTGGGCCTGGCCGAGTCGCTGGCCCTGTCCAGGCCTCCGTTGTCGCCCGCGCAGCTGGACATGGCGCGCTCGCTGCAGTCCGAAACCGTGCGCATGAGCGCCCTGGTGGCGAACCTGCTGGACATGGCGCGCATCGAGAGCGGGCAGGTGCGCCTGAACCTGCAATGGCAGGCGCTGGAAGAAGTGGTGGGCAGCGCATTGCGCGCCAGCGGCCCGCAATTGCAGCAGCATGCCGTGCAGACGCAGCTGGCGCCGGACCTGCCGCTGGTGCGCTACGACGCTGTGCTGATCGAACGCGTACTGTGCAACCTGCTGGAAAACGCGGCCAAGTACACGCCGCCCGGCAGCACCATCACCGTCGCGGCCGGGGTGCACGGTCAGTTCCTGCAGGTGACGGTATGTGACGACGGCCCGGGCCTGCCGCCCGGCCGCGAAGAAGCCATCTTTGAAAAATTCACGCGCGGCGAGCGCGAATCGAACAAGCCGGGCGTCGGCCTGGGGCTGGCCATTTGCCGCGCCATCGTCGAAGCCCACGGCGGCGCCATCCACGCGCAGCCGCACGCGCCGGGACAGGGTGCCGCCCTCGTGTTCAGCCTGCCGCTGGGCACGCCTCCGGCGCCGCCGGAGATCGAGCTCGATGACGCCAACGACCATGAAACAGGAAAACCAACATGAACGAACCTTCCGCCACCGCCCTGCTGGTCGAGGATGAACCGCAAATCCGCCGCTTCGTGCGCGCCGCGCTGGAAGACGAGGGCTGGCAGATTTTCGAATCCGCCACCATGCAGCGGGGCCTGATCGATGCCGGCACGCGCCGGCCCGACCTGATCGTGCTGGACCTGGGGCTGCCCGACGGCGACGGCATCGATTTCATCGCCGACATCCGCAAATGGTCGGCCGTGCCCATCATCGTGCTGTCGGCGCGGGTCGACGAGCAGGACAAGATCCGCGCGCTGGACGCGGGTGCCGACGACTATCTGACCAAGCCGTTCGGCGTGGGCGAGCTGCTGGCACGCGTGCGCGCCACGCTGCGCCGCCAGCGCCAGCCCGCCGCCAGCGACGATGGCGTGGTGCAGTTCGGCGACGTGCGCGTCGACCTGAAAGACCGCCTGGTAACGCGCAACAAGCAGCTGGTGCACATGACGCCGACGGAATTCCGTCTGCTGTCGGTACTGGTGAAAAACGCGGGCAGGGTGGTCACCAATCCCCAGCTGCTGCGCGAAGTATGGGGGCCGTCGAACAGCGAGAACGGCCACTACCTGCGCATCTACATGGGCCATCTGCGCCAGAAGCTGGAAGCCGATCCGGCCCAGCCGCAGTACCTGCTGACGGAAACGGCCGTCGGCTACCGCTTGCTGCTGCCGCTCTAAGCCGCATTCCTTCCCCCGTTTGAAAACGGGCGCCGCGCGCGCCGGGGGGACGCTTTACCCAAAATTTTTGCAGCGGCGGGCCAGCTGCGCCATGTTGGCAAAGGCCCATACCACTCATGAAGAAGAAAAAACCATGAATAAAATGCTAGTTGCACTTGCCGTCGCCACCGCCTTTACGGGCAGCCTGGCCCACGCGGAAGAGACCAAGCCCGACAATGAAGTCAGCTTCAACGTGGCCGGCGTGTCCGACTACCGCTACCGCGGCATTTCGCAGACGCGCCTGAAGCCCGCCCTGCAGGGCGGTGCCGACTACGTCAACAACCCGACGGGCCTGTATGCGGGCGCCTGGGCTTCCACCATCAAGTGGACCAAGGACGCGGGCGGCAGCGGCGACGTGGAAGTGGACCTGTATGCGGGCAAGCGCGGGCAGCTGACCAGTGATATCGGTTACGACGTCGGCGTGCTCGCCTATGTGTATGCGGACAACGGCTTGAAGCACGTTGCCGGCCTGGCCGACGCGGATACGCAGGAAGTCTACGGCCAGTTGTCGTATGGCCCCGCCTATGTCAAGTATTCGCACGCCGTCTCGAACCTGTTCGGCATCGTCAACAGCAAGAACAGCGGCTACCTGGACATCGGCGCGAATATCGACCTGGGCAACGGCTGGACCGGCAACCTGCACGCGGGCCACCAGAAGGTCAAAAACAATGATGCGTCGAGCTACACGGACTGGAAGGCGGGCGTCACGCGCGATTTCGGCATGGTGACGGGCGCGCTGGCCGTGATCGGCACGAACGCGGGCAAGTCGGCGTATGCCTCGCCCGTGAATGGCAAATTCATGGGCAGGACGGCGCTGCAGCTGACGCTTAGCAAGACGTTTTAATTGACGGAGGGGACAGGCGGCGCATGCGCCGCCTTTTTTTTGCGTGCCGGGAACGGGGCCGGACCCGGCCGGGTGTCTATGCCGCGCGGTGATGGCTGTCGAAAACGGCGCAGTACAGCTGTCCCAGGCCGACCACGCGGGCGGCCGGTATCTGGACGGCCAGGACATGGGCGGCGGCCACTTGCGTATCCGTTGCCAGCAGCACGCGCAGGCCAGGATTGACGCTGCGCGCGTGCGCGATGCGGCGCGCCAGGCCCGCCTGCGCGGCAGCGTCCGCCACACCGTCCAGCGGCACCACCAGCACGCGCGCGGCGATCAGGGCCGAACGGCTGCCCATGGAGTCGCGGCCTTCGCTGTCGATGACGATGTCGTGGTAGCAGTTCACCAGGTGTTCGAGCTCCGGCTGCAAGCCCTTGGCGCTGATGGCGCGCGCCATCAGGCGCGGCCGCGTCAGGCTGCCGTGCATGGCGCCGTCGTGCATGTTCCTGGCCTGCGCCATGGCGCTCTGGCGCGGATCGGCATCGAGCAGCAGCACCTTGCGCCCGGCCAGCGCGCGCGAGGCGGCCAGCCGTCCGGCCAGGATGGATTTCTCCATCCCCCCGCGTTCATCCGTGATGGCGATGATCATCTTGGCGCACGGCTGGCATGATGTTGGCCGCGGAGACCAGCTGCAGCAGGCAGCCTTCGCGTAGTTCTTCCTTGTCGCTGGCGGTCCAGACGGGCAGCGCCATCAGCTGCTCCAGCGCGTCGGCCAGCGCGGTCTGGCCGGCGGCCGACATCGGCGTCATCGGCAGGCGCAGCTCCTCGCGCACCTTGCCTTGCATGGCCAGCGCCGCCTTCACGGGAGCGGGATTCGGTTCGGAAAACAGCAGGCGGATGACGGGCAGCAGCGTCTTGAACAGGGCGCCCGCGGCGCCGTGGCGGCCCTGCCTGACCAGGTGGTACAGCTGCGCATACAGGTCGGGGCGTACCTGGGCGGCGGCCGACATGGCGCCGTGGCCGCCCATGGACAGGCTGGCCAGCAGCAGCGCATCGTCGCCGCACAGCACGTCCAGGCGCGTGTCGAGCAGCAGTTCGCTCAGCTGCTGCAGCTTGCCGCCCGCTTCCTTGATGGCGACGAAGTGCGAATCGCGCGCGAGCAGCGCCGCCGTCTGCGGTTCGATATTGACGCCCGTGCGGGCCGGCACGTTGTACAGCACGATGGAGTGGTCGGTGGCGGCGGCGATGGCCTGGAAGTGGCGCACGATGCCGTCCTGCGAAGGGCGTACGTACGACGGCGCCGAAACCAGCAGGCCGGCCAGCGGATGGTCGTGATAGCGCTGCACGGCGGCGACGACGCTGCGCGTATCGCTGCCGCCGATTCCCATCACGACGGGGAAGCGGGGGCCGACGGCTTCGAGCACGCTGTCGAGCAGCATGGTGTGTTCGGCGGCGCTCAGCATGGCCGCTTCGCCCGTGGTGCCGCATGCCACCAGGCCATCGATGCCGCTGGCGGCCAGTTCGCACGCGAGCTGCTGGGCTGCGTCGAAGTCGATGTCGCCGTCGCGAAATGGCGTGACCATCGGCACCCAGATGCCCTGAAAGTGCGCGGTAATGCGCGATGACGACATCGCCTGCCCGCACGAGTACTGGTTCATAGCGATTTCCCCTGGCTGATGCGGCCAAATTCCGCCGCCGGCAGCAGGCGCATGACGGCGTCCATGGTCAGGCGCAAGGCCGGCTCCGTCACGCACAGCCATACCTTCATGCGTTCGGCGTGGTCGACCGCCTCGATGCGCATGAACGACAGCATGCCGCCGCACGTCTTGACGACCAGCTGGCGCAGCTCGGCCAGGCAGGACTTGTCGACCGTGATATGCATGAGAAAGGTGGGCAGGCGGGGATGGCGGTGGGGCAGTGCTTGATGCGTTGGCAGGCGTGAATGGGGTTCCATGGTGGCTTTGCAGCGGTGGTTGAGGTACGTTCAAGATTAGCAGCGGGGGCGTAAAGATTCTCTAAAAAGCGGGGCTGCCCGCGTAAACGGACTGTATGCGGGCTGTCTGCCGTTTTCCGGCCCGCGTGTTGCGCGGATGCGCCGCGCGTGGGCTTTTGTTACAAAATTGAATCGTGCTTTCGGGGGCAGGGGTTTATATTGAAAACGTCTCCGCTTTCAGTCAGCCTTGCCATGTCAGACGAAAAAGATCCCCAGCATCCCCCTTCCCCCGATCCTGCAACGCCGGCGCGGCCTGACCGGGTGGGCCGCCGGGCGCCCGATGATGAGCATCGCGCGCGCGATGCGGCGCCCCGCTACCTGAAGGACAACGACACGCCGCTGGCGCTGGCCTGGCGCGTGATCTCGTCGCGCTACCGCTCCATGCGCGACAAGGCCAGCCGCGATTTCATGCGGCGCACCCTGCGCATCGGTATCTCGGCGCGCATTTTTCACCCCGAACCGGGCGCCACTGGCCTGCGCAGCAAGAACCTGCAATACCTGGAAGAGTCGATTGCGCAGTGGGTCATGTCGCGCGACGTGCTGGTGTTCATGATCCCGACGGTCAATACCAGCGGCCAGCTCCACCCGAGCAACATCACCCTGCGCCACTATGCGCGCCACCTGGACGGCCTAGTGCTGCAGGGCGGCGCCGACGTCTCGCCGCAGACGTATTCCGAGGCGGCCACGCGGCCCGAATGGAATGGCGACCGCGCGCGCGACCTGTACGAACTGGAGCTGCTGCACGAATTCGTCGACGCGGGCAAGCCCGTGCTGGGCATATGCCGCGGCTGCCAACTGATCAACGTGGGCTTTGGCGGCACCCTGTACCAGGACATCGCCTCCGACGTGGAAGGCGCTACCTCGCACGTCAACGACCTGTATGACCGCCATCGCCACACGATCGTCTTCCCGAAAGGCTCGTCCCTGGCGGGCCTGTTCCCGAAGACGGGCGAGGCGCTCGTCAATTCCATCCACCACCAGTCCGTGAAAGACCTGGGGCGCGACATCACCGTGGAAGCGTATTCGCAGGGCGACAACATCGTCGAAGCCATCCGCTACCAGCGGGCCCGCTTCGTCATGGGCTTGCAGTGGCACCCGGAATTCCATTCGGCGGGCGGCGTCGAGCTGCTCGATTGCACGCCCATCCTCGATAACTTTCTGCGCGCGGCGCGGGAGACGCGGTTTTGAGCGCGCACCTGATGCGCCGGCGCACCGTGCTGGCCGGCTTGCTGGCGCTGCCACTGGCGGGATTGCGCGCCGCGCCGCACCCGCATGAGGGCGTGGCGCCGTTTGCGTTGACGTCCGCCGCACGTGCCCGCACGCTCAAGGCGCGGGTGGCGCCGGCCATCGCCGAACAGGTGGTCAGGGCGGCGCGCAAGGATGCGGCGCGGCCCGTGCACCTGATGGCCGAAGTGCGCACGGGCGGCTTGCTGAAAGGCGAAGGCGGGCGCGAGACCAGCCAGCAGGCGCAGGAAGACTGGCGCCAGGCGCGGCTGCAGGCGCTGGCCTGGCGGTTGTCGGGCGAGATGGCGCATTTCGAGGCGGCGCGCCAGCTGCTGCTGGCCTGGAGCGGCGCCTATCGGCCGTCGTTCAGCCCTGTCGACGAGACGGAGCTGGCCAGCCTGCTGATGGGCTATGACCTGGTGCAGGAGCGCCTGAATGGCGTGGAGCGCGAGCAGGTGCGGGTCTTTTGCCGCACCCTGGCGCAGGGTTATTTGAGCGATCCGATCAAGGTGGGCGGCCCGTCCACGGCGCGCAACAACTGGCATAGCCACCGCATCAAGATCGGCACGGCCGCCGCGTATGTCACGGGCGACGCCTTGCTGATCGCGCGCGCGAAGGAGCGCTTCCTGGCGCACGTGCCGCGCAATATCGGCGCCGGCGGCGTGCCCTTCGATTTCGAGCAGCGCGACGCCCTGCATTACACCACCTACAGCCTGGAACCGCTGCTGACGACGGCCCTGATGGCGCAGGCGCATGGCGACGACTGGTATGGCGCGCCGGAAGCGCAGCGCCTGGCCGAAGCGCTGGCCTGGCTGGCGCCGTATGCGCAGGGCAGCAAGACGCACGAGGAGTTCGCGAAAAGCGCCGTGCCCTTCGACCGCAAGCGCGTGGCGGCCGGCGAAAAGGGCTTTACGGGGAACTGGGAGCCCAAGGGCGCCGCCAATGTGTACCTGCTGGCGGCACGCTTAGCCCCCGCTTACCTGCCGCTGGCGCTGGAGCTGCGCCCGCCAGCCTGGGCGCTGGCGCTGTACGGCGCTTAGTTGCGCTTAGTTGGAGCGTCGCGTTAAAACTTCGTGCGCACGGTGAACATCACATTGCGCGGTTCGCCGTAAAAGCCCGTCTGGAACAGGCCCAGTCCCGTGAAGTACTTCTTGTCGAGCAGGTTGTTCACGTTCAGGCTGGCTGTGACGTTCTTGCTGATCTCGTAGCGGGCCAGCAGGTTGGCCAGCGCGTAGCTGCCCTGCTTGATGCGCGAATAATCGTCGATGGCGGGGTTCCAGATATTGCCGTAGTAGCTGCTTTGCCAGTTGATGCCGCCACCGACGGTCAGCTTGTCCAGGCTGGCCGGCAGGCGCCACGTGCCTTGTACTCGCACCAGGTGGGCGGGCTGCGTGGTTTGCAGCATGGTGGAAAAGACGTCCTTGCCATCCGCGTCGCGCACGTGGGTGTAGGTGTAGCCGGCGCTCAGCTTCACGTCCTTCATCACTTCGCCCGTCACTTCCATTTCCAGGCCGCGGCTGGTGACGCCGTCGATGGCCTTGTACGCTTCCTCGCCATTGACTTCGCCCACGGAGCTGGCCACATTGCTCTGGCGGATCTGGAACAGGGCGGCGCTGGCATTGACCTTGCCGTCCAAATATTCTGCCTTCACGCCCGCTTCCAAACCCTTGCCGCGCACGGGCGACAGAAAGTTGCGGTTGACGTCGCGGTTGCTCTGCGGCGCGAAGATGCTGGTGTAGCTGCCGAACACGGAATAGGTCTTGTCGATGTCATACACGACGCCCGCATATGGCGTGACGACCTTGTTTTCCTCGATGCGCGAGCGGATGCGCGCCGTGCCGGCGTCGAAGAAGCTGCGGTCCTGCTCTTGCAGGTAGTTGCTCATGCGGGCGCCGAGAATCACCGACAGCGCGTCGACGGGATGCAGGCGCACGGCGCCATACAGGCCGCTCTGGCGCGTGCGGTCGTTATCGTTGCCCAGGCGCTTGAAGGCCGGTTCCGCGTATTGGCCGCGCCAGTCGAAATAGCTGCCATCGAGGGGCGGATAGACCGATTCGTAGACGGGGCCATCCTGCTTTGCCGTCGAGGTGGAATAGCCGAACATCGCTTCATGCTGGCGGCCGAAGGCCGTGAATGGTCCGCTGGCGTCGACGTTGACGGTGGTCTGGCGGCGGTCGCCCTTGTATTTGCCCATGAAGAAATACGTGCCTTCGCCCGTGTCGGGAGCGGGATTGCCGCCGCTGGCCGAACCGAGCACGCTGTCATGCTTGCTGCGCAGCTGGCTGGCGCTCAATTTCACCTTCCATTCGTTGGCGAACGTATGTTCCAGCGACGTGAACAGCGTGGTGTTCTGCATGTCGCGGCGGCTCCAGTCCGTGGCCGGGTTCCACGAGGTGGGCAGAGCGGTGCGCGTGCCGTCCGAGAACAGCACGGGGAACCCCGTCCAGGTCGAGCCGCGCGGCTTGTAATCCTGGTGCGTGAAGCCGGCCGTCAGCAGCGTGACGGGCGTCAGGTCCGCCTCGACGATGCCGTAGGCGACGGCTTTCTGCTGCGTGTAGCGGTCCAGGTAGGAATGCTTGTCCTGGTAGGCGCCCACGAGGCGGCCGCGCACCGTGCGGCTGTCGTTCAGGGGGCCGGAGACGTCGGCTTCGCCGCGGTAGTTGTCCCACGAGCCGGCGCCCAGAGTGGCCGAGCCCTCGAAGCTGGCGGTGGGGCGCTTGCGCACCATGTTGACGGTGGCCGACGGGTCGCCCGAGCCGCTCATCAGGCCCGTCGCGCCCTTCAGCACTTCGATGCGGTCGTAGATGGCCATGTCGCTGTTGGTCGTGCCCCAGTCGTACACGCCGTCGTAGATGGCCGACACGCCGTCGTACTGGAAATTGGTGACGGCGAAGCCGCGCGCCTGGAAGCTCCAGCGGTCGCTGTCGTAGTTTTGCACGCTCACGCCGTTGACGTTCTTCATGACGTCCGAGACGGCGTTGCTGTTCTGGTCATCCATCTGCTGGCGCGTGACGATGGTCAGCGACTGCGGCGTCTCGCGCTGCGTCAGGACCAGGCCCGTGGCGCCGCTGGCGGGGCCGCCCGTATAGCTGCCCGTGCCACCCGTGACGGCGCTGCGCTCGGCTGCCGCCACCACGGTGACGCCGCTCATGACGGCCACGCCGCGGCTGTCCGCCGTTGGGGCGTTGGCGCCAGCGGGGATCTTTTGCAGCAGGTAGCCGCCATTCGGCTGCGGCACGGCTTGCAGGCCGCTGCCGGCCAGCAGCACGCGGAAACCATCGTGCACGCCATAGCTGCCTTGCAGGCCGGCGCTGCGCAAGCCTTGCGTGGTCTCGCTGGAGAACGACAATAAAATGGCGCTGTCGCTGCCGAAGCGCGTGAGCACGTCGCCCAGCGCGCCGGCGGGAATGCTGTAGACGCGCACTTGCTGGCTTTGTGCGTGGGCCAGCGCGGGCAGGGTGAGGGCCAGGCCAATCTGCGACAGGGCGCAGGCGAGGACGGTGCGGGTCAGGAGGGAACGCGAAGCGTGATGCATGGAATAAAACCTTTCGTGGATGCGCAAGATGGAGACTGCCTGTCTTCCAAGTCACGCGAGCACGGCGAAACAGCTCACTTTGCGGAAAATATCGTTAGCGCGCCGCCAGTTCGATGCGCACCACCTGATGTCCCCAGAAGCGCGTGACGGTATTGTGCCGCAGCTGCAGGCTGGCGCTGACGGCGTCGAGGATGGCATCCACGTCGGCCAGCGGGTAGGAGCCGGACACGCGCAGGCCGGCGATGGCGGGCGTGCAGGCCAGCGGCTGCTCGCTGTAGCGCGACAGCTCGGCGAGGAAATCGGCCAGGCGCATGTCGCGCGCCACCAGCATGCCGTTCAGCCAGGCGCCGCCATAGGGGGCCAGCGCCTGGCGGTGCAGGCCCGCGCTGTCGAAATGGGCACCTTCGCCGGGATGCAGCACCAGGCGCTGTCCGCCATCGCCAGCCAGCACGGCGACGGCGCCTTCGAGCACACCGGCGCTGGTATAGCCATCGTGCAGGCGTACCGTGAAACGCGTGCCCAGCGCCTGCAGCTGGCCGTGCGGCGTGTCGACGAAGAAGGGACGCTGCGCCGCATCCTTGCCGGTGGCGATGAAGATTTCGCCAGCCAGCAGCGTGATGCGTCGCCGTTCGCCGCTGTAATCGATGTCGATGGCGCTATGCGTGTTGAGCGTGAGCTGCGTGCCATCGCGCAGAGTCACGACGCGGCGCTGGTTGATGCCCGTGCGGTAGTCGGCCGTCCAGCTGCGCCACGGACTGCGGCGCTCGAACGCGTACAGCGAGGCGCCGCAAGCCAGCAGCAGTGCCAGGGTCTTGACGGCGTGGCGGCGCGGCGCATTCGCCTGCGCGCAGGCCCGCAGCAGCGTGGCATGCGTCCCGGGCGGCAGGTGTTCATGCTGCAGTTGCAGCTGCTGCCACGCCTGCGTGGCGCTGCCGGCCCGCTGCAAATGGCGTTTTACCGTGGCCAGCGAGATGCCCAGCCGGCGCGCGATATCGTCCTGCGGCAGTTCGTCGAGCTGGCGCAGCAGGAAAGCGCGCTTGACGGGCGGCGGCAAGCCATCGAGCATGCGGTCCAGTTCGAACAGCGTGGAGAGCAGCAGCGCCCGTTCCTCGGGCGACGGCGTGTGCGGGGGCGGCAGTTGCGCCAGCACGTCCAGGTAGGCTTGCTCCAGCTTCTGGCGGCGGTAATGGTTGAACAGCACGCGCTGGGCCACGGTGGCGAGAAAGGCGCGCGGCTCGCGCGCGGCGACGGCGTCTTCGCGGTCGAGCAGGCGCATGAACGTGTCCTGCGCCATGTCGGCCGCGCAGGCCGTGCTGCCCAGCTTTTTGCGCAGCCAGCCCTGCAGCCAGCCGTGGTGCTCGGCATACAGTGTGGCGATGTCCTGGCGTTGTAGCGGCTCTGCCAGCGGCATCGCGTTCCCCTTGCATGGCCCATCCAGCGGGGCTGGGTCCTTGGTTTAAACAATAATAAGAATCATTCTCACTTATTGTAACAAGCGGGGGCGGGGACTGTAAATGACGGAGGCGGCGGGTGTGGTTTTTTGGGTTGGCGTTGTTGCGCCTGATTGCACCCCAAAAGCAAGATCCGGGGGCGGACCCTGAGGGTCCGACCCCGGCAGTTCGGGTGTTGGGGGGAACGGGCCAGCCCTCAATAATTCATCGGTTCGCCGCGGAAGCAGCGGATGGCCGAATCGACCATCCCCTCGGCGCTGCCCTGCAAGCTATGCTGCTTGCGCAGGTATTGCGCATCGCTCCACTGCTTGGCCACGTCCGACAGGTGTTTCAGGGCCGGCGTGCTGCCCAGCGCCTCGGCGTGCGGTTCCATCTTGCGCAGGGTGGTCATGATGTCTTCGCGCAGCGACATCGTTTCGTAGGTTTTCGGATGCGTGATGGCGCCGTCGAGGCCGAAGCGGCAGGCCTGGAAGCGGTTGTAGTTATACACGAGGTAATCGTCTTCCACCGGCGGCGCTTCCTTGCGTTCGAGCAGGTAGCGGCACAGCGCCTGCAGGTAGGCGGCCAGCGCGGCGGCGCGCTCCACCGTCAGCGGCGTGTCGCACACGCGCAGCTCGATGGTGCCGAATTCCGGCTTGGGGCGGATATCCCAGTAAAAATCCTTCATGCTCTTGATGATGCCCGTGTTCTCCATCTTGGCGAAATACTCGTTGGAGAACTGGTCCCAGCTCAGGGTGAACGGCGCGCGCCCGCTCATGGGAAACGCAAACACGGAATTGAGGCGCGCCGAGTCGAACAGGGTGTCGCGTCCCTGCACGTAGGGCGAGGATGCGGACAGGGCGATGAAGTGGGGGATGTAGCGGTTCAGCGAATGCAGCAAAAACATGGCGTCGTCGCCCGAGGCGCAGCCGATGTGCACGTGCTGGCCGAAGATGGTGAACTGCTTGGCCAGGTAGCCGTACAGTTCCGAAATCTCCTGGAAGCGGGGCTTGGAAAAGATCTTTTGCGACGACCATTGCTGGAATGGGTGGGTGCCGCCGCCCGCGATGCCGATATTGAGCTTGTCGCCGGCCGTGATCAAGGTATCGCGGATTTCCTGCAGCTGCTCCAGCAGGGGGCCGTGATGCGTGTGCACGCTCGAGTTGATCTCGATCATGCTCTCGGTGATTTCCGGCGTGACGTTGCCGGGGAACGGTTTTTTGTTCAGCAGATGCAGCAGGTCGGGGCTGGCGGCCGTCAAGTCGTAGTCCGACAGGTTCACCAGCTGCAGTTCGAGTTCGACGCCGAAAGTCAGCGCGGCCGATTGGCCAAAGGGTTCCAGCGGCATTTAGCGCTCCTTGATTTCGTGGGTTTCTTTGGCCAGCATCAGCACGCGCTGCACCAGCACGGGACCGACCAGTTCCAGGCCCAGGGTGACGGCAGCCAGGGCATTCAATTCGTCGCCGAAGTTCACGCCATGCTGGCGCGCGTGTTCGAGCAGCAGGATGATGAAGACGGAGACGGGCGTGAGCGCCACGCCCGTCAGCACCCCCTTGCGCCAGGAAATGCCGCTGACATGCGAAAACGCGGCCACGCCGACGACTTTGGTCAGCAAGCGCCCGCCCACGACGGCCAGGGCCAGGCCTGCGCCGGCCGTCACGCTGGCCCATTCCAGGGTCGAGGCGGCGTACACGAACAGCAGCACCGTCAGCAGCTCGCCCAGCGCGCCGAAATTGCGCTGCGCCTGGCTGAAGGCGACGCGGCGGTGGCGCGCCACCAGGCCGAAAGTGAGCGTCGCCAGCAGCGGCGACAGGCTGGTGGTGTAGGTAAGGGCGACGAGCAGCATCACCGACAGCGCAAAGGCGACGGTGGCATCCTGCGCCATATTGCCCAGGCGGCGCAGCATGGCCGGCACGACGATGCCGAAGACGGTGCCGGCGGCCACGGAGGCGGCCAGCACGGCGGCGCTGCTGCTGCTCGCCTCGATCAGGTCGGTGGAGCTCTGGAACATCCAGAAGCCGACGATGATGTTGAACGTGAAGACGGCCAGCACGCAGTTGAGCGCCGTCAGGTGGACGATGCGCTCCGTGACCTGGCCCGAGCTGCGTTCCTCGTTAATCACGCGCATGATGGTGGCGGGCGAAGTGGACATGGCCAGGGATGCCAGCAGCAGCGCCGTCATCGAGGTGGAACCGAATTCGATGCCGATGAAGTAGACGACGGCAAAGGTCAGCAGGGACTCGACCAGGCCCGTGACGGCGATCCACGGGTTGTTCTTCAGCCAGCGCAGGTTGATGCGGTAGCCGACTTCGAAGAGGATCAGGCCGAAGGCCACGTCGGCCAGCACCAGCATGGGGCCCGCGTCCGTCTGCGGCAGCACGCCCACTTGCGTCTGCGCCAGGATGAAGCCGATCACGCCATAAAAACTGATGCGCGGCAGGCCTGTCCAGCGGTGGCCGAATTCGCCCACCACCCAGGCCAGGGTGATGGCGAACGGCCAGGACAGGTCGGCGGCGATCGAGAGGAGACTTTGCATGCTCATTCCTTTGAAATAGCGCTGGCACCGGCCGGCAGCACGGGGGCTGGCGCGGCAATGTCGTGGTGCAGCGATGGTGCATTGTTTGCGCAGAGCGATGCGCCGATTCTACCGGAGCAGAAGGCGCGCACGATGTGCGCAATCGAACAGTGTCGCGGCCATGGCGGCCGCGCACAGGATGCAGCAGGGTGGGGCAGGGCTGGTATCAGCGTATGCTACCCGCCCGCAGCGGAGATGCTCCGCACGGTAGTTCCGTGTTGCAGTGTACGACATGGCGGCCCCCTGCCGCCATGGACTTTTTGTCGTGAGTCTTTATTTACTAAGCAGACGCATGCCCCGTTCCAGCCCGTCGATCGACAGGGGGAACATGCGGTTGTTCATCAATTGCCGCATGACGCCGATGGACTGGCGGTATTGCCACAAGCCCTCCGACTCGGGATTGAGCCAGATGAATTTCGGGAATGCCTGGGTAAAGCGCGCCAGCCACGTCGATCCCGCTTCCTCGTTGTTGTACTCGACGCTGCCGCCCGGCTGCAGGATTTCATAGGGGCTCATGGTGGCGTCGCCGACGAAGATCAGCTTGGTATCGGGCGGGTACTTGCGCAGCACGTCCCAGGTGGGAAAACGCTCGGCGTTGCGGCGTCGGTTGTTCTTCCACAGGTAGTCGTAGACGCAGTTATGGAAGTAAAAGAACTCCATGTTCTTGAATTCCGTCTTCGCCGCCGAAAACAGTTCCTCGGTGCGCTCGATATGGTCGTCCATGCTGCCGCCCACGTCGAGCAGCATCAGCACCTTGATGCGGTTCTTGCGCTCGGGGCGCATCCTGATATCCAGATATCCCGCGTTATTGGCCGTGGCGGCGATGGTGGCGTCGAGCGCCAGTTCGTCTTCCGCCCCTTCGCGCGCGAACTTGCGCAGGCGGCGCAGGGCCACCTTGATGTTGCGCGTGCCCAGTTCGCGCTCGCCGTCGTAGTCCTTGTAGCTGCGTGCTTCCCACACTTTCACGGCCGTGCGGTTGCCGCCCTTGCCGCCGATGCGGATGCCTTCCGGATTCGTGCCGCCATTGCCGAACGGCGACGTGCCGCCCGTGCCTATCCACTTGCTGCCGCCTTCGTGGCGTTCCTTCTGTTCCTTCAGCAGCTCGTTGAGGCGGTCCATCAGCTTGTCGTAGCCGAATTTTTCCAGCTGCGCCTTCTGCTCCTCGGACAGCTCGCGTTGCATGCGCTTGAGCAGCCAGTCGAGGGGAATCGCCGCATTCGTGTCGAAGGCGGCGTTGACGCCCTTGAAGTACTGGGCAAACGCGCGGTCGAACTTGTCGAAATGGGCTTCATCCTTGACCAGGGTCAGGCGCGCCAGATAGTAAAAATCGTCCATCGAGGCATCGATGACGTTCTGTTGCAGCGCTTCGAGCAGGGTCAGAAATTCCTTGATGGAGACGGGAATCTTCGCATCCTTGAGCGTGAAGAAGAAATCGATCAGCATGGCACTTCCTCTGTCCCTTCGCCGCCCGCGCGGGGCAGCGCGGCGATCGGACGCTGCGCCAGCTTGTAGCGCAGGTGGGCCGCGATCTCGGGCCATTCGCCCCGCGTGATGCTGTACATGACCGTGTCGCGCACGGTGCCGTCGCGGCGCAGCGCATGGTGGCGCAGCACGCCATCCTTTTTCGCGCCCAGGCGCTCGATGGCCGCCTGCGAGGCATGGTTGAAATTATCGGTGCGAAAACCCACCAGCGCGCAGCCGAGGGTGTCGAAGGCGTGCGCCAGCAGCAGCAATTTGCAGGTCGTGTTGACGTGGCTGCGCTGGCAGCGTTTCGCATACCAGGTGTAGCCGATTTCCAGGCGGCCGATGGCTGGCGCCACGTCGTGGTAGCTGGTGGTGCCGAGCACTTCGCCGCTGGCCGCATCGACGACGGCAAAGGCGAAGCGCGCGGGGCGCATCTCGATGCCCTTGAAGATGTACTGGTCCACCTGGTCCGGCTCGGGCACGGAAGTGACGCGCAGGTTCCACAGCGCGCCGTCCGCGGCTGCCGCGCGCAAGCCGGGCGCATGGTGCGGCGCCAGCGCTTCGAGGCGGATGCCGTGCAGTTCCAGGGGCGCGAAGACCTTGTCCGGGCTGATGTCGTTCACCGGCGCTCCTTAGCGGTTGGTGCGCGACATGAACATCAGGCGCTCGAACAGGTGCACGTCCTGCTCGTTTTTCAGCAGCGCGCCGTGCAGCGGCGGCACGATGGCCTTGTTGTCCTTGCTGCGCAAGGCTTCGGCCGGAATGTCTTCGGCCAGCAGGAGCTTGAGCCAGTCGAGGAATTCCGACGTCGACGGCTTTTTCTTCAGGCCCGGCACGTCGCGCACTTCATAGAAGGTTTGCAGCGCCTGGGCCAGCAATTCCTGTTTCAGGTGCGGGTAGTGGACGGCGACGATCTGCTCCATCGTGTCCTTGTCCGGGAATTTGATGTAGTGGAAGAAGCAGCGGCGCAGGAAGGCATCCGGCAATTCCTTCTCGTTGTTCGAGGTGATGATGACGAGCGGACGGTGGCGCGCCGTGACCATTTCGCGCGTTTCGTACACATAGAATTCCATGCGGTCCAGTTCGCGCAGCAGGTCGTTCGGGAATTCGATGTCGGCCTTGTCGATCTCGTCGATCAGTAGCACCACCGGTTCGGGCGCCGTGAACGCCTGCCACAGCACGCCCTTGACGATGTAGTTCTGGATGTCGCGCACGCGTTCGTCGCCCAGCTGCGAATCGCGCAGGCGCGAGACGGCGTCGTATTCGTACAGGCCCTGCTGCGCCTTGGTGGTCGATTTGATATGCCATTGCATCAGCGGCATGTTCAGCGCGGCAGCCACTTCCTCGGCCAGCATGGTCTTGCCCGTACCCGGTTCGCCCTTGATCAGCAGCGGGCGCTGCAGGGTCAGCGCCGCATTCACGGCCAGTTTCAGGTCGGCGGTGGCGACGTAGCTGTCGGAACCTTCGAAGCGTAGGCCTTGCTGGGGGTGCTTTGCTTGCATGAGCGGTCTGCCAAAGTAGGGAAACGGTGAGTATAAACAGAACTGTGGCGCACTGCCACGCGGACGGCCTGTGCCTGCCTGCCTACAATGCGGGTTTTATAGGTGGACTTGCAAGAATATCTTGGCTAGAATCGGCAAGTAGCAGCTTAATTGGCAACCTTAATTGTCAATACATAAGATCAAAAAAAACCAGCTCTGGCGTTTCTCCGATTACCTCTGTTCACTTTGCCACTATGAAAAAAATATTTGCACTTCTCGTGCTTGCCGGCATAGCAAATGCCGTCACAGCGGCTGACATTGTAGGAAACGCCAAGGCAGCCGCTGCCAAGGTGGAAATGTGTATCGGTTGCCACGGCATCCCCGGTTACAAGGCAACCTTCCCCGAAGTGTTCCAGGTGCCGATGATCGGCGGCCAGCCGGCAAAATATATCGAGAATGCGCTGCAAGCCTACAAGAAGGGCGATCGCAAGCACCCCAGCATGAAGGGCATCGCCAGCAGCCTGTCGGACCAGGATATTGCCGATGTCGCCGCGTACTATGCGCAACAAGCCAAGCCGAACTGAGGACCAGCCAGATGAAAACATTACTCGCCGCCCTCGTTTGCGCCACCGTCTCGTTCGGCGCCAGCGCCGCCGGCAATATCAACACGGGCAAGGCCCTGGCTGAAAAATACAGCTGCGCCACCTGCCACGGCAAGGATTACGGTTCGCCCATCGACCCTTCCTACCCCAAGCTGGCGGGCCAGCACCGGGACTACCTGGAACACGCCCTGACGGCGTACAAACGGGGCGACAAGGCCAACGGCCGCAACAACGCCATCATGACGGGCCAGGTGAAACCGCTGAGCAACCAGGACATCAAGGACCTGGCTGCCTACCTGCACAGCCTGCCGACGACCCTGGTCATCCACCGCTGAGCGGTTTCGCAGGGTCTATTAGTTGTTGTGACACCTGACAAAACCGTAGCGAGCGGAAGGGAGAGGCGGCCGAGACGCGGAACTGTGCTGAAGCACAGCGAGCATCGCAGCTTGCCTATACCGACGCGCAGTAGGTTTGGTTAGGTGTTCTTCAGCCCCACCCGGCGCGCCAGCTTGTGCAAATTGCTGGCGTCCAGCCCCAGCTGGCGCGCGGCGGCGGCCCAGTTATCCTGATGCAGCATCAGCGCTTGCCGGATGGCCTGGCGCTGGCTCGCTTCCACGATCTGATGCATGGACAGCAGCGGCGCCGCCGGCGTGCCGCACGCTGCCGGTTCCGGCAGTAGCGCGCCTGCGCCGGCCGGCGTCTCCAGCGCATCGAGGTCGAGCATATCCGTTTCCAGGGTCACGATGTCCTTGCGGTCCGCGCCGCGGATCACGGCTTTCAGCGCGGCCCGGCTGATCACATGTTCGAGTTCGCGCACATTGCCCGGCCAGCGGTATTGGCACAGGGCGTTTTCCGCCGCGGCGGACAGGCGCAGGCTGCGCAGGCCCAAGCGCGCGCGGTTGAGCTCAAGAAAACCGCCCGCCAGCAGCAGCACGTCATTGCCCCGCTCGCGCAGCGGCGGAATCGGCACGGGATACACGGACAAGCGGTGATACAGGTCGGCGCGGAACGTGCCGTCGCGCACATGCTCGCGCAAGCTGCGGTTGGTGGCGGCGATCACGCGTACGTTGACCCGGCGCGGCCGGTCCGCGCCCAGGCGCTGGATTTCGCCATTTTGCAGGGTGCGCAGCAGCTTGGCCTGTATCGACAGCGGCAGCTCGCCCACTTCATCGAGGAACAGGGTGCCCCCTTCGGCCGCCTCGAAGCGCCCGGGCCGGTCGCTGACGGCGCCGGAAAACGCACCCCGCACATGGCCGAACAATTCGCTCTCGGCCAGCGATTCCGGCAAGGCCGCGCAATTGACATGGATCAGGGGCTTGCCCGCCCGGCGCGACAGGCGGTGCAGCCGGTGCGCGCACAGTTCCTTGCCGACGCCCGTTTCGCCCAGCAGCAGCACGGGCAGTTCGGAATCGGCCACCACCTGCAGCTCGTGCAGCAGCTGCATGATGGCGCTGCTTTGGCCCACGAAGTCGTGTTCCTCGCGCGGCGCCTGCGCATCGGCCAGCATGGCGCCGCCCGACAGGCGCAGCGCGCGGATTTCCGTTTCCAGCCGCGTCACGCGCACGGCTGCCTCGATGGCGCAGGCCAGTTCGCCCAGCTCGCGCTGCGCCTGCCCGTCGAAGGTGCCCACCTGCAGCGCGTCGAGCGTGATGACGCCCCAGCGTTCGCCCTCCAGGTCCAGCGCCATGCCCATGCAGTCGTGCACGGGCAGCGGCTCGCCGGCCCGCTCGGCGATCAGGCCATCGTAGGGATCGGGCAGGGAACTGTCGTGATGGAAGCACAGCACGCCGCGCCGCCGCAGGATGGCGGCCAGGCGCGGATGGTCGGTGACGGCGAAGCGGCGCCCCAGCGCATCGCTGGCCAGGCCGGCCATCGCCACGGGACGCAGATGCTCGCCATCGAGCTTGAGCAAGGCCACGGCCTCGCAGCCGAAATGGGCGCGCAGGCTGCCCACCAGCCGTTGCAGGCGCACGGCCACGGGCAGGTCGGCAACCAGGTCGGTGAGCAGCAACAGGTGGATGGCGGTGACGGTCATAAGTACCATGCAGGGTACAACGGACCATGGCCAACCACGGTCATTACAACCGTGCATTTTTCAAATCGTTGATTTAAAACAAGTTTTTCCTGGCACACGGTTTGCCTAGGTAAGGGGGCCGAACCGGCATACAAGACCAAGGAAAGCTTGATGAAAACGACTCCCTCCCTCCGCGCCATTGCCGCCGCCGTCTGCGTCCTGGCATTCCCCCTGTCCGTGCAAGCCCAGGCCAGCCTGCCGGCCAGCGCAGCCGCCACTGCCGCCAAACCTGCTACCGCCGCGCTCAAGCGCTATGAGCTGCAAACCAATATCGTCGACGGCAAGATGGTGTTCATCGACGCCAAGGGCCAGGTCAATCCCGTGCTGGCGGCGAACGTGGGCGACACGGTCGAACTCGTGCTGAAAAGCGGCGAAGGCGCCGAGCACGATTTGCTGATCCCCGAGCTGAACGTGGCGTCCGCCAAGTTCAGCGCCAATAGCGGCAGCACCAGCGTGCGCTTCAAGGTGACGCGCGCCGGCACGTTTACCTATTACTGTTCGATTCCCGGCCACCGGCAAATCGGCATGGAAGGCAAGCTGGTCGTGAGCGGCACTTCGCTGGCCGAGGCGGGAGCACCGAAGGCTGCTGGCGCCGGCAGTGCCGCCAGCGAATCGGGCCAGGCCGCCGCGCTGGCCCTGTACACGCCCGCGCCGTCGCCGATGCGCGGCCCCGATCCATCGGCCGTCAGCGTGGCGGCCAATCCGGCCTCCGTGCCGAGTGCCATCGGCACGCGTGCGCCGCAAACCCTGAAATACCGCATGGAGACGGTGGAACTGCCGGGCAGGCTCGATGACGGCACCAGTTTTACGTACTGGACCTTCAACCGGCAAGTGCCCGGCCCCATGCTGCGCGCGAAGGTGGGCGACACGGTGGAGCTGACCCTGTTCAACGCGAAGGACAGCAAGATGATCCACTCGATCGACCTGCACGCCGTGACGGGCGGCCATGGCGGCGGACAGCACACGCAGGTGGCGCCGGGGCAGGAAAAAACCGTCACCTTCAAGGCGCTCAATCCCGGCCTGTTCGTGTACCACTGCGCCACGCCGCTGGTGCCGCAGCATATCGCGGCCGGCATGTACGGCATGATCCTGGTCGAACCGGAAGGCGGCTTGTCGAAGGTGGACCGCGAGTATTACGTGATGCAGGGCGAGATGTACACGGGCCGTCCGCACGGCGCGCCCGTGCACCAGGAACCGAACCTGGAAAAGATGGCCAACGAGCTGCCCGACTACTACGTCTTCAACGGCGAAGTGGGCGCCCTGAGCAAGACGCATAAATTGCAGGCGAAGGTCGGCGAGACGGTGCGCATCTATTTCGGCGTGGGCGGCCCGAACAAGATTTCATCGTTCCACATCATCGGCGAGATCTTCGACAAGGTGTACAGCGAAGGCTCCATCAGCAGCCCGAAACACGATGTGCAAACGACGCTCGTGGCGCCGGGCGGCGCAACCATCGTCGAACTCAAGGTGCAGCACCCGGGCAGCTATTTGCTGGTCGACCATGCGCTGTCGCGCGCCGGCAAGGGCGCCGTGGGCGTGCTGGAAGTGACGGGCGAACCCGTGCCCGGCGTCTACCACGCGGGCGCCGTGCAATAAATTTAGCTATTCATCCTCAAGGAACTGTTATGGAAATGATCGACCTGTCCCTGGGCCAGCTGGCCCGCCGCATCCCTGGCGCCACGCGCCTGTTTGATGCGCACCGCCTGGATTTCTGCTGCGGCGGCAACAAGACCCTGCGCGCGGCGGCCGAAGCGGCCGGCGTGGATACGGCCCCCATCGTCGAAGAATTGCGGCTGCTGGAAGGGCGCGCGGATGCCAGCGGCGAGCGCGACTGGCAGGAAGCTTCGGCCACGGAGCTGGTGGAACACCTGCTGGCGCGCTACCACGCCGTGCACCGCGAGCAGTTGCCCGAGCTGATACGCCTGGCACGCAAGGTCGAGCAGGTGCATGGCGGCCGCGCCGACTGTCCGCACGGGCTGGCGGAACACCTGTCGGCCATGGCGCAGGAACTGGAAAGCCATATGCGCAAGGAAGAAGACGTGCTGTTCCCCATGATCGTGCGCGGCCAGGGCCCGCGGGCGGGCGCGCCCATCAACGTGATGCGTATGGAGCATGACGACCATGGCGTGGCCCTGCGCGCGCTGGAAGACATGACGAACGGGATCACCGCGCCGGCCGGCGCCTGCACCACCTGGCGCGCGCTGTACACGGGACTGCGCACCTTCCGCGAAGACCTGATGGCGCACATCCATACCGAAAACAATATCCTGTTCGAGCGCTTTGCGCCGGCCGCGGTGCACTGACAAAGGAAAGACCCATGGGTCCCTACAAAAAACTCTGGTTCACCCTGATAGGTGTGCTGATCGTGACGTTTTCGCTGCTCGGCTACTACGGCACGGAAGTGTATCGGCAGGCGCCGCCCATCCCCGCGCAAGTGCTGGCGCCCGATGGCCGGCAGCTGTTCGACCGCGAGGGCATCCTCGACGGCCAGACGGCCTGGCAATCCGTGGGCGGCATGCAGCTGGGCTCCATCTGGGGCCACGGCGCCTACCAGGCGCCCGACTGGACGGCCGACTGGCTGCACCGCGAACTGACGGCCTGGCTGGAACTGGCCGCGCAAGAGCAGCATGGCAAGGCGTACGGGGCGCTCGACGGCTCCGCGCAGGCGGCGCTGCGCGAAGCGCTCAAACTGGAATACCGGGGCAACCGGACCGACGAGGCGCAAGTGCTGCGCCTGTCGCCGCGTCGCGTGCAGGCGATCGCTGGCACGGCGCACTATTACGACCAGCTGTTCTCCGACGCGCCGGCCCTGCACGCCAGCCGCGAGCATTTCGCCATGAAGGAAAACACCCTGCCCAGCGCCGAGCGGCGCGCGCAGATGACGCAGTTCTTCTTCTGGACGGCGTGGGCCGCCGCCACCGAGCGTCCGGGCCAGCAGGTCACGTACACGAACAACTGGCCGCATGAACCGCTGATCGGCAACCAGCCCAGCGGCGAAAACCTCGTCTGGTCGGTCGCCAGCGTGGTGGTGCTGCTGGCCGGCGTGGGCTTCCTCGTGTGGGGCTGGGCCTTTTTGCGCGACCACGACGACGCGCTGCCGGCCGCCGGTCCGCGCGATCCGTTGACGACGTTTGCCCTCACGCCTTCGCAGCGGGGATTGGGCAAATACCTGTTTCTGGTGGTGGCCCTGTTCATCTTCCAGGTCTTCATCGGCGGCTTTACGGCGCACTACACGGTGGAAGGGCAGCAGTTCTATGGCATTGACGTGTCGCGCTGGTTCCCGTATGCGCTCACGCGCACCTGGCATATCCAGGCCGCGCTGTTCTGGATCGCCACGGGCTTCCTGGCCGCCGGCCTGTTCCTGGCGCCCCTGATCAATGGCGGCAAGGACCCGAACTGGCAGCGCCTGGGCGTCGACGTGCTGTTCTGGGCGCTGGTGCTCGTCGTCGTCGGCTCCTTCATCGGCAACTACCTGGCGATTGCGCAAGTGATGCCGCCCGAGTGGAATTTCTGGCTCGGTCACCAGGGCTATGAATATGTGGACCTGGGCCGTCTGTGGCAGATCGGCAAATTCGCCGGCATCCTGCTGTGGCTGGTGTTGATGCTGCGCGGCGTGGTGCCGGCCTTGCGCCAGCCGGGCGGCGACAAGAACCTGCTGGCGCTGCTGACGGCGTCCGTGGGCGCCATCGGCCTGTTCTATGGCGCGGGCCTGTTCTACGGCGAACGCACGCATTTATCGGTGATGGAATACTGGCGCTGGTGGGTGGTGCACCTGTGGGTGGAAGGCTTCTTTGAAGTGTTCGCCACCACGGCGCTGGCCTTCATCTTCTCGACCCTGGGCCTGGTGTCGGTGCGCATGGCCACGACGGCCAGCCTGGCGTCGGCCTCGCTGTTCATGCTGGGCGGCATCCCTGGCACCTTCCACCACCTGTACTTTGCCGGCACCACCACGCCCGTGATGGCCATCGGCGCGAGCTTCAGCGCGCTGGAAGTGGTGCCGCTGATCGTGCTGGGCCATGAAGCGTGGGAAAACTGGCGCCTGAAGGAACGTGCGCCATGGATGGAAAACCTGCGCTGGCCGCTGATGTGCTTTGTCGCCGTCGCCTTCTGGAACATGCTGGGCGCGGGCGTGCTGGGCTTCATGATCAATCCACCCGTGGCCCTGTACTATATCCAGGGCCTCAACACGACCCCCGTGCATGCGCATGCGGCGCTGTTCGGCGTGTACGGCTTCCTGGCGCTGGGCTTTACCTTGCTGGTGCTGCGCTATCTGCGGCCAGACTGCCGCTTCAGTCCTGCGCTGATGAAGACGGCGTTCTGGGGCTTGAACGGGGGGCTGGCGCTGATGATCTTTACCAGCTTGCTGCCGATTGGCATCATCCAGTTCCATGCCAGCGTGACGGAAGGCCTGTGGCACGCGCGCAGCGAGGCATTCATGCAGCAGCCGCTGCTGCAAAACCTGCGCTGGATACGCACCTTCGGCGACGTGGTGTTCATCGCCGGCGCCGTCGCCATGGCGCTGCAGGTGGTGCTGGGGTTGCTGGGAAGAGGGCCTGCACAGGCCTTGCCTCAGCGCATGAAGGAGGCAGTAAAACCGATGTGAGGTAGTACTGGCACAACACCTGGCAAAACCGTAGCGAGCGGCAGCGATTTGTGGCCAAGAAGCGCAACCGTACTCTAGTACGGTGAGCATCGCAGGCCGCAAAGCGCGACGCGCAACAGGTTTTGACAGGTGTTCCTACCGGCGCCGCACGCAGTCGATATAGGCGTCCGTATCCGGCGGCAAGCCCGAACGCTGCGATGCCCAGATCATCTGGCCCAGGCATTCCATCACTTCGTGCTGGGCTGCATGGGCCGAATCGAGCCGCTGCGTCAGCTGCTGCACGGCGGGGCGGATGCCGCGCGGCTGGTCGACCTGTACCTGTTCCGTGATCGACAGATGCATGGACAGGTGCAAAAACGGGTTCGCTTGGCCCCCTTCGACGGAGTAGTCGCGCGCCAGCGCCGCGTCGACGTCGGAGAGCTCGCTTTCATATTCGGGGTGTTCGAGGATCCAGTCGAGCGCGATCGCTTCCATCGGCGTGAGGATTTCATGGGCGCGGTGCTTGCGTAATGTTTCACAAAAGAAACGGCGCACATCGTCGGAAGAGGGGTTGAACATGGCTGAATGACTATGGCTAAAGGGCAGCCGGCATTGTACCGCGTACGTCGGCGAAGGGCATCGGGGATGCCCTTTTTGCCGTCTTGCGCCCGCTTCCATGACCCGATAGTCACCATCATTTAATACCCTGCAGTAAGTATTATCCACTACCGCCGCAGCCCGGCAGCGCCAAATAACGGTGATAAAATCGCCGTTCTTGATATTTGCACTGGACATGACGGCGATTTCATTGCCGGTTTTTCAGCCGACAACGATGTCCGCGCTGTCCATTGCCCGCACCTTTGCCACCAGATCTTGTTCTCGGGATATCCCGGAGCGCGGCAGCATGCCTATCACCATCGACATGGACCTGTCCGGCCGCCCTGGCGTGCCGGAGGCCAGGCTGTTTTTCGTCCGATATGCCGGTAGCCGCGATGGTCCGCCACGGTGGCGCGCAAGAATCACCCTTCAGTATCCAAACATGGAGTTACGAATGCGTAAATCGCTATTACTTTTGATGTCGTGCCTGATCCTGGCGGCATGTGACAAGACCCCTCCGGCCTCGTCCGAAAAACCGGTCGACGTGCTGCTGGTCGGCGCCGGCACCATGAGCGCCACCCTGGGCAGCATGCTCAAGGAACTCGACCCGTCGCTGACGATGGAAATGTACGAGCGCCTCGATTCCGTGGCCGCCGAAAGCTCGGACGCGATGAACAACGCGGGTACGGGCCATTCGGCATTTGCCGAACTGAACTACACGCCGGAAGCGGCCGATGGCAGCATCGAGACCAAGAAAGCCGTTGAAATCAACGAGCAATTCGAAATTTCCAAGCAATTCTGGGCTTACCAGGTGGCCAATAAGCACCTGGGCGCGCCGCAAACGTTCATCAACAACGTGCCGCACATGAGCTTTGTGTGGGGCGATGCCAATATTGCTTTCCTGCATAAGCGCTATGACGCGCTGCAAAAGCAAAACTTGTTCAAAGGCATGCTGTACTCGGAAGACCAGGCGCAGATCGCGCAATGGGCGCCGCTGGTCATGCAAGGCCGCGACAAGGGCCAGAAAGTGGCGGCAACGCGCATGGAAATCGGTACCGACGTCAATTTCGGCAACCTCACGCGCGGCCTCGTCAAATACCTGACGGACAGCCATGGCATGGCTTTGCACCTGCGTCACCAGGTGGAAGACATCCAGCGCGGCGCCGATGGCGTGTGGAACGTCAAGGTGAAAAACCTGGCCGATGGCAAGGAAAAGAATGTGCGCGCCAAGTTCGTCTTCATCGGCGCGGGTGGCGGTTCGCTGCCGCTGCTGGAAAAATCGGGCATTCCGGAAGCCAAGGGCTACGGCGGCGTGCCGGTCGGCGGCCAATGGCTGGTGACGACCAACCCGGAACTGGTGGCAGCCCATGCGGCCAAGGTGTACGGCAAGGCGTCCGTCGGTTCGCCGCCGATGTCCGTGCCGCATCTGGACACGCGCATCATCGATGGCAAGAAAGCCCTGCTGTTCGGCCCGTTTGCCACGTTCTCGACCAAGTTCCTGAAAAACGGTTCGTGGATCGACTTGCCGGCCTCGATCGGCAGCGGCAACGTCAAGCCCATGCTGCAGGCAGGCTATGACAATATTCCACTGACGAAATATCTGGTCCAGCAAGTGATGAACACGCCGGAAGACCGCCTGGCAACGTTGCGCGAATACCTGCCGAACGCCAAGATGGAAGACTGGACCTTGCAAAATGCGGGCCAGCGCGTGCAGATCGTCAAGGATGACCCTGTCAAAGGCGGCTTGCTGCAGTTCGGCACGGAAGTCGTCGGCGCCGCCGATGGCAGCATCGTTGCCTTGCTGGGCGCCTCGCCCGGTGCCTCGACTGCGCCGCCGATCATGATCAAGGTGCTGCAGACGGCATTCAAGAGCCGCCTGGCGACGCCGGAATGGCAAGCGAAGATGGTGGAAATGGTGCCGTCGTACGGCCAAAAGCTGAACGGCGATCCGGCCCTGGCCAACAAGATCCGCCACTACAGCAGCGACATCCTGGGCTTGAAAGCGTTCACGCTCGACGTACCGCCTGCGCCTGCGGCAAACTAGGCAAGACTGACCGGCAGGGGAGTTTCCTGTCGGAATGAAAAAAGGGGCAGCCTGTTCAGGCTGCCCCTTTTGCGTGGGAGAGTGCGTTCATGGTACGGCGGACTACTCCTTGCCCGGCACGATCAGCTCGGGCGTGCGTCCTTCGGCGGCGGGGCCGTCGCAAGGCTTGGCCGCCGCGACGCCATCCTGTGCCCGTGGCGCATGGGGCTGGCGCAGGTAGCGCGCCGTATGGCGGTGCTGTTGCTGTGCGTTGCCATGCACGGGCCAGGTCAGGAAGCGGGACAGCTCCTGCAAGGCGCGCTGGTACACATCGCGTTTAAATTCAATGACGACATCGAGCGGAACCCAGTACTCATGCCAGCGCCAGGCGTCGAACTCGGGATGGTCGGTCAGGCGCAGATTGACGTCGTTATCGCGCGCGCACATTCTCAGCAGAAACCAAATCTGCTTCTGGCCACGGTAATGGCCGCGAATCTCGCGCTTGATGAAGTGGTCTGGCACTTCATAGCGCAGCCAGTCGCGGGTGCGGCCGACAATTTTGACGTGTTCCTGTCTGAGTCCGATTTCCTCTTCAAGTTCGCGAAACATGGCTTGTTCCGGTGTTTCGCCATATTTGATACCGCCTTGCGGAAACTGCCATGAGTGCTCGCGCACCCGCTTGCCCCACCACACCTCGTTCTGGGCGTTTAGCAGGATGATGCCGACGTTGGGCCGAAACCCTTCACGGTCGAGCATAATGCACCTCAAACTTTCTGCGACAGTGCGTCTTTTTTTTACATAATTACCCACAACTTCGCAAGCCGGCCACCTTTTCGGGGTGCGAAAAGCGCCGGAATCGCACCAATTGAGCGCATTTGTGTAAAGTATGGACGCATCAGCCAGCTAATCCTTTAAAATTAGGTTGATTATAACCCTCTCTTTTTAAAAAGAATTCACCGTTATGCGCGCCTCCCGTTTTTTTATTTCCACACTTAAAGATGCACCTTCTGACGCGGAAATCGTCAGCCACCAATTGATGATGCGTGCAGGCATGATCAAACGCCTCGGTTCCGGCATCTATACCTACATGCCGATGGGCTTGCGCGTGATCCGCAAGGTGGAAGCCATCATCCGTGACGAGATGAACAAAGCCGCCGGTATCGAGCTGCTGATGCCGCTCGTGCAGCCGGCCGAACTGTGGCAGGAGACGGGCCGCTGGACCAAGATGGGCGACGAACTGATGCGCGTGAAAGACCGCCACGGCCGCGAATACGCGATCCAGCCCACGTCGGAAGAAGTCATCACGGACGTCGTGCGCACGGAAATCAAGTCCTACCGCCAGCTGCCGCTGAACTTTTATCATATCCAGACCAAGTTCCGCGACGAGCGCCGCCCCCGCTTCGGCCTGATGCGCGGCCGCGAATTCACCATGAAGGACGCGTATTCGTTCGACCGCGACCTGGCCGGCATGCAAGCGTCGTACAAGGTCATGTTTGACGCCTACACGCGCATCTTCACGCGCTTCGGCCTGAAATTCCGCGCCGTGGCAGCCGACAACGGCGCCATCGGCGGTTCCGGTTCGCACGAATTCCACGTCATCGCCCACACGGGCGAAGACGCGCTCGTGTACTGCCCGACGTCCGATTACGCGGCCAACATGGAAGCGGCCGAAGCGCTGCCGCCAGCGGGCGAGCGCCCGGCCGCCGCCCAGGCACTGACGAAAACGGCCACGCCGGACACCGTCAAGTGCGAAACCGTGGCTGCCCTGCTCGGTATCGACCTGGCGCAGACCGTGAAAACCATCGCCCTGACGGTGGAAACGACGGGCAAGGACGAGAAAGTCACGAAACAGCACTTCATGCTGCTGCTGCGCGGCGACCATGAACTGAACGACATCAAGGTGGGCAAGGTTGCCGGCCTGGCCGGTCACCGTTTCTCGACGGAAGCGGAAATCCTGGAAGTCTACGGCACCATCCCTGGCTACCTGGGCCCGATTGGCACCCGCGCCCCCGTCACCGTGGTGGCGGACCGCACGGTCGCCCACATGAGCGACTTCGTCTGCGGCGCGAATGACGCCGGTTTCCACTACACGGGCGCCAACTGGGGCCGTGACGTGGCCGAGCCTGCCATCGTGGCCGACTTGCGCAATGTCGTCGCCGGCGACGCGTCGCCGGACGGCCAGGGCGCACTGGCCATCGAGCGCGGCATCGAAGTGGGCCACGTGTTCCAGCTGGGGACGGCGTACTCGGAAAGCATGAAAGCCACCTTCCTCGACGAAAATGGCAAACCGGCGCCGCTGCAGATGGGTTGCTACGGTATCGGCGTGACGCGCATCCTGGGCGCCGCCATCGAACAGAACTTCGACGACAAGGGCATCATCTGGCCCGCATCGATCGCGCCGTTTGAAGTCGTGCTGTGCCCGATGGGCATGGACCGCAGCGAACTGGTCAAGGAAGAGACGGAGAAGCTGTACGCGGCCCTGCAAGGCGCTGGCGTCGATGTCATCGTCGATGACCGCGGCTTGCGTCCAGGCGCCATGTTCGCGGACTGGGAACTGATTGGCGTGCCGCACCGCATCGTCATCGGCGAGCGTGGCCTGAAAGAAGGCAAGCTGGAATACCAGGGCCGCCGCGACGCGGAAGCGACCGGCGTGGCGCCGGACGCGATCGTCGCCTTCATCCAGGGCCAAATGGCGCAGTGAAGCGCCTATCGGTAAGCAAGGCAGCTGGCGCGCTCGCGCTGGCCGCCGGCCTGGCCTGCGTCTCCCCGGCGCAGGCCGGCAACCAGAAAGAGGAGGCGCTGGCCGACTCCGTCCGCCTGGCCCTGTCGCACGCGATCCGCGACGAGCGCCCGCCGCAACCCAAGTTTGCCACTCCCATCGAGCTGCAGCGCTACCAGCAATGGCTGGCGCAGATGTCGCAACGCCTGCAGCGCAAGCTGCCGGACGCGCAGCTGCGCACGGAATTCCTGGAAACCGTCTGGTACGAAGCGCGCCGCGCAGGGCTGGAGCCGGCCCTGGTGCTGGGCCTGATCCAGGTCGAGTCGGCCTACCGCAAATATGCCGTCTCGCTGGCCGGCGCGCGCGGCTACATGCAGGTGATGCCGTTCTGGACGGGCGTCATCGGCGACAGCGACCGCAGCAAGCTGTTCCACATGCAGACGAATCTGCGCTATGGCTGCGCCATCCTGCGCATGTACCTGGATATGGAAAAGGGCGATCTATACCTGGCGCTGGGGCGGTATAACGGCAGCCGGGGACGGGCCGAGTACCCGAATGCCGTGCGGGCGGCGTGGAGGCAGTGGGAGTTCAAGCCGGGTGGGTGACGCAGGGCCGGGGTCAGACCCCCTCGACCGTTAGCGCAAGCCCCTGAGTTGGCGGCATTGAGGGTCTGACCCCAGCTGTCGAGTTTTGGGGCAAGGTAAGGTTACCTTGGACCACAGGTAAGGGCCGGGGGCAGACCCGACAGGGTCTGACCCCAAAAAAAATGCCCCGCTCGCAGTGATGCGGCGGGGCACTCGCTCGGTGTTAGCCGGCGCATAGCTGATTATTTCAAATGATCGGAGATCAGTTTCGTCATTTCAAACATGGAGACTTGGGCTTTGCCGCCGAAAACAGCTTTCAGCTTGTCGTCCGCATTGATCATGCGGCGGTTGGCCGGATCTTGCAGATCGAGTTTTTTGATGTAATCCCATACCTTTTTGGTCACTTCCGTGCGCGGCAGTGGTGCTGCGCCAACAACGGCGGCCAGATCTTTCGATGGCGTCATTGCTTTCATGAATGCTGCGTTTGGTTTGCGTGGTGTTGCCGGTGCTGCCGCTTTCTTCGCCGCTGCTGGTTTAGCTGCTGCTTTGGCTGCGGGTGCTGCTTTCTTGGCGGCTGCAGGCTTGGCTGCTGCTGCTTTGGCTGGCGCTGCTACTGGGGTTTTTTTGGCTGTTGCCATCTTCGAGCCTCCTTAACAAACACATGGGAAATTGCGCAATTAATCGCACGGCTAATATTGGTGTGGATTTACCTTGTATGCAAGTGTTTTTCACGTTTTCACGAGGAAAAAGCAGGGAAATCACGCGCCTGTCGCCCGGGCGCACCGCTTGGGGGCGCGGAACGGCGTTTTTGCCCGTAAATGGCATGCTTGCTGACTATGCGGGGAGGGGCAGTGCGGGGGAGGGAAGAAATGATGCCGGACACATGAAAATGCAATCCGGCATTATTTAGAACGATGTTTTTCGGATTTGAAGCGATGATCCTGCTGCGTCATGAAGGCCTTCAAAATCACAGCGAGCGGATGGTATTGGTAGCCGAGAAGCGCAACCGTACTTTAGTACGGTGAGCATCGCCGGCCGCAAAGACCACCGCGCAGCGGATTTTGAAGCCTTCCACTACCTCATGCCGGGCATCATGCCCTTCATGGAGCGCATCATCTTCATCATGCCGCCGCCCGACAATTTCTTCATCATCGTCTGCATTTGCTCGAATTGCGTCAGCATGCGGTTCACTTCCTGCACTTGCACGCCGGCGCCGGCGGCGATGCGGCGCTTGCGCGTGGCCTTGATCAGTTCAGGCTTGGCGCGTTCCTGCGGCGTCATCGAATCGATGATGCCGCACATGCGGCGCACCTGTTTATCGGCCTGATCCATGTTCTTGCCGCCTGCCGCCTGCTGGAACTGGGCCGGCAGCTTGTCCATCAGGTTGGCCATGCCGCCCATTTTCTTCATCTGCCCCAGCTGCGCCTTGAAGTCGTTCATGTCGAACTTGCCGCCGACCTTGATTTTCTGCGCCAGGTCGGCTGCCGCCTTGCTGTCGACGCCCTTGCGCGCCTCTTCCACCAGGGCGAGGATGTCGCCCATGCCGAGGATGCGGTTGGCCATGCGGGTCGGGTCGAACGCTTCCAGGCCGTCGAGTTTTTCCGACACGCCGGCAAACTTGATCGGTTTGCCCGTGATGTGGCGCACGGACAGGGCCGCACCGCCGCGCGCGTCACCGTCGAGCTTGGTCAGCACGATACCCGTCAGCGGCAGCGCATCATTGAAGGCCTTGGCCGTATTGATGGCATCCTGGCCCAGCATGGCGTCGACGACAAACAGGGTTTCGATCGGTTTCACGGCGCCGTGGACGGCGGCGATTTCGCGCATCATCTCTTCATCGATACCGAGACGGCCCGCCGTATCGATGATCAGCACGTCGTGGTAATGCTTTTTCGCCCAGTCCAGCGCGGCCAGCGCAATATCGACGGGCTTGTCCGTGCTGGCGGACGGGAAGAAGTCGGCGCCTACCTGGGCCGTGACCGATTGCAGCTGGGCGATCGCGGCAGGGCGGTACACGTCGGCCGAGACGGTCAAGACTTTCTTCTTCTTTTCTTCCTTCAGATACTTTGCCAGCTTGCCGACGGTGGTGGTTTTACCCACACCCTGCAGACCGGCCATCAGGATGATGGCGGGCGGCTGCTGGGCAAAGCTGATCTGCGACGCTTCCGGTCCCAGATCGGCGCCCATCAGGGCGGCCAGCTCGCGCTGCACCACGCCCACCAGGGCCTGGCCTGGCGTGAGCGAGGAAATGACATCCTCGCCCATGGCTTTTTCTTTGACTTTGGCGATGAATTCGCGCACGGCGGGCAGGGCGACGTCGGCTTCGAGCAGCGCCAGGCGCACTTCGCGCAGCATGTCGGCGGTGTTCGCTTCGGTCAGGCGCGCCTCGCCGCGCATGGTCTTGACGACTTTGGCAAGCCGTTGGGTGAGATTATCTAGCATGATGAACCTGCAATGAAAAGCTTGGGAGTGGGCGGCGCTAAGAGTCTACGCCAGCAGGAGATGCCTGCATCTGCTGGGGGAGGCCCTAAACCGGACGATGGGCGCCATTTTACCCCATCGCGGGGCCCTGGCGGTCCCACGCTGCACAGCCTGGCGGTTGGCCTGCTTTTGAATTAGTTGGTATTTCTGGCAATGCCACGATTGCACGAAAGCCAAAAACACGGTTAAAATGAGAATAATTCTTATTTACATTCGCAGGCGCGCCGCGCTTGACGGGAAAGGGATGCCATGTCGGCCGCCGATTTTGCCCAGCAACAGGACTTGCACGCGCTCTACAGCAGCCATCACGGCTGGCTGCAGGGCTGGCTGCGGCATAAGCTGGGCAATGCGGGCGAAGCGGCGGACCTGGCGCAAGACACTTTTATCAGCGTGCTGAGCAACGGCACGGCGCCGCAGATCCGCGAAGCGCGGCCTTTCCTGGCCACCATCGCGCGGCGGCTGGTGGCGCACCGCTACCGCCGGCAAGTGCTGGAAGATGCGTATCTGGCGGCGCTGTCCTGCCTGCCGCCCGAGGCGGCGCCCGCGCCGGAAACGCGTTTGTTGGCGCTGGAAGCCTTGCAGGAAATCGACACGGCCCTCGACGGTTTGCCGGGCCCCGTGCGCACGGCGTTCTTGCTGGCGCAGCTCGAAGGCCTCAGCTATGCCGAGATCGCCGCGCGCCTGCAGGTGTCGGCCAGCTCGGTCAAGCAGTACCTGACGCGCGCCAACCGCCAGGTATTTTTCTCCCTGCCGGCATGAGCACGGCGGGCGGACCTGCGGCCCCGGCGGCCATCCGCGACGAGGTGCAGCAGCAGGCGGCCGAGTGGCTGACCATATTGATGTCGGGCGAGGCCAGCGAAGCGGAATACGCCGCCTGGCAGCGCTGGCGCGGCGCCGACCCTGAACATGAACGGGCCTGGCAGCATATCGAAGCCGTCACGCAGCGCTACAAAGGCGTGTACCGCGACGGCGCGCAGCGCACGGCGGCCGCGCAGGCGCTGGCCAGTGCCGGGCCGCCCGCCAGCGGCAAGCGGCGCCAGTTGCTGGCGTGGCTGGGCGTGGC
>NZ_WFLI01000054.1 GCF_009208555.1 Janthinobacterium violaceinigrum | reverse complement strand
TTCGCCACTCGCCACCAGAGCAAGCTCCGTGCTGCCGTTCGACTTGCATGTGTAAGGCATGCCGCCAGCGTTCAATCTGAGCCAGGATCAAACTCTTCAGTTTAATCTCTGTTACTTTGCCCTTTTATAGGCACCATCATTGCTGATGGGTCGCTCACTCAAAAAACTGACAGGCTACTTCCGAAGAAGTATCCTATTTCATTATTTCTTGTGAACATTTGATATATTTTAAGTATTACGCCAATCCGAAGATTGACGCTGCACTTACATCAAATGTCCACACTTATCGACTGTTAATTGTTAAAGAACTGTATTCGGTTACTGCTTTCGCACCATCGACAAAGCGTTGTGTTTGTCAGCTGCGAAGAAGGAAGAGTATGAAGCATTTCGCTACGTCCGTCAACTCCTTCTTTTTCTCACTTTACGCTGCATTTGCATGCGTCGTTCAGCGAGGGGGCGAATTATAGCCAAGGTGCCGCCGCTCTGCAAGAGCCATTTATGGCATGACGAACGATTTCACCAAGGTCAGCTCGCCAGCGGCCCGCATCGGCACCTGAAAACTCTGCAGCTTTTCACGCGGCGTGCCTTCATTGGTGATGATCGATATGCGGGCGACGGTCAGCATGGAGGTATTCTCGCCGCTGCCGTAGTAATTGACATAGACGTGATAGTTGCCCTTCAGGGGCGCAGCGCTGGAAAAGATTTCCGGCCCATAGCCGGTCGTCACGTCCACATCCAGCGCGCCGCCATCTTTCAAGACGCGATTGCCATACCAGGCGTGACCACCATCCGGCGTGACCACATGCAGATCGAGATCGGTGCCTGCGCTGTCCCAGGACAGCACGATACGCAAGCGCGCCTGCGTCTTGCCCTGGTAGCTGTCGACAAACTGGGTGCGTGCGCGGCTCCTGCCATCGGGCGAACGCACTTCCACGCTGTTCGAACCGCTGCCGAAGCCATACGGCCGACCATAGCTGCCGTCCTCGCCCACTTCCATCGGCATCGCCACGCCATTGACCACCAGGGTGGCGGGCTTGCCCTTGACGGCGCCCGCGATGCGGCCCCGTATCTGCGCCGTCTCGGCCTGGCCCGGCTGCAGGTTGACCGACGAGGCGGGATAGTTGACCGCCTGCGTATAGTCCTCGCGCGCGCCGGCCGAATTGCGCCAGCCGCCCTTCGGTGCATCGATCGTGACCTGGGCCTGCGCCCAGAGTGGCAACAACATTAGCGGAATCGAGCAACGGATGTAAAAACTCACAGGGCCTCCAGGTTAAGATCGACGAGCCGGCGGGCCAGCCGCTCGACATATTCCTCGTCCTGCCCGCTCGGATGGCGGCGCAGGCCCAGGTGTAAATATTCATGGGCCAAGGTGATGCGGTCTTCGCGCGTGGCCAGCGGCCGCATGAAGATGCGGTTACGCGACTGTTCCGAATACGGCGCGCCGCTGGACAGGGCGCAGACCAGCGGCGCTTGCGGCGGCGCTTCGTAGCCGGCCTCGCGCAGCAGCACGCGCTGCCAGCGCGGCACGGACCGCGCCAGCCAATCCTCGTTCTGCGCCAGGCGCCGGCAACGCACACCGGTATTGCCAAAGGTGCTCAGCGCGCCGCCGGGATAGGCCGCCGCCAGCAATTCATCGTAGTGCTTGCCCTGTCTGGCCTGGCGCACCGCCTCGCTCCACGCCATCGTGCCCTCGGACGGCAAGTTGCTGTGATAGCGCACGGTGACGCCGTCGACGATCAACTGGTCCGTCCAGCGCGCAATGGCCAACGCCGCCGGCGTGGCAGGACTGGGACTGACGCGCTGCGTTGCGCTGCTGTCGGCAATCTGCTGGCAGCCTGCCACCGTCGCCGCGTTCTGCTGCAAATACGTGCGCGCGGCAATCGCCAGCGCCTTGGCCGCTTCCGGCTCATTCGCACTCGCTTCGCGGTCGAGTACCCGCGCCACATATTCATTGACGCCGAAGCGGCCGCGCAAGCGCGGGCGGCCGCCCTTCTCCTGCAGCAGCATCAACTCGCCCGTGCTGCGCAGGGCGAGGTTCTGGCCATTTTCGAATTGCACATGGTAGCGGCCACTGAGCGGACCGGGCGCCGCCACGCCGCGCTCGCCGCGCACGGCACGGATCGGATAGCGCGTGAAGTAATCGACCACCACGCAGCCGCCATCGTCGGCCGCACCCACAGGCGGCAAGCTGGCGGCCAGCTTGGGCGCCCACTGCTCGAACACATTGCTGCTGCCGCCCGCGCCGCCAAACCAGATGGGCGTGCCATCGGCCAGCCAGCCGGCCGCGCCGCCGATACGTTCCTCTGCCCGGCGCTGCGCGTGCCAGGAATACGTCTTCACGCGCAGCTGGCTGCCGAACCAGCGCGCCGTGCCGGCACCGCGCCCGTCCAGCACCACGCGCAGCAGGGCCGCTTCGGCGTCCGCGCGGCTGGCTGCCGGTATGCTGTCCAGCGCGCGCAGCAGGCTGTCTAACCGAACCAACCGCCCCGGAGCAAGCTGCGCAGGATCGGACAGCCAGGCAAAGTCGCCCGCAGGCGCGCCGCCCAGGCGGCCCGTCCAGTACTGGCGCCACGGCGCCTTCGCTATCATCAAACGCCCGGGCGAGAAAAATGGGCCGCAGGATTGCGCCAGCGCCGCATCATGGCCGATGCTCTGGCCCGCATCGCAGCAATACACTTCGTCCGGATCGCGGCCGCCGCAGCGGTAGTCCGGCATCGCCACCTTGTTATCGGCCGCGTATACATAGACAAACAGCTTCCACAGGCTGGCCAGCGGCACTTGCCGCGCGCCGTCGAACGGCGGCAAAGGTCGCGACGCAGTGCCGCCCTGGCGCAGCTCCCGCACTTCGATCTTGCCATCGCGCCACCAGGCCACATCCAGCGATTTTGCCGATGGCTGCGCCCAGGCTGGCGCGGCCAGCCACAGCGTCGCCAACAAGGCGGGAATTGCCACGCGCATCACTCGACCTTCAGTGCGCGCGTGGTCTTGCCGCCGCCCTCGAACGCTTTCTGCTCCGGCTGGTACATGCGGTAAAAGCGCGCAGGCGGCAGCACATAGCTGCCCTTTTGCGCAAAGCGCAGCAAATGGCGCACCGTCACGTCGCCGGCCAAAGGCTCGATGGGCACGGCATAGCCGTCGCGGCGCTCGGTGTGGCGCGCGCGTTCCAGCGCGGCCGGCTTGTCGCCCGCCATGACCATGCCCCAGGTGGTCGATTCGACCATGGCGCCCGGTGGCAGCGCCACTTCCAGCAAACCAAAACGGTGCTTCGCGCCCGGCGCCGCCTTGAGCGTGATTTCATCGAGGTACAGCGCGTCCGTGCTGAGCGCCTCGCCCGGCTTGACCAGCTCCGTCGTGTAGCCGCCCTTGCCTTGCTTCATGCGCAGGATGCGCCGCTCGACGGCAACCGCCAGCGTCTGCGCTTCGGCCGCGTGGCTGTCGTACTGCAGCACGGCCACCGTGCCCGCAGGCGCCGGCGCAGCGAGACGCAGTTTGTCAGGCAGGCCCTTGGCGTCGCTCCAACGCCAGACCGGCTGGCCGCTGCGGCTGTCGCGTTTTTGCCATGCGCCGTCCGGCGCGACGACAGGCCCCTTGCCGAACGATGCGCCACCCAGCTTCTTTTGCACCCACATCAACGTCATCGCGCGGTCCAGGGTCGGCATCTCGGCGCGCACGCCGGCCAGCACCGCGTCGGCCTGCGATGGCGGCACTTCGCCAGTCAGCATCAGCAAGGCTTGCGCTACCGGCGCCCTGGACTCACGCAAGACTTGCCAGGCGCTGGCCACCTGCAGCTGCAGCCCATGCGGCAAGGCGATGCCATTCTGGCTGGCGACCAGCGCCACCAGGCCCAGCCCCATCGCCTGCGCCTCGCGGTCAAGGGCACCGCCCAGCAGCAGGCTGCCGCCGTCGCCCGCCTGGCGCGGCTTGCCGCCCAGTGTGGCGCTCGCGCTGTCGTCCACCAGGCCCGCTGCCAGCGTCTGCGTGGGCAGGCCCATCTCGCGCGCCATCCACAGCACCAGCGCGCGGTCGCTCATCGTATCTTTCAAGCCATGTTCGCTGTAGACGGCCAGCAGCTTGTTCCAGTGTTCGGGCGGCAGTTCGATGCGCAGCGCACGCGACGCGTACCAGTCCGCGTAATACGCGTACGCCGTCATCAAGGCATTGCCATCCGTGGCGTTGCCCCACCAGCCGAAGACGGCGTTCGGCCCCGCCATGGACACCAGGCGCAGGCGCTGCGCCGTCAGCAGCGTTTGCAGGCGTTCGCCTGCCGCTCCGGCGTCCGGCCCCAGGCTTTGCGTGGCCAGCGCGAGCGGGATCAAGCGGCTCGCCGTCTGCTCCACGCAGCCATACGGATAGTCGATCAGGTCGTCGGCAATGCGCGCGAACTGGCTGGCGGCCCCCTGCGCAAACGACACGCGGATATTGCGCGCGTCCGCCGGCAGCTTGAGCGCAATATCACCCGTGGCGCCGTCGAGCGGCAGCACCAGGGTGCGCGGGCTGCGCCAGGCGGCGGGCAAGGTTTGCATGGCGGTGTCGAGCGCGTCGACCAGTTTGCCATTCTGTTTCAGCTCCAGGCGCAACGGCCCGCTGCCAGCAGCGAGCGGGAACTCCACGTAGTTGACACCCGGCTTGGCCGACAGTTTTTCCGTCTTCGACTGTGCACCACCTGAGAGGACGACGTCAAGCGCCTGCTCCTTGCCGGTCTGGTTGAACACGGCCACCGAGGCACGCGGCGCATCGCCCGCGCGCATCCAGTCCGGCGCCGTCCACTTCGCATAGAAATTCTTGTCCGAACGCAGATAGGCGGTGCGCTGGCCCACGCGCCCCTGCTCGTCCATCGCGCGGCCCGTGATGCGCCAGCGGGTCAGCGCGTCGGGCATGGTGAAGCTCACGCGCGCCTGGCCATTGGCATCGGTCTTCAGCGATGGCGCCCAGTACGCCGTATCGATATTGTCGCGGCGCGGACGCTCCAGCACCTTGACGCCGCGCTCGTTGTAATTGTGGCGCGCGGGCGCGCCGGCAGTACGCCCCTGCGCCATGTCGTAGCTGATGAAGGACAGGCTGGCCGTCGTGCGCACGTTGTTGCGGCGCGGATGGTAGAAGAAGTCGCCGATGTCCGGTGCGATTTCCGGCTGCAGCACATAGATCATTTCATCGACCACGCCCAGCGCCACCATCGTGCTCAGAGGCTTGCCCTCAAGGGTAGCCGTGACGTCCAGGGTCACCTTCTCGCCCGGCTGGTAGACCTCCTTGTCGCTCTTGAACTGCAGCGCGATGCGCGGCTCGATCACTTGCAGGCCGGCGTTCTCGAACACGAAATCGCCATTGCGCGTGTACGCCACGGAGAAGGTCATGTTGGGGCCATGCTCCTCCTTGACGGGAATGCGCACGCGCCACTGCCGCGGCGCTACCTGCTTCGCCTGGTACCAGCTGGCGGCGCCCGCCATCAAGCCATATTGTTCCACCTTGTCGCGCTCGAGCGTCAGCAGCGCCTGGTCCACCTTGTCGGAGAAGGTGATCAAGGCCTCGGCGGTATCGCCCGGACGATAGCGGGCGCGGTCCAGCACGATCTCGATGCTGCCCGGCGTCGTCTGCACGCCATCGCCCGACACCCAGTGGCTGGCGGCGGCCAGCAGGTTGCCGCGCTCGTCGCGCAGCGCCAGCCGGTACGAGCCCGACGCGGGGAATGTCACATCCCAGCCCTTGGCGTTCGGATCGAACGCACCTTCGGTCTTGCTCTGTTTTTCCAGCTGCACCATCTCCCAGCGCACGGGCTTGGCCGCGCCCTGGCCATCGGCCACCAGGTCGAAATGCACGGCCTGGCCCGGATCGGAAAACTGGCGCGTGGCCTTCAGCTGGTAGCTGCTGCTCGAGCGCTCTATCATCAGTTCGCGCGTCGCCTTGACGCGGTAGGCCGCGCCGTCGGTCGCCAGCACGGTCAGGATGTAGCGCGAGGGATCGGCTGCGGGCGGCAAGGTGAAGTCCACATTGCCGCTGCCGTCGCTCGTCACCTCCTCGGTCTTCAAGGCCACGGGGAACAGGCCGCTGTAACGCAACTCGCCCTCAACCATGGTGTTTTGCTGGCCGCGCAGCGACAAGGTCATCTTCGCGTTTTTCACCGGCTTGCCATCGGGGTAGCGCAGCGCGATGCTGCCCTTGACCGCTTCGCCCGTCTTGAATTCCGGTTTCGCTGGCTGGACGTTGATTTCAAAGTGCGGCTTGACGTATTCGGCCACGCGGAAGGCCGCGCCATAGGCGCCGTCCTTGTAGTTGAAGCGCAGTTCATAGCCGCCGGCGGTGGCTTCCGTCGGCAGGCGGAAGCGCGTATCGGCGCCCGTGTCGCCCGATAACTGCAGCGTCTGCGTCAGCAGCGGCGTGCCGTTCGGATTGAGCACGGTCAGGCTTAACGGTGCAGCAGCCGCCGCCTGCGAATTGCGCGCCGACGTGAATTCGCGGCCCACAAACTTGACGTTGACTTCGTCGCCTGGCCGGTACAGAGGGCGGTCCGTCACCGCATAAATCTTGGTGTTGTAGATCTCGCTGTCGTAATAAAAATTTTCGGACACGAATACGCCGCCGGCGCGGTCCTGGCCCAGCACATACGTGTGTTCCGGGCTGCCGCGCTCGAGCGAGGCGACGCCGTCGGCACCGGTGGTGGCCGACTGCAGCACGCCCGTGCCGTCGGTCCACGCCACGCTGGCGCCGGCCACGGCGGCGCTGTTGTCGCGCCGCGCCGTCCACACCAGCATCTGGCCGGACGATACCTTGGTGACGGCCACCGTGTCCGACACGAACACCAGGGTGGTGGCGCGGTGTTCGCCGATGATCGCTTCGATCAGGTACAAGCCCGGCTTGCGCTTGCCCAGCGGGATCATCACATTGCCGGCGCCGGCGACGATGAAGTCGCTGCTCGAGCCATCGAGCTTGACGCCTTTCGGCGGTGCGATGGCCTTGGCCTGCCAGATCGGATAGCGGAAGCTGTCGACCAGCTCCATGCCCTTGATCGGCTTGTATTGCGGATGGTTGGCGAACACGGTACGCCGGCGGATCGCGTCATTCGTCGCCAGCTGCGGCTGTTCCTTGGTTACCGCGCGGCGCGCCTCGCCGGAAAACAGCTTGCGCCAGGCCAGGCGCGACTGCTTCCACCAGCTATCCCACAGAAAGCTCAAGGTGTTGGCCAGGCCCTCGCCCTGGTAATTGCCCTCCACCTGGATGCGGTGCAGATTGCGCTGTTTTTTCAGGAACTCCATTGGTTCGGGCACGCGGTAGACGACGATGTCGGCGCCGGAATACGCTTCCAGATTCATGCGCCCCATGTCGCGGCCCGGCACCTCGAGCCGCACGCGCGACTCGTCGCCGCTGCCGTAGCTGGCATCCGACAGCAGAAAGAAGGGTTCGCCCTTGAAGGTGGCGTAGTTGCTGGGCTCGCGCTCCTGCGCCGAGGCGCCATGCGTGAGCAGCAGCGCCAGCATGCCGGCAAATAACAGCTTCATGAGAAGCTTCATGACAAGAACGCCAGCCGGAACACACCGGCGAAATTCGGATTGTTGACCACAGGTTGCCACCGCGTGTCCTTCCAGCTCGTAAGTTCTTTGATATCGACGGTCCGCAGACCATTGTCGTCGGGGGTGACGGTACCGGTGTGGTAGGCGATGCGCGCCCCCATCCAGACCATCAGGTGCTGTTCATCGCCCTGGTCGAAAAACAGCAGGTCGCCGGGCAGCGCCTGGCTGATTTCGCGGGCGATGAAACGGCTGTTGTGCTGCACCAGCGCCAGCGCCGTGACGAAGTGGCCGATGCTGCCGCCCGTCTGCACCCAGCGGTTGCGCAGGGCCGCCTGGGCCCCGTTCAATTCCAGCTCGGGCGGCAGGCGCCGGTCGCTGGCGATGCCGTTCGCGCGCAGCCACTTCGCGTCATGCACGGTCAGGGCTTCGTTGACGGCAAAGCGCACGAGGCCGGCGCAATCGCGGTGCGTCCAGCGCGGCGACGGTCCCCGTTCGATCTGTGCGTTGACGATGCGCAGCATCCAGGCCTGGAACGCGCGGCTCTGGGCCTGCGACAGCTGCACTTGCGGCTCGGCAGCCGCGCGCAGGGCCCACGCCCGGGGCGCCGCCACGGTGGCGGCGCAGGCCGCCAGCCAGCGCAAGGCGGCACGGCGCGCATACCGCACCGTCATCGTGCAGTCTCCTGCCATTCCAGCGCTTCCCATGACGTGCCGCTGGCTGGCTGCCGCTTGAGCACCATGCGCAGCGGCGGATATTTTTTCAAGGCGTTCAGGCGCGGCACCAGGTGTTCGTTGGCGGCCGCGCGCAGTACCGGTTCGTTATTCGCCGGCAGGGTATCGAAGGCTTCCAGCTGGATCAGCCGGGCCAGCGACGCGGGCGCGATCAGGCCGATGGTGTGCGCGCCATCGGGCAGCAGGTCGCTGGCCGCCGGGGCCTGCTTGCGGCGCACGGCCAGCACCTGGTCCACCAGTTTGCCATCAGCGGAGAAGACAACGGTATTGCCGGCCACGGCCAGCGCCGGCGTGGACTGGCCCAGGGCCGTGGCGACGCTGCGCTCCCAGCGTACGAACCCACCTTTAGCATCCTTGCCCGTCGTCTTGCGCACGGGGTCCTTGCCGCCGATGGCTGCCTCGAACAGGCTTCCATAGACAGCATCATCCCCGGCCTGCGCACTACGCGTGGCGACAAACACCGGCGTATGCAGGCGCGACGTCCCGTACCAGCAGGCGGCGGCCGGGCCTTGCAAGTGCCCGGCCAGCGGCACCACCGGCTCGGAGGTATTGCTCCCCAGGCGCTTGAGCACGGGCTGCAGCGCGGTCCATTCCACCGGCACGCTGAAGCAGGCGCTGGGACTGTGCGGCAGCACGGGCCACAGGGCGCTGCTGTCATAGCCGCCGTTTTTTAACTTGTCGGCATTGAGCAGCACCTTCGACTGCCAGGCACCCTGTTGAAAATCGAAGCGCAGCGCTTCGAGCGCGCCGAAGAACGGCTGGTAGCCGAACGACAGGAAATCCGCCTTGACGGCGATGCTGTGGCCCTCGGGCGCGGCGCCGTCGAGATGGAACTGCGCATGGAAGACGTTCTGTTTGGCCGCTTCCGGCGCCAGCAGGCTGGCCACGGTTTTCTCGGCCGTGCCATCGCCCTTCTTGCCGTCGGCGCCGCCATACAGCATGCCCGGATGGGACAGGATGACCAGGCGCTGGCCGTGCGCGGCAAACAGCAAGGTGCGCTGGTAGGCGTAATTGAGCGCATACACGGGCACCTGGCCGCCATCGACGCGCAAGCTGCCGGCCACGCGCATCTGCGTATCCTTCAAGGCGATCTTGCCCGCTTCTTCGAGCAGGCGCGTCAGCTGGCTGCGCGATACGGCGATGGCGAAATGCTTGAGCGAACCGTCGGCGTCGCGCCACAGGGCCACTTCTGCGGGCTGGTCCAGCACCATGCGCAACAGCTGGTCGCCCCATCCCAGCTCATGTTCATAGGCGATGCGGCGCAGGCTGCCCTTGAGTCCCAGCCGGTCTTCGCTTTGCTCGTAATAGAACAGGAAGTCTTCGCGCAGCACGTCGCGCGCCAGCGGCACCGTCAGCAAGTCGCGCGGCAAGGCCGACAGGCTTGTCGTCCGGACCAGCGCGTCGGGCCGGGACAAATCCAGCTTCAGGCCGTTGACCGGTCCCATCGCGCCCCAGCCGAAGACCCGGTAGCCGACCAGTGCGGCGGCCACCACTGCCACGCCGCCCAGCGCCCCGAGCAGGACTTTCTTGTTGAGTACTTTTTTCGCCAGCACCATGTATCCTTTTTACCCTGCCGAAGCATTGACAAGTTAGTAATTATTGACAAATGGTAACATGGCATTTGTGGCCGCAGCGCACAGCTGACGCGACAGCGTAAAATAGCGGTTTCGCCGTTTCAATCGCCTCCCATGACCATCCTGCTCTCCACCCTGAACGCCCGCTACACCCACGCCTCGCTGGGCTTGCGCTATCTGCTGGCCAATATGGGGCCGCTGCAGGCGCAGACGCGGCTGCAGGAATTCGTCATCGGCACGAAAACCACGGAACTGGTCGAGCGCATCCTGACGAACAAGCCCCGCATCATCGGTTTTGGCGTGTATATATGGAACGTCGAGGAAACAACGAAACTGGTGGCCATGCTCAAGCGCGTGGCGCCCGAGGTCGTCATCGTGCTGGGCGGGCCGGAAGTGTCGCATGAGGCGAGCGAGCAAGAGATCGTCAAGCTGGCCGACTACCTGATCACGGGCTGGGGCGACGTCACCTTCCCCAAGCTGTGCGGCGAGATCCTCCACGGCCCCAAGCCGCTGATGAAGATCCACGCGGGCGTGCAGGCGCCGCTGGCGGAGCTGCAGCTGCCCTACTCCTTGTATACGGACGACGATATCCGCCACCGCACCATCTACGTGGAAGCGTCGCGCGGCTGCCCGTTCAAGTGCGAATTCTGCCTGTCCGCGCTGGACAAGACGGCCTGGCCCTTCGCCCTGGAAAATTTCCTGGCAGAAATGGAATCCCTGCATGCGCGCGGCGCCCGCCTGTTCAAGTTCGTCGACCGCACCTTCAACCTGAACATCAAGACCAGCCTGAAGATCATGCAGTTCTTCCTGGACAAGATCGAGGCGAATCCCAACGACCCGATCTACGCCCATTTCGAACTGGTGCCCGACCACCTGCCCGACGCCTTGAAAGAAGGCATCAGCAAGTTCCCGCCCGGCGCGCTGCAGTTCGAGATCGGCATCCAGAGTTTCAATCCGGACGTGCAATCGCTGGTCAGCCGCAAGCAGGATAATCAAAAGGCGGCCGACAACATCCGCTGGCTATGCGAGGAATCGAACGCCCACCTGCACGTGGACTTGATCGCCGGCTTGCCGGGCGAGGATGAAGCGAGCTTTGCGGCCGGATTCAACAAGCTGGTGGCCCTGAAACCGCATGAAATCCAGTTCGGCATCCTGAAGCGGCTGCGCGGCACGCCCATCATCCGCCACACGGAAAACTATGGCATGGTGTTCGACCCGCACCCGCCGTACACCATCCTGGCGAACAAGCAGCTCGATTTCATGAGCATGCAGCGCCTCGTGCGCTTCGCCCGCTACTGGGACCTGGTGGCCAATTCGGGCCGCTTTGCCAATACGGTGCAATGGATGCTGGGCGACGCGCCGTTTGAAAACTTCATGGATTTTTCGAACTGGCTGTACGCCCACACGGACGCCACGCACCGCATCGCCATGGAGCGCCTGGCCAAGCTGGTGGCGCAATGGCTGCAGACGCGCGGCATGAGCGCGCTTGAAGCCAATGCCCTCGTGGCCAGCGACTATGCAGGCGGCGCGCAGGCAGCCGCGCACGCCAAGCCAAGCGAAGTGAGTACTAGCAATGCCAAGGTGCGCCCGGACGTCGCCCTGCCGCAGCGGCAGGCGCGCCACCTGGCATCCTGACGGGCCGGCGATTGAACAGCGGTGGCGGTCTGCGCCATTCTCCCTTAAACTGGCACGATGCCGACTGTACAATCGCCGAAACTGACCCTCTCCCAGACCAGCTCCCAACAGGGAGCCCTTGTCACTGCCAGCGGCACCTGGCAGGTGCATGCGCTGGCGCATGACAATGCCATCAAGGCCATCGATGCCCAGCTCAAGCCCCTGCAGGACGACGCCGCCGTGCAATGGGACCTGTCGCAGATTGACAGCATGGACCATATCGGCGCCCAGCTGTTCTGGAATGCCTGGGGCAAGCGGCGTCCCGCGCAGCTGACCCTGGCGCCGTCGCTGGAAGAGTTTTTCCGGCGCATCGAAGAGACGGGCCCCCTGGAAACGCCGCCCTCGCGCGCCAACCGCCTCACGCCCGTGATGAAGCTGGGCATGGCCATCCTGCTGTTTTTCGAACATTTGAAGGGGTTCATTGCCCTCGTGGGCCAGGTGACGCAGGATATCGGCCGCTTCGCGCGCCATCCCATGCGCGGGCCCTGGCGTGAAATTTCCGCCAACATCTTCCATGCGGGCTTCCAGGCGCTGGGCATCACGGCCCTCGTGGGCTTTCTGATCGGCGTCGTGCTGTCCTACTTGTCGGCCCAGCAACTACGCGCGTTTGGCGGCGACATCTACCTGGTCAACCTGCTGGGCATGAGCATCATCCGCGAACTGGGGCCTTTATTGGCAGCCATCCTCGTGGCGGGCCGCTCGGGCTCGTCGATCACGGCGCAGCTGGGCGTCATGCGCGTCACGGAAGAGCTCGACGCCATGCTGGTGATGGGCATTTCGCACGGTTTCCGCCTGATCATGCCAAAAGTGCTGGCCCTGGCCATTTCCATGCCCCTGCTCGTCATCTGGACGGATACGGCCGCGCTGATCGGCGGCATGGTGGCGGCCAAGGTGGAACTGAATCTGTCGGCACGCTACTTCATCCAGAAGCTGCCCGACGCCGTCCCGCTGGCCAACTACATGATCGGCCTGGGCAAGGGCGCCATCTTCGGCATGCTGATCGCCCTCGTCTCCTGCCATTTCGGCCTGCGCATCAAGGCCAACACGGAAAGCCTGGGGCGCGGCACCACCACCGCCGTCGTCACGGCCATCACCGTGGTGATCCTGGCCGACGCCGTGTTTGCCATCGTCTTCAATGGAGTGGGCTACTGATGGCGGACGACACCAATATCGCTTGCGGCACGGGCAAGGAAGGCCAGTTCAACCTGCATGGCAGCGCGCCCGTGGTGGAAATCACCAATCTGTGGACCAAGTTCGGCCGCACCGTCGTGCACCAGGACTTGAACCTGGAAATCGAACGGGGCGAGATCCTGTCCATCGTGGGCGGCTCCGGCACGGGCAAGACGGTGCTGCTGCGCCAGATGCTGGGCCTGGAACACCCGGCCCGCGGCTGCGTCAAAGTCTTTGGCGAGGATATCAACCAGGCCAGTTCCGACCAGCTGCAGCAATTGCGCAACCACTGGGGCATGCTGTTCCAGCAAGGCGCCCTGTATTCGGCGCTGACCGTGTTCGACAACGTGGCCCAGCCCATGCGCGAATTGCGCGTGCTGCCCGAGGCGCTGATACGCGACGCGGTACTATTAAAGATGAACATGGTGGGACTGGGCCCGGAACATGCGCTGAAAATGCCGTCGGACCTGTCGGGCGGCATGATCAAGCGCGTGGCCCTGGCGCGCGCCCTGGCGCTGGAACCGAAACTGCTGTTCCTCGACGAACCGACGGCGGGCCTGGACCCGGACTTGTCGGAAAGTTTCGTGTCCCTGATCCAGTCGCTGCACCGCGAGCTGGGCTTGACGGTGGTGATGGTCACGCATGACCTCGACACCCTGTTTGCCCTGTCCACGCGCATCGCCGTGCTGGCGGCAAAACACGTGATTGCCATCGGCCCCACGCGCGAGGTGATCGAAGTCGACCACCCGTTCATCAAGCAATTTTTCCTCGGCGACCGCGGCAAGCGCGCGCTGGCCGTCCTCGATGAAAAACAGGCGGCAGACGGCAAGGCGGCGCAGCCAGGCGACGACGCCGGCACAGACAAGAAAGCGGAGAAGTAATGGAAAACAGATCACACGCCCTGATGACGGGATTTTTTACACTCACTTTGCTGGTGGCCGCCATTCTGTTCGGCGTCTGGTTCAACCGCGACCGCGTGGAAAGAGTGCCGTACCTGCTCGCCACCACCCTGTCCGTGCCGGGCCTCAATCCGCAGGCGACCGTGCGCTACCGTGGCCTGGAAGTGGGCAAGGTCGACGCCATCGATTTCGACACGCAAAAGGCGGGGCAGATCCTCGTGCACATCAGCGTGGCACCCGATACCCCCGTCACCAATACCACCTTTGCCACCCTGGGCTACCAGGGCGTGACGGGCATCGCCTACATCCAGCTCGACGATGAACACGTGGGTTCCAAGTTGCTGGGCACCAGCAAGGACAAGCCTTCGCTGATTCCCCTGCGCGCGGGCTTGCTGGACCAGCTGGAAAAGCGCGGCAAGCGCATCCTCGACCAGGCCGAACAGATCACCAACAAGGTCAACAACCTGCTCAGCCCCGACAACCAGGCGGCCATGCTGGGCGCCTTCAATGAAGTGGGCAAGGCGGCCAAGGCCTTTGGCGCCATTCCGCAGCAGCTGGAGCCGACCTTGACGCAATTGCCCCAGCTGACGGAACAGACGCGCCAGACCTTGACGGCCGTCAGCACGGCCAGCAAGAACGTGTCGGACTTGACGGCCACGTGGAAAAAACTGGGCAACGATATCCAGGCGCCCGGCGGCGTGCTCGAGAAGGTCAATGGCACGGTCGACAGGGTGGGCAATTCGGTGGAAACGGTGGCCAATGGCGTATCGCTGGAAGTCTTGCCGCAAGTCATAGAACTGAGCGGCGAGGCGCGTTCCTCGATGCGCGCCCTGAAAACCACCATGAGCACGCTCAATGAACAGCCGCAGAGCATCTTGTTCGGCGCCCCAGACATTCCGCCCGGCCCGGGCGAGCCCGGCTTTTCGGCGCCAGGCAAATAAGGAGAACACAGCATGCATATCCCTCGCAATCTCAGCGCACTGATGCTGGCCGGCGCTTTCCTGCTGGGCGGCTGCGCCAGCCGCGGCCCCGTCCCCACTTTCTATGATTTCGGTCCGGCCGCGCCCCAGGCGGCGGCACAGACGGCCGCGCCAGCCGTGCCCGTGCTGGTGATCGCCGACGCCAACGGCCCTTCCTGGCTGGACAGCCAGCGCATGTATTACCGCCTGCTGTACGCCGATGCGCAGCAATCGCGGCCGTACGCCTACAACCGCTGGAACACGCCGCCGCTCCAGCTGCTGAGCCAGCGCCTGAAGACGCGCGTGGCGCAAAGCGGCGTGAAAGTGCTGTCGACCACGGACGCGGCCGCCGGCATGCCTCTGCTGCGCATCGACGTCGATGATTTTTCGCAGGCTTTTGACACGCAGACGCAAAGCAGCGGCCATGTGTCGCTGCGCGCCTCGCTGTTCCGCGGCCACCGCCTGATCGACCAGAAAACCTTCAGCCGCAGCGGCCCGTCCGCCAGCGCCGATGCGCAAGGGGGCGCGCAGGCATTGGCAGCCGCCTCGGACGCCATCGCCGCCGACCTGCTGGCCTGGCTGGGCACGCTGACCATCCCGAAAGAGTGACCGCAGCCGAATGACCGCCTCCGCAGCCCCAGCCAGCCCGCCCGCGCCACTGCCGCCCGCACGCTCGTCGCCCGTGTCGCGCGCGACCCTGCTCGCCTACGTCTTCCTGATCGTGTACGCCAGCTGGTTCCCGTTCACGGGCTGGCACAGCAACGGCTTGTCGCCGCTGACCTTCCTGGAAAACACGCGCATGCCCCGCTACTGGACGGGCTTTGACGTGGGCATCAACGTCGTCGGCTACATCCCGCTGGGTGCGCTGATCGTGTATTCGCTGTTTCCAAGGGTGACGGGATTCCTGGCCGTCATCGTCGCCAGCCTGTGCGGCGTCTTCATTTCCGGCAGCATGGAAGCCGTGCAAACCTATCTGCCCAGCCGCGTGTCGTCGAATCTCGACTTCTATACGAATTCGGCGGGCTGCCTCATCGGTTCCATCATCGGCGCCTTGACGGCGCGCAAGCTGCTGGACCAGAGCCATTTGCTGCGCCTGCGCCAGCGCTGGTTTGCCCAGCACGCGAGCCAGGGCCTGGTGCTGGTGGCCCTGTGGCCGCTGGCGCAAATCTATCCGCAAGGCTATCTGTTCGGCCTGGGCCAGCTGCTGCCCATCCTGTCGGACTGGGCTTCCACCCTGATGGGCATGGAAATCGACCTGGCCACGTATCTGCGTCCCGACACGATATTGACGGTTGAGCAATACTGGCTATCGGAAACCATCATCACGGCCTGCGGCATGACGGGCGCCGTGCTCACCTTGCTGTGCCTGCTACGTCGCGCCGCGCCGCGCGCCGTGCTGATGCTGGTCCTGATCGCCGCCGCGCTGGTGGTGCGCTCGATGGCCAGCGCGCTGCTGTTTTCGCCACAAAATGCCTTCGTCTGGATCACGCCGGGCGCCCAGGGCGGCTTCCTGATCGGCCTGATCATGCTGGGCGGCCTGGCCTTCGCGCCCCACGTGGCGCAGCGCCGCATCGCGGCCGCCACCTTGCTGCTGAGCCTGGTGATGGTGAATACGACGCCGATCAATCCGTATTTCATGTCCACCTTGCAAGGCTGGGTACAAGGCAAGTTTCTCAACTTTAACGGCGCGGCGCAATTCCTGGCCCTGCTGTGGCCTTTCATGGCCCTGTGGTTCCTGTGCCTGCCCTCGCACCGGCTGAACCGGCAGGACGATGTGCAGCGCCAGCGTCGCGAAGACCACCCATAAGCGCTATCATGGCGCATTAATGTATTGAACAGCAGGAGAGCAGCATGAGCGACGCACCGTATTTTGAACGCCACGTTTTTTTCTGCATGAATAAACGTGAAGATGGCCGCAACAGCTGCGGCGACCATGGCGCGGAAGCGGCGCAAAAGCATTGCAAGCGCCGCATCAAGGAACTCGACATGAATGGCGCGGGCAAGATCCGCATCAACCAGGCCGGCTGCATGGACCGCTGCGAAGAAGGCCCGCTGCTGGTGATCTATCCGGAAGCGACCTGGTACACCTACGTCGACACCAGCGATATCGATGAAATCATCGATACGCACCTGGTGGGCGGCAAGATCGTCGAACGCCTGAAGATTTAATGCCAATTTAAGAGAATGCCACCAGTATGAGCATCATGAACAGAAACTCGGAAAAATTTACCCTCGCCGGCCATGCAGGCAGCATGGAAGGCTTGCTCGATTTCCCGGCAGATACCCCGCGCGGCATCGCCCTCGTTGCCCATCCGCATCCGCTGTACGGCGGCACGATGGATAACAAGGTCACGCAAACCCTGGCGCGCGCGTTTGTTGCCCTCGGTTACGTGGTGGCGCGCATCAACTTCCGCGGCATAGGCGCCTCGGAAGGCGTGCACGACCATGGCGCGGGCGAGACGGACGACATGCAGTTGCTGTATGAACACATGCGCGGCCTGTACCCGGGCTTGCCCGTGGCCTTGTCCGGTTTCTCGTTCGGCACCTTCGTGCAATCGAAACTGCAGGAACGCCTGGCCGCCGCCGGCACGCCCGTCGAGCGCCTGGCGCTGATCGGCAGCGCGGCCGGCAAGTGGGCCATGGCCGACATCCCGGCCGACACCATTCTGATCCACGGCGAACTGGACGACACCATTCCCCTGTCCGCCGTCTTCGACTGGGCCCGTCCACAAGACATTCCCGTGATCGTGATCCCCGGCGCCGACCACTTTTTCCACCGCAAGCTCAATCACATCAAGAACCTCGTGATTGCGCTGTGGCATGGTGACAAACCCGCAATCGCAGCCGATGATCATTGAAGTGTGGGCTTACTAGCGCTTCCACGGCTATAATTGATCCGTTTTTTCCACGCGGCCATGTAAGTAGCAACAACATGGCCCTCAGCCTTCATCTTTTTCTCGCAGACCAGCCTCCATGAAAAAACTTTTAGCGGCACTGGCCTCCAGTGTACTTTTCCTATCCGCCGCCTTCGCCCAGAGCGTTCCAGCCCCGACCATCGCCGCCAAGTCCTGGCTGCTGCTCGACGCCACCAGTGGCCAGATCATTGCTTCGCAAGATCCGGACGCACGCATCGAACCGGCATCGTTGACCAAGATCATGACGGCTTACCTGACGTTTGCCGCCATCCGCGAAAAGAAACTGGCGCTGGACCAAAAGGTGAACGTGTCCGTGCGCGCCTGGAAAGTCGATTCGAGCAGCTCGAAGATGTTCATCGATCCGGCCACGCCCGTGTCGATCGACGACTTGCTGCATGGCCTGATGATTCAATCGGGTAACGATGCCGCTGTGGCGCTGGCCGAAGCCGTTGCTGGCGATGAAGGCACTTTCGTCGTGCTGATGAACCGCGAAGCGCAGCGCATGGGTCTGAAAAACACGCGTTTTGCCAATCCGCATGGCTTGCCTAGCCCCGATAACTATTCCACCGCGCAAGACCTGTCCGTGCTGGCCCAGCGCGTGATCGCCGACTATCCGGAATTCTACAAAATCGATTCCATCAAGAGTTTCACTTACAACAAGATCACCCAGCCTAACCGCAACCGCCTGCTGTGGCTGGACCCAACCGTCGATGGCATGAAGACGGGCCACACGGAAGCGGCCGGCTATTGCATGATCGCCTCGGCACGCCGTCCCGGCGGCACGGGCGAGCGCCGCCTGATCTCCGTGGTGCTGGGCACCACGTCCGACCAGGCCCGCACGCAGGAAAGCCAGAAGCTGCTGAACTGGGGCTTCCAGAACTTCGATACGGTCAAGCTGTACTCGAAAGGCCAGGCCGTGGCCACGCCGGAAGTGTGGAAAGGCTCGAAAGGCACCGTGAAAATCGGTTTCGCGCGCGATGTGCTCGTTACCGTACCAAAAGGCACGGCTGCCAAGATGAAACCTGTGCTGGAACGCAAGGACCCGCTGGTCGCGCCGCTGGCTGAAAACGCTCCTGTCGGCAAACTGAAAATGATGGTCGACGACAAGGTATTGCTGGAACTGCCCGTCGTGGCCCTGGAAACCATCAACCAGGCAACCATCTTTGGCCGCGCCTGGGATTCGATGCGTCTGTGGATGAAATAAGCAGTCAGCACTCCCATCAAAAATGCCCGCATCGCTGCGGGCATTTTTTTCGTCTTGCGCTACGTCACTTTACTTCAGCGGCGCATCCTTCAGGTGCGGCTTGCGCGCCACGGGCGGGAAGGTGCCCGGGCGGCCTGCCGCAAACGTCGCTTCCGTCTGCGATGCTTCCACCGGCACGGACAGCTTGCGCACCTTGGCCACCTGCGCCGCCGTCACCGGCGTGCCGCGGTTGCCCCAGCTGGTCTGGATGAAGGTCACCACCTGCGCAGTCTGCTCATCGTTGAAGATGTCCGCATACGGCGCCATCGTCAGCGCCGACGGCGCCGTGCGCGTGGCGGGCACGGCACCGCCCGACAGCACGATGTTGATGGCCGACGTCGGGTCATTCGTCTGCAGCACGGCATTGCCGGCCAGCGCAGGGAAAGCCTTGTCGTAGCCCTTGCCGTCGGAACGGTGGCAACCGGCACAGCGGTCCAGGTACAGCTGGGCGCCCGTGGAATTGACGATGCCGCTGAACAATTGCTTGCCCAGCTTGTCATCGGCCACGAAGGCGGGCGTGGCCGGATTCGATGGCGGCAACGATTTCAGGTATTTCGCCATGGCCGCCAGGTCGCCATCCGTCATGTGCTGCATGGAATGGGCCACCACATCGTTCATGGCGCCGAACGAGGCCGTATGGCTGTTGCGGCCCGTCTTCAGGAATTCGGCGATCTCCGCCGCGCTCCAGCGCGCCAAACCGCCGCCATGCTCATTGCGCAGCGAGGGCACGGACCAGCCGTCGATCACGCCGCCGCCCGCCAGGAACGTCGTGTTGCCCGCGTCCGTCAGCGATTTTTCCTGCATGCCCACGCCGCGCGCCGTATGGCAGGCGCCGCAGTGGCCCAGGCCCTGCACCAGGTAGGCGCCGCGCAGCAATTGCGCATCGCCCGTCGCCGGCACCTTGTACGGCTGCGGCGTGGGCGCGAAGGCCCAGCGCCAGATGGTCAGGGGGAAACGCATCGACAGGGGCCAGGGAATGTCGGCCGCCTTGTTCGGCGTCGGGTCCGCCTTCACGCCATGCATGAAATAAGCGTACAGCGCCTGCATGTCCGCTTCGCTCAAGCGCGAGTACGACGGATACGGCATGGCCGGATAGACGGTGTAGCCGTGCTTGGTCACGCCGGTGCGCATCAGCTTGTCGAAATCGGCAAAGCTCCAGTCGCCGATACCGGCCTTTTTATCGGGCGTGATATTGGTGGAATACACCTTGCCGATCGGCGTTTCCATGCCCAGGCCGCCCGCAAATGGCTTGCCTTTCGTGCCGGCCGTATGGCAGGCGATGCAGTCGCCCGCGCGGGCCAGATATTCGCCCTGGCGTATCAGCTGGGCGTTCGGGGTGGTGGCAGCGGCCGGGGTGGCAGACCAGGCGGCGCTCGAGGCAAGCGCCAGCAGCAGCGCGCCCACGGTATGGGTGAATGTGTTGTTCATCTTCTTGTTCTTTATCAGGCGACCAGGGGACGGGGATCTTTCAGGTATTGCTCGCGGATGGCCTTGGCCGACCAGTAGGTCAGCGCGCAAGCGAGGCCCGTCGGGTTGTAGCCGATGCCGACCGGGAACACGCTGGAGCCGACGGCAAACACGTTGTGCACGTCCCAGCTCTGCAGGTAACGGTTGACGACGCTGGTCTTGCGGTCCGCGCCCATGGCCGTGCCGCCCGCCCAGTGCGTGGTCTGGTAGTTGCGCAAGTCCAGGTGGTCGCCCACGTTCTTGACGGACACCTTGATCGATTCCGGATTCATGGCTTCGGCCACCTTCATCATCTTGTCCGTGACGAAACGGCTCATCTTGATGTCGTTTTCCTTCCAGTCGAAGGTAAAGCGCAGCAATTGCTGGCCATACTTGTCCGTGTAGGTGGGATCGAGGTCGACATAGCAGTCGCGGTAGGTCATGTTGGCGCCGTGGCAATCGAAGGACACCGTGTTCAGGTAGCTCTTCTTGACGGCCTTTTTCCAGGCCGAACCCCAGGCGGGCGTGCCGTCCGGCGTGGCAATGCCCGAGATCGGTTTCGAGCCGGCCGGGTTGCACCAGGCGGGCGAACCGCCCACAAAGCCCAGCGGGCCATGGTCGAAATTGTCGCCATTCCAGTCATCGAGCGCGACGCCGGTGCCGCCGGCGCCGATGAAGGGGTTGGTGTTCGTGTCTTCCTTGAAGAAGGTCTGGATGGTGGACATCATCTGGTAGGCGATGTTGCGCCCCACCACGCCTTCATTGCTGACGGGGTCATACGGCTTGCCGATGCCCGACAGCAGGAACAGGTGCGCATTGTTGTAGGCAAAGGCACTGGCGATGACCAGGTCGGCCGGCTGCTCGACGGCCTTGCCGTCCGCATTGATATAGGTCACGCCCGTTGCACGCTTCTTGCTGCCGTCGAGGTTGATGCGCACGACGTTGCAGTTGGCGCGCAGCTCGAAGTTCGCCACCATGCGCAGGGCCGGCATGATGTTGACGTTGGGCGAGGCCTTGGAATAGTTGTAGCAGGCGTAGCCGGAGCAGAAGCCGCAGAAGTTGCACGGTCCCATCTGGCAGCCGTACGGATTCGTGTACGGACCGGACGCGTTCGACGACGCGTTGACAAACGGGTGGTAGCCGACGGCCTTGGCCGCGCGGCGGAACAGTTCGGCCGTGTACGGCACTTTTTGCGGCGCCAGCGCGTAATTGTCGGAGCGGTCGCCCTCGAACACATTGCCGTCGCCGACGACGATGCCGTTGACCTTGTACGCCTGGCCCGAGGTACCGAAGACTTTCTCGACGAAATCGAAGTGCGGCTCCAGCTCGGCGTAGGTCACGCCAAAGTCCTGGATCGTCATGCCTTCGGGGATGAATTTCTTGCCGTAACGGCGTTCGTAGTGGCTGCGGATCTGCAGCTCTTCCGGCAGGACGCGCCAGTGCATGCCCGACCAGTGCAAGCCCGCGCCGCCTACGCCCGTGCCCGGTTTGAACGCGCCGATCTGGCGGTAGGGCACGGCCACGCCCGTGATGCTGTGGCGGAAGGTAAACGTGCTCTTCGACATATCCTGGAACAGCTTGCTGCGCTGGATGTAGGTCAGCTCGTCGAGGGTCTTCGGATAGGCGCCGTCGGGATAGGTGTCGCGGTACTCGCCCCGTTCCAGCGCGACCACGTTCAGGCCCGCTTCCGTCAATTCCTTGGCCATGATGGCGCCGGTCCAGCCGAAGCCCACAATCACGGCATCGACAGGCTTCATTTTCAAATCTGGTGTGATATCACTCATGATGGTTTTTCTTTTTCTTTGATCTGGTACAAAAAGTCTTATGCGATAGAAACAGGGGGCAGCGGGTATTTCTTGCCGTACTGCTCCACCCAATCCATATAGTCGGCGCGGGCGCCAGGGAAACCCACCATCTTCCAGGCCAGCATGTCCTTGTTGCCGCCATGCACGGGATCGCAAAAATAGCCTTCGCGCGTGTTTTGCAGCAGCTGGTTGAAGAAGACCTTGGCCGGCACTTCGCCGATGTCCAGGGTGCCCTTTTGCAATTGCGTGATGACGGCGTCGCGCTCGGCCGCATTCAACTGCACGAAAGGCTTGCCCGACTGTTTATTGACGGCTGCGTTCACGCCGGCCAGGGCGCTCTTGTACAGCTCGCGCGGCGCCATGTGGAACTGGTAGCCGAACTGTTCGATTGAGGGCACGAACGGCCCCTGCATGTACCACAGCGCGCCATACGCGTAAGGCGTATTCATCTGCGCGTCGATGAATTCATGCGCGCCCGATTCCAGCGCGCCCGGCCCTTCGCCATCGGCCGGAATCAAGCGGTCGACCAGAGCCGTCAGGGTGGCCCATTCGGTGGCGTCGAAGAAGCGGGGTTTATAGGCAGGCTGGTCCTTGGAGACGGCCATGGCCAGGCCGCCGCCGGCGCCGGCCAGCAAAGCCACGGCCGGCGCGGCACCGACGGCCTTGCGCAAGAAGTTACGCCGATGGGGCGAAATCCCGATGATTTTCATAGGTTTTCCTCAGGCGGCACAAGCCGCCACAGTGATGGATGTGGGTGTCAGACAGAAAATGCGGGCACGCGCCGCTGAGATTGCAGGTTTCACTAGAGATGACTGCGGTATCGGGGCGCGGGCAACAACCTGTCGGTTAATTGACCAACATGATTGACAAGCAGTCGCTTTGCATTTACGGTGCGCATCGTACCATAATTAAAAGAAACATTCAGAGACAGGTATTACATGATCAAAAATGAGGCAGCGCCGCGCGGCCGCCCGCGCAAGGCTGGCGTGGAAGATGCGGTGCTCGAGGCGATCGTCATGCTGGTGCGCGAGCATGGGCTGGACGCGGTGACGATACAGATGGTGGCCGACGCTGCCGGCGTGGGGCGCCAGACGATTTACCGGCGCTGGCCGCGGCGCGAAGACATGCTGCTCGACGCGCTCGTCAAGCGCACGGCGGAAAAGCTGCAGCGCGCGCTCGACATGCCGGACGGCCAGGAGATCGAGGCGATCTGCGCGCGCATCTTCGACAACCTGAACGCGGACGGCCGTTTCACCTGCGATCTGTTGGTGCTGATCCACAACGATGCGGCCGCGCAGCTGCGCTTTCGCGAGCAGATCGTCGCCCCGTGGATCACCCTGGTGGTACAGCGCCTGGTCAACATCGGCGTGCGTGCCGACCTCGACCTGCGTTTGTTTGCCTTCATGCTGCAATCGGCACTGGTGTACCAGATGCAACTGGGCGGCCAGCTGGACCTTGCCTTGCAGGAGCGTTGCTGCCGCTTTATCCGCAGCATGCTGTAGATTAGCTGGCTATAATCGTGGCGAGTTCTTCCACACACCACCAGAAAGCCAGCCCATGAGCCATGTATTTCCCGCCAGCCTGCAAGCGCCGCGCAGCCGTTTAAGCAGCAACGGTCCCGAACTGTCGCGCATCGTCGCCGGCATGTGGCGCATCGGCGAGTGGAATATGTCGGCGCAGCAGCGCCTGGCCTTCATCGAGCAATGCCTGGCGCTGGGCGTCTCGAGTTTCGACCATGCCGACATCTATGGCGATTACAGCGCAGAAGGCCTGTTTGGCGAAGCGCTGGCCTTGCAGCCGGGCTTGCGCGACAAGATGGAACTGGTCAGCAAGTGCGGCATCAAGCTGCTCTCGCCGCACCGTCCTGGCCATGCCATCCAGCATTACGACACGAGCGCGGCGCACATCACCAGTTCCGTGGAACACACCTTGCGCCAGCTGCACACGGACCGCCTGGACTTGCTGCTGATCCACCGCCCCGATCCGCTGATGGATTTCGACGAGATCGCCGGCGCCTTCAGCCAATTGAAGCAGGATGGCAAGGTGCTGCACTTTGGCGTGTCGAACTTCAGCCGCCACCAGTTCGAGTGCCTGCACCGGCGTTTCCCCCTCGTGACGAACCAGGTGGAATTTTCACCGCTGCACGTGGCGCCCCTGTTCGACGAAACCTTCGACGGCTTGCAGGATGTGGCAGTGGCGCCGATGATCTGGTCGCCGCTGGCCGGCGGCAGGCTGTTCCAGGGTGGCGATGCGAATGTGGAAAACTTGCGCAATGTCATCAAGCAAATCGCCGACCAGCTGCAGCGCCCGTTTGCCAGCGTGGTGTTTGCCTGGATCATGCAACTGCCATGCCGCCCTTTGCCGCTGACGGGCTCGGGCCGCATCGAGGCCGTGGGCGTGGCCGTGGAAGGCACGCAATTCACGCTCAGCCGCAGCGACTGGTTCGCCATCCTGCGCGCCGCGCGCGGGCACGAGGTTGCCTAAGATTTAGTCAATCTCATCCGGATCATTAAATACCTGCGGCAACGCAATGCCGCGCCAGCCCAGGTACCACGCCAGGTTGAGCAGCAGGGTGGCGCCGATATACACGGCGAAGAACAGCGCGAAAAAGCTGGTCTTCAGCCACACCAGCAAGGCGATGGCCACGATCAGCACCAGCAGCGCGGCCAGGCTTTTCTTTTGCTTGGAGCTGGGGAAACGCAAGGTCGACACCATCAGGCTGCCCACGCCCACCAGCAGCAGCATCAGCAGATAGCTGTGCAGCATGGAATCGATGGGCGCCGGCCAGGCCACCACCACGGCCGCCACACAGGCGGCCCCGGCCGTGATCGGCATGCCGACAAAATACAGGGGATCGGTGCGTCCCACGTTCACATTGAAGCGCGCCAGGCGCATGGCGCCGCAGGCCACGAAGAAGAAGCTGGCCATGCCGCCAAAGCGCAGCAGCAGCGGATCGTGCACGCCCATCTGCACGAAGCCGTAGCAATACAGCAGCACGGCCGGGGCGCAGCCGAAATTCATCACATCGGCGATGGAATCGAGCTGCACGCCGAACTGCGAGCTGGTGTTCGTCAGGCGCGCCACATAGCCGTCGAGCGCGTCGAACACCCCGGCCAGCACCAGCAGCGCCGCCGCCAGCCGGTAGGCATCCGCGTCGCCCACGGCGGCGTTATCGACGGAAATGACGATGCTGGCAAAACCGCAGGCTATCGAAAGCAAAGTCACCATGCTGGGCAAGGCGTATTTGGCGCGCTGCAGGCGCGACTTGGGCAATGTGTTCAAATTTGTGGGCAATCAAAGAAATCAGGAATGAGGCAATGCAGCGGCAAACGCCGCACTATGCCCATTCTACCCTGCGCGGCTACGGCACCGTCCGCGCACGAGCACGCAGCATATCTTTTCAGGGATGCTCTACGGCAGATCAAAATGCCTTAGAATCGTTTTACAGCCCCCCACCAGACAGGAGTCAGCTTGATTGCCTCGTTATCGCGTTGGACACACACCCTTCCCGCCCTCCTGATCGTTGCACTGCTGAGCGCCTGCGGCGGCGGCAGCGATAGTGGCGGCAACACTTCGCTGAGCAGCGCCACGGCGGCAAAACAGTTGACGGAGGAGCCGGGCGCCCCAGCCCTCAGCAACAATATCGCCACGGATGGCTTCAACTGGATCAATTACCGGCGCAGCCAGATCGGCCTGGGCCCGCTGGTGCGCAATAGCCTGATCGACAATGCGGCACTCGGCCATTCCAACTATCTGAACAGCAACAACGTGGTGGCGCACAGTCAAATCAAGGGCAAACCCGGCTTTACGGGCGAAACCCCCTTTGACCGCCTGAGCGCGTCAGGCTATGTCGTCACGTCCACCTGGGGCGAAGTCATCGCGGGCATAACGACCAACTCCGGTTTCTACATGGCGGAAAACCTGATCACGGCCGTGTATCACCGCTTCGTCATCTTCGAACCGGTGTTCAAGGAAGGGGGGGCCGGCTCTGCCGTCAACAACAGCGGCTACGCCTACTTCACCACCGACTTTGCGGGCAACACCCGCTACGGTCCCGGTTTGCCGGCCGGACAGATCATCAGCTATCCGTTCAACGGACAGCTGAAGGTCGCCACCAGTTTCTCCAGCGATGAAGAGACGCCCGATCCCGTGCCCAACCAGGATGTGGTCGGCTACCCCATCAGCGTCCATGCGAACTTCGACGCCACCCTCGGCGTGACTGCGTTCACCGTGCGCCAGCGTGGCGCCAGTGCGGACCTGGCGGTACGCCTGCTCAGCAAGGAGACCGATGCCATTAATACATCGCGCTCGGTGGCCGCCATCATCCCGCTGGCCCCCCTGCTGGCGGGCACCACCTATGACGTGAGTTTCATCGGCAAAGTCAATGGCGCGAGCGTCACGCGCACCTGGTCCTTCACGACGCGCTAGGCGGCAGGCGGCCGCCAAACGGGCGCAGTGTCGAGGACGACTGGATGTAAAATAGCAGTTCCTGCTTTACTGCCATTGACACGTTTTGGGGCTCTGCGCACACCGGGCATGATGAAACCACACGCCACCTGCGATGATGATGCTGCCGTTGCGGCATCCGACATGGTCCGCATTCTCGATGTCGAGAACGGACTGGGCCGCATCATGGGCGACCGCCTCCTGTACCTGAAAATCCTGCGCCGCTTCCTGCATGACCACGGCACCACGCCGTGCCAGATCCGCGCCGAATTCGACGCGGGCAACTATGCCAATGCGCGCCTGAAGGCGCATACCCTGAAAGGCGCCGCCGGCATGATCGGTGCGCGCCACGTGCACGGCCTGTCGGCAACCCTGGAATCGGCGCTGCGCGCGCAGGCGCCCGACCTGGCCCAGCAGATGCTGCAGCTGGAACTGGCGCAGGATCAATTGCTGGGCGCGGTCAGCAGCATGCTAGGCACGCCGGAAGCCACCCATACGGCGGCGCAGGACGTGGCGCCCGACCCGGCCGCGCCCGCCATCCAGCTGCTGCTGGCGCGCCTGGCCAGCCATCTGCGCGAAGGCGATGGCGCGGCCATCGACATCCTGGAAAACTCGGCCAGCCTGCTGGCCGCCAGCCTGGGCGTGCACGTCTACCAGGAAGTGGCGGCCGCTGCGCATGAGTTCGACTTTGACGGCGCACTCGCGGCGCTGCTGCGCCGCCGCTAGCCTCCAGATTCAGGGGTGGTATTGCGCCTCTTCCGCGTAAGCCATGCCGCAACTCTTGCCGCAAAAGCGGCGCACGGCGTCGAGCGGCTTGTCGCAATACCAGCACGCGCCTTTCGGCGGCAAGGTCGCGATCAATTCCGGCATGGCGGGCAATGGCCGCGCCACTGCCTCATCCGCGCATACCACGACGTCCGGCTGTTTGCTGTCCATGGCGCTTCCTTTCCTAGCGGCACTTCAAGGCCGCTCAGCAAGATTACGTCAACGCAGTTTGAAGCCCATGACATTTCTCAACGGCGGCCATGCTTGCCGGGCAAAGGATCACACAGGGGAACCAAGTCCCGCCACGCGCAAGGCCAGCAGCACGGCGAGATGAAGGGGATAGTAGACATAAAAAAAGTAGCGCGCGCGCGGCAGCCTGAAAGGCAGTATGGCGCTGGCCGCGATCAGCACGACGGCGGCCAGCGCCCAGTGATTGCCGTTGATGGCATACAGGCTGGCGCAACCCGCGAGCCAGGCCAGCAAGGACGGTACGCCGGGACGGCGGCAAAACCACCAGCCCCCCAAAAAGCACGCCAGGCCGAACCAGCAGAATTCCAGCAAGGGCCCGCCGAAAGCAAAGAGCGCCAACGCGGCAGTTGGACGCCACCTGCCGCCTTGCCCGGTCAGCCATGCAATGGCAGTAGCCACAGCCAGGGTGAACATGATATTGAGCGGCCACCAGCCGTGGCCTGGCGGCAGCAACGCCGCATACACGGGCGCAGCGCAGAGGCCGGCAGCAGCGAGCCGCGACATGGCGCGCCGCGGCAAGCCATGCGCCAGGGCGCCCGGTTGGGCCAGGTGGTACGCCAGGACAAAGGCAAACAGGGGCAGCGCCAGCCTGCCGATGGCATACAGTGCCGGATCGCGCTGCTGCCACAGGTAGCTATTGACGTGATCCAGCGTCATCGCGGCCAGCGCCAGCCACTTCAGGATTTCCAGTGCGCCATCGGCGATGCGCAGACCGGGCGGCGCCGGTGCCGCAGCTTCCAGGCCCGGATGTGCCGCCATGCCGCAGCGGTCAGGCGACGATGCCATCGACCTCCTCCGGGCAGACAGGCTCCAGCGGCACGGCCGCCATGGACGGCGTGGCGCCGGCGGGTGCTCCCGCGAGGCGTTGCCGGATCGACGCATCATCGGCCTCCTCGCCCAGGTAGTAGAGCGTCTCCACCCGCGCATCCGCTGCCGGCGCGCCAGCCTCGTCCAGGCAGCGGAAATCGAGACTGTCCAGCATGCGGCGGGCCTGCTGCGCATCCGCCCCTGTGACGGCAAAAATTTCCACCATGTCTAGCGTAGCGCGCACCATGCGCAGCAGGCTGCGGCCACCGGTCACGCTGTAACGCCGGCCACGGAAGCTCTCTGCCACCCAGAGATCAAGATAGGCGCCGGCGGCCGGTTGTCGCAGCGCGGCGATACCCACCAGTCCCCAGCGTTCATGCATCAGGGCACAGGCGATGTGCTCGCCGTCCAGCGCCATCCTGCCGCCATCGCCGTCTATGCGTGCCAGCGCCTCGTCATGCTGCAGCCCCAGAGGCTCCAGCCACAACGATCCGCTCTGCGCCAGGCTGCGCCGGTACCATGGCAAGGCATCCTGCTGCTGCATGCGCTGTTCCAGCGCCGCTAGCCTGCCGCGCGCAGTCTGATGCTCGGGCACCAGTTCCAGCAGGCGGCGCAGCGCGCCCATGGCTTCATCGCTGCGGCCGCAATGCTCCGCAACCTGGGCCAGCATATCCCTGCTCCTTGCGGCCTGCGTGTCATGCTGCGATGCGTATTCGGCCGCTTCGCGCGCCACGCCAAGGTTGCCGACCGTCAGCGCCAGCTGCGCCAGGTCCAGCTGGAACGCCACCGCTTGCGGCTGCGGCAAGTACATGTCCCACACCAGGCCCAGCGCCTGGCGCCATTGCGCCAGCTGCGGCGCAGGCAGCGCGCGGTGCGCATCCTGCAGCGCCGGCAGCATGGCCTCGAGACAGGCCGGATCGTGGCAACTGCGCTGCAGTGCCGCCAGCGCCGCCGCTCCCGTGCCGGCGGCAACGCCAGCTTGAAGGGAATGCCCCGCATGCACGCCGGCCAGCAGGGCGCGCAGTTGCCGCAGGAGCCCGTCATCGTTCGCCCCGGCGCCAGCCAGAGCCAGCAGCAAGCTGGCATCCTCAGCCGTTCCGGCTTCCTGCCAGAGCGCAGCACCAGCGCTGCGCAAGTGCCACGCCAGCGCATGATAATTGGCAGGCAAGACCGACGTCCCGCCAGCACCGGCAAAGGCGCCCAGCCTGATCGCGCGTTCATCATCGACGGCGATATCCGACGCCAGCAGCATGAAATGATCGTCGCCAAGACTGGCCAGTGCCTCCACGCTGGCGATGGCGGCGAGCGGAAACGCCACCGAGGTTCCCGGCATGCGCTGCAGGTACATGTCGGCAAGCGCGTCGAGCGGCGCGGGGAAATCGTCCCCGTCCGCCGGAACGTGGCAAGGCTGCACCAGTGCGGCGGCCCATTCATGCGCCACGACCACCAGCGCCTGGTTCGCAAACATGGCCGACGATGCGGTCAGCAGCTGCTCCCGCCGCAACACGAAGAACTCTTCCTCGTCCGCCAGTTCCTCAAGATAGGGATGCGATTTCAGCATGGCCTCCTGCTCCGCATCGACCGCACAGGCAATGTATTGGAAGCGCTGCAAGCCGGAAGCACCATGGTCGATGCGCTGGCGCAGGCTGGCGAACAGCTGCCAGCAGAATTGGCCGCGCGCCGGTGCCAGGTCGAGGACCACCAGCGCCGCATCGTCCTCTATGCGTTCGCCATCCAGGGCGGCGTGCCAGTACAGCAGCGCGGCATCGGCATAGGCGCTGGCCGCCGCGGCGCCCGGCGGCGGCAATATTTTCCGCGGCGTCGCCTTCTGTACCGGCAACGGTGCCAGCGCCGGCGCCGCGCTGGCGGGAGCCGCCGTGGCCGGGGCGGCAGGCAGGATATAGAAATCGCTGGTGGCGATCGATTGCTGGTACGCCGCCCAGTCGCCACGGGGACGCGGCACGGGCACTGGCACCTTGCGCTTTTCGCCGCCGATCGCCACCGTCTGCATCGGCACCGCCTCGAAGCGCTCCTTGAAATAGGGATCGCTGAAATAGCGTATCTTGTCGGCCTTGATGACGGGAATGCCGGAGCGCACCACCAGCTGGGCTTCCTTGCTCATGCCCAGCAGCTCCTGCGGCAGCATGACGGCGCGCGACTGGTAAGATGCCGTCTTGCTGTCGCCGCCCTGGCCCTTCAGCCCGAACAGGCTGCCCTGCGAATGCTGGGTGCTATAGGAATTGACGGTATCGTTGCCGATCATCTTGGAGTATTCTTCCGCCTCGCTGACCTGGGACGGTGTGAAATAGATGACAGCGCCCATATTGCTGACGATATTGTGCGCATCCTCCTTGCCGTACACGGAATCGAGCTGGGTCTTGTCCTGGATAATGATAGCCAGCCGCATATTGTAGCCAGCCATATAGCCGACGCCCTTGGCGATGATGGCCACCTTGCCCATGGCGGTAAACTCGTCGAGCATCATCAGGCACTGGTATTTCAAGTCGGGATTCTGCTCCGGCAGTTCCTTGACGTTTTCATTGATCAGCTGAGAGAAAAACATATTGACGATGAAGCCAGCCTGCAGGACTTCGCCGGCAGGAATGTTCAGGTAGATCGACATCTTCTTCTTGCGCACGTCGCGCAGATCGAAATCGTCGGCCGAGGTGGCCTTGTCGATAACGGGATTGGCAAACGGTGTCAGCGCGGCCGTGAAGGTGGCGACGATACCCTTGAGCGCGGTTTCACCGGCGCCGATGAAGCGGTTCAGCGCGTCGCGGCAGGACACCGACAGCGGATGCGCACTGGCTGCGCGCGCCGCCAGCACCTTGCCCAGATAGGTTTCGATGGGATCGCCCTTGCCCGATGCCTGGCGCAGCATTTCGCCGATGGTCTTCGGCAGTTCCGGCGTTTCCAGCACCATCAGTCCTATGCCGACGAAGAGGTTCCTGGCCGAGTCGGGCCAGAACGGCTCCTTTTCGTTTGGAGGATAGACGATGGAGGCGAGCGCCATCAGGTCGTTGGCGCGAAAATTCAAGTCGCGCGAGACGTAGGACAGGGGATTCCAGCGGTGCGTATCTTCCGAAAACGGGTTGAAGTACACGATCTCGTTGCCCATGTAGCGGCGCCGGAATTCGGAGCTGAGATTGTAGTTTTCTCCCTTGATGTCGAGCACCACGACCGAATCTTCGAACTGCAGCAGGTTCGGCACGCAAAAACCGACGCCCTTGCCGGTACGCGTAGGCGCCGCCAGCAGGACGAAGTCATAGCCTCCCAGGCGCAGCAGCTTGTCCTGGAACTTGCCGATCACCACGCCCTTCGGGCCATCGAGCTTTTCCTGGCGGATATCGTCGCGGTTGGCAAAGCGCGCCTTGCCGAACAGGTCGCTATTTTCCCGGCGCAGCAGCATCGCCACGCCGGCCGGCGCGACCAGGCTCAGTAGAAAGGCGATCACGATACTGCCCTTGACCTTGCGCAAGGTGCGCGCGTCGTCAGCGGCCTGGTACGCCTGTTCGATGGTGAAAAAGTGCGCCCGCGCGGGATTTTCGCCGAAACTGAGAAAGAGGATGGCACCAGCCAGGTAGTTGGCCAGGGCCAGCAACAGCAGAACCCCCAGCACGCCGGCACAGATCAGCAGGATGCGGCGCGTACGCGATGGCTTCATTGCATGGCCTCCAGTTTTTTGCGGGGATCGTAATAGATTTCGCTGATGAAGCGCTCCCCCACCCGGTTCTCGAACTGCACCACGATATCGATGGTCAGCACCAGCAGGCGCTTGATGACATCGAAGGTCAGGTTGGCACCGCCCGGCGAATCCTGGATCATGATGGCCAACTGCTCGAAAGCCAGCGCCGGCGTGCCCGCATGGCAGCTGGTGATGCTGCCCGGGTGGCCGGACGCGGCATTACGCACGTAGTACAGGCACTCGTCGCCGCGCAGCTCGGCCAGCAGGATGCGGTCCGGCTTCATCCGCAGGCAGCTTTCCAGCAAGTCCTTGGGCCGCACATTCGACTTGCCCTGCCCGCCCTTGCTGTACAGCAGATGCACGCAGTTTTCGTGCGGCAGGAAAAGTTCGCGCACGTCCTCGATGGTGATGATGCGCTCCTCCTTGGGAATCTCGTGCACCAGCCCCTTCATGAAGGTGGTCTTGCCCGAACCGGTGGCGCCAGCCACCACGATGTTCCTGCGTTCCCGCACGGCCAGGCGCAGGAACTGTTCGTAGTCGCGCGCTTCGAGCAAGGCCAGCAAGCGTTGTTCGGCGCCGCTCAAGGCCGTTTGCATGGGCCGTATCCGGGCAAACAGGCCCGCTGCCGCGAAATCATCGATCTTGCGCGTGATGAAGGACGGCTTGCGCAGGGTCAGCGAATAGCAGTTTTCGCTGACCGCCGGCGGCATCACCAGCTGTATCCGCGAGCCGTCGGGCATGGAAGCCGACAGGATGGGCGTACTGGCATCCCATTTCTGGTTCGAATACGTGGCCACGGCCGTGCCCAGCGCTTTCAGCAGGCGGACATTGGCCTCCGGGCAGGCATGCGAACTCCAGCGCGAATGCTTTTCCACCCATACCGTGCCCGGCGCATTGACAGCGATCTCGGTCACATCGTTATCGTGCAGCCACTCGGCCAGCGGTTCCAGGAATACCTGGACCGAAGCATCGTGGCGCAAGGCGCCACCCAGTTCATCTCTCATGTCAGCGCTGCCTAATGTTGTAAACGTTGTTAAACCACAGGTCGCGGCTCACATACACCATCAGCCGGTCGCCGCGATTCTTATACAGCGTCGGGGCGATATTGATGGTCGAGTCGAGTACCTTCTCCGACATCGTGGTCGTGGCATTGACGCTGGCACCATAACCGCCATTGCCGCCCTGGCTGTTCTTGGCCACCTGGATCGCCACGGCATCTTCCACCAGCGACAGCAGGAAAGCGGCGCCGATGCGTTCCATCCAATGGTTGTCGACCACGCCCGGCGCACCCATCACGCCAAGCTGGTCGGCTGCAGGCGAATCGACATCGATCACCACGCCCGTGGCCGTCTTGATGCGCTGCCACAGGATGGCGATGCGCGCGTCGCCGGTACGCACGTTGTTCTGATAGAGGCCCGTAATCGTGCTGCCTTTTTCCAGCAGCAACACCTTGCCATCATCCGAATACACATGCTGCGGCAGAATGCAGCTGGTACTGCCGCCGATATTCGACACCAGCTGGGTCTCCAGCACGCAAGGGATAACCGAGCCGCGCGCCAGCAGATAGGAGCGGTTTCCCAGGTTGGCGGCGCTGGCCTGCGCCGTCGCCGTCAGAGCGCCCGACAGCGCCTGCTGGGCGGCGAATTCCTGCACAGTGGCGGGCCGCTTTTGCGGCGTCGTGCCGGCCAGCATGCCGCCGGCTGTGCCAGCTGGCGCCGCCGGCGCCATCAGCGAAGGCGGCGGCG
>NZ_WFLI01000053.1 GCF_009208555.1 Janthinobacterium violaceinigrum | reverse complement strand
GGCGCAGGCATGCCACCGAGCCCACCACCAGCGCGCGCGCCAGCAGGGTGCCGGCGGCGATCATGGCCACCACCGCCACGCCCTGCCCCGCCCACAGCCACAGCGCCGCGCCGGCCAGCGCGATCAGCGGCAGCTGCAGCAGGCTTTCCAGGTGCTTGCCGCCCGTATTCCATAAAATCGGCGTCGACATGCCCCACGTGATGTACGCGGGCATAGCCAGCGCCAGGATGCTCAGCACGATGCCCGACTCTTGCCACACCTTGCCATACAACACGCCGATCAGGTCGGGCGCCGTCATCGCCAGCAGCACGAACAGCGGCAGGATGACGATCCAGATGGTCGCCAGCACCGACAGGTAGGTGTCGCGCAGGCGCGGCAGATCGTCCTGCAGCTTGGCGCCCGTGGCCAGGAAGGCCGGCTGCAAGGCGCTCAGGAACAGGGAATTGGGCGTGTTGGCCAGGTTGTAGCCGACCGCATACACGCCCACCGCGTGGGCATTCAGGAAGCGGCCCAGGAACACGCGGTCCATATTGTTCAGGCACCAGTTGCACAGATTCGTTGCAAACACCGTCACGCCCACATTCGTCGAGCGCCGCGCGCCCTCGTACCACAGCAGCGGCTTGAGCGAAAAGCGCGTGCGCGCATACGTCAGCACCAGCGCCGTGGCCGATTGCCCCAGCCAGGCGGCCACCAGGGTCCACACGCCGGCGCCCGCATACGCGAGCGGCAAGCCCACCAGCAGGTAGCCGACGATGTAGCTGCTCACCTGGATGATGTTGAGCCAGCGGAAATCGAGGGCGCGCCGCAGCAGGCTGCTGCCCGGCGCCGTCAGCGCGTTCAGCAGGCAGGTCAGGCTCATCCAGGCGATCACGGGCGCGATGCGCGCTTCCTTGAAATAGGCGGCAATCCACGGCGCCATGAAAAACAGCAAGGTCATGGCCGCCAGGCCCGTCAGCGCCTGCCAGGTGACGGTGAAGCGCACGTCCTCGTCGCTGAGCGTGCGGTTTTGCACCAGCCCCCAGGAAAAACCGAAATCGGCCAGAAAGTTGCTAAATGTCAGCACAATCAGTCCCATGGCGAACAAGCCGTAGTTTTCCGGACCCAGCAGGCGCGCCAGCACCACTTGCGTGACCAGCTGCAGCCCGAACATGAGGACCGTGCCCATCGCCGCCCATTTGACGGCGCTGACGCTTTTCTTGTTGATGTCGCTGCTCATGATTCTCGCTATCTGCTACCTTGCGCCACGCCCGCTGGCGCCATCCCGACTGTCAAGCCGCGCCTCAACCGGGCGGCACGCCGATCAGGCGGCTCCGGTCCGCTGCCGGCATGCTGGCCAGCAAGCCGTTGACGAAACTGGCTTGCAGCCGGTACGCGCGCGGCAAGTCCGTATCGATGCTCGACACGCGGAACAGCATGGCGTCGGCGACGGTGCCCGTCAGGCCGTAGCGCAACTGCTCGAGGCGCTGCTGCATGCCCACCTTGCTGATCTTGTCGCCGATGGTGATCCAGTACGTGATGGGTTCGCTACGGTTGCCATTCACGGCCAGCAAGCGCTTCACGGGCAGGCTGCCGTAGGCCGAAGCCAGCTCGCCATACTCGTCGCGTTCGACCTGGAAACCCTGCGCCGCGTAGCACACTTCCGGCTTGTGCACGCCCATGTTGTCGCTCTGGTCGCCGCCGTACGCGATCGACAGCATCACCCGTTCGCCCTGCGTATTGATGTAGGTGCGCGACAGGGTCTGGTTGTAGATCTTGTTCAGGCGCGCCTGGGTCTCCGGGTCCACCTGCAGCGGCACGATCGAGCTGTCGACGCGCCACTCGCCGAACGCTTGCGGCACGGCCGCTTCCAGCGAAAAACTGGGACGCTGGTCGGCCAGCTTCACGCCCGGCGCCACGGCATGGCTGAGGATAGCCGCGCCCAGCAGCAAGGCGCCCAGCAGTACATTCATGCGCAATGCCCCGTTCATGTCGACGCTCCCATGGCTGGCGCGCGGCGCGCCTGGCGCCTGCGCACGATCCACTGCAGCAGGCTATCGACGCTGAGGATCAGCAACAGCGCGGAAATGAACAGCACCATGCCGGCAAAGCCATGCAGGAAGCCCTGCCCGGCCGCATCGCCGAAGTAATATGTGATCAGGGTCAGCACCATCACGCGGATGACGTTGGCCGTGAAGGAAATCGGCACGATCAGCAGGGCCAGCACGATGTTGCGGAATGGCGAAGTATGGCGCACCAGGTTCAGGTAGAACAGGCCCAGCGCTTCCAGCGTCAGCAGGGTCTGCAAGCCGGCGCAGGCGTCGGCCACCAGCAGCTGGTACTGGCCGATCTGCAGGATCACGCCGTTGCGCGCGATCGGATAGCCGGCCAGGAAAAGAATGTGTTCGGTCACATAGGACACGGCCATCTTCATCGGCATGGTCAGGGTCGTCACCAGCGGCAGCGGCAGCGGCACCATGAACAGCATGAAGAAGAAGGGGAACCACAGGATGCGCGCGGCAACCCAGCCGCGCTTGAGCAGCAGCAGGGCCAGGCCGGTAGCGATCAGGGCGAGGATTTCCAGCGACAGGATCTGCTGCGAACGGCCCAGCACATACAGCAGCAGCGCGGCGACCAGCAGCGGCCAGCCGGCCCGGGCCGAACGGGCGCCGGCGCTCTGCGCCAGCATCTCGGGCCATTTGCGGTAGATCAGCCACAGAGACAGGGCCAGGATGATGGGCCCGTGCGCCTGCTCTTCCGTGGACCAGATGCCGCGAAACAGTCCGACCAGGCTGGGCACCAGCATGGCCAGGAAGCCCAGTGCCAGCGGCAGCCAGTCCGGCAAGGCGGACCGGCCGGCCCGCTCCGGCGGGATGGCATGGCCAGGCGCAGCCATCAAAAGTCGACCATCACGGAACCGACCACCTGGGCACCGCTGTGCGTCATCTGCTCGGTCATGGCCGCCACGTCCGCCATCGGCGTCTTGTTCTTGCGCGCCACCAGCAGCACGCCGCCCGCACGCGCCGCCACGGCGAGCGCATCGGAACCGGTCGCATATGCCGGCACGTCGTACAGCACCACGTCGTAGCGGCTTTCCAGCTGCTTGTTGAGCGTGACGAAGGAGCTACGGCTGAGCAATTCCTGCGGATTCGGCGGCAAGGTGCCGGCAGCCAGCACGGACAGCGCGACAAACGATTCCACCTTGGCGATGATATCGAGTTCGGCACGGCCGGCCAGCACGTCGGACAGGCCCTGGCGCGTTTTCAGGTCGAAGATTTCCTGCTGGCGCGGCGCGCGCAGGTTGGCGTCGACCAGCAGAGTGTGCTCGCCCAGCTGGGAAAACACGACGGCCAGGTTGGCCGCGAACAGGCTGGCGCCGTCGCCCGGCTCCATGCCCAGCACGACCAGCGACTTGCTGCCGCGGGCGAACCAGCGCAGCATCAGCTGGCTGCGCACGGCGCGCAGGGTTTCCACCTGGTGGCTGAACGGCTGGTAGGCGGCCACCAGTTCCTGCGGATACTTGCCGGCGCCCGGCTGCAGGTACGGGTAGTCGAACTGGCGCGCCAGCACCTGCTCGATATCGGCTTCCGTGATCAAACCCAGGCGCAGGGCCGCTTCGCCGAAGCGGATGCCCAGTTCTTTTTGCATGCGCAGCACGCGTTCGGCGTTTTCCGGCGTGATCTTGCCCGATTCGAGCAACAGGCCGCCAATGCTGGAATCGGCGCCGCGCACCAGCGGTGCAGTGCTATTGAGGAGGTGTGGACTTGAAGTCATGATAGGTTCCATCTCAGTTCAGGCGCAAACGGCGTGGCAGCATGCCGCGCATGCGACGCTGTTTGGGTTTCCAGTCGACCACGCCGAACACGGGAATCTGCAGCACTTCGCTCAGGTCCTGGTCGGAACGGATACGGCGGTCCAGCAATTCGGCCAGCAGCGCGATGCCGCAGCCCAGCATGAGGCCGAGGAAGATCGACAGCAGCACGTTGCGGGGAATCTTCGGGCTGTCCGGCTCGATCGGCGCGGTGGCCGGGTTGAGCATGGCGATGTCGGACTGCTCCGCCTGGCCTTCGATACGCGTCTGCGACAGGCGCTGCGACGTCACGTCGAAAGCGCGCTGGGCGCTTTCCACATCCTTGCTCAGCACGCCCATTTCATCGCGCGTGCGGTTCAGTTCCAGCACCTTGGCTTTTTGCGCCGCCAGGGCGGCGCGGATGGCGCCTTCGCGCTGCTGCAGGATCTGCGCATTGTTGCCCACGCTTTGCGAGGTGGCGCGCGTCTGCTCGGCCAGGTCGCGGCGCAGCTTGTCCACTTCCGCCTTGGCGCTCTGGTATTGCGGGTGATTGCGGTCCAGGCGCTGGCCCAGTTCGGCCAATTTACCTTCGGCATTGCCCAGGCCCAGCTTCAGACTCTGGATCAGGGGATTCGACGCCACGTCCGGCGATTCGGACAGGTTGCCGCCCTGCGCCATGCGCTGGCGCGAATTGGCTTCCATGGCCTGGCCCTGCGCCAGCACCAGCTGTGCCGACAGGTCGTTCAGGCGGTTCGATTCCACGTCGAGACGGTTGTCGACGCTGACGATGCCATTGTCCTGCTGGTATTTCGACAGGCGGCTTTGCGCGCGCTCGACGTTATCGCGCAGCAATTTCGTCTGGTCATCAAAGTAGGTGGTCGCCTTGCGCATCGGATCGACCTTCAGCTGGATGCTGACCTTTTGATACTGTTCCGCAAAGGCGTTCGACACGGCGGCCACGAATTGCGGGTCGGCGCCCTTGAAGCTGACGTCGACCACGCTGCTCTCGCGCGACGGCATCACTTCGAGTTTCTTCAGCAGCAAATCGGCCAGCCAGTCGCGCACCGTGCCCTTGCCCTGCGCCGCTTCATTGAACTGGGCGATCACGGCCGGGCTGCGTGCCAGCTCCAGCTGGTCGACGACGCGCAAGGCCACGTTCTTGCTGCCGATAATGTCAACCTGGGTCGCCATGTAGCCGGGCAACAGCTGCCCTGGCATGGTCATGCCGGTCAGGGGATCGACCCCCTTGTAGTTCAGCAGCAAGGTGCTGGTGGCCTTGTAGGTCTTCGGCAGCACGAGGCTGACGCCCAGCGCCAGCGCCACGGTGATCATCAAGGTCAGCAGCACAATCTTCTTGCGTGCCCGAAGGATCAGCAATAGTTGGGTGAGGTTCATTTGTAAACTTTCAATACTAAAAGATAGGGAGCCAGTTGCTCTTAGAACAGGCTTTCCTGGACATACACGACATCGTCGACGCGCAACAAGTCGTCATGCTTGACCGACAGCACTTCCATCTGGCCTTCCGCATTGCGGCGCTTGACGCGCACGCCGCGCTCGGTGCCGCGCGCCGTCAGGCCGCCGCCCACGGACAACGCTTGCAGCACGGTCATATTGCGTTCCAGGCGGAAGGCGCCCGGGCGCTGCACTTCGCCGTAGATGTAGAAGCGCGGCGCGCGTTCGACGTAGATGATGTCGTTACCGCCCACTTCCGTGTCGCCCTTCAGGTCGCCGTTGCGCACGATGTCGAGGATATCGGCCACGTCGCGCGTGCTGTTGCCGCCGCGCTTGCGGATCACGGTGATCTGGTCGGCGCCGTCAGGACTCACGCCGCCGGCCATGGCCAGCATGTCCATCACGCTGCGCTTGCCTTCCACCGGGTAGCGGCCCGGGCGGTTCACCTGGCCCAGCACGGAAGCCTGCTGGCTTTGCAGGCTGGTGACGATGATGTTCACTTGCGCCTTGCGCAGGAAGCCGCCGCTCTCGAGCAGGCCGCCCAGTTTCTTTTCCGCTGCCGACGTGGACAGGCCGCCGACGGCCACCGCGCCCACCAGCGGGAAGGTGATCTCGCCCGCTTCGCTCACGCGCGTCTCCAGGCCCAGGTCCGGGTTGCCGTAGACGGAAATTTTCAGCACATCACCAGCCCCAAGGGGGACATCGGCTGCACCGGCCATGCCTGCGGCGAGGGCCAGGAAGGCCGCCATCATCCAGTTTGCGAGTCGTTTCATGATTACAGATTCCCGTTGGTAGATTGCTGATGTTGAACTACTTGTCGATACGTCACTTATTTCAATCCCGCTACGCCGCGCACATTCGCTTCATGATCGCTGTTTGCCGGCGCCGCTGCCGCAGGTGCGGCGGCCGATGCGCTGGCCGAGGCTGCCGCCGAGGCCGTAGCCGATGCATCCTTGTTGAAATACTCGATCTTGGCGCTGGCGCGCAGGCGTTTCAGCTCCGCTTCCGCTGCATCCTTGTTCTTCTTGTTGGCCAGGAACTGTTCAATCTGCGGCGCGGCCGCGTCCGGGCCCACGGGGCTGTCCTTGATGTCGGCCAGGGCGATGAGCAGGCTGCGCTCGCCTTCGCGCACGATGAACAGCTGCCCCTTGGGCATCGATTGCAGTTTGCTGCTCAGTTCGGGCGCCAGGTCGGCGCTGGTGCGCGACACCTGGCTGCGGCCGTACGCGATCTTGTGCTCATCGAGCCATTGCGCCACGTCTTCCAGCGACTTGGCGCGGTCCATGACGGCCTTGAGCTCGTCGTTCAGCGCCGCCGTCGGAATGACGAGCTCGCGCAAATCGAATTGCTTGCGCTGGCTGAAGAACAGGGGGTTTTTCGCGTAGTACTCGTCCACTTCCGCCTTGCTGGGACGGGTGGCCGCGCCGATGCGCTTTTGCATGTATGCCTGGGCAACGATCAGCGCCTTGGCGCGTTCGATGGCCTGCATGACTTTCGGATCGCGGTCGACCTTTTCCTTGGCCGCTTCATTCTGCAGCAACTGGCGGTCGATCAGCGACTCGAGCAACTGCTTGCTGGCCGCGGCCTGCTGCGGCGCTTGCACGCCGGCGCGCTGCAACTCTTCATTCAACTGCAGGATGGTGATTTCTTCGCCATTCACGCTGGCCAGCGCCTGGCCGGCCTTTTTTTCCTTGTTGCCGCAAGCGGACAGGCCGGCAGCGGCCAGCAGGACCAGGGCGGCGCACAGCAGGCGCGGCGCGGGACGGGAGTGGATAAAGTGATTCAAGCGTGCTCCTTCGGATGACGGGTATGACGGGTGGAAAATGCGGCGAGTGTAACGGCCCGGGGCCGCTGGCAGCGCACGAAATGATTTCCCCGAAAATAGTTATGCGTCAAATAATTAACAATATTGTAAACATAATACACATAATGCACGACGACAAGGAAAATATTTGCTTAAAAATCTACTTATGAGATATAAAAACAACTATTTCCGCAGTCTACTTGATTGCAAAAAATTATGTATTGCGTGGTTCAGACTGACTTTAAAAATGATAGTTGGCGCGTGGCGGCCCCGACGACTGCCCGTCAGGGTGACGCAACGACCGGCAGGGGCAAGGCCGGATACTGCACACATCGTCGGACCCTTTCCAAGAGGAAAGTAATGTGCCGCAACACGGTGACGTCATCGCCTGCCTGTCGCGGCCTGGCGCATGGCCGGCACGACTCGTGGCAGGATGCGCGCGGAGTAGTCGCGTGATGCGCTGGTGCTGTCTAAGATGCTCCATTTTAACGCGTATTGACTCCGTGCAAAGTATATTCAAACGCTATTTTTTCCTGCCAGCACCAGACTGGCGCTCAATGCGCGTTCTCGCGCGCCAGCACCACTTTCACCGTGCGCGCAATAATCCACAGATCCAGCCATAGCGACCAGTTGCGCAGGTAATCGAGGTCGAAATGGATGCGCGCCTCCATCTTGTCCAGCGTTTCCGTCTCGCCCCGCAAGCCGTTGACCTGGGCCCAGCCCGTAATGCCGGGCTTGACCTTGTGGCGCAGCATGTAGCCCTTGATCAGCTTGCGGTACTGCTCGTTGTGCACCACCGCATGGGGTCGCGGCCCCACGATGCTCATGCGGCCCTGCAAGACGTTGAGAAACTGCGGCAGCTCGTCGAGCGAGCTACGGCGCAGGAAGGCGCCCACCCGCGTCACGCGCTGGTCGTTCTTGGTGGCCTGCACCACCTTGTCGCCGTCTTCGCCCACCGTCATGGAACGGAATTTGTAGACGACGATCTCTTCGCCATACAGGCCGTAGCGGCGCTGGCGGAAAATCACGGGGCCTTTCGAGGTGGTCTTGACGGCGATGGCGATCACCAGCATCACCGGCAGCAGCAGCACCTGGATCACCAGCCCCAGCACGATGTCGCTGCCCCGCTTGACCATGCTGTTAAAGCCCGTGAACGGCGATTCGCGGATGGCGATGACGGGCATGCCGCCCACGTTGTCGAAGCGCGCCTGCATCAGGTCGAAGATATAAATATCGGGCAAGAAATACACGGATGCCGTCGTATCTTCGAGCTCGTCGAGCATCTTGCGGATGCGCGGCTGGGCCGAAATCGGCTGGCTGATGAAGATCATCTTGATATTGTGTTCGCGCACATAAGTGGCGATATCGTCCATGCGCCCCAGCATCGGTTCGCGCATCTTTTCCGGCCAGCGGTCGTCCGTGCGGTCGTCGAAAAAGCCATGCACGTGCATGAACAGGTTGGCATTGCGCTCGATGGTGGCGGCAAACTTCAGGCTGGCGTCGTTGGCGCCGATGATGACCACCGAACGCACTTCGCTTTCGCCATCCGGATGCAGGCTGAACTTGCGTCCGGCCAGGTGCCCGGCCAGCAGCACGAAGGGCGTGAGGACGAACCAGGCCAGCACCACTTCGGTATCGAAATGATAGGCCAGGCCCGTGGCCGAGCCCAGGAAGGTGAGGATCAGCGCGACGATCGTCCAGCCCACGAGGATATCGCGCGCATAGGCCAGCATGCGGCCGCTGCGCCAGGTACGGTAGGGATCGATGTGCTGGAAGACCGTCGACGAAATGAAGACGGCCAGTATCATCAGCACCAGCGTATAGCCGGTAAATGGCGAACCCGACAAAACCGTCATCAGGTACAGCAAGCCCATGATGATGATCGGGTCGAGGATGCGCTGGAAAAACGAAATCAGGGGTATATCATTGACCGTCATGTTGATCTTTTAAAACTGTACGCTGCCATTGAAGGAAATGCCCTTGGCCCGGTAGCTGCCGCTATCGATGATGGCGACGCCTTCGCGCCGCTCCTGGAACACGCGCACGCCAAGCTGGATCTTCTGGTAAGGCGCATACGTGACGCCCAGCGAAGCCGTGCGCGTGGTATCGCGCCCGTCGCCCGGCAGCACCAGGCCGCTGACGGCGGAGAAATCGCGCCGCTCCTGGCGCAGCAGCGCATCGACGCGCACCTTCGCCGTGGCCGTCCAGGCGGCCGACACGCTGGCGCCCGTGTTCAGGCTGCTCGTCACCAGCGAGTTATCGACGGAACCGAATTCGCGCCAGACCATGCCCGTGAAATTGACCTTGCCCAGCGGCTGCCAGTACATGCTCAGGCGTCCGTTCGTGCCGCTGACATCGCGCCCCGACAACAGGTTGTTGCGGTGGCGCACCCAGCCGCCCAAAAACTCCAGCTGCGTGATGCCGCTCAGCGCCCAATAGATGTTCGCCTTGATCTCGTCCTGGCGGTAGCCGCTGCCGTACACGCTCGATTCAAGCGCGTTGCGGTTCGGATACTTGCCGTTCAGGTGGCGCAGCTGCACGCCGATGCGGCTGTTGCTGGGCGCCAGGTAGTCCACGCCCAGTTCGGTGGCGTCTTCCGTCCAGTTGGAAAAAGCCTGCGACGGCAAATCGTAGGAATAGCGGTCGCGCGACAGGCCGCCGCGCACGCGCCAGCTGGGGTGGAAGCGCCAGGCGCCGTTCAGGTACTCGCGCCGCTGCGTGCGCAAATTGCGCACATTGGTCTGGAAGTCGCTGAACGGCGTGAGGGTCTGCGCATAGCTGGCGCCCGCGTGGCCTTCGAGGTGGTTGGCGATGTGCCACTCCAGATCGGCCAGGAAATCCTTGCCGTCGTAATCGAACTGGCTGAAGCGGTCGAAGCTCACCTTCGACCACTTGGCCTGCCCCGTCAGTATCTGGCGGCCGATGGGCCGGTTGAACAGGAAACCCGCCTGCAGCATCCTCGACGTATCCGAACGGGGACCGGAAAAGCCCGGCACGTCGTCCGGCAAGCGCATCAGGTTGTCATCGTACGAATAGGTTGTGGCAACGAAAGGCTTGATGGTGTCGCTGATATCGGCCAGCGCGGCGCCGCTGGCCAGGGTGCCGGCCACGGCCAGGAGCAGCGCGGCTGGCAGGCGTGGGCTGGCCGTCAGGGCGGCGGCAACGGCATTTTTACGCAAGGTATTCAACATGGATTTTGTCTTTGAAAGATCACACAGTTGATAGGCAATACTACCAGTAAATCCAGTGCCCACCAGAAATAATCCAGAGCCCCAGCACACCGTTCGTCACGCCATGCGCGAGGATAGGCGACCACAGGGACTGGCTACGCATGTACAACAAACTATATGCCGCACCGGCCACCATGCCGGCCAGCCATAAATTATGTTCAAAGCCAAACAGCAGCACGCTGATGGCGAAGGCCTTGGCGCTGGCCAGGCGCGGATCGGCCCGCAAAAAATCCGGCTTGTCGATCCAGCGCAGCAGGAAGGAGCGCCAGAACAGCTCCTCCATCACGGGCACCACCAGCGCCGCGCCGGCGATGCGCAGCACCACCAGGCTCCACTCGATGCGGCCATCGGTGCGGGGATCGAAGCCGTCGGCAATGCCGATCATCATCCAGCTGGCGTCGAGATTAATCCACAGCAAAAAAACAACAACACCGCCAGCCAGCGCCCCGAGAATGGCACGCGCGCCCAACGGCGTCCACACCAATTCCGTGTAACTGCGGCGCCAGTACAACAGCATGCCCAGCACGACGCCGATCTTGACGGGGTACAGCCAGCGCAAGTCCTGCGCGGCCACGCCCAGACGGCCCAGCATGTCGGCAATGAAAATGAAGGAGAGGTAGGCCAGGAATGGCGCTACCCGGGGCAAGGCGGCGCGGTCAAACATATTGCCGCGCATCGGAGGTGGAACCACGCGCCGGACGCGGTGGTCCGGGGCGCGTGCTTTTCATGACAAACATGCATCCTCCGATGTAATAAATATAATTATATAATTATATCAAGCGGGACCGTTGCCGTGGCAAATAATCCTGACTTAAATTACAACAGAGTATGCAACAACATCAACCGTTGGCGCGCGCCTCGATCTGCTCCCATTTTTCCAGCGCTTCCAGCAGTTCGCCCTCGATCTCGGCCACGCGCGCATTCAGGCGCTTGCCTTCGGCCGGCGTCTTCTTGTAGAAGTCCGGATGCGACAGTTCGGCGGCCAGCACCGATTGCTCGTCTTCCAGCTTGGCGATCAGCTTGGGCAGCTCTTCCAGCTCGCGCTGTTCCTTGTAGCTGAGCTTTTTCTGCTTGGCGGCCGGTACGGCAGCCTCGACCTTCACGGCCGGCTTGCTGGCGGGCGCCGTGGCGATCGGCAGGGTGCGCACGCGCTCCCAGTCCGTGTAGCCGCCGACGAATTCGCGCCACTTGCCTTCGCCTTCGGCGACGATCACCTGCGTGACGACGTTGTCGAGGAAGGTGCGGTCATGGCTGACGAGGAAGACGGTGCCCGTGTATTCTTCCAGCAACTCTTCCAGCAATTCCAAGGTATCGATATCCAGGTCGTTGGTGGGCTCATCGAGCACCAGCACGTTGGCCGGCTTGGCGAACAGACGCGCCAGCAGCAGACGGTTGCGTTCGCCACCGGACAGGGACTTGACGGGCGAACGGGCGCGTTCCGGCGCGAACAGGAAGTCGTTCAGGTAAGTCATCACGTGACGGCGCTGGCCGTTGATCTCGACCCAGTCGCTGCCCGGCGCGATGGTTTCCATCAGGTTCGCCTCTTCGTTCAGCTGCGTGCGCATCTGGTCGAAATACGCCACTTGCAGCTTGGTACCCAGGCGGATGGTGCCCGTGTCCGACTGCTCTTCGCCCAGGACCATCTTCAGCAAGGTGGTCTTGCCGGCGCCGTTGGCACCGATCAGGCCGACCTTGTCGCCGCGCAGGATGGTGGCGCTGAAATCCTTGACGATGACCTTGTCGCCATAAATCTTGGAAACGTTTTCCAGGTCCGCCACGATCTTGCCCGAGCGTTCGCCGGCCGACACGTCGAGCTTGACCTGTCCCTGCTGTTCGCGGCGCGCATTACGCGTCAGGCGCAACGCTTCCAGGCGGCGCACGCGGCCTTCGTCGCGCACGCGGCGGGCCTTGACGCCCTTGCGTATCCACACTTCTTCCTGCGCCAGGAACTTGTCGAACTTGGCGTTTTCCACTTCTTCGATTTCCAGCTGCTCGGCCTTGCGCACTTGATACGCCGTGAAGTTGCCCGGATACGACAGCAGACGGCCGCGGTCGAGTTCGATGATGCGCGTGGCGACGTTGTCGAGGAAGGAGCGGTCATGGGTAATGAACAGCACGCTGCCCTTGAAGTCGCGCAACAGACCTTCCAGCCACAGGATGGAGCTGAAGTCCAGATGGTTGGTGGGCTCATCGAGCAGCAGCACGTCGGGCGCCGACACCAGCGCGCGCGCCAGCGCCACGCGCTTCTGCATCCCGCCGGACAGGGTTTTCATGGCCATGTCGCCCGTCAGGTTCAAACGGTCGAGCACGGTTTCCACCTTGTTCGGCAAGCTCCATGCATCGGCTGCATCGAGTTTGACCTGGATGTCGTGCATGCGTTCCATCAGTTCGTCGTCATTGCCCTGGCCAAACTGGCCCGTCAAGGCATCGTATTCCTTCAGCCACGCCTGCGACTCGCCCATGCCGGACGCGACGGCGTCGAACACGGACATTTCCGGATCGAATTGCGGCTCTTGCTCCACATAGGCGATCTTGATGCCTTGCTGCATCACCAGCAAGCCGTCATCGAGCTTGAACTTGCCCGAAATAACCTTCAACAGCGACGATTTACCCGTGCCGTTGCGGCCGATCAAGCCGACCCGCTCCGAGGTTTCCAGTGAAAATTCCGCGTGATCGAGCAGCGCGACGTGACCGAACGCAAGTTGCGCCGATGAAAGAGAAATGACAGCCATAATGAGTAAGAGTGCTCGGGCGCCGTCTCGCGCACACCGTGTGGTGTGCAAAACAGCCGCCGATTGGATGAATGAAGCACGCATTGTACCGATAACTCGGACTTCAATCGCCATCGACCACCAAATTGCGCCCGCATGGACCCGGGCCGCCGACGCGCGCTGCGTGGAATGTGGTGTCGCCAGCAGGAATCGAACCTGCATTTAAGTCTTAGGAGGACCTTGTACTATCCATTGTACGATGGCGACACGCGAAGCGGCATTATACAGCCTGGCGCCGCGCATTAGTAGTCCGGCAAGTCGAATCTCGCCACGGCAATCAGTTTCCCGCAGCCCCAGGAGGGGGCGGCGCGTCCGCCGCCAGCAGCGGCAGGACCTGCTGCGCCGCCAGCGCGTGCGCCACCTTGTTCCAGTGCCCGTCCATGGGCAGGAAATCCATGCGTTCGCGCCGCAAGGCCCAGTGCTGCGCGAATACAGGCTGCATGTCGGCCACCGCATAGCCATGCCGCCTGGCGCGCTCGAGGAAGAACGCGCGGTTGTCGCCGTGCCACTGGGGCTTGGCGTGGCCCGGTTCGTACAGCAGGTTGCGCTCGCCGTCGACGAGGAAGATGACGCGCGTCGCCGCGCCGCCCGCCTGGCGCAGCTGCGTCAGATAGAACTCCAGCGCCGCCTCACGCGCGCCGGCCGGGGCAGCCGCGGCCGCGGCCGGTTTGCTGCTCTGCAACTTGGACAGCAGCCAGTCCGACAGCTTCAGGTTGTAATACACATAGCGCGCCAGCGCCGAATGGGCCACCAGGCGCTTGACCTTCGATTCGGCATAGGGGGTGTGCGCGACGGAAACGGCCTGTCCATCCACGACAAAATTGCTGTGTCCGCGCTGGGCCGGCGCCAGCAGCTCATTCAGATTGCCCGCATCGACAAACAGCAGCACCGTGCGCGGATGCAATCGCGGCTGGTAATAGCGCAGCATTTCCAGGCCATCCGCCAGGCCGTTGCCGGAACCGGCCGCGGCATACACCTTGCCGCCCAGGGCCTGGTCCAGCTTGCCTTGCACGGTGTCGGCATAGTCGAGCATCAGGCTTTCGACGAAGCTGTCGCCCAGCACCAGCACGGCAGCGCCCTCCTGGAAGTCGGCAGAATTATTGTAGCCCTGCGCATTCGTCACGCCGCGCCGGGCATTGGCCAGGGCCCAGCCATGCGAATACACATATGGCTGCCCGGGCAGATAGCGGTTGAACGGCACGGCGCTGCTGCTGTCTGCCATGCGCAGGCCGGACACCACCGGCAGGCATTGCAGGACGACTTCCAGCACCAGCGCCGTGGCCACGACACCGAGGCCGATTGCAAATAATGGGCGCATAGGATGAGTTAGAAATTAAAGTACAAGAATTCGGAAACGCCGCGTGTCTCGCTAATGGCCAGCAACAACATGCACAACGTCAACATGGCGCCCAGCAGGAAGGTGCCGCGGCTGCCGTTCAGGCCCGCCTCCCGCTCGCGCAGCAAGCCGCGCCCCAGCATCTGGTAGGCGTTCGGCAGGCAAAAGGCGATCGCCGCACAAGCGCCCAGCCACCACAGGCAGCTTCCCAGTTCCATGATGCGGTTCATGCCCAGCACTCCCGCCTGCATGGGCAGCGTCAGCGTGCTGCCCGTCATGGCGCGCAGCACGTCGAACGCCACCGTCACCGAACTGGCGCGGAAGAAGACCCAGGCCAGCACCACGGCAAGAAAGGTGACAACGCTGCCGGCCACGCGGATTCCCAGGTTGCTGTATCCCCCCAGAAGATGCCGCAGGGCGTGATTCACGATCAGGTAGATGCCGTGCAGCATGCCCCATACGATGAAGGTCCAGTTGGCGCCATGCCAGAGTCCGCCCAACAACATGGTCAGCAACAGGTTGCGGTAGCGCTGGAACGCCCCCTGGCGGTTGCCGCCCAGCGGGATGTACAGGTAGTCGCGCAGGAAGTTGGACAAGGTGATGTGCCAGCGGCGCCAGAAATCGATGATGGAAGCGGCCTTGTACGGCGAATTGAAATTGATCGGCAAAATAATGCCGAACATATAGGACAGTCCGTAAGCCATGTCGCAATAGGCGGAAAAATCAAAGTACAGCTGGAAGGTGTAGGCCAGCGTGCCCGCCCACGCTTCCAGCATGCTTAGGTGCTGATGGTGCAGGTCGAAGACCGGACTCACATAGCGCGCCACGCCATCGGCCAGGATCACTTTCTTGAACAGGCCGATGGTGAAGAAGGCCAGGCCCACGACCAGCCGCCCCCGGCTGAAGCGGTGCGATTCCGCCGCCACGAACTGCGGCATCATTTCCTTGTGATGCAGGATGGGGCCCGCGATCAGGTGGGGAAAATACGTGACAAACAAGCCGTAGCTTTCTGGCTGGTAATCCTTGACCTTGCCTGCATGGCAGTCGACCAGATAGGCAATCTGGGTAAACGTAAAAAAAGATATGCCGATGGGCAATGTGATCCCGATGGCCGCGATCGGGGCGCCCGTCACGGCGGCGATATTGCTGAGCAGGAAATCAAAATACTTGAAGAAGACCAGCAGCGACAGATTGAATGCCAGGCCGGCGATCAGCCAGGCCTTGGCGCTGCGCGCCCTGCCCTGCTCCTTGCGCTGCGATATGGCCCGGCCGACGGCGAAGTTGCAGCACACGGACAGCGCCAGCAAGGGCAGGTAGGACACATCCCAGTAGCTGTAGAACGCGACCGAGGCAAACAGCAGGAAAATGATGGAAAGGCGTAAGGAATATTTTGACAGCAAAAAATAGCCCAGCAGGGCCAGCGGCAAAAACACCAGAAAAAAAGGAAATGAATTAAATAGCACAGCGCGATCCCGAAAGACGAAGGTGACTCATGGAAGAACTTCAATTGCACAATAATATTATTGTGAAAATATTATTAACCTAAAGAAACATGCATAGTAGAAATCTTCCATCGTCATCCGCATCGTCTACCGATATTGTCTCGTCGTCAATAGCAACGGAGCGGACTCAGGCCTTGCCGCCGTGACGCCGGCGCCGGCGCGCCTGCAAGCTGCCCAGCATGATCAGGCCGAATGCCAGCATCGCGTAGCTTGCCGGTTCCGGCACGGCGCTGACGCTAAATACTTGCATGGCGCCAAACGTGACATTGGGATACGAGCCATACGGCGTGCCATCGAGCAAGCTTGCGCCAAAGATGCCATTGACGGGATCGATATACGAGTAGCGCGAGGACACCCCATTGCTGCTCAGGTCAGCCGACATGCCCAGGTCGGCGCCGATGCCGAACGTGGGGCCCGCGTTGATATCGTTGAAGGTCTGGTACGAGCCGACAGTATCGAGCGCATAGGTTTTCGGCGTTTGCCGGAAATGCTGGCCCGATGTCAGGTTGAAGATGAAGGCCGTGCGGTCGCGGTCTTCCGGCGTCATGTTGTAGTTGCCCGAGGAATTCCAGCTTTGCGGATTGTAGCCGCCCACCAGCCAGGTCTGGCCCGCAGCGTTGCTCGCCTGCATCACCGAAAACGTGCGCCCCTTGCCGTCGGCTGCCAGGTGAAAGTCGCGCGACGTGTCGCCCGCCGCCTTCGTGTAGATGGCCGTCAGCGCCAGCGGCCCTTCGCCCAGCCAGGCGGACAGCTGCGCTTCCTGCGCGCCGTTGAGCAGGGACTGCGCCATGGCGGCAGGGGCGATAGCGGCGCACAGCAAGGCGCCAGCCAGCAAGGTGGCGGGCCGCGCCGCCTTGATTCTCAGCATGATTTGTTCTTGCATCGCTCCCCCTGTGTGTATGCCGCAAAATTTCGGCATATCAATATAGCACAAGGTAATGCATTAATTGCATTAATTTATTTCAATTGAAATGCTGTTAACACAATTACTTCACGGCGGCAGCACGGCCGTCACCTCGATTTCCACCCTGGCGCGGTCCTCGATCAGGCCCGCTACCTGCACGGCCGTCATGGCGGGGAAATGCTTGCCGATCAGTTCACGGTACGCCACGCCGATTTGCGGGTACGCCGCCACATATTCCTTCTTGTCGAGCACATACCAGTTCATGCGCACGATATGCTCGGGCAAGGCGCCCGCCTCGGCCAGCACGGCGACGATGTTCTGCAGCGCCTGGCGCACCTGCCCCGCGAAATCGTCCGTATGGAACTGGCCCTGCGCATCCCAGCCTATCATGCCGCTGACATAGACCGTCCGCCCGCTGGCGGCCACGCCGTTCGCATAGCCGCGCGGCCTCGCCCATCCCGGTGGTTGCAGCACCTGCATCGTCTTCTCCTCGTTGTTCATGCGTCCGCCGCCTCGCGCAGCAATTCGCGCGCGATGATCAGTTGCTGTACCTCGCTGGCGCCTTCATAGATGCGCAGGGCGCGGATTTCGCGGTACAGGCGCTCGACGGGGTGGTCGCTGACCACGCCCATGCCGCCGAACATCTGCACGGCCGCGTCGATCACCTGCTGCGCCGTTTCCGTGGCCGTCAGCTTGGCCATGGCCGCCTCCTTCGTCACCTTGCGGCCCTGGTCGCGCTGCCAGGCGGCGCGGTAGGTCAGCAAGGCGCACGCATCGATGCCGGTGGCCATCTGCGCCAATTTTGCCTGCGTCAGCTGGAAGTCCGCCAGGGTCTGGCCGAACATCTGGCGCTTTGTCGCGTGGCGCAGCGCCTCGTCGAAGGCGCGCCGCGCAAAGCCCAGCGCGGCGGCGGCCACCGACGTACGGAACACGTCCAGCGTCGCCATCGCCACCTTGAAGCCCTGCCCCGCCTCGCCCAGGCGCTGCGACACGGGCACGCGGCAGTGCTTGAAGCGCAGGCGCGCCAGCGGATGCGGCGCGATGACGGCGATGCGCTCGGCGATTTCCAGTCCGGGATTGTCGGCGTCGACGATGAAGGCGCTGATGCCGCGCGCGCCGGGCGCCTCGCCCGTGCGGGCAAACACCACGTAGAAGTCGGCGATGCCGCCGTTCGAGATCCACGTCTTTTCGCCATCGAGCACATACTCGTCACCGTCGCGCCGGGCCGCGCACGCCATGGCCGCCACGTCCGACCCGGCCTGCGGCTCGGACAGGGCAAACGCGGCGATGCGCTTGCCGCTGGCCACGTCGGGCAGGTAGCGCGCCTTGTTCTGCACACTGCCGAACAGGCCGATGGCGCCCGATCCCAGGCCCTGCATGGCAAACGCAAAATCGGCCAGGCCATTGTGGCGCGCCAGGGTTTCGCGCATCAGGCAAATGGCGCGCGTGTCGATCTGGCCATCGATGCCCGTGGCATGCGCGAGCCAGCCGCCCTGCCCCAGCTGCGCCACCAGCGTGCGGCAGGCGTCATCGACGTCGGCGCCATGGGCTTCCTGCAGGTGCTGCGCGGCCCAGGCGTCGAGCGCCCGTTCGAGTTCGGCATGGCGCGCTTCGAAGAACGGCCAGTCCAGGTAAGTGGTGTCGCGTGTCGTGTTCATCTTCTTAATCGCCCTCGAAGCGGGGTTGCTCTTTCGCCACGAAGGCGTGATAGGCGCGGTGGAAATCGTTGGTGGCCATGCAGATGGCCTGCGCCTGCGCTTCCGCCTCGATGGCTTCGTCGATGCCCATGTTCCACTCCTGCTGCAGCATTTTCTTCGTCATGCCGTGCGCGAAGGTGGGACCGCCGGCCAGGCCGGCGGCAAACAGCTGCGCCGCCTGCGCCAGTTCTTCCGGCTCGGCCAGGCTGTTGAACCAGCCCCAGCGCTCGGCCTCCAGTCCCGGCAGCGAGCGGCCCGTGTACAGCAGTTCGGCGGCGCGACCCTGGCCGATCACGCGCGGCAGCAGGGCGCAGGCGCCCATGTCGCAGCCGGCCAGGCCCACGCGGGTAAACAGGAAAGCCGTCTTGCTGCGCGCCGTGCCGATGCGGATATCGGAAGCCAGCGCCAGCATGGCGCCGGCGCCCGCGCAAATGCCGTCGATGGCGGCGACGATGGGTTGCGGGCAGGTGCGCATGGCTTTCACCACGTCGCCCGTCATGCGGGTAAACGCCAGCAAGCCGGGCATGTCGAGCTTCGTCAGAGGCCCGATGATGTCGTGCACGTCGCCGCCCGAGCAGAAATTGCCGCCGCTGCCCGTGATCACCACGGCCTTGACATCGTCCGCATGCGCCAGCGCGCGGAACAGTTCGCGCAATTCCGCATACGAATCGAAGGTGAGCGGATTCTTGCGCTCGGGCCGGTGCAGGGTCAGTGTGGCGACGCCCGCATCGACAGAAAACAGAAAATGCCGCGCGGCGTAGCCCGCCAGGCTGGCGCGGTTGCCTGGCAGGTCTTGCGGCTGGCCGGGGAGATGGCGCATGGTCAATCCTTCAAGGGGGTGTCATTGAGCTGCTGTTTCATGTGCGACAGCAGGTCGATCAACTGGGTTTTGTCGTCCGGCGTGACGCCCTGCAGCAGTTCGGCGATCCAGCCTTCGTGCACCCTGGCCATCTCGTCGAACGCGCGCCGGCCCGCCGGGGTCAGCTTGACGCTGTACGAGCGGCGGTCCTTCGGGTCGACCACGCGCACCACCAGTTTTTCCTGCTCCAGCTGGTCGGTGATGCCCGTGATATTGCCGCCCGTGACCATCATGCGCTTGGACAGTTCGCCCATGCGCAAGCCATCGGGAAAGCGCTCGAGCTGCGCCATCAGGTCGAAGCGGGGCAAGGTGATGCCGAAGGTGGCGCGCAAACGCGTGCGCACCTCGTTTTCGATTTTTACCGTGCACGAGAGCATGCGCAGCCACAGCTTGAGCGACTGGTGGTGATCCTGCGTCAGGCGGCTGGACAGGTCCAGCACCGGTTGTTCTTGCGCGTCAGCGCTGTCTTTATCCATGATCTTCATTCAGTTACATTACTTCGCCGCCGGCGACGGCGATCGATTGTCCATTCATGGCGGCCGATGCGGGCAGGCATAGCCAGGCCACCGCATCGGCCACTTCCCGCGGCTGCACCAGCCGCTGCTGCGGATTGGCCGCGGCCAGTTCCGCGCGGGCCGCGTCTTCGCCCCGCCCCGTCTTGCGCACGATGTTCTGCACGGCCTGCGCCACCATCTCCGTTTCCGTGTAGCCGGGGCAGACGGCGTTGACGGTGATGCCGCGCGGCGCCACTTCCAGCGCCAGCGCGCGCGTCAGGCCGATCACGCCGTGCTTGGCGGCGACATAGGCGCTGACGTAGCGATAGCCTTTCAGGCCCGCCGTCGACGCCACGTTGACGATGCGCCCCCAGCCCGATTCCAGCATGGCCGGCATGGCGGCCTGGCAGCAGTGGAACACGCCCGTCAGGTTCACGGTCAGCATCTGCTGCCAGATGGCCGCATCCGTCTTGCCGAACGGCGCCGCATGCGCCTGGCCCGCGTTATTGATCAATATGTCGATGCGGCCGAAGTGCGCGGCCGCCTGTGCGAAACCAGCCTGCACGGACGCTTCCACGGCCACGTCGAGCACGCAGATGGCCACCCGGCCCGCGTGACCCTCCTCTTCCAGCTGCATGCGCGCGCGCGCCAGCCGCGCGCCGTCGCGCCCGGCCAGGGTGACCCGGGCGCCCGCGTCCAGCAAGGCGCCCGCGCAAGCGAGACCGATGCCGCTGCCGGCGCCCGTCACCAGCGCATGCCTGTCAGTCAATACCTGCGTTTTCATGTCATCCTTCCAGCAGCCGCGCGGCTACCTGTTGCGGGGTCAGTCCCGTGTTGGCGGCAGCCAGCTGGCGCTCGCGCTGCAGATTGCGTTCCAGCTGCTGCTGGCCCGGCCGGTACTGTTTTGGCCAGCTTGAAGCGGCGCCACTGTAGCCGATGCGCGCCGTCTCCGTCAGGGTCCAGGCCGGGTTGGCCAGGTGCGGGCGGCCCACGGCGCACAGGTCGGCGCGGCCGGCGGCGATGATGCTGTTGGCGTGGTCCGCTTCGAAGATGGACCCGACGGCCATGCTGGCGATGCCCGCCTCGTTGCGCACGCGGTCGGCGAACGGCGCCTGGAACATGCGTCCGTACACGGGCTGTTCGAGCTTGCTGACCTGGCCCGAGGAACAGTCGATCAGGTCGGCGCCGGCCTGCTTGAACAGCCGCGCGATGACGACCGCGTCGTCGGGCGTGATGCCGCCTTCGACCCAGTCGTGGGCCGAGATGCGCACGCTCATGGGTTTATCCTGCGGCCAGGCGGCGCGCATGGCGCGGAACACGCGCAGGGGATAGCGGCAGCGGTTTTCCAGGCTGCCGCCATAGTCGTCCGTGCGGCGGTTGGTCAGCGGCGAGATAAAACTCGACAGCAGATAACCATGCGCGCAGTGCAGTTCCAGCCAGTCGAAACCGGCGACGGCCGCCGCCAGGGTGGCGCGCACGAAGTCCTGCTCGATGCGCGCCAGGTCGCTTTCCGTGGCCGCGCGCGCCACCTGCGACACGCCGGCCAGGTACTGCTGGCTGGACGCGGCCAGCAGCGGCCAGTTGCCCTCCTTCAGGGGCAGGTCGATGCCGTCCCACATGGGGCGCGTCGAGCCTTTCGGCCCCGCGTGGCCCAGCTGCAGGGCGATCTTCGCATCGCTGCCGGCATGCACGAAATCGACGATGCGCCGCCACGCCTGCGTGTGCGCTTCGCTGTACATGCCGGGACAGGCGGGCGTGATGCGCGCGTCGGCCGAGACGCACGTCATCTCGGCAAACACGAGGCCCGCACCACCCATGGCGCGCGCCCCCAGGTGCATCAGGTGATAGTCGCCCGCCACGCCATCGACGGCGCTGTACTGCGCCATCGGCGAGACGGCGATGCGGTTTTTCAGCAGCACGCCGCGCAGCCGGAAGGGCGTGAGCATGGGCGGCAGGGCCTCGTCCGGCATCGCCACGCCGGCCTGTTCGCCCGCGCGCCGCGCCAGCCACCGCTCATAACCGGCCACGTACGCGGGATCGCGCAGGCGCAGGTTTTCATGCGAGATGCGCTGGCTGCGCGTGAGCATGGAATAGGCGAACTGCGGCGCCTCCATGGCGCTGTAGCGCTCGACGTTTTCAAACCATTCCATGGAATTGCGCGCCGCGCTCTGGATCTTGAGCACTTCGACGGCGCGCAGCTGCTGGTAGGCGGCCAGCGCCGCATCCGTGCCGGCAGCGCTATCGGCGTGCTGGCCGAAGCAGCGCGCCAGCTCGATCGCGTCTTCCAGCGCCAGCTTGGTGCCGGAGCCGATGGAGTAATGGGCCGTGTGGGCCGCGTCGCCCATCAGCACGACGGGCACGCCGTCCTGTACATGCACCCATTGCCGGCAGACGATGCGGGGGAAGGTGATCCACTGGGCCGAGCCGCGCAAGTGCGGCGAATTGCTCAGCAAAGAGTGACCATCGAGTTCCCCCGCAAACAGCGCTTCGCAAAAGGCGATGCCCTCTACCTGGCTCATGCTGTCGAGCCCCGCCGCGCGCCACACGTGTTCGGGCGTCTCGACGATGAAGGTCGACGTGTCGCCGTCATACTGGTAGATGTGCGCCTGGAACCAGCCGTGTGGCGTCTGGCGGAAGGCAAACGTGAACGCTTCGAATTTCTTGCGCGTGCCCAGCCAGACGAAGCGGCAATGGCGCTGCTCGATCTCGGGCTGGTAGCTGGCCGCATAGCGCGTGCGGATGCGGCTGTTCAAGCCGTCGCTGGCGATCACCAGGTCGGCGCCGTACTGGCGCGCGATGGCCTGGTCGTCCTGCACTTCCGTCTCGAACACCAGCTGCACGCCCAGTTCCTCGCAGCGCGCCTGCAGGATATTGAGCAGGCGCTTGCGGCCGATGCCGCAAAAGCCGTGGCCGCCCGAACGCACGGTCTCGCCCTTGAAGTGGATCTCGATATCGTCCCAGTGGTTGAACGCCTGCAGGATGGCGCGCGCCGTCGGCTCGTCCGCATTGGCCAGGTTACCCAGGGTCTGGTCGGAAAACACCACGCCCCAGCCAAACGTGTCATACGGGCGGTTGCGTTCGATGACCGTGATGCGGTGACCGGGGTTCTGCTTTTTCATGAGCAGGCTGAAATACAGGCCGGCGGGACCGCCGCCGATGCAGACAATATTCATGGGGTGTCCGTGCGAAGTTTGAAGCGCTGCAGCTTGCCCGTTTCCGTGCGGGGCAAGGCCGGCAGGAAACGGATGGCGCGCGGATATTTATACGGGGCGATATGCTGGCGCACGAAGTCCTGCAGTTCGGCCGCCAGCACGTCGCCGGCCTGGAAGCCGTCCTTCAGCACCACGTGCGCCTCGACGATCTGGCCACGCCCGGCATCGGCGCGCCCGACCACGCCGCATTCGGCCACGGCCGGATGGCGCAGCAGCGCCTCCTCCACTTCCGGGCCGGCGATGTTGTAGCCGGCCGAGACGATCATGTCGTCGCTGCGCGAGCGGTAATAGAAATAGCCGTCGCCATCCATCTCGAAGGTGTCGCCCGTCAGGTTCCAGCCGTTCTGCACATATTCGTGCTGGCGCGGGTCGGACAGGTAGCGACAGCCGGTGGGCCCTTTCACGGCCAGGCGGCCCGTCACGCCGGGCGGCTGCACCACGCCCGCGTCGTCGACGATGCACGCCTGGTAGCCGGGAATGGCCTTGCCGATGGCGCCGCGGCGTATGCCCTCGCCCGTGGCGGAAATGAAGATGTGCAGCATCTCGGTGGCGCCGATGCCGTCCGTCATGGCCAGGCCCGTCGCCTCCTGCCAGGCGTCGCGCGTGGCCAGCGGCAGCGCCTCGCCCGCCGACACGGTCAGGCGCAGGCTGCGCACGTCATGACTGGCCGCCAAGGGCGCCATCTGGCGGTAGAAGGTCGGCGCCGTGAAGCAGATGGTGGCCTGGTATGCGGCGATGGCGCGCAGCAGGGTATCGGGCGTGAGTTTTTCCAGCAGCACGGTGGCCGCGCCGAAGCGCAGGGGGAACAGCAGCAGACCGCCCAGGCCGAAGGTGAACGCCAGCGGCGGCGTGCCGATGAAGATATCGTCGGCGCGCACCTGCAGCATGGAGCGGGGAAAGCAGTCGCAGATGGCCAGCAGGTCGCGGTGCATGTGCATGGTCCCCTTCGGCACGCCCGTCGTGCCCGAGGTAAAGCTGATCAGGCACACGTCGTCGGCCGCCGTGTCGTGCGCGGCAAACGGGCTGGCGTGCGCCGCCATGCGCTGTTCCAGCTCGGCGCCTTCGGCGCCAAAGCACAGCATGCGCGGCAAGCCGGACATGCCGTCGAGTTCCGCGCGCAAGCCCTGCGCGCACAGCACGGCGTTCACTTCCGCCTTGGCCGCGATGGTGGACAGCTCGCGCGCGCGCAGCAGCGGCATGGTGGGCACGGCGATGCAGCCGGCCTTCAGCACGGCCAGCAGGCAGGCGGCCATCATGGGGGTATTCGCGCCGCGCAGCAGCACGCGGTTGCCGGGGATCAGGCGCAGGTCGGCCTGCAGCACGTGGGCGATGCGGTCGACCTGCTGCGCCAGTTGCGCGTAGGTCCAGCGCTGGCCGTCGGCAAGGATGGCGGTGCGTCCGCCGCCACCTTCTGCCACGGCCGCATCGAGCAGCGCGGCGGCGCAATTGAGACGGGGCGGATACTGCAGCTCGGGCAAGTCAAGGCACAGCTGCGGCCACAGTTCGCGCGGCGGCAGGTGCGCGCGCGCAAAGTCGTCCTGGGGAGATGCGGTGGTAGGCGAAGGGTCGCTGCTCATGCTCATCCTGGCTGGTGACGGGCGCGTGCACAGGGCCCGGAAGCAGATACTTTAAACCTAAAGTATTTTTCCAGCAAGGGGAAAACGGCAGATTCAGTCCATCCCGTCCTGTTGACGCAGCAGGTGGGCCTGTTGCGCCACGCTGCGCGCCAGCGCGGCCAGGGCACCCTGTATCTGCTCGCCATCGAGCACCGACGCCTGCAGCAGGTCCATCATCGCGGCCTCCGCGCCATGCAGGCCCAGGGTGCGGCAACCGAGGTGCAGCCGTTCGAGCTGCTGGCGCGCCTGCGCCGGTTCGCCGCGCGCCAGCAAGGCGTCGACCTGTTCGCCGGCGGCGCCGACCTGCCCCTGGAAGCCCGTCAGGTAGGCCAGCAAACGTTCGCCGTCGATGCCCAGCCGCTGCAGCGTGTCGCGCGGCGCCTCGGCCGGCAAGGCCGACACGTCGAAGCAGGCGTCGATATGCTGGCGCACCTGCTCCGGCTGGAATGGCTTGACGATATAGCCGGCAGCGCCGGCCTGCACGGCGTCGCGCACCGTGTCCTGGTCGTTGGCCGACGACACCAGCACCAGCGGCATGGCGTCGAGCGCGCTGTCGGAACGGATTTTCTGCAGCAGCTCCATGCCGGACAGGCGCGGCATGCGCAGGTCGCAAAAACACAGCGATGGGCGCAAGCCGCCTTCGAGCTGCTCCCACGCCGCCGCGCCATCTTCGGCTTCCACAATATCGTGCACGCCGCAGCTGTCGATCAAATGCATCAATACCATGCGCGACACGACATCATCGTCAACCACCAGTACTTTCATTGCTTTCTCCATTGCCGGCAGCATCAGGGCGCCTGGCCGTATTCTACCCAGTTTCGCCGCGCGCTCCATGGCCGGCATTGCCTATTTTACATTTCCTTGTCCGAAACGGCTATTTGCGTCAACAGTGCGCGCAATTGGGGCAAATGCAAGGCCACCTGGGTCCAGCGCCCGCCGTCCGCCGCCTCCTCCAGTTCCGTGCACAGCATGTGCAGCTGCGTTTCATCGAGATACGCGGCGCTGCCCTTCAAGCCGTGCAGCAGGCGCCCGGCGCCGTCCTTGTCCTGCGCCGCCAGCGCTGCGTCGAGTTCACGCAGGCGCCCCTCCAGGTCGGCGACGAAGGCGACGCGGATGCGCCGCTGCAGTTCGCCGCTGCGGCCGGACGGGGAAGGCGCCGGGGCGGGGATGGCCGGCGCGATGCCGAACAGGGCATCGAGTTCGGCCTGCCCCCGCGCTGCGCCGCGCGGCACGTTGGTCGGCATGCGCGGCAGCATGAAACCGCGCTGCAACTGGCGCTCGATGGCGCGCGCCAGCAAGCCATGCAGCGCCGCCTCGTCCACTGGCTTGCTGAGGAAATCATCCATGCCGACACCCAGGTAGCGGCTGCGGTCCTCTTCGCTGGCATTCGCCGTCAGGGCCACGATCATCAGTTCCTGGTCGCGCACGGGCTGGTCCGGCCAGCCGCCCACGCGGATCAATCGCGTCGCCGTCGCCCCATCCATCTCCGGCATGCGCCCGTCCATCAGGATCAGGTCATAGCGCGTATGCACGCAGGCGGCCACCGCCAGCGCGCCGTTGGCCACCACGTCGACCCGGTGCCCCAGTTCCTCGAGCATGACGCGGATGATGATCTGGTTGGTGGGGAAGTCTTCCGCGCACAGCACGCGCAGCTGGTGGCTGTGCGGCGCCAGCGCCACCTGCGGCACCAGCGGCGGCGCCACGCCATCGGCCAGCGGCAAGGTGAAGGCAAAGGTGCTGCCCTGCCCCGGCGTGCTGGCCACTTCGATCTCGCCATCCATCAGTTCGACCAGCTGGCGGCAGATGGCCAGGCCCAGCCCCGTGCCGCCGTAGCGCCGCGTGGTGCTGGCGTCGGCCTGCTCGAACTTCTGGAACAGGCGCGCCATCGCATCGGCATCAATGCCGATGCCGCTGTCGCTGACCGTAAAGCGGATCAGGCTGACCTTGCGCCCGCCGCTGCCGCTGGCCATGCCGGCCCGCTCGACGCTCACGCTGACGCCGCCGCGCTGGGTGAACTTGAAGGCATTGCCCACCAGGTTGACCAGCACCTGGCGCAAACGGGTGGGATCGCCCACAACAAACGGCGGCAGGTCGGGCGCGAAATCGATGGAGAAACCGATGCTGCGCGCGGCTGCCTGTTCCTCGAACAGGCTGACGACCGTCTCGATCGCCGCACCGAGCGCGAAGTCGATGTTTTCAATACTCAGTTTGCCCGCCTCGATCTTGGAAAAATCGAGCAAGTCATTGATGATCACCAGCAGCGACTGGGCATTGGCCTGGCCGCGCAGGATCTGCTCGCGCGTCGCGTCGTGCAGCTGCTCGTCGCGCAGGGCAAAGCCCAGCATGCCGATCACGCCGGCCAGCGGCGTGCGCATTTCGTGGCTCATGTTGGCCAAAAATTCCGACTTCTGGCGCGTCGCATCCTCGGCCTTGCGCTTGGCCTGGCGCAGGCTTTCCTCGTTTTTCGTCAGGCTGCTGTTGACCTGGGCCAGCTTTTCCGACTGGGCCAGCACTTCGATTTCCTTGCTCTGCAACTCGGCCGTGCGTTCGCTGACCAGCTCTTCCAGTTCGTTCTGCTGGCGCCGCAGCGCGCGCACGCGCTGGCGGTAGGCGCCATACACGGCGCCCAGCAGCAGCGCCGCCATCAGGGTGCGGAACCACCAGGTTTTCCAGAACGGCGGCAGGATCGTGATGGCCAGGGTGGCGCCGCTCTCGTTCCACACGCCGTCCTTGTTGGCCGCCTTGACGCGAAACACGTAATTGCCGGCATCGAGGTTGGTGTAGGTGGCGAAGCGCCGCCCCGCATCCGTCATGACCCAGTCCTGGTCGAAGCCTTCGAGCCGGTAGGCGAACATATTGCGCTGGGGCGCGGCGAAATGCAGGGCCGCGAATTCCAGCGAAAAGACGCTTTCGCGGCTGGTCAGCACCAGGTTGCGCGTATGGTCGATCGCCGTCTTGAGCACGTGCGCGAACTCGCCGCGGCCGATGGCCACGGGCTTGTTGAATATCTGCAGTTCCGTGACGGCCACCAGCGGCGGCACGCGGTTGTCGTGGATATCCTGGGGCACGAACGCCGTCATGCCGTTGAAGCCGCCGAAGTACATGGTCCCGTCCGACGCGCGCAGGGCCGCGCCATCGAAGTACGAGCCTTCCACGGTGCCATCGGCGCTGTCGTAGTTGCGGAACAAGCCGCTGCGCATGTCGAGCCGCGTGATGCCGCTGTTCGTGCTCAGCCACAGCTGCTCGTTGTCATCGCCGAGGATGCTGGCGACGGCATCGTCGGCCATGCCATCCTTGCGCACGAAGCGGCGGAAGCGGATCTCGCCCTTCGCATCGACGTCCATGCGGTTCAGGCCATTGGCCGTGCCCACCCACAGCACGCCGCGCTTGTCCTCGTGCAGGTAGTGCACCTCGTCGTGGCTGAGGCTATGGGGATTTTGCGGATCGTGGCGGAAATGCCGGAAGCGGCCGCTGGCGCGGTCCAGCAAGTCCAGGCCATGGAAGGAGCCTATCCACAGCTGCCCCTTGCCGTCTTCCAGCACGGGCCGCACCATGTTGTCGGACAGGCTGTTCGGATCGGCCGGATCGTGGCGGTAGGTGGTAAAGCGCTGGCTGGCGGGGTCGAAGCGGTGCACGCCGCCCCGCGTCGAGACCCACAGCATGCCGCTGCGGTCGCTCACGACATTGCGGATGGTGTCGCTGTTCGGGTCGCCGGCGGCAAAGCGCATGGTGAAGAAGCGCCCCAGTGCCGGGTCGAAGCGGTGCAAGCCCGTCGAGCCGCCCACCCACAGAGTGCCGTCCGGCGCCTTGTACAGGGTGGTGACCTGCTCGTCGCGCGACATGCCGGGCGAACTGCGCAGGTCGAACACGCGCGAGCTGCCGTCGCGCGTGTCGTACAGTTTCAGGCCCGCCTTGGTGGCCAGCCACAGCTTGCCATTGCCCGCGTCGGCCACGGCGCGCACTTTCTTGTCCGCCAGGGCGCCCACATCGCCGGGTGCGCGCGCCATGCGCGAAAAGCCGCCGCTGCCCAGGTCCACGCGGCTCACGCCGTTGTACCAGGAACCGACCCAGAACGTGCCCGCGCGGTCGCGGTACAGCGACGACAGCTGGTTGTCGGCGACGCTGAACTTGTCGCCCGTCTGGTGGCGGTACTGCAGGAAGGTGTCGCTCCCGGGCTGCCAGCGGAACAGGCCGTCGGCATTGCTGCCCAGCCAGACAGTGGCGTCGACATCCTGGTACAGGCTGGCGACGCGGATGGCGGAAAAGCCCTGTTTTTCACTGAGGCGCAGGCGCGACTGGGGCGCTTCGCCCGCGCCGCCCAGGCGCCAGCGCTCGGCGCCGGCCATCGTGCCTATCCACAGGTTCTGCTGGCGGTCGACCAGCAGCGCCTGGATCACGTTGTACTTCGAGCCGGGCGCCGCATCGACGGCGAAATGCTCGAAGCGGTCGCTGCCCGGGGCCAGCATGTCCAGGCCCGTGACCGTGCCGATCCACAGGCGCTTTTGCCCGTCCAGCACCAGCGCCTTGATTTCATTGTCGCCCAGGCTGTGCGGATTGCCTTCTTCATGGTGCCAGGTGCGGAAGGTGCCCGTGGCGGGATCGAAATGCTGCAAACCGTCCGAGGTGGCGATCCAGAACCCGCGCGCGCCATCGTCGACAATGGCATGGATATGCCGGTTGCCGTTGCCGCGCTTGCTCTTTTCGGCCGGCACGTAGTGGATGAAGGTCTGGCTGGCCGCGTCGAAGCGGTCCAGGCCGTTGTCGGTGCCCACCCACAGCTGGCCCTGGCTATCGACGTGCAGTTCGCCGACCCAGTTGTCGGCCAGGCTGGTCTTGTCGCCCTCGACATTCTTGTAGACGACCATGCGGTAGCCATCGTAGCGGCTCAGGCCGGACTGACTGCCGAACCACATATAGCCCTGCCGGTCCTGGGCGATGGCCAGCACCGATTCCTGCGCCAGGCCCTGGTCGACGCTGAGCTGGTCGAAACGCAAGGTGGGCGCAGGCGCTGCCGCGGCGGCACCGCCCAGCAGCAAAATTAGCAGTAAGGCAACATCATGAACACGTCGAAATACCTGCACAATCGTCCTGTCAAAAAAACGCGAAAACTCCGGCTACTGTGCCGGGGGCCGTCTCAAGAACCAAAAAACGCCAGTACATCGTCCTTGCGGGCCTGCGTATCGCGCTGTCCAAGACGGATCAGCTCGTTAGTATACGTCGATTCGAACAATAAATACGATGCCAGCGCCGCGCCGCGCGCTTCGGCGGCGCCGATGCCCGACAACATGGTGCGGATGGGACGGGGCAAACTGCCGATATGCCGGCTGGCGATGGCGTCGAGCCGCTCGGATGGCGCGATGACCAGCAATTCCACGGGCCGCAAGGCCGTCTTGCCCAGCAATTCGGGCGGCAGCATCGACAAGGTCAGGTTGATGCGGTTCAGGCGCTCGATGTCGACGGCCAGGCCGTCGAGGAAGATCGACGACAGCGCATGGCCGGCGATCTGCGCCAGGCTGGGGTAGCGCGCCGCTTCGGACGCGGCGGGCGCCGGTTCCGTCATGCGTCCTGCACCCACCACCAGCACCTTGTTCGCGCCCAGGTGGATGGCCGGCGAAATCGGCGCCAGCTGGCGCATCGACCCGTCGCCGCAGTACTCGCGCTGGCCGCCCACGTACAGGGGCACGGCGGGAAAGATGAAGGGGATGGCGGCCGAAGCCAGCAAGTGTTCCACGCCGATCTGGTCGGGCAAGGCCAGGCGCTGCGTGCGCACCCACGGCGCGATGTCCTCGGCCGTCTGGTAAAACGTCATGTGGCGGCTGCCCGAGTACGACGACGCCGTCACGGCCAGCGCATGCAGCAGGCCGTCGGCCAGGGCCGCGTCCAGGCGCGGCAGGTCGAGCATGCGGTGCAGCAGGCTGACCAGCGGGGTATTGTCGAGCAGGGAACTGGGCGGCGACGCATGCCATTGGCGCAGCAGCCAGCCGAACGACAGCAGCGACAGCCAGCGCGCGCCCGAACGGATCACGCCCAGCGAATCGGCGCGGTAGACCTGTTCGACCTCGATGTGCTGCCACACGTCGAGCAGCTTTTGCACGCCTTCGCCGAAGTTGTCGGCACGGCAGGCCAGCGCCGTGGCATTGATGGCGCCGGCCGAGGTGCCGCAGATGATGTCGAACGGATTGCGCGCCGGCGCCCAGCCCGCTTCCCACAGGATCGCCGAAATCGCCTGCAGCACGCCCACCTGGTAGGCGGCACGGGCGCCCCCTCCCGTCAGTATCAAGCCTGTTTTATTTTGCATTCCCATGCCGGCAGATTAGCAGGGTCTTGATGCTTTGTGGAAATTTCAGTCGCCACGCACCATGCCTTCACGGCGCGGGTCCGCGCCGCCAAACCAGAAATCCTTGCCGTGCGCATTCAGGCGCATGATGCCCTGCAGGCCGGAATTCTGCTCGATCACGCGCACTTCGTGGCCCATCGCCTGCAATGCCTCGACCTGGGCGGCCGGCGCGCGGCCCTTTTCCAGCTCCGTCGGACCGTTGCGGCTGCCGAAATTCGGCAGGCTGATGGCTTGCTGCACGTTCAAGCCCCAGTCCATGGTGCCGACCAGGACCTTGGCCACGTAATTGATGATGGACGAGCCGCCCGGCGACCCCGTCGCCAGCACCAGCTTGTGCGTGCCCTTTTCAAACACGAGGGTGGGCGACATGGCACTGCGCGGACGCTTGCCCGCCTCGACGCGGTTGGCGATGGGGCCATCCGCATCGCGCGAATCGAACGAGAAATCCGTCAGCTGGTTATTCAGCAAGAAGCCGTCGACCATCTGGCGCGAGCCGAACGCGTCTTCCACGCTGGTGGTCATCGACAGGCCGCCGCCGAACGCGTCCACGGCCACCAGGTGCGACGTCGACGGACGCTGCAAGGCGTTGTCCATGCCCCACGCCACCTGCATGCCGGGCGGCGTGCCGGGCAAGGCGCGGCCCATGGATTTGTCGCCGATCAGCGAGGCACGCTGCGCCAGATAGGTTTTATCGAGCATCGAGGCGACGCCCTTGCCGGGCAGCGGCACGAAGTCCGTGTCGGCCACGTAGCGGTTGCGGTCCGCGTAGGCCAGGCGCCCCGCTTCCGAGAACAAATGGATCGCTTGCGCATCGAGCACGCCGTCGACGGGCGGATACGGGCGGATATCCTTCACTTCCAGCATGCCCAGCATCTGCGCGATGGCGATGCCGCCCGACGATGGCGGCGGCATGCCGCACACGGTCCAGGCCTTGTAGTCGCTGCAGACGGGTTCGCGCACCTTGGCCCGGTAGCCGGCAATGTCCTGCGCCGTCAGCTTGCCCGGATTGGTCGGATGCGACGCCACCTTGGCGGCGATGTCGCGCGCGATGCGGCCGTTGTAAAACGCGTCGGCGCCGCCGCGGGCGATCTCGCGCAGGGTGCGCGCCAGCTGCGGGTTTTTCAGCACATGGCCGACGGGCCAGGCCTTGCCGTCCTGGTCATAGAAATACGCGGCGGCGACGGGGTCGCGCTTCAGGGCCTGGTCCCAGTTCAGCAAGCCGTTAAGGCGCTGGCTGACGGGAAAGCCGCCGTGCGCCAGCTTGATGGCGGGGCCGAACAGGGTCGCCCACGGCAGCTTGCCATGCTCCTTGTGCGCCAGTTCCAGCATGCGCAGCACGCCCGGCGCGCCCACGGAACGCCCGCCCACCACGCCCGTGGCGCGCGAGACGGGGCTGCCGTCCGCATTCTGGAACAGGTGTTCATCGGCGGCGGCCGGCGCCGTTTCGCGCCCGTCGAACGCCTGCACGCCCTTGGCGGTGGAGTACAGCAGGAAGGCGCCGCCGCCGATGCCCGACGACTGCGGCTCGACCAGGGTCAGCACCAGCTGCGTGGCAATGGCCGCATCGATGGCGCTGCCGCCCTTTTTCAGCATCTGGTAGCCCGCATCGGCAGCCAGCGGATTGGCGGCGGCCACCATGAATTTCTGCGCCGACCAGCCCGATTTTTCCGCATACGCGGTGGCGATTTCCGGTGCCTTCTGCGGCACTTCGGCAAATACGGGACTGGCGGCCAGGGCCCCCAGCAAGGTCAGGCTCAGGGCCAGCGGCTTCAATGTGATCATGGATTCTCCGATAAAAAAAGGGCGCACAGCCAGGCAAGGCTGTACGCCCCATACGGGGGTATCCTACATCAAATCACGCCGCGCTTATTTTGGCTGCATGCGGATGGCGCCGTCCAATCTAATTGTTTCGCCATTGAGCATGACGTTTTCCACGATGGCCTTGACCAGCTGCGCGTATTCGCCCGGTTTGCCCAGGCGCGAAGGGAACGGCACCATCTTGCCCAGCGCATCCTGCACTTCGGCCGGCATGCCCAGCAGCATGGGGGTTTCGAAAATGCCGGGCGCCACCGTCATCACGCGGATGCCGTTGCGCGACAGGTCGCGCGCCATCGGCAGGGTCAGGCCCACCACGGCCGCCTTCGACGACGCATACGCGGCCTGGCCGATCTGGCCATCGTAGGCCGCCACGGAAGCCGTGTTGATGATGATGCCGCGCTCGCCTTCGGCCGTCGCATCCTGCTTGGCCATGGCGTCGGCCGCCAGGCGGCACATATTGAAGGTGCCCACCAGGTTGATGTTGACGACCTTCTGGAACAGGGCCAGCGGATGCGGGCCATCCTTGCCCACGGTTTTCACGGCAGGCGCCACGCCGGCGCAGTTGACCAGGCCGCGCAGGGTGCCCAGCTTGGTCGCCGCAGCCACCACGGCCATGCCGTCTTCTTCCGACGTCACGTCGCACTGCACGAACGCGCCGTTCAATTCAGCGGCCAGCGCCTGGCCCGCCTCCGTCTGTACGTCGGCCAGCACGACCTTGCCGCCCGCCGCCGTCAGCATGCGCGCCGTGGCCGCGCCCAGGCCCGATGCGCCGCCCGTGATGATGAATACGTTGTCCTGAATCTGCATGAAATCTCCTGAGTGATAAGGGCCGTGTTCCCGGCGCCTGATGGTTGATGCACGATGCCATCATTACGCGCTATTACGTTTACGTAAACGTAATGTCGGCGACAATTGTAGCCACTTTTGCGCCCACCGAGCGAAAACTTGCAGCGCTGGCGTACGGCAGGGTTAAAAACACTGGATAAAGGCGCCGTTGCGGTGGCAGATGCGGCCGTTGGCATCGAGCGTGGCGTTGCCCGGGCCGTTATAGCGCGCGCCGGCCGCATCGCGGCAACCGCCCGTGTCGCACGCGCCGATGGCTTGCGGCGCGCGCGGCATGGGCATGGCCGGACTGGGCGGC
>NZ_WFLI01000052.1 GCF_009208555.1 Janthinobacterium violaceinigrum | reverse complement strand
ACTGTTGTTTCCTGGTTGATTATCTTTTGGCCTCTGTCTCGCTTGCCTTGTGCTGGTGCAGCATGCCCCGTTCAGGTGCTGCGTTGCACCATGCCGCCCACCCAGATGGCTTGCGCGCCGCACCCAGCGCTCGATCCCGCCAGCAACCCGGCGCTGCCATCGAGCCTGGGCGATGGACGCAGCGGCGGCGGCGGACCCGCACCGCGCGGCAGCAGCATCATCGAGCCGTATACGCCCATCGTCATCCTGCCCATGATGCCGCCCACGGGCTCGAGCGTGCTGCCGGCCGTGCCGGAACCGCAAACCTGGGCCATGCTGCTGGCCGGACTGGCGCTGCTGGCCGGCGCCAAGCGCGCACGGCATGGCCTATGATGCATGGCCAGCCCCATGTTTATTTGCTACCATGGAGCATTCCAGACAAGGATCTCCATGCGCGGCATCGACAACCGTTTGACACGCCTGATGACACTGCGCGAAGAAGGCCTGCACGCCGATGCGCTCGTGCTGTTGCAACAGTTGTTTGCCGAGACCGCTCAAGCCATTGCTGCGACTCGCCCGGGCCATTTCATGCTCATGCTGGAGTGGCAGTTCTTGGCTGAGCTGTATCCGCCCGCGCGACATGCTTTGAAGAATGCGCGCGACGAACAGATACGGCTGCTGCTGGCAGGGGACCTCCATTGGGGACGCGATGGCGGCAGTACGCCGCAGGCAGAATTCGTCTTCCCGCGCGCATCGCGCTTTTCCCTCATCGCCGAAATGAACGACACGCTGGGCGATACCCGCTCCACCGCCGAGCTGTTTGCCCAGCTGGACGCCAGCGCCCCCGAACTGGCGCGCCAGTATGCGTGGCAAGCCCTGCCAGCCGTCGTCGAGTCAGGCAATTTCGCGCTGGCGGAGCGCTATCGCACCGCGCCGCTCGCACACCTCGACATGGTCAATGCCCTGGCCGCCAGCCACCCCCTGTTTCCTGCTCCAGGCAGGCCACCGCGCCTGGCGGCGGAGTTGATGAATCTGGTGAAAGACGTGCGGATCGCCGTTGCCGTGCTGCGCGGGCAGGGACACGGCGCCGAGGCCGACGCGCTGTGCGCCGCCTTGCTCGCCGGCCTGGCGAATGACGCCATGCGCGCGCTGGCGCAGCGCGAGCTCAATGCACCTGGCAGCATCACCGCTGACATCGTCAACCGCCAGATGGCGCAAGACCAGCAAGCCTAGCCGGCCGCCGCGAGCGGGCCGGTATTATTCGCCATCCGCCTCGGCGGACAGCCCCGCGTCCGCCTTACCCAGCAGCAAGGCGGCCGCCTCGCCCGGCAAGGCTTCCACGGATTTCAATTTGCGCGCCATCTGCCGGCTGCGCACTTCCGCGTTTTCGATATTCTTCGCCGCCTTTTCCAGGGTCAGCCGGGTTTGCGACAGCACGTCGCCGAACTTGCCGAATTCCGTCTTGACGGCGCCCAGCACCTGCCACACTTCGGACGAACGCTTTTCCAGCGCCAGGGTGCGGAAACCCATCTGCAGACTGTTCAGCAAGGCCGTCAGGGTCGAGGGCCCCGCGATGCTGACGCGGTGCACGCGCTGCAATTCGTCGGCCAGGCCCGGGCGGCGCAGCACTTCCGCATACAGGCCTTCCGTAGGCAGGAACAGGATGGCGAAATCCGTCGTCTGCGGCGGCGCCAGGTATTTGTCCGCGATGGTCTTCGCTTCGCCCCGCACGGCCCGTTCCAGCTCGCGCCCGGCCAGGGCCACGCCTTCCGCATCGGCGCGCTCGGCCGACTCGACCAGGCGTTCGTATTGTTCCTTGGGGAACTTCGCATCGATGGGCATCCACACGGGCGGCCCACCGTCGGCAAGGCCCGGCAGCTTCAAGGCAAATTCCACGCGCGCGCCGCTGCCCGGCACGGTTTCCACGTTCTTTGCGTACTGGTCGACAGTGAGTACCTGCTCCAGCAGCATTTCCAGCTGCACTTCGCCCCACGTGCCCCGCGTCTTGACGTTGGTGAGCACCCGCTTCAGGTCGCCCACGCCCAGCGCCAGCTGCTGCATCTCGCCCAGGCCCTGGTGGACTTTTTCCAGCCGCTCCGACACTTGCTGGAACGAGGCAGTCAGGCGCGTCTCCAGGGTGGCGTGCAGCTTTTCATCGACCGTCTTGCGCATCTCTTCCAGGCGCGCGCCATTGTCAGCCTGCAAGTCGCGGATCTTGTTTTCCAGGGTGGCGCGCACTTCCAGCATGCGCTGCGCATTCGATTCCGTCAGCTGCGCCAGGGTCTGGTTGGTGCTGTCGGCAAAGCGCGCCAGGCTTTGCGCCTGTTCCTCGCGCCCGACTTTGCCCTGCGCCTGCATCTGTGTGCGCAGGCTGTCGAGCTGCTGCAGGGTCGCCGCCTGGAATTGCGCCAGGCTGGTGGCCAGGTCTTGCCGCGTGGCCTGCGCCGACGCCTGCAGCTGCAGCCGCACTTCGCGCTCGACCCGGTCGATGCGGTCCAGGCTTTGCTGCTGGTGCTGCTGCACCAGCGCCAGGGTGGTGGCACCGTCGCCGGCCGCGCCGCGGGGGCGCAGCAAGATCAGGATCAACAAGACGATGGCGACGATGGCGGCGCCCAGCAGGCTGTAAAACTCGATTGGGCTCATGGAATCAATCCGGTTTGTTGCGCATCCAGTCGGCCGTCTGATAGAACGATTCCATCAGGCGCACGCGCAAGGACTCTTCGATGCCCGCATCTTCCATGGCCCAGGCCATGGCGCGCAGCCACTGGTCGCGCTCGCTGGTGCCTATGGCGTAGGGCAAGTGGCGCGCGCGCAGGCGCGGATGGCCGAATTTCTCGATATACAGATCCGGTCCGCCCATCCAGCCCGTGAGGAAGAAATACAGCTTGTCGCGCGAACCATCCGTCGACGGCGGATGCATGCCGCGGATGCCGGCAAACTCCGGTTCCAGTTCCATCAAGTCATAAAAACGGTCGACCATGTCGCGCAGCACGGGGGCGCCGCCGATGGTCTCGTACAGGGTGAGGGCAGTGGTATCAGTCATGGCCGCCATGATAGCGCAAGCGCCGGCGCCCCACGCGGCGCCGCTGCTGCTGCCGTAATAAATGGCAATATACTTGACTACTCAAGCTTTTATCAACTACTATGCAATTTTTAAATACGGACAAAGAGCATGCCGACCACCGCCCCACCCCACTTGATGCGCAATACCAACTTCCGCTGGCTGCTGGGCGGCGGCCTCGTGTCCATGCTGGGCGACCAGTTCAGCATGCTGGCCCTGCCCTGGCTCGTGCTGAGCCTGACGGGCGATAGCCTCAGCCTGGGCATTGCCGTCGCCCTGATGGGCGCCCCGCGCGCCGTGCTCATCTTGCTGGGCGGCACGGTTGCCGACCGCTACTCGCCGCGGCGCGTGCTGTTGGCGAGCAAATTAGCCAATGCCGCCATCCTGCTGGCCCTGGCCGGGCTGCTGATGCTGGGCCAGGCCAGCCTGGCGCTGGCGTACGCAGCCGCGCTGGCGCTGGGCATCGCTTCCGCCTTCGCCATTCCTGCCGGCACGGCCATCCTGCCGCAAGCCGTGCCGCCGCAATCGCTGCAGACGGCCAACAGCCTGCAGATGGGCGCGCGCCAGCTGTCCTTGCTGGCCGGTCCCCTGCTGGCGGCGCTCGTGCTGGGCGCCCACGCTGGCGCGCAGCGCACAGGCATGGCGGCGCTGGCCGCCGCCTTTGCCATCGATGCGCTGACGTTTGCGTTCTCCGCCTGGACCTTGCAACAAGTCAGGCTGCGTCCTCCGGCAGCGGCCGGCGCCCCGCAAGCCATGTGGCGCGACATGGCGGCGGGCCTGGCCATGGTGTGGCGCGACCTGCCCTTGCGCAGCTGCTATATCTACTGGGCCGTCGTGGCGTTCTTCGTCATGGGACCGCTGCAAGTGGCCTTGCCCGTGCTGGCCAGCGAGCGCCTGCACGGCGCTGCGGCCCTCGGTTTGCTGATGGGCACGCATGGCGCGGGCACCCTGGCCGGCATGCTGGCGTCCGGCCTGGGCGGCGCCTGGCTGCGCCGCCATTTCGGCGCCACCCTGCTGCTCGTCGATGCCGTCGTGGGCGTGCTGCTGATGGCGCTGGGCCAGATCGGCACTGCCTGGCAAGGCGCGGCCTTGCTGGCCGTCACCGGCCTGCTGGGCGGCTATGTGCAGGTGGCCATCTTTACGTGGATACAGCGGCGCGTGGCGCCCGCCATGCTGGGCCGGGCGATGGCCTTGTTCATGGCCATCTTCCTGGGCCTGGCGCCCCTGTCGGCAGCGGCCACGGGCGCGCTGCTGCGCCGCCTGAGCGTGGGCGAACTGTTCTGCGCCGGCGGCGCCATGCTGCTGGCCGCCGCCGTGGCCGCCGTCCTGTGGACGGACATCCCCCGCATCGCGGGCAGCACTTCCGTAGCATCACCTTGAGAAAGTTCCCCATGGATAAAACACGACAAGCGGCCCTGAAAGCGGCCTACCGGCAACAAGCGCCAGCGCTGGGCATCATCGCGCTGCATCACGTGCCCAGCGGACGCACCCTGCTCGAACGCAGCCGCAATGCGCCCGGTGCGCTGAACCGCCACCGCTTCGAACTCAATCTGGGCGCGCACCGCAACGCCCGCCTGCAGGCGGACTGGCGGCGCGATGGAGAAGGGGCCTTCCGCTTCGAGCTGCTCGATGCCGTGACGGTGCCCGACGATCCCGCCTTCGATGCGGACGCCGAACTCGACGCCCTGCTGGCGCTGCACCAGGAGCAATTGCTGGAGCAGGGACAGGCACGCTATTGAGCGGCCATGCGTTACACTTGCGCACTCAAGCACTGCGCAGTCAACTCAAAGAAAACCATGACCGATTCCACTACCCCGCCGCCGGACGGCGCCAGCGCGCTGGACTTCTGCCTGCGCCTGGCGCGCGCCCAGGCCGTGCTGGTGCGCCGCTTCGACAGCATCCTGGGCAATTTGCACGGCCTGAGCTTCAGCGATTATCAATTGCTGTACCAGTTGCAGCGTGCGCCGGGCGGCCGCCTGCGCCGCATCGACCTGGCCGAACGCCTGGCGCTGACGGCGTCCGGCATCACGCGCTCGCTGATGCCGCTGGAAAAAATCGGCCTGGTGGCGCGCCAGGCCGATGCGCGCGATGCCCGCGTCGGCTACGCCGTCATCACGGCGGCAGGACAGGCGCTGCTGGTCCACGCCGATGCGACGGCGCAGGCGCTGGGCCAGGAATTGCTGGGCAATGCCAGCGCGGAGCAGCTGGCCCCCCTGTCCATGCTGCTGGGCGCCATCGCCGGCAGCCAGCCCGCCAACGGCTGATATTCTCCCTCACACCAGCGCCAGCTTGCGCAGGCGCCGCGTCGACGGCCAGCGCGCCATGCCCGTTTCCTCGCGGATGGCGGCGCAGGCGGCCAGCACGCGCGCGCACTCGTCCTCGCGCAAGCCCGCGTTCAGGGTCAGGCGCACCAGCGAACGGTTTTTCGGCGTGGCCGGCGCGCAGAAGACGGCGCCGTAGATGCCGTGCCGCTGCAGCGCCTTGCGCAGGATCAAGGTATCGGGTTCGCTGCCCGCTTCCAGCGCGATGATCTGCTCCGTGCCGTCGCTGACGTTGTAGCCGAGATCCATCAATCCCTGGCGCAGCTGCACGCTGTGGCGGCGCAGCGCGGCGCGGCGGGCATCGGCCGTGCGGATGAAGCCGAGCGCCGCGTCGAACCACGCCAGCTCGTGTTCCAGCAGGCAGGAACTGAAGATGGCGGGCCGCGAGGCGGACAAAAAGTAACCCTTGAAACGGGCCGAACAGGTGATCAGCCCGGCCCGGCCCGCAAAGGCCTTGGCCAGCGACGCCGTGCGGAAATGCACGCGCCCGGCCAGGCCCAGCTCCACCACCAGGCCCGCGCCCTGCGGACCGTGCGTGCCCAGCGAGTGCGATTCGTCGACGATCAGCATGCTGCCGCTGCGCTCGGCGATTTCCAGCATCTCCAGCAGCGGCGCCACGCTGCCATTCGTGCTGTACAGCGCGTCGACGACGATGATGCCGGGGCCATGCTTGTCGAGCTGGCGCTGCAGATGGGCGACATCGTTGTGCAGGAATGCCACGGGCACGGCTTGCGCCGACTGCACGCCTTCCCACAGCGAAGCGTGCGCCAGCATGTCCAGGTACACGGGTATGCCGGGGCCGGCCAGGCTTTGCAGCAAGCCCACGTTGGCGGCCCAGCCCGATTGCGCCAGCACGCACGCCTCGCTGCCGAGAAAATCCGCCAGCGTGTGTTCGAGGCGGTGCTGGCGGCTGCCTTCCTGCAGGAACACGGACGACATCAGCATGGCGCCGCCGCCCTGCAAGACGCGGGCCTGGGCCGCCAGCAGCGCCGGCTCGCCCGCGATGTGCAGATAGTCATTGCCAGCCAGCATGACCGCATCGGCCGGCATCGCTTGCCATGCATGCAGATGTTCGCCGCCAAGCAGCTTGTCGATGCGTTCGACGTAATGTTCATCCATACGCGCGCGCACGAAGGCAGGCAATTGTTGTTCGGCGGGGACAGCACTCGATGTCAGGGGGAAATGGGCGTGTGGCATAGGAACTCCTGATTGGTTGCGGGGGGAACTACCGCGTCCAACATGCGCGAGCCATTCGGCAAGAGATTGATACAGCTCAACAGTTATGCCGATATTGCGCTGGTTACGAGGGAACCCGCCGATCATGTTGTATTGACACGCTTCAACGAACACATCCCCTGACCATGATGCACGTGCAGTCCCCCTCCGGAACCCGCTGGCAAGGCAGGCTGCTCCAGCCTTTCCTGCATTTCCACGACGCCATCGAACACACGCCCGTGCGGCGCGCCCAGGTGCGCACGCTGGCCGTCATCGGCGCGCTGGGCATGCCCCTGTACTACGCGCTGTGGACATACCTCTTTCCGCAAGAATATGAATCGCTGCTGCTGCGCACCGTGGCGGCCTTGCTGTTCCTGCCCGCGCTATGGCCTGGCCGCTTCAGCAATACCTGGTTCAGCCTCTACCTGTTCCTGGGGCTGACCTTCGAACTGCCGTTTTTCTTCACGTATATGTTCCTCATGAACCACGCCTCGGCCATGTGGACGCATTCGCTGCTGGTGGCGCTGATCGTGCTGTTCCACTTCGATGCGCGCATCGCCATGCTCGCCTACCTGAGCGGCACCCTGCTGGCCTGCCTGGCGTTTGCCGTGGCCGGCGATCCGGCCTTCCTGCTCAGCCGTGAAGTGTTGCAGCAATTGCCCGTGCACTGGTTCACGCTGGCCGTGCTGTCCGTGGTCAAGGTGGGGCGCCACGTGGGCGCGCAGGAAAAACTGGCCGGACTGGCGGCCGGCCTGGGCAGCGTGGCGCACGAATTGCGCACGCCCCTGGTCAGCGTCGAAGCAAATGTGCGCGGCCTGCAGCGCGGGCTGCAGCGCGACGGGGAAGGCCCGCCGCCCGACGCGGCCAGCGTGGAAGCGCTGGCGCGCATCCAGTTCGAAGTGCGCCATATGCACCACATGATCGATTTGTTCCTGCTCAGCGCCAGCGCCGTCAACCGCAAGCTCGAAGCCAATGAAACGGTGGCCATGCACGACAGCGTGGCGGCCGTGCTGCGCCGCTATCCGTTTACCAGCACGGCGCAGCGCGACATCGTCAAGGTCGACGTGCGCGCCGATTTCCAGTTTCCGGGCCAGTCCGAACTGTGCGTGGTGATCCTGCTGAACCTGCTGCGCAATGCCTTGAAAAGCATCCAGCGCGCGGGCAAGGGACGCGTGCGCATCATCATCGACGGCGCCCATCCCGTGCCGCGCCTGCTGTTCATCGACACGGGCTGCGGCATCGCGGCCAGCCGCCTGCCGCTGATCTTCGACCGCTTCTATTCGTATCCCGCGCACAATGGCAGCGGCATCGGCCTGGCCCTGTGCCGGCAAATCATGCAAGCCTGGCAGGCGCGCATCCGCTGCGTCGCGCGCGAAGGCGCTTACGCCATCTTCGTGCTGGAGTTTCCCCAGCCCATGCCCACGCACCACCGTTTTCCATCCATCCAACGCGCGAGGTGACGCATGCAACTGCCCGTCTACACCCATCCGACCCTGACCGTATTGATCGACGACAGCGATTCCTTCCTGAAAAGCCTGGCGTTCCAGCTCGATCCGGGCCTGGCGCGCAAGACCTTCCACGACACGAGCAGTGCGCTGCACTGGCTGCGCCACAGCACGCAGCTGGGCGAAACGCCCCTGCACGTCAACTTCGACACGCAAAACCTGCCGCCCGACCAGTGCAATGTGGCGCTCGACATCGAACGCATCTGGCGCATCAGCGGCCAGGCGCAGCGCTTTGCCGTGCCGTCCGTGCTGGTCATCGATTATTCGATGCCGCAGATGAATGGCCTGGAATTCTGCCAGGCCGTGCGCGACTTGCCGTGCAAAAAGATTCTATTTACGGGCGCAGCCGATGAAAAGGTGGCCGTGACGGCCTTCAACCGGGGCTTGATCGACCGCTACATCAAGAAGAGCGACGACGATGCGCTCGACATCCTGGAACAGGAAATCCATGCGCTGCAGCGCGAATTCTTCCTGCAGCAATCGGAGACCGTGCGCGACTTGCTGATGCTGCACGACTACAGTTTCCTGCAAGACGAAGCACTGGCCGCCGTCGTGCACGAGCTGTGCCAGCGCCATGGTTTCGTCGAATACTATATTTTTCCCAATCCCAGCGGCATCCTGTTCTTCACGCGCGACGGCCACGCCAAGCTGATGATCATCGAGACGGAGCGCAGCCTGCACACGCAGTACGAAATGGCGCGCGACAGCGACGCGCCCGAGTCACTGCTGCTGGCCCTGCTGGAAATGCGCGTGATTCCGTATTTTTCCGATGCCGACAGCGACGGCATGTATGCGGCGCAGATCGGCGAAAACTGGTTCCGCTACTGCGCCGCGCCCACCATCTGCCTGGGTCGCGTGACTTACTTTTGGGCCCTGTTCGACGTGCCCGCGCACCAGCTGGGGCAGCCCGTCATGTCCTACGCGCAATTCCTGCGCGCAGGCGCGGGCGACAGCGTCAACGCGTAATTGCTAACTCAGCCTTCGCGCAGGGTCTGCAGCGGCGGATGCTTCAAGACATTGCGCAAGCCCAGCCAACCGCCGGCGATCGCGCACAGGGCGCCGGCCAGCAGGCCGAAAGCCCACACGCCGGGGGCGAAGCTCCAGGCGAACTTGAACTGGTAGGTGGCCAGGGCCCAGCCCATGGCGGCCGCGCCCGTGGCCGCCAGCAAGCCGGCCAGCGCGCCCACGAGCGAAAACTCGATCAGCTGCGCCTGCGCCAGCTGGCGCCGCGTGGCGCCCAGCGCGCGCAGCAGGCCCGCCTCGCGCGTGCGCTCGTCCTGCGAACCCATCAAGGCGGCATACAGCACCAGCAAGCCCGACGCCAGGGTGAAGGCAAACAGGAATTCCACGGCCGTCACCACCTGGTCCAGCACGCCCTGAATCTGTTTCAGCACGCCGCCCACGTCCACCACCGTCAGGTTCGGGTAGTCGCGCAGCAGGACGTTGCCCAGGTCTGCCTGCGCGGGCGGCAGGTGAAAGGCCGTGATCCACGTCTGCGGCGTGTCCGCCATGGCGGCCGGATTGATGATGACAAAGAAATTGACGCGCATCGAACCCCATTCCAGCTTGCGCAAACTGGTAATGGCCGCCTCCACGGGCTGGCCCGCGATGTCGAAGCGCAGCTTGTCGCCCAGCTTCAGCTTCAAGGTCTTGGCGATGCCCTCTTCCACCGACGCTTCGGCAGGTGCGCCTGCTGCATTGCTGAACCACTTGCCGGCAACGAGCTTGTTTTCTTCCTGCATGGCGGCCATCGTCGACAGGTTGAATTCGCGGTCGGCCAGGCCCTTGGCGCGGTCATCCTCGTAAGTGCTTTCCGTGATGACGTTGCCGTTCACGGCCACCAGGCGCCCCCGTATCATCGGATACAAAGGCGCGTTGGCGACGCCGGCCTGGGCCAGGCGCGCGGCAATCGGGTCTTTCTGCTCGGGCAGGATATTGATCATGAAGCGGTTCGGCGCATCGGGCGGCGTGGCATTGCGCCAGGCCACCATCAAGTCGCCCCGCACCACCGTCAGCAGCAACAAGGCCATCAGGCCCAGGGCCAGCGACACCACCTGGATGACGGTGGCGCCCGGACGGCGCTGCAAGGACGTGACGGCAAAGCGCCAGCCCTGGTGGTTGAAGGCGCCGCGCAGGGTTTTCAGCGAGCGGATGCCCAGCCAGCCGGCCAGGCCGAACAGGGCGAAGCCGCCCAGGAAGCCGGCCGCCGTCAGCAAGGCCAGCTTCACGTCGCCCGCCTGCCACAAGAGCAGCACGACGAAGGCGGCAATGCCCAGGCCGTAGGTGGCCAGGGCCAGCGCCTGCGGCGGCTCCTGTTCGCGGCGGATGACTCGGTTATGGGGAACATTGCGCAATTGCAGAATCGGCGGCAGGGCAAAGCCCAGCAGCAACAGCATGCCGGTGGCCACGCCTTGCAACGCGGGCAGCATGGAGACGGGCGGCAAGTCGCTCTGCACCAGCTTGCCCAGCAGTTCCAGCAGCACCAGGTGGCCGCCGAAACCCACGGCCACGCCCACCACGCTGCCGGCCAGGCCGACGAGCAAAAATTCGATCACGTACATGGCCGTCACCTGGTTTTGCGTCAGGCCCAGGCAGCGCAGCATGGCGCAGGCGTCCAGGTGGCGCAGCATGAAGCGGCGCGCCGCCATGGCCACGGCGACGGCGGCCAGCATGGCCGACAGCAGGCCGACGAGGGACAGGAAACGGTCGGCGCGGTCCAGGGTCGATTGCATCTGCGGGCTGCCCGATTCCAGCGATTCGATGCGCACGCCCTTGATGGCCTGCGTCTTGATCTGGCTTTCCAGCCAGGCTTGATATTGCGCAAGCTCGGCCGCCTTGGCGGGCGGCGCCGACAGCAGCAAGCGATAGGACACGCGCGAACCGTTCTGTACCAGCGCCGTGGCGGCCAGGTCGCTCAAGGGCAGCATCACGCGGGGAGCGAAATTCAGGAACGAGGCGCCGCGGTCCGGCTCGCTGGCGATCAGTTGCGTGACGGTAAATGCCTTGTCGCCCAGGGTCAGGGTGTCGCCCAGCTTTGCCTTCAGGCTGGAGAGGATGGCCGCATCGACCCACACGGTGCCCGGCGCCGGCACCTGGCTGGTGGGCTGGCCCACGGCATCCTGCGCCTCGCTCGGCTTCGTCGTGATTTTTAGCTTGCCCCGCTGCGGGTAGCCGGGCGAGACGGCCTTGATGGACGCCAGCTGCGACAGCGACTGTTCGCCCTCGCCCGCCTGCGCCATGCTGGGAAACGTCACCGTGTCGGCCAGGATGAAACCGCGCCTCTGCGCCTCGGCCCGCCATGCCCCATTGACGGGCTGGTCGGCGCTGATGACCAGGTCGGCGCCCAGCAGCTGGTGCGCGTCGCGGTTCAGGCCCGCGCGCAGGCGGTCGACGAAAAAGCCCACGGCCGACAGGGCCGCCACGGCCACGATCAGGGCGACGAGCAGGAAACGCAGTTGCCCGGCGCGCCAGTCGCGTCCGGTCATTTTCAGGGAGAGGCGGAGCATGGGCGGCGGGTCTTTATAGAGTTACTGCGCGCTGCCGTGGGCGGCGGCGTGCTGCGCGAAATACGCATCGACGGTCGCGAGGAAGGCGTCTTTCTGCGCCTGCGGCAGGAAGGCGGCGATGAAACCGTTGCGCGCCAGGCGCTGCGCGTGGGACAGGCCCAGCGGCAAGGCATCGAAGATGGCGTCGAAATTGTCGTTCATGTAGCCGCCGAAATACGCGGGATCGTCCGAGTTCACCGTCACCAGCAGGCCCGCGTCGAGCAGTTGCACCAGGTTATGGTCATGCATCTGGTCAAACACGCGCAGCTTGGTGTTCGACAGCGGGCACACGGTCAGCGCGACCTGTTCGCGCGCCAGGCGGGCCGTCAGTTCCGCGTCTTCCAGGCAGCGCACGCCGTGGTCGATGCGTTCCACCTGCAGGTCGTCGAGCGCCGTGCGGATGTAGGCGGGCGGGCCCTCCTCGCCCGCGTGGGCCACCAGGTGCAGGCCCAGCTCGCGGCAACGGGCAAACACGCGCGAGAATTTCTCGGGCGGGTTGCCCACTTCCGAGGAATCGAGACCGATACCGATGAATTTGTCGCGGTGCGGCAAGGCATCTTCCAGGGTCTCGATGGCTTCCGCTTCGCTCAAATGGCGCAGGAAGCACAGGATCAGGGCCGCGCTGACGGGACTGTCCTGGCAGGCGCGGTAGATGCCGTTGATCACGTCGGCGATGGGCACGCCGCGCGCCGTGTGCGTTTGCGGATCGAAGAATATTTCCGTGTGCAAGACGTTATCGGCCTCGGCGCGCAGCAGATAGGCGCGCGTCATGTCGTAGAAATCCTGCTCTTTCAAGAGCACGCTTGCGCCAGCGTAATAAATGTCGAGAAAAGACTGCAAATCCGTAAAAGCATAGGCGCTGCGCAAGTGTTCCACCGATTCATAACCCAGTGGCACGCCATTGCGTTCGGCCAGTGCGAAAATCAATTCCGGTTCCAGCGAGCCTTCGATATGGATATGCAGCTCGGCCTTCGGCATGCCGCGTACGATCGCGCGCAATTGTGGGTTCATCATGGGTGTTCCTTATAGGGTGTCGATAACAATGCTGGCAGGCACGCGGGGCGCGTAGGGCCATCAAACATGCAGGCATCTTAGCGCAAGATGGCCCGCCTCACCGGCGCCCGGGCGCCACGGCGCTGGCCGCGGCAGCGCCATGGCCGGCACCGGCACGCGCCAGCGAATTGTCGTATGATGGTTTAAAAGGCACAAAAAGGTTCATTGAAATCGCTGGAAAATTTGATGTTTTATCCAATTAAATCAACAATTTACAAACAAGTATTAAGGATATGCTGACATATCTTTTGACTTCCTGATCCTTTAGAGCAATAATAAATTTCATGGGGTAAAAGTAGGTGCAACAAGCGCTATCAACAGTGAAAAAAAGCCGGCTGGCCACGTCAGCACACGGCATCAAGCGCCAGTTTTTTGGTCCGGGCAATCCGGACTCGCAAAGACAGCCGGGCTTGAAACAACAATAAAAATCGATACGGGGTACAGGAAAAGTTCAGACGGCAAGCCCAGGCGAGTGGCAGGCGGGCGGCCATGGTGACTGGCAGTTCAGGTTTACATTAAAGGACATTGACATGACCATTTTTGATAACTATGCAGCACGCTACGAGCGCACCCGCGAAGAGGAAATGTCGCTCACCGAGTACTTGGCCCTGTGCAAGAAGGACAAGCTGACGTATGCCAGCGCGCCCGAACGCATGCTGGCCGCCATCGGCGAGCCGCAGCTGGTCGACACGCGCAACGATACGCGCCTGTCGCGCATCTTCGCCAACAAGATCATCAAGATCTACCCCGCCTTCCGCGAGTTCTACGGCACCGAGGAAGTCATCGAGCAGGTGGTCTCCTACTTCCGCCACGCGGCGCAAGGCCTGGAAGAACGCAAGCAGATCCTGTATTTACTGGGGCCAGTGGGCGGCGGCAAGTCGTCGATCGCGGAAAAGCTCAAGTCGCTGATGGAACACGTGCCCTTCTACTGCCTGAAAGGCTCGCCCGTCAACGAATCGCCGCTGGGCCTGTTCAACGAGGAAGAGGACGGCACCATCCTGGAAGAGGATTACGGCATCCCCCGCCGCTACCTGCGCAACATCCCCAGCCCGTGGGCCGTCAAGCGCCTGCATGAATACAATGGCGACATCAACCAGTTCCGCGTCGTCAAGCGCTATCCATCCGTGCTGAAACAGATCGCCATCTCGAAAACGGAACCGGGCGATGAAAACAACCAGGATATTTCCTCGCTGGTGGGCAAGGTCGACATCCGCAAGCTGGAAGATTATGCGCAGGACGACCCGGACGCCTACAGCTATTCGGGCGGCCTGTGCCTGGCCAACCAGGGCCTGATGGAATTCGTGGAAATGTTCAAGGCCCCCATCAAGGTGCTGCACCCCTTGCTGACGGCCACGCAGGAAGGCAATTACAAGGGCACGGAAGGTTTCGGCGCCATTCCGTTCGACGGCATCATCCTGGCCCACTCGAACGAGTCGGAATGGAAGACGTTCAAGAACAACCGCAACAACGAGGCGTTTCTTGACCGTATCTATATAGTCAAGGTGCCGTACTGCCTGCGCGTGTCCGATGAAATCAAGATCTACGACAAGCTGGTGGCCAACTCCTCGCTGGTCAAGGCCCCGTGCGCGCCCGGCACCCTGCGCATGATGGCGCAGTTCGCCATCCTGTCGCGCCTGAAAGACCCGGAAAACTCCAGCATCTTCTCGAAGATGCTCGTCTACGATGGCGAAAACCTCAAGGATACGGACCCGAAAGCCAAGTCCATGCACGAATACGTCGATTACGCGGGCGTGGACGAGGGCATGAACGGGCTGTCGACGCGCTTTGCCTTCAAGATCCTGTCGAAAGTGTTCAACTTTGACAATTCCGAAGTGGCCGCCAATCCTGTGCACTTATTATATGTACTGGAACAGCAGGTCGAGCGCGAGCAGTTCGCGCCGGAACTCGAGCAGCGCTACTTCTCCTATATAAAAGAGCACCTGGCGCAGCGCTATGTGGAATTCATCGGCAAGGAGATCCAGACGGCTTACCTGGAAAGCTATTCGGAATACGGCCAGAACATCTTCGACCGCTACGTGACGTTTGCCGATTTCTGGATACAGGACCAGGAATACCGCGATCCGGACACGGGCGAAAGCTTCGACCGCGAATCGCTGAACAATGAACTCGAGAAGATCGAGAAGCCGGCGGGCATTTCCAATCCGAAAGACTTCCGCAACGAAATCGTCAACTTCGGTTTGCGCGCGCGGGCGTCGAACGGCGGCAAGAATCCCGCCTGGACCAGTTATGAAAAGTTCCGCACCGTGATCGAGAAGAAAATGTTTTCGAATACGGAGGAATTGCTGCCCGTGATTTCCTTCAATGCCAAGGCCAGCGCCGACGATGCCAACAAGCACGCCGACTTCGTGGCCCGCATGGTGGAAAAAGGCTACACGGCCAAGCAGGTACGCCTGTTATGCGAATGGTACTTGCGCGTACGCAAGTCATCCTAGCGCGGACAGCGGGCGCGCTCCCGTCCGGCGACGGGCGGGGCGCGCAAGACGAGAAGCAAGGAGGCACCCTTTGACATACCTCATCGACAGGCGCTTGCAAAGCAAGAACAAATCCGCCGTCAACCGCGAGCGTTTCCTGCGGCGTTACAAGGGCCAGATCAAGGATGCCGTGGGGCGCGCCATCAAGGGACGCTCGATCACGGACGTCGAGAATGGCGAGAAGGTCAGCATCCCCGTCAAGGACGTGGGCGAACCCGCGTTCGGCCACGCGCATGGCGGCGTATGGGAAGTGGTCAATCCCGGCAACAAGGAATACCTGAAGGGCGACCAGATCGCCCGCCCGAAAGGCGGCGGTGGCGGCGGACGGGGCAAGGCGGGCAATAGCGACGAGACGACGGAAGACGACTTCATCTTCGAATTGTCGCGCGAAGAATTCATGAATTATTTCTTCGAGGACCTGGAGTTGCCGCACATGGTGAAAACCCAGCTGACGGCCACGACGGAATTCAAGAACCAGCGCGCCGGCTACAATATGTCGGGCACGCCATCGAACATCCATGTGCTGCGTTCCCTGCGCGGCGCGCTGGGCCGGCGCATCGCCGTCGGCGGCGGCGCCCGCAAGCAACTGGCGCGCGCCGAGGAAGAACTGGCCGAACTGCTGCACGAAGGCGTGCCCGACAGCGATCCCCTCGTGGTGGAGCTGCGCCGTTTGATCCACCACCTGCATACGCGCCTGCTGGCCATCCCCTTCATCGACCCGTTCGACTTGCGCTACAGCAACCGCATCAAGGTGCCCAAGCCCATGACGCAAGCCGTGATGTTCTGTATCATGGACGTGTCCGGTTCCATGGACGAGTCGCGCAAGGATACGGCCAAGCGCTTCTTCATCCTGCTGTATCTGTTCCTCAAGCGCGCCTACGACAAGATCGAGGTGGTCTTCATCCGCCACCATACGGCGGCCGCGGAAGTGAGCGAGCATGAATTCTTCAATTCGCGCGAGTCGGGCGGCACCGTCGTATCCTCCGCCTTGCACTTGCTCAATACCATCATCGACGAACGCTATGGCGCCGGGCAATGGAACAGCTATGTGGCGCAGGCGTCCGACGGCGACAACTGGGACAACGATTCCGTGCTGTGCCGCCAGTTGCTGATCAACACCATCATGCCCAAGGTGCAGTACTACACCTACGTCGAGATCACGGACGGCCCGCAGCAAAACCTGTGGGAGCAGTACGCGGGCGTGCTCGACCACCACGCCCATTTCGCCATGCAAAAGATCGTCACGCCGGCCGATATCTACCCGGTCTTCCGCGAACTGTTCAAGAAACAGGTGAAATGATGAGTGCAGCCTTTGACCGCGCCAGCAACACCCCGGGCGAACCGTTCGTGCGCCTGCGCCATCCGAACGCCCTGCCCGAGCAGTCGGAATGGACGTTCGAACTGATCGAGCAAATCCACGAGGAAATCCGCCGGGTGGCGAAACAGTTCGGCCTCGACACCTATCCGAACCAGCTGGAAATCATCACGGCCGAGCAGATGATGGATGCCTACACCTCGGTCGGCATGCCCGTCTCGTACAACCATTGGTCGTTCGGCAAGCATTTCCTGTCGACCGAGAAAAGCTACAAGCGGGGGCAGATGGGCCTGGCCTACGAGATCGTCATCAACTCGAACCCTTGCATCGCCTATTTAATGGAGGAAAACAGCCTGACCATGCAGTCGCTGGTGATCGCGCATGCGGCGTACGGCCACAACTCCTTCTTCAAGGGCAACTATCTGTTCCGCGCCTGGACGGATGCGGACGCCATCATCGACTATATGGTGTTTGCCAAGAATTACATTGCCGAATGCGAACAGCGCCATGGCGTCGACGCCGTGGAATTGCTGCTCGATTCCTGCCACGCCATCCAGAACTATGGCGTGGACCGCTACAAGCGCCCCGCGAAACTGTCGATGGCGAAGGAGTATGCGCGCCAGAAGGAGCGCGAAGAATACGTGCAGTCGCAGATCAACCAGCTGTGGCGCACCCTGCCCCGGCGCGACGAGGACGAGGATGACGGCGAACAGCGCAAGGCGGCGCCCCGCTTTCCGCCCGAACCCGAGGAAAACCTGCTGTACTTCATCGAAAAGTATGCGCCGCTGCTGGAACCCTGGCAGCGCGAGATGGTGCGCATCGTGCGCAAGATATCCCAGTACTTCTATCCGCAGCGGCAAACCCAGGTGATGAACGAGGGCTGGGCCACGTTCTGGCACTACACGATACTCAACCAGCTGTACGACGAAGGCGTGGTGGGCGACGGTTTCATGATGGAGTTTCTGAAAAGCCATACCAACGTGGTCTACCAGCCGCCCATCGACAGTCCCCATTACAGCGGCATCAATCCGTATGCGCTGGGTTTTGCCATGATGAGCGACATCCGCCGCATCTGCGAGCACCCGACCGACGAAGACCGCGCCTGGTTCCCCGACATGGCCGGCACCGACTGGCGCAAGAGCCTGGACTTTGCCATGCGCAATTTCAAGGATGAAAGCTTCATCGCCCAGTACCTGTCGCCCCAGCTGATCCGCGAATTCCATTTCTTTGCCGTGCTCGACGACGACAAGAATGAGAAACTGGCCATTTCCGCCATCCACGACGATGCCGGCTACCGCTACGTGCGCCAGCAGCTGGCGGAGCAGTACAACCTGGGCAACCGCGAGCCGAACATCCAGGTCTGGTCCGTCAATACGCGCGACGACCGCGCACTGACCTTGCGCCATACCCAATTCCAGCGCCGTCCATTGAACCAACAGGCGGCGGAAGTGATCAAACACGTGGCAAGGCTATGGGGCTTCGATGTGCACCTCGATACGGTCGATCCCGAGGGCGTGGTCCTGGGCACCTTGAATTGCCGGCGCGAGAAGCGCAACCGGCGCGACGATCCGCCGGCACGGCCATAACATGATCTTCTTGGCAAGAATTTTAGCAAGAATATAAGCGCATCCTATGCCTACATAGGAATTCAATATGGCCTGGCGGCGTCAAAACGGCCGCCGGGGCCGTCTTTTTTGACCTGGATGAAGTTCCTTTCGCACCCGTTTGGTGCGTGTGCAAGGCTAAGTGGTCTGGTTCCGAGGCAAAACATTTCCAAAAAGAAAGATTTTCCTCCAAATTTAGCAGTTTCCATATTGAATATCACGAAATATAATTCCGCCATATGGGCACATGGAAGAACTTAGCAGTAGTAGCCCAAAACGGCTGTAAAAAACAGATAAGACCGCCTTTTTTTATGTCCGAAAGCGTGCAAAGATGACATAAGCAAGTACGTTTTCAGGGCGCAAAAGCGCCAAAAATTTAACCGGTTTTAGGCGTTAAAAATCTGTGTAAAATAAAGAATTCGTATGTATAATTCGGCGACGTCCCGGATACGGCTGGAGCTTTGTGTCGTCATTTTGGGGTTCAGTTGCAAGACAAGAGATGGTATTTGGAGAAAGCAGGCATGAATTTTTCGAACGAGAAAAGTCCCAAGAACTACACAGGCATAACTGTCGTTGTCCTGCTGCACGTTCTCGCGGCTTACGGGATCGCGACGGGCTTGGGCAAGCGGTTAGTTACCAAAATGATGGAACCGGTTGAAACCAAGATTATCGAGGAAGTCAAACCGCCTCCACCGAAGGATCTTCCACCGCCACCACCGCCGCCAGAAATGAAGGCGCCACCGCCGCCATTCATTCCGCCAGTCGAGGTGAACGTGCAGCAGCCGCCACCACAGCAGAACGTGATTGCAAATACGACTGCTGTGAAGCCAGCCACGAATGTATTGGCACCGCCAGCACCGCCTGCACAGCCTGCGCCAACTCCTGGACCAGCCAAATCGGTGCGTACGCCGGCCGTGGTTGACTTCAGTGTCTGCGAAAAACCGGCTTATCCAAAGTCGTCGCAGCGCAATGAGGAAACCGGTGTGGTGACACTGTCGTTCCTGATCGGTGTAGACGGCAAGGTCGCTGATTCGAAGATCGTGAAGTCCAGCGGCTTCAGAGACCTGGACAAAGCTGCGGTGCAAGGTATCAGCCGCTGTACATTTAAGCCGGCAACAGTAGACGGCAAGCCGGAACAAGGCTGGCAGCAAATGCAATACGTTTGGTCGCTGGATTAAAACCCGAGACAGTTATCCCCTGTCTCACACCATGATTTCGTTGTCATTACGTTCAGCGATCTGTTATTTTTAATTTTGGAGGAAGCATGTTTAAGAATACCCGTTTGTCCGCATTTTTTGCCGCGGTTCTGTTGTCCGTCACCGCTACTACCGCTCTGGTAGCAGCACCGGCATTCGCTGACGCGCCAGCATCGGCTGCCGCTTCGGCTCCTGCGGCAGACGCTGCACCAGCACCAGCTGCCGCAGATGCAGCCGCTCCAGCAGCAGACGCAGCAGCTCCAGCCGCTGACGCAGCCGCTCCAGCCAAAACCGAAGAAGTGCACAACCCGTTCGGCCTGTCCGCAGTATGGGACGGCGGTTTCGTGCCACGCGCTACCCTGATCATCCTGTCCATCATGTCGATCGGCAGCTGGTACATCATCATCACGAAACTGCTGGATCAAATGAAGATCTTCAAGCAAGCCAAAGAAGCCGCTTCCAAATTCTGGAAAGCTCCTTCGATCGCTGCTGGTTCGGCAACCCTGAGCGAAGGCTCGCCATTCCGCTTCATCGCTGAATCGGGCACCAAAGCAACGGCTCACCATGACGGCGCCCTGCTGGAACAAATCGACCTGTCGACCTGGGTGACGATGTCGATCCAGCGCGCTTCGGACAAAGTCCAATCGCGTCTGCAAGATGGCCTGTCGTTCCTGGCAACCGTTGGTTCGACCGCACCGTTTATCGGTCTGTTCGGTACCGTTTGGGGTATTTACGGCGCGCTGACCGCTATCGGCATGACCGGTAACGCATCGATCGACAAAGTTGCAGGTCCAGTTGGTGAAGCACTGATCATGACCGCTTTCGGTCTGCTGGTCGCCGTTCCTGCCGTTCTGGGTTACAACTGGCTGGTTCGTCGTAACAAATCCGCAATGGAAGACATCCGCTCGTTCAGCGCCGACGTTCACTCGGTTCTGGTTTCCGGCGTAATGTCGACCAGCGAAGCTGGCCGTGCTGCCGGCGCTAAAAAGATCGGATAAGAATCATGTCGATGTCCGTCGGCTCCGACAGCGGAGATGAAGATCAAGTAATGTCAGAAATCAACACGACGCCGCTCGTCGACATCATGTTGGTTTTGCTGATCATTTTCTTGATCACGAGTCCGGTTGTCCTCAAGCTGCAGAAAATCGATCTGCCGATTGAGGCCAATCAAGCCCTGCAAACCAAACCAGAGAACGTTAACATCGTTGTTAACAAGGACGGCGAGATCTACCTGGGCCAGACCAAACTGAAAGACACGAACGAACTGTTCGATTATCTTAAAGTTGAAGCAGTGAAAGTACCGCAGCCGGAAGTACACGTTCGTGGCGACCAAGAAACACGCTACGAATCGATCGGCCGGGTTATTTACACGACCCAACGTGCCGGGATCCAGAAGGTCGGCTTCATCACCGAACCACCTGACAAGGGCTGATAGCAACTGGCAGCGGCGTCCCGGCAACATGGGGATGCCACTGCCGGAAGCTGACCGGGCGGCAGTTTCGCCCGGTGCTTCGTTGGACTTCTTAAAGGAAACACTATGAGTATGAATGTCGGTTCGGGAAGCGCTGCAGGCGCGGATCCGGAACCAATGATGGAACTGAACATGACGCCCCTCATCGACGTGATGCTGGTGCTGATTATCATGTTGATCATCACGATTCCTAAGCAAAACCACTCGGTGAACTTGAACATGCCGGTCGGCACACCGCCGCCACCGACAACCGAACCAGTGGTCGTCACGATCGATGTCGATTTTGACGGTACGATCCTGTGGGACAATCAGGTCATTCCTGACCGCGCTTCGCTGGAAGCCAAGCTGAGCAACGTTGCTGCGCAAGCAGACCAGCCGGAAGTGCATCTGCGTCCGAACAAGCTGGTGGAATACAAAGTCGTCGCCGGTGTGATGGCGTCGGCGCAGCGTCTGGGCGTGACCAAAATCGGTCTGGTCGGCAACGAACAATTCCAGTAAGCTGCAGCAATCAGGTTCTCTTTACATCCGAATAGGCAGGACTTCCTGCCTATTCGCTTTTTACTGAAAGACTTTCTTATGTCCAAGTTTCGTCTCGCTCATCTCGGCCTCGTCATGGCCGCTATCGGTTTTACCGCAGCAACTCCCGTAATCGGCCTGGGCTCGCTGGCATACGCCGCGGACACCGTGCGTGCCGAAGTGGGCAAGCCACTGCAAGAAGCGCAGAAACTCGCTAGCAGCGGCAAAAACAAGGAAGCGCTGGCCAAGCTGCGCGAAGCTGACAGCGTCGGCGGCAAGACTGCCTTTGAAAGCTACCAGATCGAACGCGTACGCGCTTCGGCCGCTGCTGGCGCCGGCGATACCGGTGCCGCCATCAAGGCCTTTGAAGCCGTCATCAATTCGGGCCGCCTGAGCGCCGCCGAATCCCCGAAATTCACGCAAGGCCTGGCCGGCATGTACTACCGCGCCAAGGACTGGCCGAACGCCATCACCTGGTTCAACCGTTCCCTGAAAGACAAGGACGATCAGCAAACGCGCGACTACCTGATCCAGGCCTACTATTCGAGCGGCAACTACGCGGCAGCAGCGAAAGAACTGCAAGCACGCGGCGGCAACTCGGAAGCGAGCCTGCAAATGCTGGCCAACATCCAGTTGAAGCAGAACGACAAGGCCGGCTACGTAGCCACTCTGGAAAAACTGGCTGGCAGCTATCCCAAGACCAGCTACTGGGCCGACCTGCTGAACCGCGTTTCGGGCAAGCCTGGCTTCTCGCAACGCCTGGGCCTGGACGTACAGCGCCTGCGCCTGGCCAATGGCCTGTTCACCAAGCCGTCCGAATACATGGAAATCAGCCAGCTGGCCTTGCAAGCAGGCAATCCGGGTGAAGCGCTGAGCATCATCGACCAGGGCTACAAAAAAGGCGTGCTGGGCACGGGCGCCGATGCGCCGCGTCACCAGCGCCTGAAAGACCTGGCCCTGAAAACCCAGGCTGACCTGAAAGCCAGCGCTGCCAAGTCGGAAGCGGAATACGTGAAGAACAAGGACGCCGACAGCTTGAGCAAGCTGGGCTTTGCTTTGGTCTACGACGGCCAGGCCGACAAGGGCCTGGGCTTGATGAACGATGCCGTGAAACTGGGTACTGCCAAGTATCCGGAAGAAGCCAAGCTGCACCTGGGCATCGCTTACATTCACGCTGGCAAGAAAGCCAATGCCACGACGGCATTCAAGGCCGTCAAGGGCACGGATGGCGCGGCTGACCTGGCCCGTTACTGGACCTTGATGAACAAGTAATCGACAGCGGACCCAGGGGGCGGCTGCTTGCTGCACCCGGGTTCGACGTTGAGAGTGCCTTGAATCAGCACTGAAGCGTTGCCAGCTCACCCGCTGGCAACGCTTTTTGTTATTTCAGCAGTGAAATTCGCCCTGCGCCCGCCCTGCCGGGTGTGCATCCCTGAAACAGTCCGTATAATCCCCCTTTTGGCACAGTTTTTCATCAGATTCCTATGAAGGTATTCCGCGGACTTCCCAATGCCCAGGCACGAGCGCCTTGCGCTCTGACCATCGGCAATTTTGACGGTGTCCACATCGGCCATCAAGCCTTGCTGGCGCGCGTGCGCGGCGCGGCGACCGAACTCGGCATTGAAGCGGCCGTGATGACGTTCGAACCGCACCCGCGCGAATTCTTCGCGCAGCGCGCGGGCGACCTGTCGAAGGCGCCGCAACGCATCGCCAACCTGCGCGACAAGCTGCAATCGCTGGACGACGCCGGCATCGACCGCGTCGTCGTCGAGCACTTCAGCGCCCAGTTCGCCGCCTTGACGCCGCAGGAATTCACGGAAAAAGTCCTCGTCGACGGCTTGCACGTGAAGTGGCTGATGGTGGGCGACGACTTCTGCTATGGCGCCCGGCGTGCCGGCGACGTGGCCATGCTGCAGGAAGCGGGCCGAAAGTACGGTTTCCACGTGGAAACCTTGCCGACGGTGATGAATGGCAGCACGCGCATCTCGTCTTCCGCCGTGCGCCTGGCCCTGGCTGCCGGCGATTTCCCCCTGGCGACGCAGTTGCTGGGCCATCCGTACGCCATTTCCGGCCATGTGATCCACGGCCAGAAGCTGGGCCGCACCCTGGGTTTCCCCACCTTGAACCTGCGCGTGGCGCACCGCCCCGCCCTGTCCGGCGTCTTCATCGTGCAGGTGCACGGCCTGGCGCCGCTGCCGCTGCCCGCCGTGGCCAGCCTGGGCGTGCGCCCCACGGTCGACGACAGCGGCCGCGTCTTGCTGGAAGTGCATCTGTTTGATTTCGCCCAGTCCTGCTACGGCAAGCTGGTGCGCGTGGAGTTTCTGGAAAAGCTGCGCGACGAAGAAAAGTACGACGACCTGCCCACCCTGACGGCCGCCATCGAGCGCGACTCGAACCAGGCGCGCGCTTATTTCGAGCAGCGCAGCGGTGCCATTACCGCCACCGACCGAATTTGACGCCGGCCAACTCCGCCGCCTGGCGGCTCCTGCCGCCGCAAACCATTCAATATCATTAAAGAAGATTATGTCCGATCAAAACAAGCCAGCCACGCCCAAGCAGAACAAGAAGCCTGAAAGCAAATACCCGGTCAACATGACGGAAACCCCGTTCCCCATGCGCGGCGACATGGCCAAGCGCGAGCCGCAATGGGTACAGCAATGGCAAGACAAGAAAATCTACGAGCGCGTGCGCAAGGCCGCGGCCGGCCGTCCGAAATTCATCCTGCATGACGGCCCGCCGTACGCGAATGGCGACATCCACCTGGGCCACGCCGTCAACAAGATCCTGAAGGACATGGTCGTCAAGTCGCGCTCGCTGTCCGGCTTCGACGCGCCCTACGTGCCGGGCTGGGATTGCCACGGCATGCCGATCGAGATCCAGATCGAAAAACTGCACGGCAAGAACCTGCCGACGGCCGAAGTGCTGGAAAAGGCCCGCGCCTACGCCAACGTGCAGGTCGAGCGCCAGAAGAAGGACTTCATCCGCCTAGGCGTGCTGGGCGAGTGGGACAACCCGTACCTGACCATGGCGCACGGCAATGAAGCGGACGAACTGCGCGCGCTGGGCAAGCTGCTGGAAAAAGGCTACGTCTACCGCGGCCTGAAACCCGTCAACTGGTGCTTCGACTGCCAGTCGGCGCTGGCCGAGGCGGAAGTGGAATACGCGGAAAAGCGCGATCCCGCCATCGACGTCGGCTTCAAGTTCGCCGAGCCGGAAAAACTGGCTGCCGCCTTCGGCCTGCCATCGCTGCCGACCGATAACGGCTTCATCGTCATCTGGACCACCACGCCGTGGACCATCCCGTCGAACCAGGCGCTGAACGTGCACCCGGAAGTCAAGTACGCGCTGGTGAAAGCCGAGCGCGATGGCCAGCCGCTGCTGCTGATCCTGGCGCAGGACCTGGTGGTGGCCAGCCTGGCGCGCTTCAAGCTGGACGGCACGACCATCGCCACCTGCGACGGCGCGGCCCTGGCCGGCATCAGCTTCCGCCATCCGCTGCATGCCAGCGATGCGTTCTACGACCGTCTGTCGCCCCTGTACCTGGCCGAATACGTGACCACGGAAAGCGGCACGGGCGTGGTGCACTCGGCGCCCGCCTACGGCCTGGACGACTTCATCTCGTGCAAGGCGCACGGCATGAAGGACGACGACATCATCAAGCCCGTCATGGGCGACGGCAAGTTCGCCTCCACCCTGCCCCTGTTCGGCGGCATGACCATCTGGGAAGCGTCCAAGCCGATCTGCACCGCCCTGCGCGAAGCGGGCGCGCTGTTCGAAGTCAAGATGTTCGACCACAGCTACATGCATTGCTGGCGTCATAAGACGCCGATCATCTACCGCGCCACCTCGCAGTGGTTCGCCGGCATGGACGTGACGCCGAAGGACGGCGGCGCGCCCCTGCGCGAGACGGCACTGCAAGGCATCGCCGACACCGAGTTCTTCCCGGACTGGGGCCAGGCACGCCTGCACGGCATGATCGCCAACCGTCCCGACTGGACCCTGTCGCGCCAGCGCCAGTGGGGCGTGCCGATGGCTTTCATCGTGCACAAGGAAACGGGCGACCTGCATCCGCGCACGCCGGAATTGCTGGAGCAAGTGGCCAAGCTGATCGAAAAGGACGGCATCGAAGCCTGGCAGGCGCTGGACCTGAAAGACCTGATCGGCGACGAAGCGGCCATCTACGCGAAGAACAAGGACACCCTGGACGTGTGGTTCGATTCCGGCGCCACGCACCAGACGGTGCTGGGCGGCCCGCAGGCGCACGGCTCGCACTCGACGCAGCTGCAATTCCCGGCCGACCTGTACCTGGAAGGCTCGGACCAGCATCGCGGCTGGTTCCACTCGTCGCTGCTGGTGTCGTCGATGCTGAACGGCCGTCCGCCGTACAAGGCCCTGCTGACGCACGGCTTCACGGTCGATGGCGAAGGCAAGAAGATGTCGAAGTCGCTGGGCAACACGCTGGCGCCGCAAAAGATCTCGGACACCCTGGGCGCGGACATCCTGCGCCTGTGGATCGCCTCGACCGACTACACGGGCGAGCTGTCGATCTCCGACGAGATCCTCAAGCGCGTGACGGAATCGTACCGCCGCATCCGCAACACCCTGCGCTTCCTGCTGGCGAACACCTCGGACTTCAATCCGGCCACGGACGCCGTGCCGGTGGCCGAACTGTTCGAAATCGATCGCTATGCGCTGGCCAACATGGCGTCGCTGCAGCAGCAGATCGAGAACAACTACGCGCGCTACGAATTCCACCCGGTGGTGTCGAAGCTGCAGACGTACTGCTCGGAAGACCTGGGCGGCTTCTACCTGGACATCCTGAAGGACCGCCTGTACACCTCCGGCCTGACGTCGCACGCGCGCCGCTCGGCGCAGACGGCCCTGTGGCACATCACGCAAAGCCTGCTGCGCCTGATGGCCCCGGCCCTGTCGTTCACGGCCGAAGAAGCATGGGCCGTCTTCGCCGGACCGGAAGCGTATGCCGCCAGCGATGAAACCATCTTCACGCAAACCTGGTGGCAGCTGCCGGAAGTCCCGGACGCGGCCGGCCTGCTGGAGAAATACACGGCCCTGCGCGCCGTGCGCACGGACGTGACGAAGCAGCTGGAAGACTTGCGCACCTCGGGTGCCATCGGCTCCTCGCTGCAGGCGGAGCTGACGATCAAGGCCGCGCCGATGAAGTACAAGCTGCTGACGACCCTGGGCGACGACTTGAAATTCGTCTTCATCACCTCGCAGGCAACGGTGGCCGAAGTGGCCGACGAAGCGGCCGAAGAGGTGGTCGTGGCCGCGTCGACAGCGCCGAAGTGCGAGCGCTGCTGGCACTACCGCAGCGACGTGGGCACGGACTCCGCGCATGCCACCCTGTGCGGCCGCTGCGTCAGCAACCTGTTTGGCAAGGGCGAGGTTCGCCGCTTCGCCTAGACAGCGGCGTCAGGATCTGCTGCGCGCCGCGGTTTGCGGCCCGCGATGCGCACCGTACTGCGGTACGGCTGCGCTTCCCGGCCACAAACCGCTGCCGCACGCTGCGATTTAGTCCGCCGTTGTATGCTATCAGTCCCACCGCCGCCTGCTGCCAGGCGGCGGCATTATCTTCCCTGGAAAAATATGGCCACCAAAAACCGTTTTTCATCGAAATCGTCGTCCTCAGCGTCGCTGGTGCCCTGGCTGGGCATTGCCGCCATCGTCATCCTGTTCGACCAGATCACCAAGATCACCATCCTGAAAACCTTCCGCTATGCGCAGGAGATGGTCATCACCTCGTATTTCAACCTGGTGCTCGCGTATAACAAGGGTGCCGCGTTCAGCTTCCTGTCCGACCAGGGCGGCTGGCAGCGCTATTTCTTCACCGCCATCGCCCTGGGCGCGGCCATCTACATCATCTATCTGCTGAAAAAGCACGCGGGCCAGCGCATGTTCTGCTGGGCCCTGTCGCTGATCCTGGGCGGCGCGCTGGGCAACGCCATCGACCGCCTGATCTACGGCCACGTGGTCGATTTCCTCGACTTTCACTGGAAAAGCTGGGGCCATTTCCCCGCTTTCAATATCGCCGACAGCGCCATCTGCATCGGCGCGGCCCTGTTCATCATCGATGAACTGCGCCGGGTAAACAAATAAACAAGCAGGAGAACGGCATGGAATTGTCCGGCAAAAAAATCGTCCTGGGACTTTCGGGCGGCGTCGCCTGCTACAAGGCGGCGGAACTGTGCCGCGCGCTGACAAAGGCCGGCGCCTCGGTGCAGGTGGTGATGACGGATGCGGCCAGCCACTTCATCACGGCCGTGACGATGCAGGCCCTGTCCGGCCACCCCGTGCACACGAGCCAGTGGGATGCGCGCATAGCCAACAACATGGCGCATATCGATTTGACGCGCCATGCGGACGCGATCTTGATCGCGCCGTGTTCGGCCGACTTCCTGCGCAAGCTGGCGCACGGCGTGTGCGACGACCTGCTGTCGACCCTGTGCCTGGCCCGCCCCTCCCACCTGCCTTTGCTGGTGGCGCCCGCCATGAACGTGGAAATGTGGCAGAACCCCGCCACGCAGCGCAATGTGCAGCAGCTGCGCGACGACGGCATCAAGCTGTTTGGCCCGGCTGCCGGCGAACAGGCGTGCGGCGAAGTTGGCCTGGGCCGCATGCTGGAACCGGAACAGCTGCTGACGGAGCTGATCGCCGCCTTCCAGCCGAAAGTCCTGGCGGGCAAGCGCGTGCTGGTCACGGCCGGTCCCACTTTCGAAGCCATCGACCCCGTGCGCGGCATCACCAATCTGTCCTCGGGCAAGATGGGCTATGCGGTGGCGCGCGCGGCGCGCGAAGCGGGCGCCGAGGTGCTGCTCATTTCCGGCCCCACTGCGCTGGACGCGCCGTTCGGCGTGCGCCGCATCGATGTGCAAAGCGCGCAGCAGATGCATGATGCGGTGCTGGCCCACGTCGACGGCCAGCATGTCTTCGTCGCCGTCGCCGCCGTGGCCGACTGGCGCGTGGCCAACGCCAGCGAACAGAAAATGAAAAAGCAGGCCGACGGCTCCGTGCCCGAACTGCAGTTCGCGCAAAATCCCGACATCCTGGCCACCGTGGCGGCCCGCACCAACCTGGCCGGCTATCCGTACTGCGTGGGCTTTGCCGCCGAATCGGAAAACCTGGTGGAATTCGGCTCGACCAAGCGCGAGAAAAAAGGCATTCCCCTGCTGGTCGGCAATATCGGCCAGAACACGTTTGGCCAGGACGACAACACCATCATCCTGTTCGATGAAGAGGGCCATACCGTGCTGCCGCGCGCCTCGAAACTGAACCTGGCGCGCCAGCTGATTTCGGAAATCTCGAAGCGACTCGCCAGGAACTCTCTGCTCAAATAACCCTTTTTTATACGCTTTAGCTTCAATGAAAAATATCGACATCAAGATCCTCGACGCCCGCATGCAGGAACTGCTGCCGGCCTACGCCACCCCAGGCAGCGCCGGCCTGGACCTGCGCGCCTGCATCGACGAAGCCATCACCATCGAAGCGGGACAGACCGTGCTCATTCCCACGGGCCTGGCCATCCACATCGGCGACCCCTCGTATGCGGCCATGATCCTGCCGCGCAGCGGCATGGGCCACAAAAACGGCATCGTATTGGGGAATCTGGTAGGCTTGATCGACTCCGATTACCAGGGCCAGCTGATGGTATCGACCTGGAACCGGGGCCAGAGCGCTTTCACGCTCAACCCCATGGAACGCCTGGCGCAGCTCATCATCGTGCCGGTGCTGCAAGTGGGCTTTAACGTCGTCGAGGAATTCGGCGACAGCGAACGCGGTGTTGGCGGTTTCGGCAGCACCGGCAAACATTAACAGCGACTGACAAACCGTAGCGAGCGGATGTGAGTTGTGGCTGAGAAGCGGAGCTGTGCGAATGCACAGTGAGCATCGGAGGCCGCAAATCGCGCCGCGCAGCAGGTTTTGTCAGGCGTTACAAGAAGGAATAGTCCATGCCAGGTTTTCGCCATCTGATCTCAGCCCCAGCTCCGCTGCGCCAACTGGCCACTCCCCTCCTGCTGGCCGGCGCGGCCCTGCTGGCCGGCTGCACCACGCCGGCGACGCATGTCAGCGGCCCGTTCAACGTGGTGCCGGCGCCCGATGCGCCGGCCCTGACGGCGCAGCAGAAGGCGGCGCAGGAAGAACTGGTGAAGATGGTGGCGCTGCAGGACCGCCTGTCGAAAGTCTCGGCGCCCCTGCTGATCAACAATGCGGACCTGTGCAAGACGTATGCGCGCAACCTGCTGGGCTTCACGGCGCAGAATAAATACTCGTATCCGGGCATCTATGCCGATGCGGCGCAGGCGGCGCTCGGCTACGGCGAACAGATGCAGGTATCGGGCGTGCTGCCGGGCAGCGGCGCCGCGCGCGCCGGCTTGCGCAAGGGCGACGGCCTGGTGGCCGCGGAAGGCAAGCCGCTGCCCGCCGGCCCCAAGGCGGAAGGCCCGTTCGGCGCCATCGTCGGCCCGCTGGCATCCAAGAGCGCCAGCCTGAACATGACCATCGCCCGCGACGGCCAGCAGCAGGACCTGAAGATTCCCGTCACGCGCGCCTGCGCTTTCCGCGTCGCCCTGGGCAATGCGGACAATGTCAACGCGTATTCGGACGGCGCGCGCATCATGCTCACGCGCGGCATGGTCAATGCGGCGCAAAACGACGAAGGCATCGCCTTCGTGATCGCCCGCGAAATGGCGCACAACATCCTCGACCACGCGCGCAGCCAGCGTTCCGCCGGCACGGCCGGCAGCATCATCGACAGCCTGGGTGCCGTGCAGCCCGACGTATCGATGCTGACGGGCGCCGCCGGCATCAAGGCCATGCCGCAGGAACTCGACGTGCAAGCCGACACCCTGGCCATCTACCTGCTGGCGCGCGCCGGCTACAACGTCGACAACGCCGCCAGCTTCTGGCAGCGCCTGGCCACGCAAGTGCCGGCCGCGGTGGCCAACGGCTACACGGCCCTGCACCCGGGCACCAACTCGCGCATGGCGGCCATCAACCGCGCCGTCACCGACGTGCGCGCTAAGCAGGCGGCCAAGAAACCACTCAAGCCTTAATCCTGACAAAGGCAGGCGCCTGACCAAACCGTCGCGAGCGGCAGTGATTTGTGGCTAAGAAGCGCAACCGTACGCTAGTACGGTGAGCATCGCAGGCCGCAAAGCGCGACGCGCAGCAGGTTTGCTCAGGTGCCGGGGAAGTTCGGGAAATAGGTGCCCATGATCCAGGTCAGGGCGCCGCAGAACACCACGGCAAGAAACAGGACGACGAGCAGCTTGCCGAACTTGGGAATACCCTCTTCTTGCGTCTTGACTTCATTTGACATGAAAATTCTCCGCAGGGTGGTGGAACAGGTAGTATATCCACAATCTTGAATACTATTCCATACTTTGCCGCAAACATGCGGCATGCAACCCGCGCCCGCCATGGACAGCATCGACCTTGAAGTTCTGAAAACCAGCGCCGCCTGGCTCGCTGCCGGGCACCGCTGCGAACTCGTCACCGTCATCAAGACCTGGGGTTCCAGCCCCCGTCCCGTGGGCGCCACCCTGGCCATCTGCGACGACGGCACGGTCATCGGTTCCGTCTCCGGCGGCTGCATCGAAGATGACCTGATCGACACCGTCCGCGTGCACGGCATCGTGCGCACGCTGCCGGAAATCGTCAGCTACGGCATCAGCGCCGACGAGGCGCACCGCTTCGGCCTGCCGTGCGGCGGCACCATCGAGCTGGCCATCGAGCCGCTGCATGCGGGCAGCCGCGTGGCAGAACTGCTGGCGCGCCTGGCAGCGCATGAACTGGTCGAGCGCCGCCTCGACCTGCGCAGCGGCGCCGTCACCCTGCAGCGCGCCGTGCCGGGCGCCGTGCTGGTCCTGGAAGATGGCGTACTCACCACGCAGCATGGCCCGCGCTGGCGTTTGCTGATCATCGGCGCCAGCCAGCTGTCGCGCTTCGTGGCGCAAATCGCCACGGCCATGGATTACCACGTCATCGTCTGCGACCCGCGCGAAGAATACCGCAGCGGCTGGAACGTGCCGGGCGTGCCCCTGCTGCATGCCATGCCCGACGACCTGGTGCTGGAATTAAAGCTCGACAGCCGCAGCGCCGTCGTCGCCCTCACGCACGATCCCAAGCTCGACGACCTGGCCCTGATGGAAGCGCTCAAATCCCCGGCCTTTTATGTGGGCGCCATCGGCTCGCGCGCCAACAATGCCAGGCGCCGCGAGCGCCTGCTGCAGTTCGACGTCAGCGCGGAACAGCTGGCGCGCCTGCATGGCCCCATCGGCCTGTACATCGGCAGCAAGACGCCGGCCGAAATCGCCATTTCCATCCTGGCCGAGCTGACGGCCGTCAAGAACGGCGTGCCCGACGCGCTGCAGATCCAGCACGCGGCGGCCCTGAGCCCTCCCGGCACCGATATCTGCGCGCGCTAGGCAGAAAGCAAGAAACGGGATGCGCCAGCATCGCCCCCCTGATACCTTCCCTGACTTTGGCCCGCCATGACCCTGCTGCACTGGACCCTCCCCCTGCCCGCCGGCTACCGCCGCGACGACGTCATCGCCTTCCACGGCAGGGATACGCAAGCCGTGGCGGAACAGGTCACGCCGACAGGCCTGCGCAAGGGCATCCTGCTTGCCGGCGTACCCGTCGTACTGGACGTGGCCTTCACGGACGATGCCGCCATCTGCCAGGCAGACATCGACGGCAATGACGATGGCTTCGCCGGCCTGCAAACGCCCCTGCACGGCGCCCTGCTGAACATCCTCGGCCTGCGCATCGACCCGCAGCCGTTCGCGCTGCTGGCCGCCGGCGACCCGCTGCTGGCGCCGTTGATCCGCGTCAATCCCGGTTTGCGCATCGTGCAGTCGGCCAGCCCTTTCGAGGCGCTGACCTGGGCCATCATCGGCCAGCAGATCAACCTGTCGTTCGCCATTTCCCTGCGCCGCACCTTCATTGTGCAGGCGGGGCGCCAGCACGGCAGCGGCTTGTGGTGCTACCCGGAGGCGCGCGACGTGGCGCGCCTGTCCGTGGAAGAACTGACCAGCCGCAAATTCTCGCGCGCCAAGGCGGAAACCGTGCTGCGCCTGGCGCGCCTGGTCGACGAGGGAGCACTGTCGCTGGAGCTGCCCCCGTCCGGCGACGTGGCGGCCATCTCGCAGGCGCTGCTGGCCGTGAAGGGCATCGGCCCGTGGACCGTCAATTACGCGCTGCTGCGCGGCTACGGCTACGCCGACTGCTCGCTGCATGGCGACGTGGCCATCCGCGCCGCCCTGCAAAAGCTGCTCGGCGAAGAGGTCAAGCCGGACATGGCGCGCACGGAGCAGTGGCTGCGCCAGTATGCGCCGCACCGCACCATGGCCGCCGCCCACCTGTGGGCCAGCCTGCATGCGCCGGAAAAAAATAATTCGCAAGCGGGGGAATAAACGGCGGGCGGCACGCGTCTATCCCTTGCAAGCCCCCAAAACCTCAAGGAGACCATCATGCGCCTGACCACCACCTTTGCCGCCACCGCCCTTTTCACCGCCTTGTCCGCCCCGCTCGCCTTTGCCGCCGACGTCATGCCCGCCAACGGCATGCTGGTCAACGCCAGCGGCATGACCGTGTATGTGTTCGACAAGGATGCCGCCGACAGCGGCAAGAGCGCCTGCAGCGGCGGCTGCCTGGTGGCCTGGCCCGCCGTCATCGCCACCGAAGCATCGCCCGCCGCCCCGTACGGCAGCATCAAGCGCGAAGACAACGGCGCCATGCAGCTGACCTACAAGGGCAAACCGCTGTATCTGTACAAGGAAGACAAGAAGCCGGGCGACGCGGCCGGCGACAACTTCAAGAACGTGTGGCACGTCGTCAAGCCCTAAGCCGCCCGCCGCCGCGCCGCCATGACCGTGCCTGACGACAGCCGCCTGCTGCAAGCATGCCTGCCCGGCCTGCGCCGCTACGCGCGCGCGCTGGTCGGTGAAGTGCACGCGGACGACCTGGTGCAGGATACCGTGGAGCGGGCCTGGCGCCGGCTGGAGCAATGGCAGCGGGGCGCGGGCATGCGTCCCTGGCTGTTTTCCATCATGCACAACCTGCACGTGGACCAGCTGCGCCGTCCCGGCCTGGCGCTGCAGGAGCTCGACGACGACGCCGTGCTGCCCGCGCCCGAGCGCGCGCCGGGACAAGCCATCGCCATCGGCGAAATGGATGCGGCGCTGGCCCGTTTGCCGCTGGGGCAGCGCGAGGTGATCCTGCTCGTCGCGCTCGAACAGATGCCGTACGAGCAGGTGGCGGCCACCCTGGACATCCCCGTCGGCACCGTGATGTCGCGCCTGTCGCGCGGACGCGACAAGCTGCGTACCCTGCTCGATGGCCGCCCTGCCGGCAGCGAGGGCAGCGGCCCACCCACCCTGAAAGTCGTGAAATGACAACGCAAGCCATCAGCGAAGCGCAATTGCACGCCCTGGCCGACAGCGTCCTGCCGGAAGGCGAGCGCGCGGCCGTCGACGCCTACCTGCACGCGCATCCGCAGGACGCCGCCAGGGTGGCTGCCTGGCGCGAGCAAAACCGGCAATTGCGCGCCCTGTTCGACCCCGTGCTGGACGACACCGTGCCGCTGCCGCTGCTGCAGGCGGCAAGCCCGCCGGCCGCGAACGGCGCCTGGCGCCGCCCCGCCATGCAG
>NZ_WFLI01000051.1 GCF_009208555.1 Janthinobacterium violaceinigrum | reverse complement strand
CGTTTTCCATGCCGGCGGCCGCCGTCGCGTGCAGCGGGTCGGCCGCCTTCCACGCCGCGTAGCCGGCTTGCGCGGTGTCGCGCTCGGCCGGATCGTCCGCGCTCAGGCGCACGATCCAGTGCGCGGCCTGTTCGGCGATGGCGTCGGCGCGCTGGCCGTGCATGGCGCCGCGGCTCATGCTGCCATGCCCGGGCAGGCGTGGCGGCAGGCCAGCAAGGCTTGCACCAGGTATTTCTGCACCATGCGCGTGGAGACGTCCAGTTGCGCGGCGACGGCGGCCTGCGGCTGTTCTTCCAGGTAGTGCAGCAAAAAGGCTGCGCGCGCCTTGGCGGATAATCCCGCCAGCGCCGCGGCGATCTGTTCGAGCGCCTGCACGGCCATCAGGATCTCGTCTGGCGACGGCGCGCCGGGCAGGCTGTCGGCCAGCAGGGCCAGTTCGGCCAGGTAGCTGCGCTCGAGCACTTGCCGGCGCGCGCGGTCGAGCAGCAGCCGCTTCGCCGTGGTGGACAGATAGGCGCGCGGTTCGCGCATGCCGAACAGCGCGTCGCGCGAGGCGATGATGCGCACGAACGTGTCTTGCGCCACGTCGGCCGCGCCGTGCGGGCAGCTGAGTTTTTTGCGCAGCCAGCCGACCAGCCAGCCGTGATGTTCGCTGTAAAGCGACTGCACTTGCTGTTGCAGGCTGGGCTGGATGGCGGACATGGGCGATGAATAATATAAATGAGAATTATTCTCATTGTAATCGCCAGTGGCGGCTTGCCACAATCCCCAATGCATGGGGAGGGGCCAGGTGTTGCGTACAGGCCGCATGCGGGGCGGTGCCGGAAATGAAAAAACCCGCCGCTGCACGGGGCAGGGCGGGTTCATCATTGCTGCTGATTCTTGGTGGTGATAGGTGGACTTGAACCACCGACCCCAGCATTATGAATGCTGTGCTCTAACCAACTGAGCTATATCACCAGACAGACCGGTCAGACCGGATGCTCGTTTTGACCAGGAAAAAACCTGATCGGTATTCTTTGGTGGTGATAGGTGGACTTGAACCACCGACCCCAGCATTATGAATGCTGTGCTCTAACCAACTGAGCTATATCACCCAACAGCCGAGCATTATCCAGTCTTCCCATTTCCTTGTCAATGCCGGCGCAAAAAAATGTGCGGATTTTTCACGCGCCAGCGCAGGCATGATTATTTTTGTAACGGCGCCAGCAGGGGCTGGATCTGCGCCAGCATGGCGCTGGCCGGATCGGCACCCAGGCAATCGATGGCGATGCGCTCGGGCATGGAGCGTAGCCTAAGTCACGCCTAGCGCCTGGCCGGTTGTTGCGTGGCGACGCTTATGTCAGCAAAGGGACGATTTGCGCCAGCATGGCGCTGGCCGGATCAGTACCCAGGCAATCGATGACGATGCGCTCGGGCATGGAACGCAGCCAGGTCAGCTGGCGTTTTGCCAGCTGGCGCGTGGCGATGATGCCCGTCTCGCGCAGAGCGGCGCGGTCGATGCGCCCGTCCAGGTAATCCCAGGCCTGGCGGTAGCCCACGCAGCGCATCGACGGCAAGCCCGGATGCAGGTCGCCGCGGCGGCGCAGCTGCTCCACCTCGTCGAGCAGGGCGTCATTCTTCAACATGAGGTCAAAGCGCGTGGCGATGCGCGCGTGCAGCACGGCGCGGTCCGAGGGCTCCAGCGCGAACGATTGCAGCTGGAACGGCAGTACCGTCTTTTCGCGCCGGGCAAGCAGGGCCGACATGGGCTGGCCGGACAGGGCGATGATTTCCAATGCGCGGCCGATGCGCTGCGCGTCCTGCGGCGCCAGGCGCGCCGCCGTGACGGGGTCTTGCTGGGCCAGGCGCGCATGCATGGCGGGCCAGCCGATGGCGGCCGCGTCTTCTTCCAGCTGGGCGCGCAGTACGGGATCGGCGCCGGGCAGATCGTCGAGGCCATCGGCCAGGCCCTTGAAGTACAGCATGGTGCCGCCCACGAGCAGCGGCAGCTTGCCGCGCGCCGTGATCTCGGCCACCAGGCGCAGGGTGTCGTTGCGGAACTGCGCCACCGAATACGCATCGAGCGGGTCGATGATGTCGATCAGGTGATGGGGCACGGCCGCCAGTTCTTCCGCCGTCGGCTTGGCCGTGCCGATATCCATGCCCCGGTAGACGAGGGCGGAATCCACGGAGATGATCTCGGACGGAATGGCTTGCGCGATGGCCAGCGCACTGGCCGTCTTGCCGCTGGCCGTGGGGCCCATGATGGCGACGGCCAGGGGGAGGTGTGGGGTGTTTTTCATGATACTTTTTGATGTACTTGCGATGGGAGCCCCAAGGCAAAGGCTGGGGTCAGACCCGTCGGGTCTGACCCCGGAATTTTATTGGCCGCGCAGGAACAGCTTGTCCAGCGCGTTAATCTCGACCTGCACCCAGGTCGGCCGGCCATGGTTGCACTGGTCGGCGCGTTCCGTGCTTTCCATCTGGCGCAGCAGCGCGTTCATTTCCTGTACCGACAGGATGCGGTTGGCGCGCACGGCCGTGTGGCAGGCCAGGGTGCCCAGCAATTCGTTCTGGCGCTCGATCAGCACGCGCGAGCCGCCGTATTCGCGCACGTCGCGCAGCACGTCGCGCGCCAGGGTCTGCGCATCGGCGTTTTTCAGCAGGGTGGGCACGGAACGCACGGCCAGGGTGGTGGGCGACAGGGCGGCGATATCGAAGCCCAGCGCCTTCAAGGTGTCCTGGTTTTCATTCGCCGTCGACACTTCGATGGCGTCCGCATAAAACGTCACGGGGATCAGCAGCGACTGCACTTGCATGTCCTGGCCCGAGACCTGCGCCTGCAGCGCGTTTTTCAGCTGTTCGTACAGGATGCGCTCGTGCGCGGCGTGCATGTCGACCAGCACCAGGCCCTTGGTATTTTGCGCCAGGATGTAGATGCCGTGCAGCTGGGCCAGGGCAAAACCCAGCGGATATTCTTCGCGCGCCATCGCTTCGGGCGAGGCGATGTACGGTTCCACCTGCGTGATCGGCGAGGATGCGGCGCCGCCGAACAGGGCGCCATACGCCGCCGTGTCCTGGGCCACGCCGGGCGCGTCGGCAAAGAAGGGGCGGGCCGCGCCCGGCGTGGCCGGGGCAAAGGTATTCGTAAATTGCGCGCCGAACGAGGTTTGCGTCTGTTCGCGGCGCCAGATGCCAGGGCCACCCGCGCCCGCAGTATCACCGCTCAGGGTGGAGGCGGCCGGCAGGGGCGCCGGCACGCTGCCGAAGGCCGTGGCCGACGTTTGCGCCAGCGCGCGCTGCACGGCGTGGAAGACGAACTGGTGCACGGAGCGGCTGTCGCGGAAGCGCACTTCGATCTTCGACGGGTGCACGTTGACGTCCACCAGGGCCGGGTCGAGGTCGAGCGCCAGCACGTACGAGGGGAAGCGGTCGCCATGCAGCACGTCCTGGTACGCCATGCGCACGGCGTGCACGAGCAGCTTGTCGCGCACGAAGCGCCCGTTGACATAGAAGAACTGGCCGTCGGCGCGCGCCTTGGATGCCGTCGGCAAGCCGGCAAAGCCGTGAATGCGCAGGGTGCCGGCCGATTCGTCCAGCGCCAGGCGCGCTTCGGCAAAGTCATTGCCCAGGATGTGGGCGCTGCGCTTGGCCAGTTCGCTGATATTCCACTGGTCGATCGTGCGGCCATTGTGCGACAGCGAGAACGACACGTCGGGCCGCGCCAGGGCGATGCGGCGCACGACCTCGGCGCAATGGCCGTACTCCGTCTGCTCGGACTTGAGGAACTTGCGCCGCGCGGGCGTGTTGAAATACAGGTCCTGCACGTCCACCGTGGTGCCGTGCGCGCCCGACGACGGCGAAACGCTGCCGTTGTGCGAGCCGACGATTTCCCACGCGTGGGCCGCGTCCGCCGTGCGCGAGGTCAGGGTGACGGCGGCGACCGACGCGATCGAGGCCAGCGCCTCGCCGCGAAAGCCCAGGGTGCCCACGTTTTCCAGGTCGCTCAGCGAGGCGATCTTCGAGGTGGCGTGGCGCGCCAGGGCCAGCGGCAACTGGTCTTTATCGATGCCACGGCCGTTGTCGGTGATGGCGATGCGTTTCACGCCCCCTTCTTCCAGGCGCACGGTGATCTGCGTGGCGCCCGAGTCGAGCGCGTTTTCCAGCAATTCCTTGACGACGGCAGATGGCCGCTCGACCACCTCGCCGGCGGCGATTTGCGAAATCAACTGGTCAGGCAAGGCCTGAATCGGGCGGTGGGGCGTCATGGGAGCGTTCATGCGGCAATTATACCGGGGTCAGACCCTCAACGCCGCCAGCGCAAAGCGTAGCGACTACGCACTTGGGGTCAGACCCTCAACACCGCTAACGCAAGATTTAGCGCCAACGTATCCGGGGGGCTGACCCCAGCCTTGGTCTTTATTTACTCCCCACTTCCCGCACCGGTATCGGCGCATTGCACAGGTCGATGTGGCCGGCCGTGACCTTGCTCCACGGGCCGCCGCGGTGGCGCTGGGCTTCCAGCACGGCCTGGTAAGCGGCGCTGTCCGTGCGCATCACTTCCAGATTCGCGCGCTGTGCGGGCGGCACGCTGGCGGCCAGGCGGATGGCCTTGATCGGCACGTTTTTCTCGGGGCTGTCATAAAAGCCCATGGGGCCCGTGCCGCGCGGCAGCGTGGACAGCAGCGGCATGCCGGAGACGACTCTGCCGACGACGGTGATGTCGCGGTCCAGGTGGCGCGGCGACTGGCCGATGACGGCGTACAGCTCCGTGCCGCCGCCGCTGTCGCTGGCGCTGTCGCGGCCCACGCCCACGGTGGCATAGCAATGCGTGAGCCAGGCCGTGCCGGTTTTCGGGTCGCGCGCGGACGGGAAGCCGTTCGAGTGGCCCACCTGCGGCGCATAGCCGTCGGCGTCGGGCAGGCGCGTGAAGCTCTTGATGTTTTTCAGGGGCACGGTGAATTCGCCGGGCAGGGTGCGCTGCGCATGCTGGATCGGCTTGGGATTTTTTTCGTTCGGATCGCCCCATTGCGCCACCCAGTTGTCCTGCGCGCGCGTGATGGCCAGGCCGTCGTAATATTGTTCGGCCACCAGGGCCTTGATATTGGCCACGTGTTTCGGCGCGAAGTCGGGCGCCAGTTCGATCACCACGCGGCCGGCGGGAATGTCCAGGTACAGGGTGTTGTCCGGGTCCAGCGGACGCCAGTCGGACGGTTGCGACGCCTTGATCGCGTCGGCCAGGGTCGCCTTGGCGGGCAGCTCGGCGGGCGCCTTGATCTGCACGGGCGCCGCATGGGCGGACAGCTGGGCAAGGCCCAGCACGGTGGCCATGGTCAGGCCATTGAGTGGATGCAGACGCATGTTCTTTCCTGTTCTCTCCTGGTCGGCGCGGGTTGCGCCGGTCAGAAAGTGTATACCGGAATGGCAATATTTCGGTGGAAAAACATTGTGTGGGCCGAAGCGCGTATGCCGGCCGGGAAACGGGCCTGAGCAAGTTGGCGGGCGGATTTCCTTAACCTTTCCTTAAAATGCCACACGCGCACGGGCGCCGCATAATTAATCCTGAAATATCGGGCCGGGGACTGCCGTTGCGCCGGTCCGGTGGTGTATGATTCCGCCGCTACCTTTAGGGAAAAATATATGGATTTTGTGCAATTCCTCGACATGATCGTGCATGTCGACAAGACGCTGGGTCTCTTGATCGAGCAGTACGGTACCCTCGTGTATGCGGTACTGTTTGCCATTATTTTTTGCGAGACAGGCCTCGTGGTCCTGTTTTTCTTCCCTGGGGATACCCTGCTGTTCATCGCCGGCGCGTTTTGCGCGACGGGACAAATGCACCTGGGCTTGCTGATTGCCTTGCTGGTGACGGCCGCCGTCACGGGCAATACGCTCAATTACTGGATAGGCGAGGCCATCGGGCAAAGGGTGTTTACCCACGATTACCGCTGGATCAACAAGGATGCCATGCGCCGGACGCATGAGTTCTTTGAAAAGCATGGCGGCAAGACCATCATCCTGGCCCGCTTCGTGCCGGTGGTGCGCACCTTCGCCCCGTTCGTGGCCGGCATTTCCGACATGACGCATGCGCGCTTCCAGATGTACAACGTGACGGGCGCCCTGCTGTGGGTGGTGGGCCTGGTGACGGCGGGCTACTTCTTCGGCAATATCCCGTGGATCCGCGACCACCTGACGTTGATCGTGCTGATCGGTGTCGGCGCCGCCGTCGTGCCCGTGGTACTGGGCGGCTTGTGGAAACTCTATAAGCGCATGGTCGGCAAGTCGGCCTGATGCCCCATCGATCCGGGGCAAGCGCGCTGCGGCACAGTCCGCAGCGGGCCCCGGATCCGCTTGTTCTCCCCGCCGTTTCCGTTTTCCTCCCGCGCTGATTCAAGTTTTGTTGCTTTCCAGCCGTAAACCAGAGGGTATTCTCACTTTCTGGATTTCCATGCGACATTTGAGCGCCCTGTTAGCTTGCAGCCTTGCCGCGATGGCGGCCATGGCAAGCGCCAAAGATGCCCCCGCTGCGGCGAGCGCCACTGCATCCGCACCGATGTCGGCGTCGGTGCGCGCGGCCGCCATGAAAACCCTGACCGAATCGGTCAAGGGTAAGGAGGCCAAGGCGCCTGTCGTCGTCGCGCCCACGGCGCGCGAAAAGGAAGAAGCGGCCGAGGTCGACCTGTCCGAACGCATCGCGGCGCGCCTGGCGGAAATGCGCGCCACCCAGGCGGCCCGCGCCGCCGCCCGCGCCAAGCGCGCCGCCGTCGTGAAGGCCGCGCCACCGCCGCCACCACCCGTGCCGCGCGGTACGCACTGGTCGTACGAAGGCGACAGCGGTCCCGCCAACTGGAGCAAGATCAATGTGGACTGGGCCAAGTGCGGCAATGGCAGCCGCCAGTCGCCCATCGATATCCGCGACGGCATGAAGGTGGAGCTCGAGCAGATCAGCTTTGACTACCACCCGTCCTCGTTCAACGTGGTCGACAATGGCCACACGGTGCAGGTGGGGGTCAGCGGCGGCAATTACATCACGGTGCAGAACCGCATGTTCGAGCTGCAGCAATTCCATTTCCACCGCCCGTCCGAAGAGCGCATCAATGGCAAGGCATTCGAGATGGTGGTGCATCTGGTGCACCGCGATGCGGAAGGCCGGCAAGCCGTGCTGGCGCTGTTGCTGGAACGGGGCACACCGCAAGCGACCATCCAGACCGTGTGGAACAACCTGCCGCTGGAAAAATTCGAGACCATGCATCCCACCATCCTGCTCGACCCGGCCGAAATGCTGCCGGCGCGGCGCGATTACTACACCTACATGGGATCGATGACGGAGCCGCCTTGCAGCGAAGGCGTGCTGTGGATGGTGATGAAGCAGCCGGTGCAGGCGTCGCCCGCGCAGATGGCGCTGTTCAGCCGCCTGTATCCCTTGAATGCGCGTCCGATCCAGCCTGCGAATGGCCGCATCATCAAGGAATCGAATTAAGCGCGCCCGAGAAAAGCCCATGGCGTTGTTACCCCGCCGCGTCGTACAGGCGTACTGCCTTCGGCGAGGCGCCTAGCCCTGGACTTGTTCAGTCACTCTTAGGTAAATTCAAGGCGCTGGCGACCGGTCCACTCGGCGCCGGCAGCCAGCGTATCGGGCTGGATCAGCGCCGGCTCGATGCAGATGAAACGCGGCTGCTCGTCATCGGCCAGGTCGGGTAGGGCGGCCGCATCCTGCGCGCCCGGGTTCCACACGACGGCATCCGTGAAGCCCTGCTGCTCCAGGCGCAAGGTGTGGCCGCCGGATTGCAGGCTCAGGGCGCCCGGCAGCTGGTAGTAGATGCGATCCAGCTTGTCGTCAAATTGCAGGAATTCTTCCGCCTGCAAGGCATCCTGCGGCGTCTCGTCCGAATAGCGCACGCGCTGCAAGCCGCCCACGCGCGCCACGCTCAACTGATCGATCGCAAAATAGCTGTGCAGGGCGGCCGAGAACGGAAACGCCTGCTCGCCCGTGTTGTGCACGGACAGGCGCAGTTCCAGCGCCTCTGCTTTGACGGTCACGCGCAGGCGCAGGGTGAAGGCCCAGGGCCAGGTGGCGGCGATCGCTTCCGGCAAGTCGGCCTGGGTCAGCGCAAATTGCGCCCATGCGTCGCCATCGGCCTCGCCCGTCGATTCCAGCTGCCAGGTCGCCACGCGCGCAAAGCCGTGGCGCATGCCCGTGCCGCGCGCGCCGAACTGGGGGAAGATCACGGGCACGCCGCCGCGGATGGCGCGGCTGCCGTCGAGGCTTGATTCCCTGCTGCAGAACAGGCGTTCCCGTCCATCGCTGGTCTGCCACGAGACCAGGTGGCCGCCGTACAGGGTGACGGTGGCCTGCGCGCCATCGGCGGCACGGATGGTCACGGCCGGCAACTGGCCAAAAGTGCTCTTGCTCATGCGGGTGTCCCTGTCAGGTCAAACGGCTTTTCGCCAGCGGCGGATTCTTGGCAAAGTAATTCTTGATGCCCGTGACGATGGCGTCGGCCATCTGGTCCTGGTAGCCGTTGTCGGTCAGCTTGGCTTCTTCTTCCGGATTCGAGATGAAGGCCGTCTCGATCAGGATGGAGGGGATGTCGGGCGCTTTCAGCACGGCGAAGCCGGCCTGCTCGACGGAGCCCTTGTGCAGGCGGTTGATGCCGCCGATCTCGCGCAGCACGGCCTTGCCCAGCTTCATGCTGTCATTGATCTGCGCCGTCGTCGACAGGTCGAGCAGCACGCTGGCCAGCTGCTTGTCGTGGTTCTTTACGTTGACGCCGCCGATCAGGTCGGCCTGGTTTTCCTTGTTGGCCAGCCAGCGCGCCGCCGTCGAGGTGGCGCCCTTTTCGGACAGCACGAAGACGGACGAGCCGCGCGCCGTCGGCTGGATGAACGCGTCGGCGTGGATCGAGACGAACAGATCGGCCTGCACCTTGCGCGCCTTTTCCACGCGCATGCCCAGCGGGACGAAGAAATCGGCGTCGCGCGTGAGCATGACGCGCATGTTCGGCTGCAGTTCCAGCTTGGTCTTGAGGCGCTTGGCGATGGCCAGCACCACGTCTTTTTCGCGGCTGCCACGGCTGCCCATGGCGCCCGGGTCTTCGCCGCCGTGGCCGGGGTCGAGCGCGATGGTAATCATGCGCACCACTTTCTGGCCCGGCAGCGGGCGCGCCTCGGGGCGCTGTTCCGGACGGATATCGGGCACGGGCGGCACGATGGGCGCTACCGGCGGCGCCACGGCGGCCACGGGCGGCTTGCCGCTGTCGGGCAGGGGCAGCGCGGGCGGCGGCGTATGCGTGCCGGCCATGGGCGGCTTGGCCGGATCGCTCGACCAGTCGCCCTTTTCGATCATCTGCGCGATCAGGTCCGGCTCGTGTACGGGGTACAGGTCGAAGATCAGGCGGTGGTTGTAGGAGCCGGCCGGCGGCAGGGTAAACAGCTGCGGCGTAACTTCCTCTTTCAGGTCGAACACCAGGCGCACCACGTTGGGCCGGTTCTGGCCCACACGCACCTGCTTGATGTACGGGTCGTTCGACTGGATCTTCGCCACCAGGCCTTTCAGGGTGGGATTGAGTTCCAGCCCTTCGATGTCGACCACCAGGCGTTCCGGGTCCTTGACGATGAAGTGGGTCGCCTTGAGGATGCTGTCGTTTTCCAGGGTGACGCGGGTGTAGTCCTCGGCCGGCCAGACGCGCACGGCGAGAATTTGCGCCGCCATCGCCGACATGGGCGCGAACACGGACAACAGCAGGGTGCCGCCGGCCTTGAGTACCGTGCGCCGGGTGATGGGCGAGGAGATCAAAGGTTCGGGGCGAATTTGAGACGGTGAAGGCATGACAGACCCAATTCAGAAGACGCTTGCAATTCTACATCACGTCCTGTACCCGCAACGTTCAAATAAACATTCAGGTCGGCCGGCGGCAGCACCGGTTCGGCTTTCTCCGGCCATTCGACGATGCAGATATTGTGGCCGTTGAAGTCTTCGCGAAAACCCGCGTCGAGAAATTCCTCGGCGCTGCCCATGCGGTACAGGTCGAAGTGGATGACGTTGACGCTCTGGCCATCGAGTTGCACCGTGTACGGTTCGGACAGGGTATACGTGGGGCTCTTGACGTGGCCCGCATGGCCGGCCGCGTGCAGCAGGGCGCGCGTGAGGGCCGTCTTGCCGGCGCCCAGGTCGCCGTGCAGGTAGATCGCCAGGCCGGGCGCCAGTGCGCGCGCCAGCGCGGCGCCCAGCGCGGCCGTGCCGGCTTCGTCGTGGAGGTGGGCGGTGAAGTGTTCGGTCATTGTCGCTTGGTGTGAGTGATATCGCATAAAATAGAGGCTCATGCCATTGTAACCGCCCGCGCCCCCCCGCCGTTCTCCGTAAAGCCCCCTATGTCCGCCACCGCCACCGATCTTGCCTCCCTGGCGCGCTCCATCAAGCAATGGGGACGCGAGCTGGGTTTTGCCGAGGTGCGCATCGCCGATGTCGACCTGTCGAACATGGAGGCGCCCTTGCAGGCCTGGCTCGATGCAGGGTACCACGGCGAAATGGACTACATGGCCAGCCACGGAATGAAGCGTGCGCGCCCCGCCGAACTGGTGCCGGGCACGGTGCGCGCCATCAGCGCGCGTATGAATTACCTGCCGCCGGCGCTGGGTCCCGACTGGCGCGCGCACGAGGCGGCGCGCGACGCCGATCCCGCGGCAGCCGTGATCTCCGTGTATGCGCGGGGCCGCGACTATCACAAGGTGATGCGTTCGCGCCTGCAGCAGCTGGCCGAGCTTATCCGCGGCGAGATCGGCGACTTCGGCTACCGCGTCTTCAGCGATTCGGCGCCCGTGATGGAAGTCGAGCTGGCGCAAAAGGGAGGGCTGGGCTGGCGCGGCAAGCACACCTTGCTGATCAACCGCCAGGGGGGCTCCTTCTTCTTCCTCGGCGAGATCCTGGTCGACGTGCCGCTGCCCGTCGATGCGCCGGAAACGCCGCGCTGCGGCCAGTGCTCGGCATGCATCACGGTGTGCCCCACGCAAGCGATCCTGGGGCCGTACCAGCTCGATGCGCGCCGCTGCATCTCCTACCTGACCATCGAATTGAAGGGCGCCATTCCCGTCGAAATGCGCCCTCTGATCGGCAACAAGGTGTACGGCTGCGACGATTGCCAGACCGTCTGCCCGTGGAACAAGTTCGCCCAGCGCGCCGTGGTGCCCGACTTCGACGAGCGCCATCGCCTGGGCAGCGCCGGCATGGTGGAACTGTTCGCCTGGACGGAAGAGGAATTCAACCGCCGCATGGAAGGCAGCGCGATCCGCCGCATCGGCCATGAACGCTGGCTGCGCAACCTGGCCGTCGGCATGGGCAATGCGGCCGCCAAGGCCAGGGGGCAGGCCGACATCGTCGCGGCCCTGCTGTCGCGCCGCGAGCACCCGTCGGCCATCGTGCGCGAACACGTCGAATGGGCGCTGGCCCTGCACGGCATCGCTTAAAACCCTCTCAAGCCTGTTTCAGGCGCAGCGCCGACCAGTCGGCGTCGATGGCGATCATGGCCACGCTGTCGAGCCCCAATGTTTGCGCAAAGCCGCGGATATCGTCGCGGTGGATGTCGCTGCCCGCCTTCACGCCGCCCTTGCGGTACGCCACCCACAGCGCGCCGCCGGGCGCCAGGCGCGCCCGCGCCGCCGACAGGTGCTGCTCCAGTTCCGCGCGGCTGCGCGCGAACAGCAATATCCAGTCCGCGCTGCCTCCTTCACCCACCCGCCGCCCGGCCGGCAGCTGCGCCAGCAGGGCAGCGTGCTCGCCGCCGTCATTGAGCACGGCCAGGGCCTGGGCATTTTTCACATACATTTTGTCAGCGGTGGTTTTGTCAGGCATGGCAGGGGCGTGTCGATTGGGGAGCCGCGAGCATAACAAATTTCTTCTTGACTTATCGATATATCGTTATAAAATGGAGATACCTACTAACGATATATCTTTAAAGAGAAAACATGAGAAACTCACACCACGCAGAACACGGCCACGGCGGCCACCACCACCATCACGGCCATTGCGGCCAGCAGCACCACCATCACGGCGAGCAGCGCCACGAACACCGCCATGAGCACCGCAGCGACTACTATCTGCACGGCCGTGGCCCGCGCGGCTTCGACGAGCGCGGCGACGGCATGGGCCATGGCGGCCCCGGTGGCCGGGGCGGGCGCGGCGAACGGGCCGAGCGCGTCTTCGGCCGCGGCGACCTGCCGCTGATCGTGCTGGCGCTGATCGAAATCAGCCCCCGTCACGGCTATGAAATCATCAAGGCCATCGAAGAGCGTTGCGGCGGCGCGTATGCTCCCAGCCCGGGCGCCGTGTATCCGACCCTGACATTGCTGGAAGAGCAGGACTACGTCACGTCAGGCGAAAGCGCCAGCGGCAAGAAGCTCTACACGATCACGGACCTGGGCCGCGCCTACCTCGATGAGAACCGCGCCCAGGTGGACGGCATCCTGGCCCGCCTCGACATGTTCGCCCGCGTCCAGGCGCGCAACGCCTTGCCCGAACGCGTGCGCCAGGCCATGCACACCCTCAAGCATGCGCTCTTGCTGAACAAGACCAACTGGAGCGAAGCGGAAGCCGAGCGCGTATCGGCCGTGCTGGAACAGGCGGCCAACGCCATCGTCGACAGCCACTGAGCCCACTTTACAAGGACAAGCAATGACTACCGCCCCACCAGCATCACCTGCAGCACTACGTCCGCATGCCATCGAGCGCGTGCGCCATGACTTGAAACTGCGCGTGCTCACCGTCGTGCGCACGGAGCAGCTGACGCCGCACATGCGCCGCATCACCCTGGCCGGCGACGACCTCGAAGGCTTTGTCTCGCCCGCGCACGACGACCACGTGAAGCTGTTCTTCCCCGCCCCGGGCCAGGCCAGCCCCGTGTTCCCCGTGCTGGGCAATGGCGCCAACCCGATCCAGTACGCGGAAGGGGCGCGCCCCATCGCCCGCAACTACACGCCGCGTCGTTACGACGCCGCGCGGCGCGAGCTGGAAATCGACTTCGTGCTGCATGGCGACGGCCCCGCGGCCAGCTGGGCGGCGCAAGCGGCGCCCGGCCAGACCCTGGGCGTGGGCGGCCCGCGCGGCTCGATGCTGGTGCCGCTCGATTTCGACTGGTATGTGCTGGTGGGCGACCAGACGGCCTTGCCCGCCATCGCCCGCCGCCTGGAGCAACTGCCGGCCACGGCGCGCGCGATTGCCGTGATCGACATCGTGGAAGACGGCGAGCAGGTCGCGCTGGACAGCGCGGCGCAGCTGGACGTGCGCTGGGTAGCGCGCAATGGCCGCAGCGGCGCCTTGCTGCTGGCGGAACTGGCGAAGGTGGCCTTGCCGCAGGACGGCGACGGCTACGTGTGGGTGGCGTGCGAGCATGCGCAGGTACAGGGCTTGCGCGGGCATTTCATTGAAGCGGGGGTGCCGAAACAGCATTTGCACGTGGCCAGCTACTGGAAGCATGGCGTGGAAGAGCACCATGAGCACCATGACGACTGATTAAGGCCGGGGTCAGACCCCCGGATGCGTTGGCACCGAGCTTGACGCCAGCGGCATTGAGGGTCTGACCCCAGATTTCAGCCTACTTCAACAACCCCGCCAGCTCCACCGCCGTCTTGACCTGCATCTTGTCGAAGATATGCGCGCGGTGGACTTCCACGGTGCGCATGCTGATGCCCAGCTTGTCGGCCACCACCTTGTTCATCTTCCCCGCCAGAATCAGGTCCAGCACTTCGCGCTCGCGCGTCGACAGGGTGGCCAGGCGCGCGTGCACGGCGGCCAGTTCGCCTGCCTGGCGCGAGTTGGCCAGTCCCTGCTGCACGCGGTCCATCAGGTCGTTGTCGTTGAACGGCTTTTCAAAGAAATCGAAGGCGCCCCGTTTCAGGCTGTCGACGGCCATCGGCACGTCGCCGTGGCCGGTGAGGAAAATCACGGGCAGGCGCGCCGTCAGGTCGCGCTTGACCAACTGGTCGAACAGGGCGATGCCGTTCATGTCGGGCATGCGCACGTCGAGCAGCACGCAGTCGCCGGCGGCGTCGAAGCTGCCGTCCAGGCTGTCGAGGAATTGCTGGGCGCTGGCGTAGTTGCGCGCTTCGATGCTGCGCGAGGCGGCCAGCCAGGACAGGGAATCGCGCACGACCTCTTCGTCGTCAATGATGTGTAGCATGGTGTCTCCGGCTTGTCGTTGTTGTCGCTTAGTGCGGCGCGCGCGGCGCAGCCGGCACGCTGAATGTAAAGATAGTACCGCCAACGGGGTTGGCGCTGAAGGTCAGCGCGCCGCCGTGAAATTCGATGGCGGTGCGGCAGATGTTCAGGCCCATGCCCATGCCTTCGGACTTGGTCGAGAAAAACGGCGAAAACAGCCGTTCCGCCACGTCCTGGGGAATGCCATGGCCATGGTCGATCACGTCCACTGTCACCATGCCCTGCTCTGCGTCGTGGCTGGCCCGCAGGCGCATGATACGCCGTCCCGGCGCCGCATCCTGCATGGCCTCGATGGCGTTGCGCGTCAGGTTCAGCAGCACTTGCTCGATCATCACGGGATCGGCGCGCAGCAGCGGCAGGTCTGCCGGCAGCTCTTCCTGGATGGTGACGTAGTATTTGCGCGCCTGCAGGTCGATCAGCGCGCGGATGCCGTCGATCAGGGTGCGGATGGCGATATCCTGGCGCTGCGGTTCGCTCTTGCGCACGAAATCGTGCACGCTGCGGATGATCTGGCCGGCCCGCTGCGCCTGTGCGCTGGCCTGTTCCAGCGCGGGCTTCAGGGTGTTCGGCTCGACGGGCGCGCCGCTGTCGATGGCGCGGCGGATCAGGTTCAGCGCGCCCGTCGTGTAGCTGGAAATGGCCGCCAGCGGCTGATTCAATTCATGCGCCAGCATCGACGCCAGCTCGCCCATGGTGGCCAGGCGCGAACTCGTTTGCAGCTTTTCCTGCTGCTGGCGGTTCAGTTCCTCGACCCGCTTGCGGTCCGAGATGTCGAGCACGGAACCCATCCAGCCCGTCTGCTGGCCATTCTTGTCCACCAGCGGCGCCTCGAAGATCAGCACGGGCACGCGCGTGCCGTCCGGGCGCTGGAAATAGGTCTCGAACTGCGGCGTGGGATTGCCCGCCAGCGCCTTGACGAAGCGCTGCTGGTATTCTTCCAGCGCCTCGGGCACCCAGTAGGGCATGGGCGGCAGACGCCCCAGGATTTCCTCGGGCGGATAGCCGACGATCTGGCAGAACGCGGGATTGACATAGGTGACGCGGCCTTCCAGGTCGCGCGCGCGCATGCCCGTCACCAGCGAGTTTTCCATCGCCGTGCGAAACAGCATCTGCTGGCGCAGCGCGCCTTCGGCCACCAGGCGGCGCGAAATATGCCGCCACAGGGCCAGCAAGCTCCACAGCAGCCCCAGCGACAGGGCGATGACGGAACCGACCAGCAGATTGGGCAGCAGCTTGGGCTGGCTTTTCACGCTGTCGGTAAACAGGGTAATGGTGGCGCCGGGCACGTCGAGCGCGCGCTTGTGCGTGTACACGCCGTGGCCGGGACCGGCCGCGGCGCGCCGCGCCAGCACCTTGTCGTCGCGGTCGATCAGCGAAATCTGGTTATCCTGGGCGAACCACCACGGCACCATTTCATCGAGCAGGCTGCTGATCTGGTAGGTGGCCACCAGGCTGCCCACATAGCGCTGGCCGTCGAACAGGGGCTGGTGGTAATCCATCAGCATGGCGCCCGGCGGCGCGTCGGGAAAGCCGCTCTGCTGCGAAGGCTGGGCGTACTGGCCCCGGTGCAGGCGGCGCGCATTGTCGGCGGCCGTCAGCGAGGCCGGCGAAAACGAGAGCGCATGCGGCAGGCTGTTGTCGCTGGTCGCCAGCACCTTGCCGCTGGTGTCGAGCCACAGCACGCGCTGCAGTTCGCGGCCGTTGCGCAGCATCTGCTGCAGCCGTTCATGCACTTTTTCCGCGCCCAGCGAGGCGCTGGCGATGTCCACGCCCAGGTTGAACAGGCTTTCCTCGTTGCGCGCCAGCTGGAAGCGGATGGTCTGCTCCACCCACAGGGTGTCGGCGATCAATTGTTCCTGGCGCTCGTTGCTTTCCATCTGGCGCGCCTGCCAGGGCAGCCAGAACAGGATGGACAGGAACAGCAGCAGCAGGATGACGGGCAGCAGCCAGCGCATCGGGCTCGATAGCTTGAAGCGGCGCGCAAAGGTGGGGGAAGTCGGCATGGCTGGCAGGGTAGCGGCTTATCGGGAGCCGGCTATTGTGGTTAACCACAATAGCCGCAGTAGTTTCTTTGGCACAATATCCAAATAGACAAAAAATAAAGTTTTTTAAAAAACCACTCAGGAGACAAAAAATGCAACTGCCGCCTATGAAAACCCTGTTCGTCGCGCTGTGCGCCGCCATCGGCGCCACCGCCGGCGTCCACGCCTACGCGCAAGCGCCCATCGTCATCAAATTCAGCCACGTCGTGGCCACCGACACGCCGAAAGGCCAGGCCGCCGAACGCTTCAAGCAGCTGGCCGAAAAAGCCACGAACGGCAAGGTGAAGGTCGAACTCTACCCGAACAGCCAGCTGTACAAGGACAAGGAAGAACTGGAAGCCCTGCAGCTGGGCGCCGTGCAGATGCTGGCGCCGTCGCTGGCCAAGTTTGGTCCCCTGGGCGTGAAGGAATTCGAAGCGTTCGACCTGCCCTACATCTTCCCCACCAAGACGGCGCTGTACAACGTCACCGAAGGCGAAATCGGCAAGAGCCTGCTGAAGAAACTGGAACCCAAGGGTATCACGGGCCTGGCCTACTGGGACAACGGCTTCAAGGTGATGTCGGCCAACAAGCCGCTGCATACGCCGGCCGACTTCAAGGGCCTGAAGATGCGCATTCAGTCGTCCAAGGTGCTCGACGCGCAGATGCGCGCGCTGGGCGCCAACCCGCAGGTGCTGGCCTTCTCGGAAGTGTATCAGGCGCTGCAGACGGGCGTGGTCGACGGCACGGAAAATCCGCCATCGAATATGTACACGCAAAAGATGCATGAGGTGCAAAAGCACGTGACCGTGTCGAACCACGGCTACCTGGGCTATGCCGTCATCGTCAACAAGAAATTCTGGGATGGCTTGCCGCCAGAAATCCGCGCCCAGCTGGAAAAAGCCATGCGCGAAGCGACCACGTTTGAAAAAGCCATCGCCCAGCGCGACAATGACCAGGCCCTCGACGCCATCAAGAAAGCGGGCAGGACGCAGATCTATACCCTGACGGTGCAGGAACAGGCCGAATGGCGCAAGGCGCTGGCGCCCGTGCAGAAGGCCATGGAAGCGCGCATCGGCAAGGACCTGATCTCGGCCATCAACAAGGAAAGCGCGAAGTAAGCCGCTGGCTGTAGCGCCGCGCCGCCTGGCGCGGCAGGCAGGCCATCCCTGCCAGTCCGTTCGAACGGCTCCTGCGCGTCCTGCGCGGGAGTGCCTGCACCCGCATTCTTTGAAAGTCCACCATGAAATTTCTGGATCACCTGGAAGAGTGGCTGATCGCGTCCCTGATGGGCGCCGCCACCTTCATCATCTTCGTCGCGGTCGTGCACCGCTACCTGGCCGGCTTGCCGATTCCCGTCGTGCAGGACTTCCTGATTCAAATCAACACCAGCTGGGCCCAGGAACTGTGCATCTACATGTTCGTCTGGATGGCCAAGTTCGGCGCCGCCTACGGCGTGCGCACGGGCATCCACGTGGGTGTCGATGTCCTGATCAACCGCATGAACCCCCGCTGGCGCGACCGCTTCATCGTCTTCGGCCTGGCCGCCGGCGCCCTGTTTACGGGCATCGTGGGGACGCTGGGCGCCAGCTTCGTGTGGTCGATCGGCCACACGGACCAGACGTCGGCCGACATGGAAATCCCCATGTGGCTGGTCTACCTGGCCGTGCCGCTGGGTTCCTACCTGATGTGCTTCCGCTTCCTGCAGGTGATGGTGCATTTCATCAAGACGGGCGCCTTGCCCAAACACGACCACTCGCACGTCGAGGGCCTGGACGATGAATTGACGGCGGAAGAAAAAGGAGCCAAGGCATGAACGCGCTGATTATTTTTGTATTGCTGCTGGCGCTGATGCTGACCGGCATGCCGATTTCCATTTCGCTGGGCTTGACGGTACTCACGTTCCTGTTCACCATGACCAGCGTGCCCATCGAATCGGTGGCCCTGAAGATTTTCACGGGCATCGAGAAATTCGAAATCATGGCCATCCCGTTCTTCATTTTGGCGGGCAACTTCCTCACGCATGGCGGGGTGGCGCGGCGCATGATCAACTTCGCCAGCTCCATGGTGGGCCACTGGCACGGCGGCTTGGCGCTGGCCGGCGTGATGGCGTGCGCGCTGTTTGCCGCCGTTTCCGGCTCCAGCCCCGCCACCGTGGTGGCGATCGGTTCCATCATCCTGCCGGCCATGGTCAAGCAGGGCTATCCGCGCGGTTTCGGCGCCGGCGTCATCACCACCTCGGGCGCCTTGGGCATCCTGATACCGCCATCGATCGTGATGGTGATGTATTCCGTCAGCACCAACACCTCCGTCGGCAAGCTGTTCATGGCGGGCGTGATTCCCGGCATGATGCTGGCCATGCTGCTGGGCCTGACCACGTGGTTTTTGGCGCGCAAGCATAACTATCCCCGCATGCAGAAGGCCAGCTGGGGCGAGCGCTTCGTCACGTTCAAGAAGAGCGCCTGGGGCTTGCTCTTGATCGTCATCGTCATGGGCGGCATCTATTCGGGCGCGTTCACGCCCACGGAAGCGGCCGCCATGGCTGCCGTGTACGCCTTCATCATCGCCGTCTTCGTCTACAAGGACCTGAAGATCAAGCAAGTGGGCAAGGTCTTGCTCGATTCGGCCGCCATGTCGGCGATGCTGCTCTACATCATCACGAATGCCGTGCTGTTCTCGTTCCTGATGACCAGCGAAAACATCCCGCAGGCGATGGCCGAATGGATCACGGGCAAGGGCCTGGGCGTGATCAGCTTCCTGCTGGTGGTCAACGTGCTGCTGCTGTTGGCGGGTAACGTCATGGAGCCGTCGTCGATCGTGCTGATCATGGCGCCCATCCTGTTCCCCGTCGCCATGAAGCTGGGCATCGATCCCGTGCACTTTGGTATCTTGATCGTGGTCAACATGGAGGTGGGCATGTGCCATCCGCCCGTGGGCTTGAACCTGTACGTGGCTTCCGGCATCACGAAGATGGGCATTTCCGAACTGACCGTGGCCGTGATGCCGTGGCTGCTGACGATGCTGGGCTTCCTCGTGCTGATCACCTACGTACCACAAATCTCGCTGTGGCTGCCAAATTTAATTTACAACTAAAATAACTGTCCCCGTCGTGGTGCAAAAAAAGTCGATCCTGCCGAATAAATGCGCTATGATGGGCGGCCTTACGGGGAAACACGTATAAGCATATACGCCCTGGTAGCAAGGCTGACATACAGAATTGGTAACAAGGTTGGTGGGGGAGTGGTCTATAAAAACGGTATTGATACCGGGGATATATTGAGGAGACACACGTTTCACAGAAGTTGTTGAGTCATAGCTGTCTGCGGCCACAAGCCGGCACCGGCGGACCCAAACGACCGGGAACGTGAAGCAATATTTGAAGCGCACCGACTGGTGCGCTTTTTTTTCGTGCCCCGGAAACGTCCGCCGGCACGTCCAAAGTCGGTGCATAATCGCCGTGGCGCCGTCTCCCGCGCCAGCAGGTTGCATATATGCCACACTTGAATAATGATCAGCAGATGAAAAAACAACAGGGCAGTGAACTGTTCAGCGCCATCGTGGCCGCGCCGTTCGGCGCCATGGGCGTGCGCACGCAGGACGGCCAGCTGCGCGAACTGGTCTACCTGCCGCCGCACTTTGCGGAAAAAGACGCGCAGGATGCCGTCTCCGCACTGGCGTGCGCGCAGCTGGCGCGCTATTTCCGCGACCCCGATGCGCCGTTCGACCTGCCCCTGGCCGCGCAGGGCAGCGCCTTCCAGCACACGGTCTGGGCCGCCATCGCGCAGATTCCCCGCGGCCAGGTGCGCACGTATGGCGACGTGGCCCGCTTTATCGGCTCGGCGCCGCGCGCCGTGGGCCAGGCTTGCGGCGCCAACTGGTACCCGCTGGTGATCCCGTGCCACCGCGTCACGGCTGCCGGCGGCCTGGGCGGTTTTTCCCACCACGACGATGCCAAGGGCTTTCACCTAGGCGTCAAGCGCTGGCTGCTGGCGCACGAAGGCGTCGAGGGCATGCGGTGGTCGGCACGATGATGAACAGCCTGCTGGCGCCCGATAACGCCACCCTGATCGATGAATTCTGCGACAGCCTGTGGCTGGAAGACGGCCTGTCGAAAAACTCGCTGGACGCCTACCGGCGCGACATGCGCCTGTTTGCGCGCTGGCTGGAAGTGAACCGGCCCGGACGCGAGGGCCTGTACGACGTGTCCACGGCCGATATCGAAGCGTATTTCGCGGCCCGCCACGACGAGAGCAAGGCGACCTCGTCGAACCGGCGCCTGTCCGTGCTCAAGCGTTTTTACCAGCTGGCCTTGCGGCACAAGCATATCGCGGCCGACCCCTGCCTGAAGATGGTGTCGGCCAAGCAGCCCGCGCGCTTCGTGCATACCTTGAGCGAAGCGCAGGTGGAAGCGCTGCTGGCGGCGCCGGACGTGAGCACGCCGCTGGGCCTGCGCGAGCGCACCATGCTCGAACTCATGTATGCGAGCGGCTTGCGCGTGTCGGAACTGGTGGACTTGAAATCCGTGGAGCTGAGCCTGAACGACGGCGTGCTGCGCATCACGGGCAAGGGCAGCAAGACGCGCCTGGTGCCGTTCGGCGAACAGGCGCGCCTGTGGATCGAGCGCTACCTGAAGGAAGCGCGCGGCGTCATCCTCGACGGCCAGATGGACGATGCGCTGTTCGTCACGCGGCGCGGCGGCGCCATGACGCGGCAAATGTTCTGGGTCGTGATCAAGAAGCATGCGCTGAGCGCCGGCATCACGGCGCCGCTGTCGCCGCACACGCTGCGCCACGCGTTCGCCACCCATTTGCTGAACCATGGGGCAGACTTGCGTGTTGTGCAATTGTTACTGGGGCACTCCGATATTTCCACCACGCAGATTTACACGCATGTGGCCCGCGAACGGCTGAAACTGCTGCATGCGCAGCATCATCCGCGAGGCTAAACATTTGGTGTTTGGCCCAACTACGTCATAATGTGCCTTATGTGCTTATCTGTAACATCTAAAAACTAAAGAGGTAGTAAATGGCCAAGACAAATTTCCAATACGAAAAACGGCAAAAAGAGCTGGAAAAGAAGAAGAAAGCCGAGGAAAAAGCCAGGCGCAAGCTGGAAGCGAAAAACAATCCCAAGCCGGCCGATGGCGCCGACGGCGATGAGCCGGAAGCGGACGACGCCGACGTTGACGCCGCCGCCGACGGCGACGCTCCCGCGCAGCCGCAGTAATTCCCCGTTCTTCCTGACCGGTGCGGCATGGCCGCGCCGGCCCCGCCTCGTACTTGCCTTCCCCTTGCTATAACGTCGGCCGCCGGCCGATGGCCAGTTGCAGCTGCGTGCTGGCGATGGCCGCATCGGCGCGCGCCTGCACATAGCCCTGGTAGGCCTCATCGGCCGAACGTTGCGCCGCCAGCCATTCCAGCAGCGAGGCATTGCCGCTGAAGTAGGACAGGCGCATGCCATCGACCACCTTTTGCGCATCGACCAGCACGCCGTCGCGGTAGCGCGCCAGCCGCTCCTGCGCCGCGCGCAGCTGCTGCTGCGCCGTGCGCACTTGCGTTTCCGCTTGCAGTTCCGCCTGGCGCAAGGCCAGCATCGCCTGCGTGACACCCGCCTCGGCCTGCACCACGTCGCCCTTGTCGCGCCGCGACAGGGGGATGGGGATGGCCAGCGAGACGGACAGCACGCGCGAGCGGGCCGCGCCATCGACGGGATTGCCGCTGCCGTCGATACCGTCATGGTAGCCGCGCGCGGCGGCAAGGCCCAGCGTGACGGTGGGGTCGACGGAGCGGTTGGCGCGCACGAGCGCCGCGCCGTCGCGCAGATTGTCCAGCGTGGCGCGGGCGATGCGCACGTCGCTGCGGGCGTCGAGCGCCAGCGGCACGAGGGTGCTGGCGTCGCCGCCGTCCACCACGCTGAAATCGCAGGCCAGCTGCGCCTGCGGGAACAGGGCGTCGAACGGGCGCCCCAGCGGCGGCGACAGGTTCAGCATGGCGCTGTCGGCCTCGCTGCGCGCCTGCGCCAGTTCGGCCTGGAACTGGTCGCGTTCCACGCGCGACTGCAGCAGCTCGATGCCGCCCACGTCGCCCGCCTTGCGCCGCACCGTATTCGCTTCCACCACTTTCGACAGGGCCGCCATGGTCTGCTGCTTGCGCGCGGCCACTTCGCGCGTGCGGCACGCTTCCGTGAACGCCGCCGCGGCCGTGCCATACAGTTCGCTCCTGAAGCCGGCCACCGTTTCCTCGGCCAGCGCGACATTGCTGTGCGCCGCTTTCAGGCGCGCGGCGCGCTTGCCGCCCGTCTCGATGGCCATGCTGATGGCCGGGTTCCACGTGACGGGACGGTGCTCGACGCTGCGCACCGTCTCGCGCGTGGCGCCCAGGGTGAACTCGGGATCGGGACGCAGGCCGGCGATGCCGATGCCCGCCTTGGCCGAGACGATGCCTTGCTGCTGCGCCTGCAGTTCCAGGCTGTTGCTCTCCACGGCGGACAGGTAGGTCTCGAAGGTCAGGGGGGCGGCGGCGGCACAGGGCGCCAGCAGGCAGGCCGCCAGGATGCAATTAAATCGTGTCATGGATCGTTCCTTCGGTTTGCGTCTGGCGCTTTGCTACATACGCCTCGATCAGGTAATACAGGGCCGGCAGCAGCAGCAGGGTGAGCGCCGTGGCCGTCACCAGGCCGCCCACCACCACGGTGGCCAGCGGGCGCTGCACGTCGCTGCCCAGGCCCGTGGCCAGCATGGCCGGCGTCAGTCCCAGGGCAGCCACCGTGGCCGTCATCAGCACGGGGCGCATGCGGTCGCGCGCGCCTTCGAGCACGGCGTCGCGCAGGCTCTTTCCCTCTTCGCCGCGCAGGCGGTTGATCTGCGCCAGCATCAGCACGGCATTCAGGACCGCCACGCCGAACAGGGCGATGAAGCCCACAGCGCTCGACACGTTGAGGGTCATGCCGCGCAGGTGCAGCGCGGCCAGGCCGCCCAGCATGGCCAGCGGCACGGCCAGCAAGACCAGCGCGGGCTGGCGCAGGTTGCGGAACTGGCCGAACAGCAGCAGGAACATGGCGCCCAGGGTCATCGGCAGGATCAGGGCCAGCCGGCTTTGCGCGCGCTGCAGGTTCTCGAACTGGCCGCCCCATTCGACGCTGATGCGCTGGTGCTCGTTGGCCACGGCCTGCGCCACCAGCGGGCGCGCTTCGGCCAGGAAGCCGGCCAGGTCGCGCCCGCGGGCATTGAGGCGCACGATGATGTGGCGCCGTCCCATTTCGCGCACGATCACACTTTCGCCCGAGGTGGTGCTGATGCTGGCCACCTGCGCCAGCGGCACCTTGGCGCCGTTGGCGGCCGTCAGCATCAGGTTGGCGACGGCGTCGGGGCTGGAACGCAGTGCGGGGGGAAAGCGCACGGAGATGTCGTAGCTTTTCTCGCCCACGTAGACCTGGCCGATGGGCGCGCCGCCGATGCCGGTGGAAATCAGGTCGGCCACGTCGGCCGCGTTGATGCCGTAGCGGGCCGCCTTCGCCCTGTCCAGTTCCACCTTCAGGTTGGGCAGCGGCGGTTCCACGTCCACGGCCACGTCGGAAGCGCCAGGGACGCCTTTCAAGACGCCGGCCACCTTGCCGGCGATGCGGCGCACTTCATCGAGGTCGTTGCCGAAGATCTTTACCGTCAAGTCGCTGTGAGCGCCCGACAATTTATCCTGCACGCCGTCGATCATCGGCTGCATGAAGGCCACCGTGTAGCCGGGCATGCGGGCGAAGCGCTCGTTCATTCTGGCGATCAACTGCTGCTTGCTCATGCCCGACTTCCAGCTTTTGTACGGATGCAGCCCCACGCTCGCCTCGATGTGCGACGGCGTCCAGTAATCGGTGCCGTCGTCGTTGCGCCCCGTCTGCGTGACGATGGTCGACACTTCGGGAAATTCCAGCGCGGCGCGGCGCAGTTCGCTGGCCATCTCGGATGCCTTTTCCAAGGTGATCCCGGGCGGCATCTGCACCTGCAGCCATAACGATCCCTCATCGAGATAGGGCAGGAAGTCGCGCCCGATGGTGCCGCCCAGGAGGGCCAGCCCCGCCAGCGAGGCGGCGCAGACGGCGACCACCCAGCGCCGCTTGCCCACGGCGCGCTCGAGGAAGCGGCCATAGGCGGCCGCCAGCTTTTCCAGCACGCGGTTATGGAAGGTGCGGCGCGGCTTGCGCAAGGCCAGCCAGGCCAGGCCCGGTATCAGCACCAGCGCCACCACCAGCGCGCCCACGAGTGCCGCGCCCACGGCATACGCCATGGGCGAGAACAGCTTGTATTCGATGCGCTGAAAGGCGAACAGGGGCAGGTAGGCGGCGATGATGACGGCCATGCCGAACATGATGGGGCGTGCCACCTGCAAGGTAGCCTCGATGGCGTCCTGCAGGGTCAGGGGCCGTTCTTGTTCCCGTTCGCGGCGGCGCAGCATGTTTTCCAGCACCACCACGGAACCGTCGACGAGGATGCCGAAGTCGATCGCCCCCAGCGACAGCAGGTTGGCGGGAATTTTAAAGTGGTGCATGAAGATGAAGGCGATCAGCAGGGCCAGCGGGATCGTCAGCGCGACGATGGCGGCCGCGCGCGGGCTGCCCAGGAACAGCAGCAGCACCAGGGCGACGAGCAGCATGCCTTCGCCCAGGGTAAATCCCACGGTGTGCAGGGTGGCGTCGATCAGCGAGCTGCGGTCCAGGTAGGGAACGACCTTCACGTCCTTCGGCAGCAGGTTGGCATTCAGGTCGTCGACGGCCGCATGGATGCCCGCCAGCGCCTCGGACGGGTTGAAATCCTTCAGCAGCAGGGTGATGCCTTCGATGGTGTCGGGGTTATCGTCCTTGCCGAGGATGCCGCGCCGCTCCACGTTGCCGTAGGCGAGCTTGCCCAGGTCCTTCACCAGCACGGGCACGCCGTTCTTGCTGCTGACGACGACGTTGCCCATGTCGTCGAGCGAGTGCAGCAGGCCCACGCCGCGCACCACGTACGATTGCTGGCCGCGGTCGATGACGCTGCCGCCGCCGCTGATATTGTTGGCGTTGATGGCGTCCTTGACCTGCGCCAGCGAGAAGCCGTAGCTGTCCAGTTTTGCGGGGTCGAGTTCCAGCATGAACTGCGTGGTGAGTCCGCCGAAATTGCTCACATCGGCCACGCCGCGCACCTGCTGCAGGCGCGGGATCACGGTCCAGAACTGCAGCTCGGACAATTCGCGCAGGCTGCGGCTTTTCGATTCCAGGGTGTAGCGGTAGATTTCGCCCGTGGGCGAGGTGTAGGGATCGAGTCCCGGTTTGGCCTCGTACGGCAGGTTGACGCTGGCGAGCCGTTCCTGCAGCCGCTCGCGCGTGAAGTAGCCGTCGCTGCCATCTTCGAACACCACCGTGATCAGCGACAGCGCGAACAGGCTGCGCGTGCGCAGCACATGCATGCCGGGCGTGCCCAGCAGGGCGCGTTCCAGCGGAATGGTGATCTGCTGTTCGATTTCCTCGGCGCCCAGGCCCGGCACCTGCGTGACGATCTGCGAGGTGACGTCGGCGATGTCGGGATACGCCTCGATGGGCAGCTGCTTCCAGCTGTACACGCCGTAGGCGGCGACGAACAGCAGTACCAGCCAGACGATGCCGCGCCGCTGGCAGCAGGTGGCGATGAAACGGTCAATCATTGAGCAGCACTCCTTCCTTGACGACGATGCGCTCGCCCGCCTTCAGGCCGGCGAGGATTTCCACCTGCCCGCCATGGCTGGCGCCTACTTCCACCGTGCGCGGCGTGAACAGCAGCGGGCTGCGCTCGACCATCACGCGCGTCGACAGCCCGCTTTGCAGCACGGCCGATGCCGGCACCACGATGGCGCACCGGCTGGCGCCGGCAAAGCCCGCGTGGGCGAACATGCCCGGCTTGAAGGTGCCGGCGCGGTTGTCGATGGCCACGCGCACCTTCACCGTGCGCGTTTCCGCATCGAGCACGGCGCCCACGTACGCGACCTTGCCCTCGAAGTGCTTGCCTGGCCAGGCGTCGACACTGATGCGCGCCGTTTGGCCCACGGCCACCTGCGCCAGGTCCTTCTCGGCCACGTTGGCCGACAGCCAGACGGTGGACAGGTCGGCCACCGTCATGACGGGCGCGTTGATATCGTTCCAGTAGCCGCCCTGGGCGCCGTCCATGGCGATCACGGTGCCGGCAATGGGCGAGCGCAGCACGTAGTCGCGGCGCGAAGCGCGCGCGCTGGCGCCGTACTGGGCCAGCTTGTCGGCGCTGGCCTGGGCGTCGCTATTGGCTTGCGCGAACGCGGCCTGCGCCGATTCGTATTCCTTGCGCGCGGCGATTTCCGCCTCGAACAGGGTTTTCTGGCGCTCCAGTTCCTGGCGCGCCTGCAGCAGGGCAGACCTGGCTTTGCTGTCGTCCGCGTAGGCGGCGCTCAGCTCCGCCGAATCCAGCGTGAACAGGGGTTCGCCCGCCTTCACGCTGTCGCCCAGCGCCCGCTGCAATCGGGTGATGCGCCCGGCCAGGGGCGGCGTGATCTTCACCAGTTTTTCGGGCATGGCTTCGATGCTGCCCGGCGCATCCGTCTGCGTGGCGATATCCTGTTCCAGCACGGCGGCGACCTGCAGGCGCTGGCGCAGCGGCGACATCTTGTCGACGGCGATGCTGCCGTCGTCCAGATGGCGCGCCTGGACCGGCGATTCGGCGGGCGGCGTGGCCGCCGCCGTCGGTCTGGCGCAGCCGGCAAGGGCCGAGCAGCTGAGGGCCACGGCGAGCGCGCAGCAGGCGCCCAGGGTGTTGGGGGTGGTCGTGTTCATCCCGTGTTTCCTTGTTGTTGGTGGTGATGGGGCATGCGTGGATGCCATGCCCAGGCGGGCGGTCAGAAGGGGCGCAGGTGGCGCGGACAGCGTCACTACAGCGCCGGAAAAGCATAGCAAGGCCGTCCTGAAGAAGCGCCCAAGAACGCCTGAATCATTCTTCAGGTTGCGCGCGCGCGCAGTGCGGCGCGGTAAAATGCAGGCATGGAAAACACGGCGCAATGGGAAAGGCAGGCATGAGAATCCTCCTGGTGGAAGACGACCGCAAGGCGGCGCGCCTGCTGGCGCGGGGCTTGCAGGAAGAAGGCTTCGTCGTCGACGTGGCCCACAGCGCCGAGGAAGGCGAAGAGGAAAGCTACGCCGTCGACTACGACCTGATCGTGCTGGACTGGATGTTGCCGGGCAAGCAGGGCATCGATTTCTGCCGCGACCTGCGTGCGCGCGCCATCCAGACGCCCGTGCTGATGCTGACCGCGCGCGACGCCACGGCCGACCGGGTGGCGGGCCTGAACACGGGCGCCGACGATTACCTGACCAAGCCGTTCGAATTCGAAGAACTGCTGGCGCGCATCCGGGCGCTGCTGCGCCGCTCCGACATCAGCCGTCCGCTGGTGCTGGCGCTGGCCGACCTGACGCTCGATCCCGTCAGCCACCAGGCCACGCGCGCCGGCGTGCCGCTGGTACTCACGCCCAAGGAATACGCAATCCTGCTGATCCTGCTGCGCCAGGCGGGCGAAGTGGTCAGCCGCGCGCGCCTGGCCGAGCAGATCTGGCAGGCGGACCTGATCGGCATCGATAACCTGATCGATGTCCACGTGCGCAACCTGCGGGGAAAAGTCGATGCGCCGGGCTTGCCGGCCTTGATCCACACGGTGCGCGGACGCGGCTTCCGCCTGGCGGAAAACCATGGTGGCTAGCTTTCGCAAGCGATTGCTGCTGGTGCACCTGGCCGTTATCCTCGCCATCGTCGCCTGCACCGCGCTGGCCGGCTACTGGGGCCTGTCGCGCGCCGTGCATGGCCAGCTCGATGCGGCCCTGCTGGCGCTGGCCGAGACGGAAATGGCCATGCTGCCGGCCGCGCCGCGCCAGCCCGTGCAGGTGCACGAGGTGGCGTCCGGCCTGGCGCCGCCGTCGTTGACGCGGCTCGACCGCCTGGTGCAGATCATCGATGGCGATGGCCGCGTGCTGGCGCGCAGCCGCAACCTGGAGGCGGCGCAGCTGCCGGCCTCAGCGGCCCTGCTGGCGCGCCTGGCGGCCGGCGATACCGTCTTCGAAACCTTGCCCAAGTTCGGCGAGGAACCGCTGCGCATGGTCTCCGTTCCCGTGCCCGCGTCCGGCGCACGCCTGGCGGTGCAGGTGGCCGGTTCGCTCGACGACGTCAACCACGTGCTGGCCGCGGCCACCGTGCTGTTTGGCGCCATGGCGCTGGCCTTGCTGGCGGCCGTGGGGCTGGCCGGCGAAATGCTCACGCGCCGCGTGCTGGGTGCCATCGACGACGTGGTGCGGCAGGCGCATTCGATCGGCGAGGCCAGCCTGCACCAGCGCCTGCCCCATCCCGGCACGCGGGACGAGATCGGCCGCCTGGTCGATACCCTGAACGCCATGCTGGACCGCCTGGAACACGGCTACGACGCGCAGCGGCGTTTCACTGCCGACGCTTCGCACGAACTGCGCTCGCCCCTGTCGCGCCTGCGCACGGAAATCGAGATCACTTTGCGCCGTCCGCGCGAGTCGCCCGAATACGTCGATGCGTTGGCCTCCTGCCTCGATGAAGTGCAGCGGCTGACGACCCTGGTGGAAGAACTGCTGATGCTCACGCGCCTGGACGTGGGCCAGGAGCGCAATGCCGTGGAAACGGTTGCGCTCAATCCGCTGGTGCGGGCGGCGGCGCAGCGCCTGGAAAAGCCGGCAGCGCAGCGCGGCATCCGCATCGTCTTCGATGAAGGCGCGCCCGTGCATGCGCGCGTGGCGGCCGGCCCCGTGGACCTGGTGCTGGCCAACCTGCTCGACAATGCCGTGAAGTTTTCGCCGTCCGGCAGCGTCATCAGCGTGCACGTGGCGCGCGACGGCGGCGACGCGCTCGTTGGCGTGAGCGATGCCGGCCCGGGCATCGGCGTGGAAGACTTGCCGCACCTGTTCGAGCGTTTTTACCGGGGCGCCCAGGCGCGCGCGGGCGAGGCACCCGGCTTCGGCCTGGGCCTGGCCCTGTCGCAAGCCATCGTGCATGCATACGGCGGCAGCATCGAGGCGCAGAACCGCCCGCAAGGCGGCGCGCTGTTCATCATGCGCCTGCCCGCTTCAGACTGAAGGCGCCACGCCTTCCCAGCGCACTTGCCGCACCTGCGGCCAGGCGCCCGCGCGGTTGACGAAGCGCACCAGCACGGCGCGCTGCACGGCCTGGCACAGCACCGTGGCGATCAGCCGCACCACCTGCCTGGCTTCATCCCAGCTGCGCAGCATCTGCGACGGCGCCAGGCCCGCGCCCTTCAGTTCGGCCAGCAGCAGGCGCACCACGTGGTCAGCCTGCGCGGCGGGGCAGGTGACGGTCAGGCGGTAGGTGGCGAGCGCCGGCCCACGTTTGGAAAACCACAGCAGCCATTTTTTCATCACACACCCCGCTCGGCGACAAATTCCGCGTTGTTCACCAGCGCCCAGCGCACGGCCGAGACGCTGCCTTCCAGGCTGACCTGGCTGACGATCTGCTCCAGCAATCCCAGGCTGGACAAGGGCGTGAGCAGGTCGGCGCGCACTTCGATGCGCCCCGCCTGCGCCGCGTCCTCGCTGTGCAGCGATTGCAGCATCAGCGCCGGCATGCCGCTGATCATGCGCAGCATCAGGTTGCGCACCTGGACTTCCTGCTCCGCCTCGCATACGGCCGTGACGCGGTAGATGCTTTCCGTCTCGATGCCCGCCTCGCTGCCGTGGGCATTGATGCGCTGCGCCAGGTGGCGCAGCACCAGGTTGGCGACCAGCACGAAGCTCGTGCCGATGGCCGCTTCCAGCGCAAAACCGAGGCCGCACAGCACGCCGATGGCGGCCGAGCACCACAGGGTGGCGGCCGTGTTCAGGCCGCGCACCGTCATCCCTTCGCGCATGATGACGCCGGCGCCAAGAAAGCCGATGCCCGACACCACCTGCGCGGCGATGCGCAGGTGGCCGTCGGGATCGCCTTCGAGCACGGAAACCATCACGAACAGCGAGGCACCGACGGACACCAGCGCGTTCGTGCGCAGGCCCGCCATGCGCTGGCGCAGCTGGCGTTCGGCGCCGATCATGGCGCCCAGGGTCAATGCCGCGGCAACGCGCAGCGCAAAGTCAAATACCACCATCAGTTTCTCCCGGCTGGGGAGGAACAGGCGAGTGCACAGGGCGAAGACAATCCGCCCGGATTGGGTCAGCAGGCGATAACGGGGGAACGATGAGGAGGGAAATGGCGGCGAGTCTGTACTGCCGCTGGTAGAACCGCACCTTGCCGAGGGCAAGGCGGGCGGAATGCGCGCGTCTTGCCTAAGGCCGATCGCCGATGGTCAATCGACTACTGTCACTGGAACAAGCACCCACGAGTCACTCCATATCATTGATAACGGGGGACAGTCTAGCCAGCGGGGCCGCTTTGGTCAACTGAAGCTCTCTTCAGGAAGCCGCCGCGTCGTCCCCGCCAATGCGGGGACGGTGAAGGCGACCGGCAGATCAGTGGGCGTGTGCCTTGCCATCGTCCGCGGATTCGGCGTGCGCATGCTCGTCGTCGCCGCCGAAGAAGCGCGCGGCGCGCTTGCCCAGGCTGTCGAGGTAGGTGTAGGCGACGGGCACCACCACCAGCGTCAGGAGCGTCGAGGTGATCACGCCGCCGATGACGGCGCGGCCCATCGGTGCCTGCGACTCGCCGCCGTCGCCCATGCCGATGGCCATCGGCAGCATGCCGAAGACCATCGCCAGGGTCGTCATCAGGATGGGGCGCAAGCGCACTTGTCCCGCTTCCATCAGCGCCTCGAACTGCCCCAGGCCTTCGCGCTGGCGCTGGTTGGTGAAGTCCACCAGCAAAATCGCATTCTTGGTGACCAGGCCCATGAGCATGATGAAGCCGATCACGGAGAAGATGTTCAGGGTGCTGCCCGTAATCAGCAGCGCAGCCAGCACGCCGATCAGGGACAGCGGCAGGGACACCATGATGGCGACGGGCTGCAGGAAGCTGCCGAACTGCGACGCGAGCACCAGGTAGATGAAGATCACGGCGATGCCCAGCGCCATCATCGCGCCGCCCATGGTTTCGGCCATCTGCTGCGCGTTGCCGGCCACGTCGAAGCGCACGCCGGGCGGCAGGTCGATGGACTTGATGGCTTTCTGCACGTCGGCGTCGACGTCGCCGGCAGGGCGGCCCTGCACGCCCGCATAGATGGCGACCCGGCGCTGCAAGGCCTGGCGTTTCAGCACTTGCGGGCTGGACGACGGCACGAATTCGACCACCTGGCGCAGCGGAATCATGACGGGCTTGCCGTTTGCATCGAGCTTGCTGGACGCCAGAGACAGGTCGGCCAGGTCGGCCACCTTTTGCCTGCCTGATTTCGGCAGCTGCACGTTGACGTCGTAGTTTTGCCCGTCGGACGCCAGCCAGTGGCTGACCGTGTCGCCCGCCACGAACGGACGCAGGGCATTGCCGATCTGCTGCACCGACAATCCCAGGTCGCTGGCCAGCTCGTTGTTGATCTTCACCGTGGTCGACGGATTGGCGCCTTCCTGGCTGTATTCCATGTCGGCCAGGCCCTTGATGTTGCGCATCTTGTCCATCAGGGTATGCGCCACCGCATCGAGCTTGCCTTCATCCGTGCCGAGGATGGCGATGAAGATGGGGCGCTGGCCCACGGACAGGGTGATGCCGGCAATCGGCGCCAGGCGTTCGCGGATCAGCTTTTCCAGTTCCTGCTGCGAGCGGCGCTTGTGCGTCTTGATGTCCGTCAGCTTCAGGTTCACTTCGGCCGTGTTGCGGCCATCGGGCGTGCCGATATTGGCCACCAGGCTGTCGATTTCGGGAAATTCCTTCAGCGCCGTTTCGATCTGGCGTACCTTGGAATCCGTGTATTCGAGGCTGGAACCGACGGGCGTCTTGAAGCGCAGGTTGACCCAGCCCTGGTCCGTTTCCGGGAACATCTCGCCGCCGATCATGGGCACGAGCATCAGGCTGCCCGCGAACAGCGCCACGGCCGTGGCCAGGGTGGTCTTGCGCCAGCGCAGGGCCACTTTCAGTACCTTGCCATACCAGACGTGCAGGCGGTCGATGCCCGTCTCGATCCAGGCCATGAAGCGGCCCAGCCATGGCGCGTACTTGAAGCGGTCCTTGACGGGGTCGCGCCAGACGGACGACAGCATGGGGTCGAGGGTGAAGCTGACGAACAGCGACACCAGCACGGCGACGGCCACGGTGATGCCGAACTGCAGGAAGAAGCGGCCGATGATGCCGTCCATGAAGGCCACGGGCACGAACACGGCGACGATGGCGAACGTGGTGGCCATCACGGCCAGGCCGATTTCATTGGTGCCGTCGTTGGCCGCCTTGTAGTGGTTCTTGCCCATGCCCAGGTGGCGCACGATGTTTTCGCGCACCACGATGGCGTCGTCGATCAGGAGGCCGATGCACAATGACAGCGCCATCAGGGTCAGGAAATTCAGGGTGAAGCCGAAGGCCTTCATGGCGATGAAGCTGGCCAGCACGGAGATCGGCAAGGTCAAGCCCGTGATGATGGTCGAGCGCCACGAGTGCAGGAACAGGAAGACGATCACCATGGTCAGCACGGCGCCTTCGATGATGGTGCGCTTGACGTTATTGAGCTGGCTTTGCACGCGCTCCGATTCGTCGTCCAGCACGCGCAGGGTGATATCGGGCGGCAGCGTCTTTTGCAGGTCCGCCGCCACCTTCAGGATGCCGGTGCCTACTTCGACCACGTTGGCATCCTGTACCTTGGTGATTTCCATGGTCACGGCCTGCTGGCCGTTCATGCGCGAGATCGACAGTTCTTCCTGCTCGCCGTCGACGACGGTGGCCACCTGGTCCAGGTAGACGGGACCGACGGCGCGGCGCGCCACGATGATCTTGCCGAATTCGCGCGCATCCTTGATCTTGCCTTCCACGCGCACCAGCTGTTCGGCCGCGCCATGGCTGATGGAGCCTGCCGGCAGGTTGGTATTCGTGGCCTGGATGGCGCGGATCACTTCATCGACGCCGATGCCCTGGGCATTGAGTTCGATCGGCTTCATGCTGATGAGGATCTGGCGCGCGCGCAGGCCGCGCAGCTTGACCTGGCCCACGCCGGCCACGCCCTGGAAGCGCTTGCTGATGATCTGTTCCGTCATGGTCGACAGCGAGCGCAGGTCATGCCCGGTCGACGTCAGCACGATGGTGGCGATGGGGCGCTCGTTGTCGCCTTCGGCACGGGCGATGAACGGGTCCTTGGCTTCCTTGGGGAAGCGGGGGCGCACCAGGGCCACCTTGTCGCGCAAGTCCTGCATGGCCTTGTCCATGTTCGTCGACAGCTCGAATTCCAGGTAGACGCCGGCGCGTCCTTCCCACGAGTTGGCGCGGATGGTCTTGATGCCGCTGACGGTGTTGACGGCGTCCTCGATGGGGCGCGTGATGTCGTTTTCCACGGCCTCGGGCGAGGCGCCCGGATAGTTCACTTCAATGGCGGCGAAGGGGAATTGCACGCTGGGCATGCTCTCCACGCCCAGGCCCCGGTACGAGAAGATGCCCAGCACCACCAGCGCCACCATGACCATGGTGGCGAAGACGGGATTCTGTATGCTGACTTTGGTCATCCACATGGCTTAGTCCTTCCGTGCCAGCACGGCCGGCTGTGCTGCGGGCGCGGCGGGTGTCCCGGCAAAGGTCACGCCGTGGCCCGGCTTGACGCCATCGAGTTTGGCGACGATGACTTTCGCGCCCGGCACCAGGCCCGACGTCACTTCCGCATAGCCTTCGTCTTCGTTGCGCAAGCCCAGGGTGACGGGCTGCGCGACCACCTTGTTGTTCACCAGCGCATACACGACGGGGCCCTGCTTTTCATTGCGCACGGCCGTCAGCGGCACCAGCGGCGCCACGGGCGAGCGTTCGGTGACGATGCTGCCCTTGGCGAACATGCCGCCGCGTAGCGCGCCATCGCCATTGTCGACGGCGATGTAGACGAGCATGGCGCGCGAGCCGCTTTCGGTGGTGGGGTTGATGCGCGCCACCTTGCCGGCAAAGTCGCGCGCGCCGAAGCCGTCGACCTTGAAGTGCACGTCCTGGCCCAGCTTGATGCGGGGAATTTCCGCGCTGGGCACGGGCGCTTCCAGGGTCAGCTGGGCCAGGTTGACGATGGTGTAGACGGGCATGTCGGGCGAGACTTTTTCGCCGGCCTGCAGATGGCGCTTGCTGACGATGCCGGCCATCGGCGCGCGGATCACCGTGTCGGCCAGCGCGATGCGGGCGATATCGAGCTGGGCGGCGGCGGACTTGACGTTGGCGCGCGCCAGGTCGACCGAGTTTTGCGTGGTGTCGTAAGCCGTCTGCGAAATGTATTTTTGCTTGAGCAGGGCCTGGCTGTTGGCTTCATTCTTGCTGGCCATCGACAATCGTGCCTGCGCTTCGTCCAGCATGGCTTGCTGCTGCGTCAGGCGGGCGCGCTGGTCGGCCGCGTCCAGGCGCACGAGGATCTGGCCATTGGCTACCTGCTGGCCTTCCTGCAAGGTCGTCTCGTGGATGACGCCGGAAACTTTGGCCTTGATGGTGGCCTGGGTCACGGGCGCCAGCGAACCGGACAGGGGCAGGCTGATGCTGAGCGCGCGCGCATCGATGGCGGCCACGTCGCCCTGCGCCAGTTCATGCACGGGCGTCTTTGCCTGTTCCTTCTTCTTGCTGGCCTGCTGTTCGGCCGCCTTGGCGGCCTGTTGCTTCGATTGCATCACGGTCCAGCCGCCGCCGGCCAGGCCCAGCACGACCAGGATCAGCACGGGGGCGCGCCAGCGCCGGCGGCGCGTGGCTGCAAGGGGGGAGGCGGGGGGCAGGGTCTCGTTTTTCATAGGTATTTTGGGTCAGGAGCGGCGCAGGGGTTCGGCGCCAGGTCTCGATGCGGCCGGCCTGTGGCGGGCCGGGGGAATTCGGGTAGCGCATCACCGTGGCGACCGCAGACAGCACGCCTGCCGCTGCGGCCGTTCACGGCGATGCGCATGTTGCCACTTTAGGAAGATTCAACCCCGGCTGCCATCGCCGTGCGACAGATTGCATAAAATCGGGGCTGGAATGCAAAAAACGGCGACGGGAGACACTGCCGGCCTGGCCGCCGCGCGCGTCACGATGCTTGCGCATGCTCAAGAAGCCGATTCGCCGGCGCGCAAGAATGGTCGGGATGGTTGCGCTACCGGCCAGGCCATTCGCTCGCCGGTTGCCGTGCGGCCGCGCCACGGGGGGCTGATGTCTGATCGGATTGTCGGAGCCGCCCCGTCGCCGGGCTGCCTGCTGGCCGCCGCCGAACCGCAGGCCGGGGCGGCCGGCACGGCGCTGGACTTGCTGTCCATTGTCGTCGCCGCCGTCGAACAGGCGCCGGGCCTGGCCGTGCGCAGCATCGACCGCGATGGCATCGTGCGCTACTGGAGCCTGGGCGCGGCGCGCCTGTACGGCGTGG
>NZ_WFLI01000050.1 GCF_009208555.1 Janthinobacterium violaceinigrum | reverse complement strand
CGGCGCTGTCGTCGGCGCGCGCCTGGGGCGGCGCAATGTGGCTGCCCTGGCTGGCGGGGCCGGGCAGGTGGCCGCAGGCGGGCAGCAGGCCGGCGCAGGCGAGCATGAGCATCAGGGTGGTGTGCTGTGACATGGCGGTTCTCCGGTCAGCTGCCGCCGCCCATGCTGGGCAGGAGCACGCGGTAGATTTGCAGGAAGGCTGGTCCCATCAGGACGACCAGCAGCGAAGGAAAGATGAAAAAGATCAGCGGGAACAGCAGCTTGAGGGCGATCTTTGCCGCCTCTTCCTCTGCGCGCTGGCGGCGTTTTGTGCGCAGCTGGTCCGACTGCACGCGCAGCGAGGCGGCGATGCTGGTGCCGAAGCGCTCGGCCTGGATCAGCATGGCCACCAGCGCGTCGACATCCTCGACCCCCGTGCGCAGGGCCAGGTTGCGCAGCGCCCGTTCCTTGGTGTTGCCGGCGCGCAGTTCCAGCATCACCAGGTGCAGTTCCTCGGCCAGCACGGCGCTTTTCAGGGAAATCTCCGCAGCCACCCTGGCCAGCGCCGCATCCATGGCCAGGCCCGCTTCCACGCACACCGTCATCAGGTCCAGCGCATCGGGAAAGCTTTCAAAGATATCGCGCTGGCGCCGCCTGATCATGTGCTGCAGCACGAAGTTGGGCAGATAGTAGCCGATGGCGGCCACGATCAGCAGCCAGAACAGCAGAGCCTTGCCCGCCATCTGGCTGCCCGAGGCGCTCAGTCCCAGGAACAGCAGCAGGGGCAGGCCGATGGCCAGCATGGTCTTGGCGGAAAAGAACAGGATGGGGGCCGACGCCTGGCGCAAGCCGGCATTCATGAAGCGCCGGCGCATCACGGAGCCTTCCCAGCCCTGGTCGGGGAGCGACAGTTTGGCCAGCGGGCCGCTCAGGCGCACCATGCGCGCCAGCCAGGGACTGGGCGCCGATGGGCCGGGCGAGGCCGTGCTCTTGCCGGTGGCGCTGTCCATGCGCTGGCGCAGCGGATCGGGGGCAAAGCTGCGCATGGCGACCAGCACGGTGCCGAAGACGGCGATGAAGAGCAGGGCGAGAAAAGCGAGATGGACGGGATTCATGACGGTTCTCCTGGCGGGTTCAGACGCGGATGCGGATGATATTGCGCATGACAAAGACGCCGCACACCATCAGCAGCAGGGCGCCGACGAGCATCTTGCGTCCGCCCGGATCGACAAACAGCATCTCCAGGAATTGCGGATTGGTCAGCTGGATCATGGCTGCCGCGCCGAACGGCAGCAGCGACAGGATCCAGGCCGACAGTCTGCCTTCGGCCGACAGCACGCGCACCTGTCCCAGCAGCTTGATGCGTTCGCGGATGATGCGGCTGATGCTGTCGAGCAGTTCGGCCAGGTTGCCACCCGTTTCGCGCTGGATCAGCACGGCGATGACGAAGTAGCGCAAGTCCGTGCTGGGCACGCGCGTGGCCAGGTTCATCAGGGCATCCTGCATGGCGATGCCGAAATTGACTTCATCGAAGGTGGCGCGAAATTCCACGGCCAGCGGCGCGTTCATTTCATCGCCGACCATTTTCAGGGCGGTGGGGAAGGCATGGCCGGCGCGCAGCGCGCGCGCCATCAGGTCCAGCGCATCGGGCAATTGCTGTTCGATGCGCTGCAGGCGCTTGGCCTTGGCGCGCAAGACCACCAGCAGGGGCAGCAGGGCCGCGCCAGCCACCAGCGGCAGGCGCAGCATCCACGGCACGCCGAAGTAGCTCAGCAGCAGGAACGCGGCGCCGGCCGTGGCCACCATCACGCCGGCGAAGCTGGCCACGCTCCAGCTCAGGCCCGACTGTTCCAGCAGGCGGTCCAGCGCATGCACGCGGGGCACGCTCAGCAGCAGGCGCTGCAGGGACGGGGTGTCGCTCAGCAGGCGCTTCTTGATCATCGAGCTGCCCGTTTCGCCATGCGCGCCGGCCGACATGATGCGCAGGCGGCGCGCGACCCTTTCCGCTTCCGGGCCGCGCGAGGTGTTCCACGCCAGATACAGGCCTTCGATCAGCAGCACCACCGCGATGAAGGTCAGGATGGCGAATACGTAATAGAGATAGTCCATGATGCTCCCCTTAATGGTACTGGCGGGCGGGATCGAACAGGGTTTCCGGCAGGCTGATGCCGTAGGCGCGCAAGCGTTCCAGGAAGTGCGGCCGCACGCCGCTGGCATGGAAATGTCCCTGCACGCTGCCGTCTTCGCCGATGCCCGTCTGGCGGAAGGTGAAGATTTCCTGCATGGTGATCATCTCGCCTTCCATGCCCGTGATTTCCTGGATCGACACGATCTTGCGCTTGCCGTCCGTCAGGCGCGCCACCTGCACCACCACGCTGATGGCAGAACTGATCTGCTGGCGCATGGCTTTGACGGGCAGGCCCGCCGACGCCATGCTGATCATGTTTTCCAGCCGCGTGAGCGCATCGCGCGGCGTGTTGGCGTGGATGGTGGCCATCGAGCCTTCGTGGCCCGTGTTCATGGCGCCCAGCATGTCGAGCGCCTCGGCGCCGCGCACCTCGCCCAGGATGATGCGGTCGGGACGCATGCGCAGCGCGTTGCGCACCAGCGCCCGCTGCGTCACTTCGCCCTTGCCCTCGATGTTCGCGGGCCGCGTTTCCAGGCGCACCACGTGCGGCTGCTGCATCTGCAGCTCGGCCGCGTCCTCGATGGTGACGATGCGCTCGGCCGTGCTGATGAAGCCGGAAATCGCATTGAGCATGGTGGTCTTGCCGCTGCCCGTGCCGCCCGAGATCAGGATGTTGACCTTGGCCTTGCCCAGTGCCTGCAGGGTGGTGCTCATTTCCTCCGTCAGGCTGTGCTTGAGCATCAGGTCGGCCAGGCGCAGGGGCTGGGCCGAGAAGCGTCGGATCGACATCACGGGCCCGTCGATGGCCAGCGGCGGGATGATGGCGTTGACACGCGAACCGTCGGGCAGGCGCGCATCGACCATGGGGCTCGATTCGTCGATGCGCCGGCCCACGCGCGAGACGATCTTGTCGATGATCTTCATCAGGTGCGCGTCGTCGGTGAAGCAGACGTCGCTCAGCTCCAGGCGGCCGTGGCGCTCGACATACACCTGGCGGTAGGTGTTGACGAGAATGTCGGACACGCCGGGATCGGCCAGCAGCGGTTCGAGCGGGCCGAAGCCGAGCACCTCGTCCTGGATGTCGCGGATCAGCGAGCGCCGTTCCAGGTCATTGATCACCACATTATCTTCCGTGAGCACGTCGCTGACGAGGATCTTCAGCTCTTCGCGTATCTGCTCGCGCGACAGGCGCTGCATGCCCTCCAGGTCGACGCGGTCGAGCAGCGCCTGGTGCGTGCGGTGCTTGAGTTGCTGGTAGCTCTGGCTGGCGGCGCCCTGGTGCGCGGCACCGTCAGTCAGGCTGGCGTCGTCCTGGGCGTAGCCCAGGCGGTCCCGCAGGGTGAGTTTTTCGGCAGTCATGGTCGGTCTCCGGTGAATGGGGTATCAGGTGCGCGCCAGCAGCCGCGAAACCCAGCCTTGCGCGGCGGGCGGCGTTTCGCCGGCCAGGCTGGCGGCCAGTTCCTGCAGGGCGCGCGAGACGGGATTGTGCGAGGCCAGCTTGAGGATGGGCACGCCCTGGCTGACGGATGCCGCCACCGCCTCGTAGTGGTTGGGGATGGACTTGTAGACATGCTTGCCGTACGCCGCTTCCAGGTCGGCCACGCGGATGCTGTCGCTGCTGGCATAGCGGTTCAGGATCAGGCGGATCTTGTCTTCGCGGTAGCCGAGGCCGCGGAACACGTCGAGCAGGCGCTTGCCGTCGCGTACATAGGGCAGGGTGGCCTGCAGCACGGGGAAGATCAGGTCGGCCCGGTCCAGCGCGCGCACGCTGACGGCATCGAGGCCGCGCCCCACGTCGAGCAGGATGTAGTCGTACTGGCTGCGCGCCAGGGTCAGCAGGCGGTCGATATGGTCGGCCTCGATGTCGGCCGCATGGGCGGGATCGTCGGCGGCGGCCAGCACGCTGTAGGCGGGCGTGATCTGGATCATGCTGGCCGTCAGCAGCGAGGCATCGAGGCGCACGATCTGCTGCGACAGCTGCGACAAGGTGGCGGCCGGCTTGTGGTCCGAGACGAACAGCGCGGCATCGCCGAACTGCAGGTTCAGGTCGAGCAGCGCCACCTTGCGCTGTTCGCCGGCGGCCAGCGCGTAGCCCAGGTTGGCGGCAATGAAGGTGGCGCCGCTGCCGCCCTTGCACGAGACGAAGGCCAGCACCTGCCCCTTGCGCGTGACCTGCTTCTGCAGCTTGTCCTCGATGCGGCGCAGGGCGGCGCACAGGGCCGCATCGTCGTCCGGCTGCAGCACTTCGCGCACGCCGGCGCGCATGGAACGCAGCAGGAATTGCGGACTTTGCTGCGGGCATTGCACGATGATGGCCAGGCTCGGATGGCGGCCGCCCAGCAGCTCCAGCCGTTCCAGCTCCGCTTCGCCCGTCTGCTCCTGTTCCAGCAGCAGCAGGTCCGGCGTGACGCCGTTGTCAAAGATATCCGGTATGCTCGCCAGCAGCGTGACGCGGTCGGCCGCGCTGCGTTCGCGCAGCAGGCGGGTGAGCCGCTTGAGCTGGACTTCATTCTTCGAGACGATGACGATATTCACTTGGTACTCCCCGGTAAAGGCGTTCAGTTGATCTGGAAGCCCAGGCTTTCGGCGTGCATGACCACCACGGAGGCAGGCACGGCGATATTGAGAAAACCGAACAGGCTGACCATCGGCGTATAGCTGACGTTGTCGATCGACACGCGCACGCTGTCGATGCAGCTGGCCGTGCGCGTGTTGTCGCCGCAGGCCGACAGGTTGTCGCCGGGATCGGTGGGCGGCAGGGTCACCACGGCGCCGCTTTTGTTCAGGTAGCTGATGGTGATGTTGGCGGCGGTCAGTTCCGGGGCGGCCGGCAGCGCCGTGCCGCCGAACAGGGCCAGGGTCTTCACGGCGTCGGTCTGGTCGATCCAGCGCACCACCGCTTCGCGCGCGGCGCGGCGGCTCACTTCCTGCACCGTGTTGTACAGGTACAGCATGCGGCCGAATTCGAGGATGCCGAACAGCAGGGTGAAAAACAGCAGCGCCACCAGGGCGAATTCGACGGCGGCGGCGCCGCGCTGGCATCCGGCTGGGGGAGACGATGAAAGGCGGTGGCGCATGGCGTTCTCCTTACAGCATGTAGCGCATGGTGGTGCGCGGTGCGAGCGGCGTGGCATAGGTCGTGGCCGCGCCGATCACGAAGGGCAGGTACTGGCCCACCGACAGCGTGTAGTTGACGACTTCGACGCGGATGCCGCCCGGCGCCGTGCCATCGGTGCAGTTGCTGTCGCTGAAACTGGCGTCCAGGCAGGTGACCGTCACGTTGGCCGTGGTGAAGTCGCTGATGCCGGCGCTGATGGCCGCGTCGACCACCGTCTGCTTGGCCGCCACCACGCCCTGCGAGGCGATGCTGGCCTTGGCCTTGACGGACATGTTGCGCGCCGCGTCGCGCGTGGCCTTGTTCAGCGCGTCGTAGTACCAGAAGGCGCGGCCGAAGCCGAAGATGCCGGCCAGCAGGGTGACCAGCAGGGCCAGCACGATGCCGAATTCGACGGCGGCGCCGCCGCCCTGGCGGGCATGGGAATGGGGGATGGGCATGGCGGCCTCACTTGTAGAGTTTGATTTCGGAATTCGGCACGGGCTCGATCAGGCCCGCGAATTCGACGTCGAGGCGCGCGCCGCCGCTGAAATCGGCCTTCATCGTCATGAAGAATTTGCCGATGCCGACCGCCGTCATGGCGCCGCACGAAGCCGGGCCCACGGGCGCCGTGCGGCAATCGACCAGCACCACGTTCAGGATGCGGCGGTTGCGCTGGCCCGGATGCGACGCCGACGGCGCCTGGAACGTGGGTCCGCTGCTCTGGTTGTACGGCGAGGGTGGCGTGCCTGCGGGGAAGGAGGCGTCGGCGCTGACGGGGTAGCTGGCCGTGTCGAAGTAGTTTGCCTTGGTCGTGTTGTACATGGGGTTGGCGTTGGCGTCCGTGACGCTATAGGCCGTGCCGGCCTTGGCGGGCGTGGCGCCATTGCTTTGGTAGGCGGGGCCGTAGGACCACAGCACGCCGTAGCCGGCAAACTGCGCCTGGGCGGCCGTCACGGGCGTCGTGAAGGTTGGCGGCAGGCGGTAGTTCGGCTTGTTGCCGGACAGGCTCACCGACTGCTGGCTGGGCAGGGTGCTGGCGCCCGGCTGCATCCAGCCGGTGGGCGGCGAATTGGCGGCGCTGGAGGCGCAGGGCGAGGCGCCGCCCACGCACGGGTATTCCTTGATGTTGACGTCGGGCGGCGCCGTCGTGGGGTCGCACACGGACGGCCCGCCGTAGACGTCGAAGCGCGAGTTGAGGGCGGCCGCGATCTTGCCGGCGCTCAGGCCCGTGTTCGTGTAGACCTGGCCGGTGCCGCTGGTGATGACGGCGCTGCTGCCCGTGCACATGAAGGGCGCGGTGGAGTTGGCGCTGGAATGCGAAGGGTCGCAGGCGCTGGGCGGGGCGTCGACGGGATTGATCAGGTAAGGGTCGGACGAGCCGCCCAGGGGATTGAGGCCGAACAGATTGTAGGTGACGCCGCGGCGGAAGCCGAATTCCAGCAGTTCCGTCAGGCCGCTGCCGGCTGGCGCGGCCGGATACGTGTATTGCGCCGTCCTGTTGGCCGGATCGACGGCGCATACGCCGATCGGCGTGACGTCGTTGACGAAGCGGCCCGCCACGGCCACGCCCGAGGTGCTGGTGCTGGCGATGCCGGCAATGCCCATCAGGTAGGTGGCGAAGGTCTTGCTGCCCGTGTCGATCTGAATGAAGGTCATGCCCTGCGGGCTGGTGCGGGCGGTGGCACCGGACGACCAGGGGCCGTTCGGGCTGGGGCCGAAGCTGATGTTGGAGGCCGTGATGGTCAGGGTGGTGGAAAAGTCGTAGCGGTTCTTTTGCGCGATGGCGATGGCCTTCGTCTGCGCGTTGTCGATGCCGGCCGCGCTTTGATTGAGTTCCACGGCGCCGGCCAGGGCGGCGCTGTCGGCGCCGTTCTGCAGCTCGGTCTTGGCGATGTACAGGTGGCCCAGGTCCAGCACCAGGCCCCCCATGGCAAACAGCACCACCAGGGTCAGCCCCAGCACGATGGCGATCGCGCCCTGCTGCCTGTCGTGCCTGCGGAATGCGGTTTTCATGGGGGTCTCCTGGTGGCCTTGGGGGAGTGCATCGCGGAGCTGGCGCCTACTGGCGCGCGCCCACGCCGATGGCGAAGACATTCGTCTGCGGCTCCGGCGTGCTGAACGATTTCTGGTAGCGCTGGTAGGCGCTGGCGCCGGCCTTGCCATCGATGCCGCTGACAGGATTGGTATTGCGGTAGGCGTCCGGATACATGATCTGCTGCGCCTTGAGCAGGGCCACCGATTCGCCAAAGTGTGAATCGAGGACGGGCGTGGTGGTGGCGGCGCAGCCGGCCAGCAGCGAGAGCAGCGAGAGCAGGGTGGCGCAAGGCAGGCAGTGTGCGGTTTTCATGGTGTTCTCCTATTTGAGGTCGAAGCCGGCGGCGGGCTGGGGTGCGGCCGCTTGCGGCTGCATGGGGGCTGCTGGCGCTGCAGGGGCGGGAGCGCTGCCTTCCATTTTTCCCTGCATGAACATGTCGCCGCGCGTGGGCTGGATATAGTCGTCGGTGGGCAGCTTGTAGTCGGCCGGCAGCGGCTTGACCAGGTGCGGCGTGATGATGAAGACCAGTTCCGAACGGTCCGTCTGGAAGTCCGTGCTGCGGAACAGGGCGCCCAGCACGGGCACTTCGCCCAGGCCAGGCAGGGCCTTGATATTGCTGGTCACATTGTTCTTGATCAAGCCGCCGATGGCGAAGCTCTGGCCGTCGAACAGCTGCACCGTGGTGGTGGCGCGCCGCGTCGTGAACGAGGGCAGGATGGCCGTTGTCGAGATGCCGGTGGCGGTGATGCCGATGCCGTCCTTGTTCAGGTCCGACACTTCCGGCGCCACCTTCAGGTTGATGCGTCCCCCATCGAGCACGGTGGGCGTGAATTTCACGGCCACGCCGAATTCCTTCTCTTCCAGCGTGATGGTGGGCACGCCGCCATTGTTGGTCTGGCTGACGGGGATGAAGATCTTGCCGCCGGCCAGGAAGCTGGCCTCCTGGCCGCTGATGGCCATGATGTTCGGTTCGGCCAGCACTTTGATCAGGCCATCGCGTTTTTGCGCGTCGAGGTTGAAGAAGTTATTCTTGCTGGCGCCGCTCAAGCCGCTGGGATTGTTGCTGAGCAGACTGGACAGCAGCGAGTAGGACCAGCTGCCGATGGTCTTGTTGATGCCCAGGCTGGCGCCCAGCTGGTCGACCAGCACCTTCGACACTTCGGCCACTTTCACTTCCAGCATGACCTGCTGCGGCGCGGCGATCGACAGCAGGTTGATCACGCGCGGCATGGCTGCATCCGGCGTTGCGGCAGGGGCGGCGGCAGTGGCGCCTGCGGCCGGCGCGGCGCTGCTGCCCGAGCCGGCCGAGCCGCTGCGGGCGCTGCGCTGCACGTAGGCGTTGGCCAGCGACAGGGCCTGGTCGGCCTTGACGACATCGCTGACCATACCCGACAGGATCAGGGTATCGCCGGCCACCGCGACGTGGATCTTTTCGTTCGGCAGCAGCTCGGCGATGCGTGCCTGCAGGCTGCTGCTGTCGATGCCGACGGCCAGGTCGATGATGGTGGCGTCGTTGCTCTTGTTCCACAGGATCAGGTTGGTGGTGCCGACGGAACGCCCCAGCAGGTACACCTCGTTCGGGTTGAGCAGGATGACGTCGGCGATGCGGGGATCGCCGACGGACATGCGGCTGGCGGCAAACGGCAAACGCATCAGCGTCGACTTGCCTTCGGCCAGGCTCATCTGCGGCGCCATCTCGGTGCGGCCGGCGCGCGACTCGCTTTGCGGCGGCGTGGCCTTGGGACGGACGGTTGCCCGGCTGCGGCTGGCGCCAGTTTCGGCGGCAACGGCGGTGGCGGGAGTGGCCGTGGCAGTGGCGGCGACGGGTTCGCCGTGCGCCCGGGGTGCCAGGGTGCCGATGGCGGCGATGGCAAGCGCCAGGCGCAGGCCCCGGATGCCGCTTGCTGTGCGATATGTACTCATGGCTAGGCTCCTCTGGTGCAGGTTAGAATTGTTGGGAGCTGCGTTCCAGCCCCTTGATGACATCGACGCGTGGTCCGGTCTGTGGTGCAGGTGCGGCGGCAGGACGGCGGCGTGGGAGCGGCTTGGCTTGCACCATGGCGGCGGGGGCTGCGACGGCGACTTTTTCATCGAGCAAACTGGACTTGGTGGCGCCTTCCGTGTTGACGGGCTTGTCCTCGACCTGATTGCGCAGCACCAGCGACAGCGTGCCCACGCTGCGCGCCAGGTCGAGTTTTTCCGCCTGGTCCGGCGTCAGTTCCAGGGTCACCGCGTTGACCACCTTGGGTTTGGTGTCGTCGCGGCTCGATTCCTGGGCAATGGCCAGCACGAGGATGCGTTCGAGCACGATCTTGGAAATGTTCGGGTCGCGGTCCGGCGTCTTGCGGGCGCCCTCGCCCTGGGTATTGACGAGGATGTCGACGAAGTTGCCGGGCAGGGCGAAGCCGGCCACGCCCACCACGTCGTTGACGCGCACGGTCATGGCGCGCTTGCCTTCGGCGACGACGGCCGACAGGCCCCCTTGCGTGCCGGGAGGCGCCAGCTTGCCTTCCATGATCGGTTCACCGTGCTGGATGCTGGTGCGCGTGACGCGCGTTTCCAGCAGTTTCGGATCGTTGATGGCGCCCGGCGGCAGCGCGTTCGACGGCCAGTCCACCATGCGGACCATGTCGGGCGTGAGGCGTGCCCCCAGGCTGATGTCGATCTGGGCGACGGCCACCTTGTTGATGTTGCCCGAGGCTTGGGCATTGATCCAGCGCGCGGCCACGATGACCGCGGCGAACGCCAGGATGACCGCAATGGCCATCATCGTCAGAGCGCGTGCGTTTCTCATTTTGCTTCCCCTTTGTGCTGGACCGCTGCCGGTCCGTTATGTGTGCTTGCAAGGTCGTCATCGCTGCCGAAATAGTTTTTCCATGCCCACAGCAGCACTTCCGGAGACAGCTGCGCCGCGTGGTCTTCATAGCGCGCCTGGTCGCAGACCTGCGCCAGGATGTCGCGCGGATAGCAGGCCAGCAGGGGCCGCCCGTACTGGCTGTGCAGGTGCAGCAGATAGGTGTACGAGGCTTCGTCGAAATTGATGCCCAGCTGGGCGCAGGTGCTGCGGAACACGGCCAGGTAGTGGTAGGCGCTCAGGGGGCCCACGTGGATCTTGTAGCCGATGCGGCGCAGGAAGGAGTCGTCGGCCAGGTGCTGCGGCGCCAGGTTCGACGAGAACACGACGATCACGTCGAAGGGCACGGGGAACTTGTAGCCCGTGTGCAGCGACAGGTAGTCGATGTGGCGCGCCATCGGCACGATCCAGCGGTTCATCAGTTCCACGGGCGAGCAGCGCTGGCGGCCCAGGTCGTCGATGATGAAGATGCCGTTGTTGGCCTTCAGGTGCGGCGGCGCCTGGTACAGGCGGTTGCCCTGGTCGAATTGCAGGTCCAGCATGTCGAGCGTCAGCTCGCCGCCCGTCAGCACGGCGGGGCGCGCGGCGCGCACCCAGCGGGGGTCGGGCGGCACGGAGCCGCCGTGCGACAGGGTGTGCAGCATGGGGTCGAGGAAGGGCAGCACTTCGCCGTCGACCATCACGGCATGGGGCAGGGCGATGGTGCCGCTGAGCAGGCCGTTCAGGCGCTCGGCCAGGTAGCTCTTGCCGCTGCCGGCCGGGCCGTGGAAGAACAGGGCGCGTCCGGAGTTCATGGCCGCGCCCAGCTGGTCGAGCACGGCCGAACTGGCCACCACGTCGCGGAATTCGCGCTGCACGTCGTCGCGTGTGACCTGCATGTCCGCCACGCTTTGTGCCAGCACCTGGTTGCTGTAGTCGGCCAGGGTGACGGGGGCGGGACCGCTGTAGGCATTGCGGCGCATGTATTCGGCGGCGCGCAGGCGGCCCTGGTCGCCCAGCAGGTAATACAGGTCGGCATCGGTGCCGCTGCCGCCGTTGCGGCGCGCTTCGCACAGCTTTTCGGCGCGCATGAAGGTGAGCAGCGGTTCGAGCACGCCGGCGCCCAGCTTGACGTGCGTCGACAGTGCGGGCAGGCCGATCTGGCCGCGCAGGAACAGGATCTTGACCAGCAATTCGACCAGGAACAGGAAGGGCAATCCCGTTTCCTCGACGGTGCGTGGCGCGCGCTTGGCGGCCGGCTCGATGCCGCCGCCGTCGCTGCGTTCTGGGTAGGTGTCAGGCATGATGCGTACTCCTCTTGCTCGGGTGGCCGGATGTCAGAAGATGAAGGGCAGCAGGCGATACTTCACTTGCCGCATGTACACGCGATAGCGCACGTCAGTGGACAGGAAGCGCTCCTCGCGCAGCAGGCGCGCCACCAGCATCAGCATGGCCAGGATGTACACGGCGCCGTTCATGGGCGAGGCATTGGTCAGCAGATAGGCGCTCGACGAGATCAGGTAGCTCGCATACACGGGATGGCGCACCACGCGGTACATGCCGCGCGTCTTGATGCCGCGCTGCGCCGCCACCAGGCCGAAGCTGCGGTTCAGCGACAGCAGGCCGGCGATCTGCAGCAGGCTGCCGACGGCCAGCAGGTAGCGGGCGCCGGGCCAGATGGTCATGTCGGCAGGCGAGAAGAAAAACGGCGCGAAGGTGGCGCCGATGGCCAGCAGCCAGTCGCCCGCATCGGTGGAGACGCTGACGGGGGCCGAGCGCACGATGAAGAACAGGGCGGCCAGGGTTTCGGCGGCGCAGAACAGCAGATAGCTCCAGTCGCCGCCGTGCAGGAAGGCCAGCACGTGGGCGCTGGCGAAGACGCTCCACAGGCAGGCCATGGCGATGCCCGTGAGCAGGCTGGCGCGGCGTGAGCTGAAGAGGGTGGCGATGGTTTCCATGGTCGTGTCCATTCGTGGGTGGCGGTATCGGGGCGGCGCGTGTCAGCGCAGGCTCCACAGGTGCGTGTAATGCAGGAACACCTGCAGCAGGGTGCCGCTGGCGATGGCGAATGCGTAGGCCAGCTTGCCGGTGGCCGGCGGCGGTTCGGCAATCGTGGCGGCGCCGCCGGCAAGGCTGTGCAGCAGGGCGCCCAGCATCATGTGATAGGTGTTTTTCAGTACCTGGCGCAGGCGCTGGCCTGCCAGCGCGGCGGCCAGGGCCAGCACGCCGCCGGCCAGGAAGGTCAGCAGGGCCGCTTCGAGCACGGCATCGGGGCCCAGGAAGGCGCCGCACATGGCCATCAGCTTGACGTCGCCGGCGCCCAGGGCGCGCAGCAGGTACATCGGCAGCAGCAGGGCCAGTCCGGCGGCGGCGCCGGCCAGCGCCTGCAGCAATCCCAGGCCGCCGAAGGAGGCGTCGAACAGGCCGTCGCCCGATGGCACGAAGCTGTTGAGTATCAATCCCGCCAGCGTGCCCCACAGCACCAGCCGGTTCGGGATGCGGCGCGTGCGCAGGTCGTGCCACAGCGCGGCGGCCAGTAGGCTGGCCAGCATGGCCAGGCACAGCAGCATGGGCAGGTGGACGTTCATGACGTCAGTCCTTCCTTGCTCATGCAGGGCACCGTGGCCAGGTTCATGGCCGGTGCCGCCACCTGGCTGCCCAGCAGCCGTCCCACCAGGTGCCAGACCAGCGCCGCGCCGGCCGCACCCACATAGCCGTCGACGGCGTAGTGCCAGCCCAGGTGGATGGAGCCGAGCATGATCATCACGGCAAAGGCGGACAGGGCGATCCCGGCGGCGCGGCTGACTCTCCAGCCCATCATGGCCATCAGCATGGCCGTGGCCACGTGCATGCTGGGCATGGCTGCAATGCCCAGTTCGCCGTTGCTGCCCTTGCTTTGATAGCCTTGCCACAGCATGTCCTGCACCTGCAGGGCCCAGACGGGGACGTGCTGGTTGGCGTCATGCAGGTAGGCCATCAGCGGCGCATACGGATCGCTGCTGTGGAAGTGGCCGTAGTAGCAGGGGCCGACGGAGGCGAACAGCACGGCCAGGATGCTGCCCAGCGCGATCCAGGTCAGTGCAAAGCTGAGCAGGAACTGCATGCGCAGCAGCGGGCGGCGCGTATCGAGGATGAGCCAGTACAGGATGGCGTAGAACAGGAAGAACCAGAAATGGTAGCTGAAGTTCAGCAGGCCCGTGATCAGCGGATGGCCCAGCAGCGGCTGCAGCCTTTCCCATGGCGCCATGCCGCCGTGCAGGGCCATGTCCCAGGCGGACAGGGTGGCATCCCAGGTGTAGGGGTGCAGGCGCGGGATGGCGGCCTTGAAGACGGTGAAGCTGGAGGCGAAGATGGGGATCAGCAGCATGGCCGGCAGCGCGTGCAGCAGGCGCTCGTTGCTCAGGTAGCGGCGCAGATCGTGGTACAGGTAGTGGCACAGGCGGTGCGGCCGCCGCATCACCATGACATGGATGGTGTAGCCGCACAGGATGAAGATGGGGCCCGTGAGGATGGCCACGAGGAAGCCGGCCAGCACGTTGAGAATGTCCGATGCGCTGGGCAGGCCGCCGGCCAGCAGTGCGGCGGCTGCGGCGTACAGCAGCACGATCAGCAGCAGGGCGCGGTGGGTGCGCAGCGAGGCGCGCAGGGCGTTCATGACAGGGCCAGGACCACTTGGTCCTTGACGTAGACAAACAGCAGCTTGACCTGGTCGCCGAGCACGGTGATCGTGATCACCAGCACTACCGCTATCAGGCCCGCCAGCAGCGCGTATTCGATCGCTGTGACGGCCGACTCGTCGGATAAACGGCGGAAGAAAGATTTCACGATGGGCCTCGCTATGCAGAGTCAAGGTGGGCATGCTGGAGTGTGTCGGGGAGAACTGTCCGGGCTGGCGCTGGACCGGCCCGGACTGCGACGCATCAGCCGTTGGCGGTGGTGAGCTTGGTGCCGATGGTGCTGAAGGTTTTTTTCAGCTGCGTGCCGACGATGGTGACGGCGGCGATGATCACGACGGCGATCAGGGCAGCGATCAGGCCATACTCGATTGCAGTGACGCCATCTTCTTCGCGGATAAAGTTTTTGATGAGGTTCATGACAACTCCTAGCGGTGGTTAAGATACAGCGGTGGGTAAAACGGTATTGCAGCTGGGCTTGCTGATGCTTCGGCTTGGCGGACTCATGGGCTTTCGCCCAGTGCCAGCAGTCCGATGATGCACACCACCGCCATGAGGGCCGCCACCAGTGCATAGCGGTAGAACGCAGCTTTTTCCTTGCCCTGCAAGTAGGTGATCAGGGCCGTCGGAAGAAACTTGTCAAAGCGCATGCTGTGCTCCGTGTCGTGGTGGGCCGCGCGGTGATCTGCACTTCGGTAAAACCACTATAGAAGTTGGCAACTTGATCTACATCAGAAGAACATCCTTTTATTGCGAGGAGGAACTGCTTGTTTTTTTCGTGACAATTGTCATGGTCGAGTTCGATGCGCAGGGGCGTGGCGGGGCAGGCCGATGGCGCCGCAGGGGGGGCAGGCAGGGGAGGGCGGGGAGGCGGTGCGCGGCCAGGTGGCGGCCGCGCGACAGGGGCGGGGTCAGGCGCCGGGCGGCAATTCGCCCAGCTGGTGCTTGGTGGCGTAGGCGTACAGTTCCAGGCGGTTGTACACGCCCAGCTTGCGGTAGATCGAGGTCAGGTGATTGCGCAAGGTGTGTTCGGAGATGAACAGCTGATCCGCCAGCAGCTTGGCCGGCGTGCCGCTGCCGTGCACCAGCGCGGCGATGATCTTTCTTTCCTTGAGGGTCAGGCTGGCGACGGCGACGGCTTGCGCCGAACCGCCGCCGGGCTGGGTCAGTTGCGTCAGCATGCGTCCCAGCATCGCGTGTTCCAGCCACAGCTCGCCGTGGTACACCTTTTCGATGGCTTTCAGTACCATCTCCGCGGGCGCGTCCTTGCTGACGATGCCGCGCGCGCCCTTGAGCACCGTCTGGTCCAGGATGGCCTGGTCGTGGCTGGCCGTCAGCACCAGCACGCGCGTGCTGCCGCGCTGCGCCAGCGCGGGCAGGATGGCCAGCGAGCTGATGCCGCCCAGGTCCAGGTCCAGCACGATCACGTCCGGCTGCAGCGCCTTCGCCTGTTCCAGCGCCTCGGCGCCGTCGGACGCCGTGGCAACCACCCGCATGCCCGAATGCTCGCCGCCGATCAGCCGCTCCAGGCCCCACAGCATGGTCTTGTGATCGTCCACCAGCATGACGCTGATGGTATGGCTGGCGTGCGGCATGGCGCGATTGTCGTTCATATGGGGATCTCGATCTGCACGGAGGTGTTGCCCAGCATGCTGTGCGTGACGCGGGCGTTGCCGCCCAGGGCGGCGGCGCGCTCGGCCAGCGAGTCGGGCAGGAAATCGGGCACGTGTGCGGCGGCGCACTCATTGTCGATGCTGATGTGCAGCGCGCCCTGTACGCAGGTCAGCTTGACGGCGCCGTGGCGCGCCGAGGTATGCTTGCGGATATTGCTCATGCCCTCGTTGACGATCTGGAACACCTCGGCCGCCAGGCGGTCGTTGATGTGCAGGTCGCCTTCGATGTGCAGGGCGATGTCGATGCCATAGAATTCGCGGATCTGCGTGGCCTGGCGGCGCAGCGCCACCAGCAGTTCCGGCTCGCTTTGCACCTGGCCGTTCTTGAACGTGCGCGCGTAGCTGCGCAGGTCCGTAATCACCTGGCCCGACATGATGATCAGTTTTTCCAGTTCCGGCAGCAGCGGGTTGCCCGGCGTGGCTTCGTTGCGCAGGGCAGCCAGGCCGTGGCGCAGGCCGATATACGGCTGCACGGCCGTGTCATGCAGGTCGCGCGCGATCTTTTCGCGCTCGCGCGAGGCCGCCTGCGAGGCCAGGCGGTCGAGCAGGTCGATGTTTTCAATGACGGGAAACGCCTGCGCGCCTATATGGCTGAGGAACAGGGCGTCCGTCTTGCTCATGCTGGTGGCGGACACGATGAAGATGCGGCCCTTGCCATTACGCAAAGGCAGCGGCGCGCTGATGAAGGCATGCGCTTCGAGCAGCTCGGCCAGGCGGGCTCCTGCCGCCTCGTCATGCCGCAGCCAGCGCCCGCTGTCGGGCTCGAGCATGCGCGCGCCGCCGCTCCACGGCAGCCAGCGTCCCGCGGGCTGGTTGTACAGCGCGATTTTATCGGCGGGAAAAGCAAGCAGGGGGCTGGCGGCATCGTCGCTCAGGAGCGAGCTCGTGTGCACGACGCCCGTTGCCGTCTGAATCACGCTGCGCAGCGACCAGACCCGCGTGCCCTTGTCCTGCATCACCAGCAGGCAACTGCGGCCGTTGAAATAACTGCGGGTTTTTTCCAGCACCGAGGTGATGGTCTGGTCGACGCCGAAGCGGGGATTGGACAGCTGGCTGACGTCGCGCAGCAGCGCCAGGTGGCTGCGCTGCGTGATGGCCGAGCCGCCCCAGTAGGCGATCATGTAGCCGAGCGCCAGCAGGAAGGTGGTGCGCAGCAGCAGGCGCGACAGTTCCGCATCCGTTTCGCCGAACAGGGCGGTGGCGGCGAACAGGCCGGCCGAAGCGAGCGTGACGCGCGCACCCTCCTCGAAGCCCCGCTGGAATGACGAGGTCAGGATGGCAAAGAAGAAAAACAGGAAGAATAAATTGTTGTGGCTGCTGGTGGAAAACACGATCAGCGCATACCAGGCCACGTCCAGCCAGTACAGCAGGATGTCCTGGGGCAGGCTGAAGCCCAGCAGGGTCAGCACGTAGAGCAACAGGCTGTGCATGGTGTAGGCGGAAAAGATCAGCCAGGTAATCCTGCTCAGTTTGCCGGCGCTTTCGGGATCGATGAACAGGGTCAGCAAAGTGGCGCTCGACAGCAGCAAACGCATGCCGTTCACCATGGTCGTATCCATGCCGGCACCCGGCAAGCCGGATCTGAGGGGAGGATCGAGGTTCACAAGCGCTCCTGGCCATGTCCCGCATGGAGGGCCATGCGCAGGGATAGATACCACAGATAAATTCTTGTTATTGTTGCTGCAATCTAGTCACGAGTCTACGCACACGCCGTAAAGATGTCTACTGGAATCCTTTGCCCTACGTTGCTTTTCTTATAGCGGTTGCACCATCACGCGGTTGCGTCCGGCGCGCTTGGCCAGGTACAGGGCGCGGTCGGCGGCGCCGATCAGGGCGGAGATGGCCAGTTGCTGCTGCGGGTGCTGCGTGGCGATGCCGATGCTGACCGTGATGTGCTTGACGTCGTTGCCCGTCTTGGCATGCGGAATGCGCAGGTCGGCCGCCCGCTGGCGGATGGCCTCGGCCATGCTCAGCGCCTGCGCCGCATCCGTGTCGGGCAGGATGGCGGCAAATTCCTCGCCGCCATAGCGGGCCAGCAGGTCGGTGGGGCGCTGCAGCATGGCGGCCAGCTCGGCCGCCACGCGGATCAGGCAGCCGTCGCCCTGCTGGTGGCCATAGTGGTCGTTGTAATCCTTGAAATGGTCGATATCGATCATCAGCAGCGACAGGGGGCTGCCCGTGCGCATGGCGCGCCGCATTTCCTTCTCGATCGCCACGTCGAAATGGCGGCGGTTGGCGATGCCCGTCAAGCCGTCGGCAAAGGTTTGCGAACGCAGCACCATGGTCTGTTCGCGCAGCAGCTTTTCGCGCCCTACGGCGATGGTGACGTCATTGATCTGGATCAGGCAATGGCGCGGCGAACCGGGTAAATTGATCGGTGTGACGGCGATGGCCTGCTGCATGCGTTCCTGGCCTTCTGCCGCACCACTGCCCGCGCCATGCGTGTACAGGGCGAACGGCGCCTTGTGCAGGGTTTGCGACAGCAGCGACTGGAAATTGTCGCGCAGGGCCTGGGTGATGGCCGAATCGATGCGCTTGTGCCGCAGCTCCGGATACACGGCAAAGAAATCCTGGCCCAGCACGGCGTCGGCCGGGCATGCGGAGTGGCGCGCCATCCAGTTATTCCACAGCACGATGCGGTGCTGCTCATCGAGCACGATGGCGCCCAGGTTGACGGCACCGAGTATGCTTTCGAGCAGGGCGAGTCGATGCAATGCATCCGGCATGATCGTCACGCCTGTCCCAGGACCTTGGCCAGGTAGCGGCTGACTTGCTGCTTCAGGTCGTGCAAGGCGGACAGGTCGAGCACAAACGCCACATAGCCGTGGATCTGGTGCTTGGAGAGCACGAAGTCGATATGCAGCATCAGCACGACGGCCTCGTCATCCTGGCCGCCGAACGAGGACAGGATTTCCGCGCTGGTGCCCACGTGGTACAGGGGCAGCGAGCCATGCAGTTCGCTGTCGAACAGGTTGGCCAGGGTGCCGACGCAGGAATTGAGGATGATGTTGCCGATCTCGCTCATCGCTTCCTGTTCCATCTCCGTCAGTTCCTGCAGCGGCATGGCGTCGCCCACCATCAGGCGCACGATTTCCAGGCTCTTGTCTTCCGGGAACATCAGGATGGCTTCGGTGGCGAAGGCGCCGTCGTAATGCTGGCTGACGCCGCAGATGCGCTCGCCATCCTTCTTGCTGCCCAGCAGGGCGGCCGCATCGGCACGGTTCAGGAACGTGATGGAAGGCACCGACATGGTGACTTCTTCATTGACGATCTCGCTCATCGCGGCGGCCGCATGGCCCACCCCGATGTTGAATATCTCTACGAGGGCATCGTTTTCGAGTTCGGAGAGATTGACCATGCTCACAATCCCAGGGATGCGATCAGCTGGTGGATACGAGTTTCCGTGATCGGTTTTTCCATGAAGCCCACGCCCAGTTCGCTGGCGCGCTGGCGGATGGCGTTTTGCACATTCGCCGTGACGAGCACGATGTGCGTTTGCGGGCACAGCGCGCGCAATTGTTCCGCCGCCGCCATGCCGCCCATGCCGGGCATGTTGACATCCAGTAATATCAGGACAGGGGTGGCTGCCTTGACTTTTTCCAGGGCTTCTTCGCCTGTCGCCGCCTCAATGACCTGCCAGTCGGCATGTTTGCTGAGGATGAACTGATGCGACATCAAACGTGAAACCCGGCTGTCATCGACAACAAGTACCTGTTTACTGTGATTCATTTGCTATTCCTGAAACGTCATATCGGTCAATCGTGCCATTTTCGCATATTTTAAAGGGCATAGAGAGTAATTGGCCGCGCAATTGCCCTGAGGCAAATTTTTCCCGCTTCACTGTTGTATCAAATCGAATGCTCGGTCATGATGGCCGGTTGGCCGGGCTGGCAATCCGTTAAAATAGCGCCATTCCTTACTTTAGCTTGAATGCCATGACCCAAGACGAATTGAAGCAAGCCGTAGCCCGCGCCGCCATAGCCTATGTGGTGGACGGTGAAATCATCGGTGTCGGTACCGGTTCCACCGCCAATTTTTTCATCGATGAGCTGGCCAAGATCAAGGACCGCATCAAGGGCACGGTCGCCTCGTCCGAGGCGACGGCTGCGCGCCTGGCCGGCCATGGCATTCCCGTCTTCGACCTGAATGACGTCGAATCGATCGCCGTCTACATCGACGGCGCCGATGAAATCACGGCCAGCGGCGCCATGATCAAGGGCGGCGGCGCGGCGTTGACGCGTGAAAAGATCGTGGCTTCCGTATCGAAACAGTTTGTCTGCATCGCCGACGGCTCCAAGCTGGTGAGCACCCTGGGCGCCTTCCCGCTGCCGGTGGAAGTGGTGCCGATGGCGCGCGCCGCCGTGTCGCGCCAGCTGGCCGCGCTGGGCGGCACGCCCCGCTTGCGCCTGAAGGCGGGCAGCACGGAAGCGTTCATCACGGACAACGGCGGCGAGATCATCGACGTGCTGGGCTTGCAGATCGCCGATCCGGTGGCGCTGGAACAGCAGATCAACCAGATCGTCGGCGTCATCGCCGTGGGCCTGTTCGCCGTGCGCGGCGCCAATGTTTGCCTGCTGGGCATGCCGGAAGGCGTGCGTACCCTGGCGTACTGAGGTGATCGCCGGCGTTTGCCGGCGCAGATGTTTTAGACGGCGGCCCCTTGCGGGCCGCTTGTCATTTGTGCCTGGCGGTACACGGCCACGGTGCGCAGCAGGCCGCCCAGGAAGATGCCGCTGAAGCAGCCGTAGGCGAGGCAGACGGGCACCATGAAGCCGTTCGCCTGGGCATAGGCGGGGGCGATGGACAGGGTCACGGCCACGGCATATTTCATGCAGAAAATGCTCATCATCAAGACCAGGGGCACCCAGCTGCCGGAGCGCTGCACGCTGCCCCGCTCGGGTATGGCGACGGTCTTGCGCGGATCGGCCAAGGTCCAGGCCAGTGCCGCGCCGGCCAGGGCGCCGGCCACCCAGGCGAGCGGCGCCATGCCGGCCAAGCCGAAACTGCCATGCACGCCGCTCAGGGACAGGGCCAGCATGACCAGGGGAATGATGCACAGCTTGCGCAAGGTCACTTCGCGGGCGCGGCTGGCCAGCACGCCGCGGTACACGAGAAAGCCCAGGATGGCCCAGACGTAGAGGGGAGTGTGGCTGAAGATTTGCTGCAACATGGTGTCCGCCTTGGTGTGAGGTTGTCGATGGACGTACTGTGCCAGCGGGCGGCGCGGACGGCGAGGCGGATGCGACGAAACGGGAAAGGTCTGCCGTGAAACAGCGTCAGGCGGCGTGAAACGGGAAGGGATGAGGCGGGAAGCTGCCCGCGGCGCGGTGGCCACGGGCGGGAATAGCGAAAAACTTACTCGGTTGGGGGCACGTAGCCCATGGCCGCATCGGCGCCATCGCCGAAGAAATGCTTTTCCATCTGCGTGGCCAGGTATTTGCGGGCGCGCGCGTCGGCCAGGTTCAGACGGTTTTCATTGACCAGCATGGTCTGGTGCTTGAGCCAGGCAGCCCAGGCTTCTTTCGACACCGATTCGTAAATTTTCTTGCCCAGTTCGCCCGGGTACGGCGGGAAGTCCAGTCCTTCGGCTTCCTTGTTGAGTTTGATGCAGTGGATCGTGCGGGCCATCTGTGCTCCTGAATCAGTGTAGAGATAAAGCGTGATTATAAGGTACTTTGCGCCAGCCCTCGCGGGGCCGTCGCGGCCCGGCGACAGGCCGTTTGCCGCGCCCTTGCGCTGGATCAAATTTGATCTGTACCGTCCTAGCTAGTAAGATGCCTTATCGCGCCAGCCGCTGGCGGCGCCTCGTCCAACCCAGTAGTAGCAATTAACCAAGATGGAATCCCTATGACCTCAGTGAAAGTCCATGGCATCGATGTCAGCAATACGGGCAGCTTTGCGCTGTTTGGCGGCATCAACGTGCTCGAATCGCGCGATCTTGCCATGCGCGCCTGCGAAGAATATGTGCGCGTGACGCAAAAACTGGGCATTCCCTATGTGTTCAAGGCCAGCTTCGACAAGGCCAACCGTTCATCGATCCATTCCTACCGCGGCCCGGGCCTGGAAGAAGGCATGCGCATTTTCCAGGACGTGAAAGCGGCGTTCGGCGTGCCCGTGATTACCGACGTGCATGAGCCATGGCAGGCTCAGCAAGTGGCCGAAGTGGTGGACGTGCTGCAATTGCCCGCCTTTCTGGCGCGCCAGACGGACCTCGTCGTGGCCCTGGCGAAAACCGGTAAAGTGATCAACATCAAGAAGCCGCAGTTCCTCAGCCCTGGCCAGATGGCCAATATCGTCGAGAAATTCAAGGAAGCGGGCAACGATCAACTGATCCTGTGCGACCGCGGCACCTGCCTCGGCTACGACAATCTGGTGGTCGACATGCTGGGCTTTGGCGTCATGAAAAAAACCTGCGACGACCTGCCTATCATCTTCGATGTCACGCATGCGCTGCAGCAACGCGACCCCGGCGGCGCCGCCTCGGGCGGCCGCCGCCAGCAAGTGGCGGACCTGGCCCGCGCCGGCTTGGCCGTCGGCATCGCCGGCCTGTTCCTGGAAGCCCATCCCGACCCCGACAACGCCCGCTGCGACGGCCCCAGCGCCTTGCCGCTGGACCAACTGGAACCGTTCCTGGCGCAACTGAAGGCGCTCGACGACCTGGTCAAATCGTTTGCCCCGCTGAACATCAAGTAATGATGTTCCAGTAATGAAAAAGCCCGGCATGCCGGGCTTTTTCAGTTTTACAGTGTCTTGATCAGTACTTGGGATTTACGTTGCCAGTTATACATATGCTGGCGGTCCTTCGGCAAATCATCGACCGTGGCCGGCACGAAGCCCCGTTTCTTGAACCAGTGCGAAGTGCGCGTGGTCAGCACGAACAGCTTGTTCAAGCCGGCGGCACGGGCGCGGTTTTCCATGTGTTTCAGGATGCGCTCGCCATCGCCCTGGGCTTGCACTTCCGGGTTCACCGTCAAACATGCCATTTCTGCCATCTTTTGTGCGGGGAACGGGTACAGGGCGGCGCAGCCGAAGATCACGCCGTCATGCTCGATGACGGAGAAATAATCGATTTCGCGCTCGATCAGCTCGCGGCCCCGCTTCACCAGCGTGCCATCCGCTTCCAGCGGTTCGATCAGTTTGATGATGCCGCCCACATCTTCGATGGTGGCCTGGCGCAGGCTTTCCAGGTTTTCATGGCTGATCATGGTGCCCACGCCATCATGGGTAAACAATTCCAGCAGGGCGGAACCGTCCATCGAGAACGGCACGATGTGCGAGCGCTCGACGCCGTTGTGGCATGCCTTGACGCAATGTTTCAAGTAAAACGCCGTGGCATCGGGCAAGAAGCCCGCCATCAGCACGGCTTCGGCCTGGTGCGACGACAGTTCGCGGATTTCCACGCCCGTGGCGTCTTCCATCATCGGTGTTTCGGTGATGAAAATCAGCTTGTCCGCGTGCAGGGCGATGGCGGCGCTGCAGGCCACGTCTTCCATGGTCAGGTTGAATGCCTCGCCCGTGGGCGAGAAGCCCAGCGGCGACAGCAGCACCAGGCCGTCCGAACCGAGGATGGAGTGGATGGTTTCGGCATCGACCTTGCGCGTGATGCCCGTCAGCTCCAAGTCCACGCCATCGATCACGCCCAGCGGGCGCGCCGTGATGAAGTTGCCGGAAATGATACGGATGGCCGCATGCGACATGGGCGTGTTCGGCAAGCCCTGGCTGAACGCGGCCTCGATATCGAGGCGCAGCTCGCCGGCGGCTTCCTTCGCGCATTCCAGTGCGGCGATGTCCGTGATGCGCACGCCGTTGTGGAAGCGGCCTTCGACGTTACGCAAGGCCAGTTGTTCCGCCACCTGGGGCCGCGAGCCGTAGACGACGGTGACATTGATGTCCAGCGCATGCAGCAGGGACAAATCATGGGCCAGCACCTGCAGCGCCCCGGCGCTGACGAGTTCACCGGGGAAGGCGACCACGAAGGTCTTGCCGCGAAAGGCGTGGATGTAGGGCGCGACTGAGCGCAGCCATTGGACGAATTGGGTAGGGTTTTCCATTAAGCGCATTATAATTCGCTGCGCGATGTGCGCGCTTAAAATACCTGTAAAAAACAATGTCTTCAGCCAGCAATAAGTCTTCCCCTCTTTCCACCGTTGCAAATGTGCCCGCCAGCGGGGATGTTTCCGCGCCTGCCGCCACGCCTGCGCAGGGCCGCCAGCGCCCGCCCGTGAGCCAGCAACGGCAGCAAGCACCGCGCGCGGAACAGCAGAAACAGCAACAGCAGCAGCGCGCGACAGAGGGCAGGTCCCAGGCCCCGCGTCCACCGCGCGAGGGGCAGGCGCCCCGCCATGAGCCGGCCAGCCGCGAAAGCCGCGAAGCCCGTGACGCGGCCCGTGCCGCGCGCGAAGCCGAGAAAGCCTTCCGCAATCCGCTGCCGCCGATCACGTATCCGGAAGACTTGCCCGTCTCGGGCCGGCGCGAAGAGATCGCCAAGGCCTTGACGGAAAATCAGGTCATCATCGTGTCGGGCGAGACGGGCTCGGGCAAGACGACGCAGCTGCCGAAGATCTGCCTGGAACTGGGACGCGGCCAGAAGGGCCTGATCGGCCACACGCAGCCGCGCCGCATCGCCGCCTCGTCGACGGCCAAGCGCATCGCGCAGGAACTGGGCACGCCCCTGGGCGAAACCGTAGGTTTTAAAGTCCGCTTTGCCGACACGTTGACGAAGGGCGCGTCCGTCAAGCTGATGACGGACGGTATCTTGCTGGCCGAGACGCAGACCGACCCGTTGTTGAAAAACTACGACACCATCATCATCGATGAAGCGCACGAACGCAGCCTGAACATCGACTTCCTGCTCGGCTATCTGAAGCAGCTGCTGCCGCGCCGGCCGGATTTGAAGATCATCATCACGTCGGCCACCATCGACGCGGAACGTTTCGCGCGCCATTTCGGCACGCCGGAAAAACCCGCGCCCGTGATCGAAGTGTCGGGCCGCCTGTACCAGGTGGAAGTGCGCTACCGTCCCGTGGAACGGGAACAGGTGGCCATGCCGGGCGCCGGCAGCAATGCCGACAAGCCGGGGCAAAGGACCGCTGCCGCGCGTGAAAAGCGCGACCTGATGGATGCCGTCGTCGATGGCGTGGAAGAGCTGTGCCGCATCGGCTCGGGCGACGTGCTGGTGTTCCTGCCGGGCGAGCGCGAAATCCGCGACTGCGCCGAAGCGCTGCGCAAGCACCATCCGCCGCATGTGGAGATCCTGCCCCTGTTCGCCCGCCTGTCGGCCGAGGAGCAGGAGCGCGTCTTTAAAACCAGCAATGCGCGCCGCATCGTGCTGGCCACCAACGTGGCGGAAACGTCGCTGACCGTGCCCGGCATCCGCTATGTGGTCGATGCGGGCCTGGCCCGCGTGAAGCGCTACAGCTACCGCAACAAGGTGGAGCAGCTGCAGGTCGAGCCGATCGCCCAGTCCGCCGCCAACCAGCGCGCCGGACGTTGCGGCCGCGTGGCCGACGGCGTCTGCATCCGCCTGTACGAAGAGCAGGATTATCTGCTGCGGCCGAAATTCACGGAGCCGGAAATCCTGCGCTCCTCGCTGGCCGCCGTCATCCTGCGCATGAAGTCCCTGCACCTGACGGACGTGGAAACGTTCCCGTTCATCGAGCCGCCGCTGGCGCGCGCCGTGGCCGACGGCTATCAGCTGCTGCAGGAACTGGGCGCCGTCGATGAAGTCAACAAGCTCACGCCGCTGGGCAACAAGCTGGCCAAGCTGCCGCTGGACCCGCGCGTGGGCCGCATGATCCTCGCCGCGCTCGATAACGCGTGCTTGACGGAAGTGCTGATCGTCGCCTCGGCCCTGTCCGTGCAGGATCCGCGCGACCGCCCGATGGAACACCAGCAGGCGGCCGACGAGGCGCACAAAAAATTTGCCGATGAAAAGTCGGAATTCCTCAGCTATTTGAAAATCTGGCGCTGGTTCGAATCCGCCATCGAGCACAAGAAAACCAACCGCCAGTTGCAAGACAATTGCCGCACGAATTTCCTGTCGCAGATGCGCTTGCGCGAATGGCGCGACGTGCACTCGCAGCTGTTGACCATCGTCAAGGAACAGGGCTGGCGCCTGAACGAAGCGCCCGCCACCTACGACAACCTGCACATGGCCTTGCTGACCGGCTTGCTGGGCAATATCGGTTTCAAGGGCGAGGACGAGCCGGGTGCGGGCTACCTGGGCGCGCGCGGCATCAAGTTCCACATCTGGCCCGGTTCCTCGCTGCTGAAAAAGCCGGGCAAGTGGATCATGGCGGCCGAACTGGTCGACACCACGCGCCTGTACGCGCGCTGCGTGGCGCAGATCCAGCCCGAGTGGCTGGAAAAGGTGGGCGAGCACCTGCTGAAGAAATCATGGGGCGAGCCGCGCTGGGAAAAGCGCTCGGCGCAGGTGACGGCGTCCGAACGGGCGACTCTGTATGGCCTGGTGGTGTACAGCCAGCGCCGCATCAATTACGGCAATTTCAACTTGCCGGAAGCGCGCGAGATTTTCATCCGCGATGCGCTCGTGGGCGGCGACTTCGACACGCGCGCGCCGTTCTTTGCGCACAACCATAAACTGATCAAGGACATCGAAAACCTCGAACACAAGTCGCGCCGCCTGGACGTGCTGGTCGACGATGAATTGATCGCCGCCTTCTACGACAAGCTGCTGCCGGCGGACGTGTGCAATGGCGCCGGTTTCGAAAAATGGCACAAGGAAGCCACGCGCGACAACCCGAAGCTGCTGTACCTGAACCGCGAAGAGCTGATGCGCCACGAGGCGGCCGGCGTGACGACGGATCTGTTCCCGAAAACCATGTCCGTGACGGGCCTGGAAATGGGACTCACCTACCATTTCGAGCCGGGCAGCGTGCGCGATGGCGTGACCTTGAGCGTGCCGCTGTATGCGCTGAACCAGTTGCCGCGCGAGCGCTGCGAATGGCTGGTACCGGGCATGCTGAAGGAAAAAGTGCATTTGCTGCTGAAATCGCTGCCGCAAAAGCTGCGCCGCCACTGCGTGCCGCTGCCTGACTATGCGGCCAAGTTCTGCGAGCGCGTGCATGAAGCAGGCGTGTTTGGGCGCGGCGACCTGGTCGACGCCATCATCGCGGACATCCGCACGCAAATCACGATCAACGTGCTGACGACGGACTTCAAGCCGGAAACCCTGCCTGCCCATCACTTCATGAACTTCAAGGTGATCGACGAGCACGGCCGCCAGCTGGACATGGGCCGCAACCTGGCCACCCTGCAGGCAGAATTCGGCGGCCAGGCGCGCCAGAGCTTCCAGAAACTGGCCGAAGTGTCGGGCGTGTCCGGCACGGGTACGCCGGGTGCCAAGGTGGCGGGCGCGCAAGTGGCGTCGCGGCTGCAGGCGCAGGCGCAGGGGCAGGGCGCCACTGCCGCCGCAGGCAAGGGCGGCGCGCCGGCCAAGGGCGCAGCAACCGCTGCCGCGCCGGCGTCGCCGAATGCCACCGTCTCGCAGCACATGGGTTTGACGGGCTGGACCTTTGGCGAATTGCCGGAATTGCTCGAAATCGTGCAGGGCAAGCTGACCCTGATCGGTTTCCCCGCCCTGGTCGACAAGGGCACGCATTGCGACCTGGAAGTGTTCGACGACCCGACCGTGGCCGCCCGCACGCACAAGATCGGTTTGCGCCGCCTGTTCGCGCTGCAAATGAAGGAGCAGATCAAGTACGTCGAGAAAAGCATCCCCGGCTTGCAGCAGATGGGCATGCAATTCATGGCTCTGGGGTCGCAGGAAGAATTGCGCGAGCAAATCATCAACAAGGCGCTCGACATCGCTTGCCTGCAAGATCCGCTGCCGCTGGACGCCGCCTCGTTTGCCAAGCGCCAGGCGGAGGGCAAATCGCGCCTGGTGTTGCTGGTCAATGAAATCGCCCGCCTGCTGTCGCAAGTGCTGACGGAGTTCCACGGCTTGCCCAAGCGCCTGCAGAATATCCCCGCAGCGGCGGCCACCGATATCCAGTCGCAGCTGCAGGGGCTCGTGCATAAGCGCTTCCTGACGGAAAACGAGTACACGCAACTGGCGCATTTCCCCCGCTACCTGAAGGCGATCAATGTGCGCCTGGAAAAACTGCGCGCCGACCCCGCGCGCGACACCAAGTTGATGGCCGAATGGCAATCGGCCGCCGCACCATACTTGCGCCAGACCAAGGACCGCCAGGCCGGCAAGAATACGGACCCGAAACTGGTCGATTTCCGCTGGATGCTGGAAGAGCTGCGCGTGTCGCTGTTTGCGCAGGAATTGCGCACGCCGATGCCGGTGTCTGCCAAACGTTTGCAGAAGGTATGGGAGTCCATGCAGCGCTGATAGTACCTCTATAAACCTCGCTTAGCTCACTATTGCGTCGGCGTTGCTCACCGGCTCGGCGCCCCCGTACAGAGTACGGTTGCGCTACTCAACGCAATATTGAGCTTGCTCGCTACGGTTTCTAGAGGCACTGTGACACTAACGATGGGCGGCTATAGTCGCTTGTTCGCTAAATTCTGAAGCGTACTCTGCGCTACTTAAGACCTTTCTCGTCAACTACGCTTATCCATCTTGTCATCGCCGAGCGCCGAACGCGAGCCCTGGTCGCCCTGGCTGCCGCCCGTACCGGCGCGGCTGCCGCTCATGGAGCCGCCCGACATGCTGCCTTCACTGCCCGATTGCAGGCTGGCGCCGCCCCGCAGGTCGCTGCCCGGCTGCATGCGGCTGCCCGCCATGGCGCCGCTGCCGTAGCGCATGCCGCTGCCATAGAAGGCTTCCATCTGCTGGTTCCACGCGTCGCTGCCCATGTCGGGCCAGTTGTTCTTGTCGAAGCCCGGTGCGTCTTTCAGCTGGTTTTTTTCCACGTTGAGTAAAAAACGCTTGTTGACGGGGTCCAGGGTCAGGCGTTCCCAGGGCACGGCAAACAGCTTGTCGCCCATGCCCAGGAGGCCGCCGAAGGACAGTACGGCATAGGCGATCTGGCCGGTGCGCATGTCGAGCATGATTTCCTTGATGTCGCCCAGTTCCTCGTCGCTGTGATTGTAGACATCGTCGCCGATCAGGGTGTCGGCCCCCATCAGGGCCGGCCCCGGGCCGTCGTGGTTGCGGTATATGCCCAAGATGTCGCGGTCCAGATAGCTCATGGTGTTCTCTCCTGTCGTGAAGTGCTGATCGAGCACCCAGATTACGCAGGCGCCCAAGGTCGCATTTGATCTGCCTCAATGGTGCCAGCGGCACTTTTATAAGCGTGCAAACGTACGGTGTTGCCAGCCAAGTGCGGTACTCTATGCATTCTACGGAGGAGGCCGCACATGCTGACGATGCAACGATGCACAGGGATGAACTGGCGGTACGCTCCACAACCACGCGCGCGCCACTTGCCATGGTGAAGCCCGCCACGAAATGGCTGCGCGGGCTCTTGCGCGCCGGTAAGGCGCAACAGCGCACGGCGACCAAGCTGGCCAAGGTGCTGTTCGGCCCCGTGCCGGCCAAGCCCAAGGCTCAACCCCGCAGAAAGACGGCGGCCAAGACCGTGGTCAAGCCGCGCGCCAGGCTTGCTGGCGACGCGCTGTCCTCGCTGGCGCCCTTCGCCACGCCCCTGTCGCCCCCGCGTGCGCGCAAGCGCTTGGCGCCCCCGCCCGGCAAGTGGCTGGCGGCCCACTATGCGCCGTTGCCGGAACTGGGGCAGCTGCCGGGCCGGCGCCTGCCGTATTTCCTGTACCTGCCCGACAAGGCGCCGAGCGCCGCCATGCGCAGCCGGGGCCGGCCGCTGCTGGTGATGCTGCACGGCTGCGAACAGAGCGCCACGCAGTTTGCCGAAGGCACGCGCATGAACCGCCTGGCCGAACGCAAGGGCTATGCCGTGCTGTATCCGCAGCAATCGCTGCGTTCGCATGCGCGCCGCTGCTGGAAGTGGTACGACAAGCTGACGCAGGACGGCGGCGGCGACGTGCGCCTGATCGTCGGCGCCATCGAGCAGGTGGCGGCCCGGTACGCGATCGACCGGGCGCGCATCTATATCTGCGGCATTTCCGCCGGCGCCGGCATGGCCCATATCGTGGCCCTGAACCATCCCCATCTGTTCGCCGCGCTGGGCCTGCATTCCGGCCCCGTGTTTGGTGCCGGCCATAATCTGATCGGCGCGCTGCAGGTGATGCAGCACGGCGCCGCGGCCCGTGCCGATGCGGCCATCGATGAAGTGCTGGCGCGCCAGCCCGCGTTTCCCCGCCTGCCCGCCATCCTGCTGCAAGGGCAGGCCGACAAGGTGGTGCGGCCCATCAACCAGACGCAACTGGTGCGCCAGTGCGTGCGCGTGAACCGCCTGCCAGCCGATACCGTGGTGACGGCACAGCGCCTGCCCGGCGGCGCGGCGGGCGGACGCAATCCGGCCCATGCGTACGCCTTGCACGATTATCAGGTGGGCAAGCAGGTGCTGCTGCGCGTGGCGCAGGTCGAGCACCTCGAGCATGCGTGGAGCGGCGGCGACGCCAGCCTGCCGTTCAACGACAAGGCCAAACCCGACGCCAGCAAGATGCTGCTCGATTTCTTCGCCAGCCACCGCCGCGCCTGAGACGGCGTGTCGCGCTGCACTGCACTGCGGCAGGCAGGCACTGGTACGCATCGCTTTTCCCTTCCCCGCATCGCCGGCCGTGCCGCCGCATGGCCGCGCCGGTGCGCTGGCGCGGCCTTTTTTGGGCCCGGCGCCGGATGCCATAAAACTCCGTGTTTCCCGTAAGTGGTATTGTTGCGGTATTTAAAAATCACAAAAACAGGCGATAAAAATAGTAACTGGTATACAATTGGTACACGTTTTCAGTGTCGACTCTGATCGGCCGTCCCATGCCCTGACGGCCGACATGCACTGACGGCAGCCACCCACGTTACGGAACGCGCCATGTCCATCAAGTCCAAGCAGTTGCTGTGGTTTTTTGCGTTTTTTCTCGTCTTTGAACTGAATATCTATCTGTCCAATGACATGATCATGCCGGCGATGCTGGGCATCGTCGGCGAGTTCCAGGCGGAGAACAAGTTCGTTCCCCTGTCCCTGAGCCTGTATCTGCTGGGCGGCAGTTCCCTGCAGATTTTCCTGGGGCCGCTGGCCGACTGCATCGGCAAGCGCAAGCTCGTCCTGACCGGCAATGCCTTGTTCCTGCTGGCCACGCTGGCCGTGCCGTTTGCCGCCTCGATCGAGCAATTTCTCGTGCTGCGTTTCATCCAGGGCATGGGCTGCTGCTTCATCTTCGTCGGCTATGCCATGATCCATGAGTTGTTCGACGACATGGCGGCCGTCAAGCTGAGCAGCATCCTGTCGAGCACCACCATCCTCGCGCCCCTGGCCGGCCCCATCCTGGGCAGCGCCATCATCAGCCGGCTGGACTGGCGCTACGTGTTTTTCCTTTCCGGCCTGCTGGCGCTGCTGTCCTTGCTGGGCCTGTTCAAGACCATGCCGCGCGCGCCGGCGGCGGTGGCGCGGCTGGACCTGGGCGCCATCGTGCGCAGCTACGCGGCCATTTTCAGCAATCGGCGCTTCATGTTCGGCATGTTCACGGCCGGGCTGGCCACCGTGCCCCTGACGGCCTGGATCGGCTTTTCCCCCATCTTCGTGCTGCAGGAGATGGGCGCGTCCTACGCCACGTATATCGCGCTGCAATGCGTGATCCTGTCCGGCTTTGTGCTCAGCAGCATCGCCATCCAGCGCCTGCGGCAGGATTTCCCCCTCGTCTATCTGCTGCGCCTGGGCGGGCTGATCGCGGCCGCCGGCATGCTGGGCGCGGGCGCGGGCCGCCATCACGCCGATGTGTTTGCGGCCTGCATGTTTGTCTATTCCATCGGCTTCGGCCTGTTCAACGGCGCCCTGATCCGCAGCGCGATTACGGCCAGCAAGGAATCGATGACACTGACGACGGCCGCCATGAGCTTGCTGTACTGCATCTATCTGTCCGCCTGGCTGCAGCTGTACAACGTGCTGTGCCAGCGCTTCGGCTATGCGCTGGAAACGTATGCGCTGCTGAATGTCCCCGTCATCGTGGTCATCGCCGCCTGTCTGCTGCTGTTTACGCGGGGCATGGCGGGGGGCCGGGAAAGCGAGGTGCGGCTGGCCCGGCACTGATGGCGCAACGCTGCGCATGTTGTTGACGTGGATTTCCCCCCTGTGAAGCTTATTGACACTCTCCTGCGGAAAATGGTGCGCTCATGAAAATAGATGACCTGGCCTCGAAACACGATCAAGCAAAGATTTTCAATCTGGAATACGAGTTCCGCATCAACCGGCTGAAACTCGATTACATCACCCTGGCCGACGTCCGTCCGGCCGGCAGCGACCTGGAACAACTGGCCGCGGAGCACCAGGCAGGCATCGCCGCCCTGCGCAGCTTCGTCGCCCTGAACTTCAACCATTTCAATGCGGCTAGCTGTTCCTCGCTCAGCTGCATCCCCACGCGCGCGCTCGGCGACGACGAGCGCTACCTGCACCGCATCTGGATGGGCGGACCGCTGCCGGCCATCGCCGGCGATGCCATCGAGCAGTGGGGCGCGGCGCTCGACGACGTGCGCTGCAACGGCGGCGCGCCGTATGTCTCCATCCTGTGGGCCTGGGATGCGCAGCAGCTGCGCAACGACGAGCGCTTCAGCCCCACGGGCGGCGCCGGGCGCTACACGATAGGCCGCTACGCCATCGGCGGCACGACCCTGCATATCAACTCGCTGCGCGCGCTGGCGCTGGACTTCGCGCCGGCCCGCTTCGACCTGCTCGACACCCTGCATACGCAGCGCTACTTCGCCACCCTGTCCGATTATTTCCGCATCCTCATCATGTGCGAATACGGCGGCATGTATATGGATGTCGATACGATCCCCCATAACCCGGCGACGATTTTCCTGATGAAGCCGGAAGTGCCCGACTATTTCCAGCACGGGGACGGGGATGGCGGCGGCGAAGCGCGCCGGCATGTGAGCTGGATGAATCTGTTTCTCGATGAAACGGGCATGCTGATCGCCAAGAAGAACGATGCGGCGCTGCGCGTGATCCAGCGCAATGTGAACCTCGCCTATGCGGGCATCGACGGCGAGATTCCCCGTTCCTGCCCGCAATTCGAGGCGCGGCTGTTCGGCCAGTTCTATGCCGAATGGAAGAAAAACCTGGGCGTGACCCTGCTCAGCCATGCCGAGTTCTACCAGCGCTATTGCGTGCTGTATGACGGCGTGCGCGAAGCGGTGGCGGGCGGCATCCGCGGCATGCGTTTGCTGGACGATATCATTACCGATATGCACATCCCCTTGAGCGACGAAGAGCGGCGCGCCTATGCGCGCTGCGTGGCCAGGCTCGATGAAATCGACTGGCAGCTGGACGATCCTTTGAACCTGGTCAATATCGTCGACGTGTTCGATATCGAGGAAGTGCCGCGCATGGCGTATGCGGCCCAGCTGCGGGCGGAAATCGACCATTTCCACTATTACTCGGTGCTGTCGGACGACCCCCAACTGGACCGCGTGAATGACGTCTTTTGCCGCTACCTGCTGGCCCACCGTTCGCAGCATATTGCCGCCGGTAATTTCTGGCGCCCCACCGTGGGCCGCCATGCCAGCCGCCTGCCCATGGCCAGCGACGTGGCCGCGCCCGATGAGGAAGGCCAGGCGGGCCTGCTGTCGCATGCGCCGCTCAGGCTGGTGCCGGGCAAACTGCTTGGCGACGAGGCGAAGAACCGCATGGCAAAGCTGCTGTTTGCCACCAGCTATCTCGAATACTGCTCGTTCGGCAATAAGCTCAACCTGCAGTTCGTCGAATTGCAGCGGCGGCAGAACATCGATCCGTATCTGGCGCACATCCACGGCCTGCATGACGAGGACGAACGCTTCATCGGCTTTTTCACGGCCGCGACGATGGCCGAGTTCCAGGCTTGCGGCGCCGTCTCGTATTACCGCGACGACATGAAGGCGCTCGACGATGCGTATGACGCCTTCGTGCTCGCGCATGCGCGCGCCGACGACTGTTTCGTCAGCAGCCTGGCCATCGACGAGAAATACCGGGGGCAGGGCTTGTTCCGGCAAATGTTCCATGAAATCCGCGACCTGGCCAGCCGCAAGGGCTGTGCGCGCATCACCTTGACGGTATGGGAAAAGAGCGAAGCGCTGCAAGTGTATCTGCACAAGGGTTTTCGCAGCGTGGGCACGTTCGACTATGCCTACAGCCTGTTTTACGACCGGCTGCACTTCCTCGTGTATGAGGGCAACTAAGGAAACAGAGGAGGGACGAGGGTAGCAGGGGCGGCCGGCAGCCGCCCCGTGCGCAAGCCTACAGGGCCAGGAAGGCCAGGGCCGCCACGGCCGTCGGCAGCAGGGCGCCCGCCAGCAGGCCGACGGCGCCGATCGACTCATCCTTGAAGCCGCGGCGCAGCAGGGCCACGCCGGCCGGATTCGGCGCGTTGGCGATGACGGTCAGGCCGCCGCCGGCCACGGCACCGGCTACCAGCATGTACTTCGCTTCGTCCGTCATGCCGACGATCAGCGAGCCCAGGTAAGTGAGGGCCGCATTGTCCGTAATCGCCGTCAAGCCCAGCGCGCCGAAGAACAGGGCCAGCGGCTTCAGGCTGGAGACGATGGGCTGCAACCACCATTGCTGCATGCCGCCCAGCACCACCAGGCCGCCCAGGAAGAAGCCGACCAGCAAGCCCTCTTTCAGGATCAGGGGGCTTTGATAGCGCTCGTACGCCTGCACGAAACCGAGGAAGAACAGGAACAGGCCGACGAACAGCACGGGATGGTGCGCCAGGGCCACCACGCCGGCCAGCACGATCATGTGCACGAGGCTGACGGCCAGCGGCACTTTCGGCGCTTCCACGTCGCCCACTTTCGGCTTGATGTCGGACGTATTGCTGTGCAGATATTTGCGCAGCAGGATGCTCACGCCCGTGGCGTTGACCAGCACGGCGATGGCGGCTTTCCAGCCGAAATGGCTGGCCATGTAGGCGCTGTCCCAGTTCCACGTGGTGGCCACCATCAGCACGGGCGGCGCCGCGTACGAAGTCAGGGTGCCGCCGATGGAAACGTTGACGAACAGTACGCCCAAGGCGCCATATTTCAGCCATTCAGGGATGCCCTGGCGAAAGATTTGCGGCGCCAGCATCAGCGCGGCCAGGGTCATGGCGGCCGGCTCCGTGATCATCGAGCCCGTCAGGGGCACCAGTGCCAGGCCTAGCCAGACGAGGGCCAGTTCCGTGCGCAGCGGCATCACGCGCGCCACCCCTTTGAGCAGGCGCTGCACGGCGTCGAGCACGGGGCGCGAGGCGGCCACCACCATGACGACAAAGACGAACAGCGGTTCCGTGTACTGGCGCGACTCGGCGTACTCGATGGCCGCATCGCCGCCCGAGACAAAGGCCATGACGATGATCAGAATAAAGGCCCAGAAGCCGAACACGACTTCCACTTCGCCCAGCAAATGCAGCAGGCCCGCATGGCGCGGATGGCGGCTCGCCAATGTTTCAAACGACTTCGCGGCGAAGGTGTGTATGAGCGCAAGGCCGAAGACGATGGCGCTGATGATTTGGATGGTGGTCAAATGAGTTTCCTTATGGACGGAGGAAGCCGCCCGGTGCATTGCCGAGCGGTAAGGAGAGTGCTTATGGTACAGCAATCGATGTGAAAAACGGTGTTTTTCGGACGTGACGGGACGGCCTGCGGGTGGCACTACGCAGATATGCCTTGCCAAAAGCAGGGTCAGATAGTACTGTATATGCATACAGTATTTATCTTGATGAGTCATGATGCAATATTCCCAATTGATGGCCTCGCCGGAAGCCTTGCACCCGTCCCTGTGGCGCGCATCGCAGCTGGGGCAGGGCGCCACGCGCTGCCTGGACACGGGCTTTGCCGCCCTGTCCGCGCAGCTGCCCGGCGGTGGCTGGCCCTGCGGCAGCCTCATCGATCTGCTGGTGCAGCAGCCGGGCAGCGGCGAATTGCGGCTGCTGGCGCCCGCGCTGGCGCAGTTGCCGGGCTTGCCCATCGTGCTGCTGCAGCCGCCCCATCCGCCGCAGGCGCTGGCCCTGGCCGCGCAGGGGCTGGCGCCATCGCAGCTGCTGTGGCTCAAGAGCGCCGGCAGCAAGGATGCCTTGTGGGCGGCAGAAAATATCTTGCGCAGCGGCAGTTGCGGCGCCTTGCTGTTCTGGCAATCGCACGTGCGCGCCGACAGCCTGCGCCGCCTGCACCTGGCGGCACAAAGCGGCAACACCGTGTTCTGCATGCTGCGCCCCTTGCACGGCGCACAGGATGCGTCGCCGGCACCGCTGCGCCTGTCCGTGCGCCCGGCCGCCGGCGGCATCGAGATCGGCTTCATCAAGCGCCGGGGACCGCAGCGCGATGCGCCGCTGTTCCTGCCCCTGCAACCTCCTTCATTATTGCTGCGTCATGCGACTCTGGATCGGCCTGTGCCTGCCCCGGCTCCCGCTCGAAGTATTTTGCCCGCGCTGGTCGGCTGACCACCTGGGCGTGGTGCTGGAGCAGGAGCAAGTGATGGCCGTGTCGCCGCTGGCGCGGGCGGCCGGCATCCGGCCCGGCATGCGCCGCGCGGGTGCGCTGATGCTGGCGCCGCAGGCGCGCCTGCACGAACGCTCGCCCGAGCTGGAAGCGCAGGCCCTGCAAGCGGTGGCGCTGGCGCTGCTGCAATACTCGCCGCTGGTGGCGCAGGCGGAAGAAGCGACCCTGCTGGTCGATGCGGGCGCCAGCCTGCGCCTGTTCGGCGGCGTGCGCGCCCTGTGCCGGCAGATTGCGGCCAGCCTGCGCGCGCTGGGCTACACGGCCCAGC
>NZ_WFLI01000004.1 GCF_009208555.1 Janthinobacterium violaceinigrum | reverse complement strand
CGAGACCAGGACGTTGATAGGCTGGGTGTGGAAGTGCAGTAATGCATTAAGCTAACCAGTACTAATTGCCCGTACGGCTTGTCCCTATAACCTTAGCAGGTACAGAGGATAAGACGGTACAACGTTGCGTGTGTGTTGATACATCTATTCATTACCCCAATCTTTGCTTCTTCCAGATTCAGGCTTTGTCGCTCCACTGAGGACAAATGCCAGTACAAGTTATGCCTGATGACCATAGCAAGTTGGTCCCACCCCTTCCCATCCCGAACAGGACCGTGAAACAACTTTGCGCCGATGATAGTGCTGCAACCAGTGTGAAAGTAGGTTATCGTCAGGCTTGTTATTCGCAGTAGAGAAAAACCCCGCCAGCAATGGCGGGGTTTTTTTTCGTCTGGCGGTTTTGTTTTGTCAGCAGACAGGCGTAAAAAAAGCAGCGCTGCGCGCTGCCTTTGTCATCTAACGTCGCTTAACTTCCGCGATAAGTCGAATACGACCACGGCGACACCACCAGCGGCACGTGATAATTTTCATCGGTATGCGCAATGCCGAAGGCCAGGGTGACCAGGTCGATGAAACGGGGCGCAGGCAAGTCGACGCCCTGGGCGGCGAAATAGTCGCCTGCGTTGAACACCAACTCGTACTGGCCCGCCTTCATGCTGTCGCCCTCCAGCAATGGCGTACTGCAGCGCCCGTCGCTATTGGTCATATCCATCTTCAATAACACTTTGCCTTCCGGCGCGACTGAAAACAGGGCTACCTTGACGCCGGCTCCCGGTTTACCGTGGGCGATATCGAGTACATGCGTGCTGAGTTTTCCCATTTGCTATCCTGTATATAGGGTGAGTGAATGTGCTTATTGTGCAAATCATATACTGGCGACTGCGCCGGGCTATATGATTGGGCATATAGCCAACATTGTCCTCCTATAGGCGCGTCTCCGCATGAACAATTACGAACATTATCCACGCGACTTGATCGGCTATGGCCGCACGCCACCCCATCCGCAATGGCCGGGCAAGGCCCGTATCGCCCTGCAATTCGTCCTCAACTACGAGGAAGGGGCGGAAAACAGCGTGCTGCATGGCGATCCCGCCTCGGAAACGTTTTTATCGGAAATGATCGGTGCGGCCGCTTTTCCTGCGCGCCACCTGAGCATGGAGTCGATCTATGAATACGGCTCGCGCGCCGGACTGTGGCGCTTGCTGCGCATGTTCGAGGAGCGGCACCTGCCGCTGACCGTGTTTGGTGTCTCGATGGCCCTGAAGCGCAATCCGGAGGCCGTGGCTGCCTTCCAGGAACTGGGGCATGAAATCGCCTGCCACGGCTTGCGCTGGATTTCCTATCAAAACATGGACGAAGCGACGGAACGCGAACACATGCGCGAAGCCGTGCAGATCATCCGCGAATTGACGGGTTCCGCGCCGCAAGGCTGGTACACGGGGCGCGATTCGCCCAACACGCGCAAACTGGTGGTCGAGCATGGCGGTTTCCGCTACGACGCCGATTATTACGGCGATGATTTGCCCTTCTGGGACAAGGTGGCGTACACGGATGCGGCCGGCATGCCGGCCGTGCAGCCGCAGCTGATCGTGCCCTACACCCTGGACACAAACGATATGCGCTTTGCCGCCATGCAAGGCTTTAATTCGGGCACGCAGTTTTTCGATTATCTGAAGGATGCCTTCGATGTACTGTATGCGGAAGGCGATCCGAACGGCTTGAATCAGCCGAAGATGCTGTCGGTAGGCTTGCATTGCCGGCTGGTGGGGCGCCCGGGACGGGCGGCGGCGCTGGCGCGCTTCCTCGACTATGTGCAGGGCCACGAACACGTATGGATCACGCGCCGCATCGATATCGCCGAGCACTGGCATGCGACGCATCCGTTCCAGGCCTGAGTTTTATTGATATAGGATGATAAGTAAAATCAGTCTTTGCATATAGTTGTCTCATATGCCGGTGTTAATCTCCTATACTGGGACTATACCGAGGCCAGCATGTCAGAACCGATCCGCTTTTATTACCGTGGTGCCGTACAGGAAGTACGCAACGCCGCCCCTACGCAGACTGTGTTGCAGCACCTGCGCGAGGATTTGCATTGCACGGGCACCAAGGAAGGCTGCGCCGAAGGCGATTGCGGCGCTTGCACGGTCGTCATCGGCAGCCTGGTCGATGGCCAGGTCGAGATGAAGGCCGTCAATGCCTGCATCCAGCTCACGCCCACCCTCGATGGCAAGGCCCTGTTTTCCGTCGAAGACTTGCTGCAGCCCGACGGCGCCCTGCATCCGGTGCAGCAGGCGATGGTCGAGTGCCACGGTTCCCAGTGCGGTTTTTGCACGCCCGGCTTTGTCATGTCCTTGTGGGGCATGTACCTGAAGAAAAACGGCGAGACGCCCACGCGCTGCGAAATCGACGATACGCTGTCGGGCAATCTGTGCCGCTGCACGGGCTACCGCCCCATCATCGATGCCGCCAGGCGCATGGGCGAATTGCCCCATGTGACCTTCGACCGCGCTGCCCTGGCGCAGCAACTACAGGCGCTGCAGCGCGGCAGCGCGAGCACCTATGAACACGGGGGGCAGCACTTCCACGCGCCGCGCAGCATCGACGAACTGGTGGCGCTGCGCGCGGCAAAGCCGCAAGCCTGCCTGCTGGCCGGCTCCACCGACGTGGGCCTGTGGGTCACCAAGCAACTGCGCGATCTGGGCGACATCATTTATCTCGGCAACGTAGCAGCGCTGAAATCCATCGCCGTGGACGACGGCAAGCTGCACATCGGCGCTGGCGCCAGCCTCAACGACGCTTACGGGGCGCTGTGCCAGCATTACCCCGAGGAATTGTCGGAACTGTGGCAGCGCTTTGCTTCCTTGCCGATCCGTAATGCCGGCACCCTGGGCGGCAATGTGGCCAATGGTTCGCCCATCGGCGACTCGATGCCGTGGCTGATTGCGCTGGGCAGCGAGATCGTGCTGCGCGGCGCGGGCGGCCAGCGGATCATGCCGCTGGAAGACTTTTATCTCGGCTATCAGAAGAAAGACTTGCTGCCCGGCGAGTTTGTCGAAGCCGTGCGCGTGCCCTTGCCGCGTGCCGGTGTGCATTTCCGTACGTATAAGCTGGCCAAGCGTTTTGACCAGGATATCTCGGCCGTGTGCGCCGCGTTTGCCTTTGAGCTCGACGGCGAACGCATCGTCGATGCGCGCATCGCGTTTGGTGGCATGGCGGCCACGCCCCAGCGCGCGGCGCAGACGGAAGCGTTCCTGCGCGGACAAGCCTGGAGTGAGGAAAATCTGCTCATCGCCATGCGCTTGCTGGCCGACGATTACGCGCCGCTGTCCGATATGCGGGCCTCGACTGCCTACCGGATGACGACGGCGCAAAACCTGTTGCGCCGCTACTGGCTGGAAACACGCCCCGGTGCGCCGCTGCTGCGCACTGCCGTCAACGCCTACGCTTGCCGCGCCTGAAAGGACCAGCATGAACCATCCTGCCACGCCCGAACTGCAAGCGGCCGCCTGGGCCGCCGTGGGCAAGTCCAGCCCTCATGAATCGGCGCAATTGCATGTGCTGGGGCAAGCCACGTACACGGACGATATCGCCGAACTGCAAGGCACCTTGCATGCGGCGCTGGGTCTGTCTCAAAAGCCGCACGCGCGCATCACGGCCATGGATTTATCGGCCGTGCGCGCTGCGCAGGGTGTCGTCGCCGTCTATACGGCGCAGGACATTCCCGGCACCAATGATTGCGGTCCCATCATTCATGACGATCCCATCCTGGCCTTAGATCTGGTGCAATACGTGGGCCAGCCCATCTTCATCGTGGTGGCCGATACGCATGACCATGCGCGCCGCGCCGCCCGCCTGGCGCAGGTGTCGTACGAGGAATTGCCCGCGATCATGACCCCGCAGGCGGCCAAGGCGGCGCAATCGTATGTGCTGCCACCCATGCACCTGGCGCGCGGCAACTGCCAGGCGGCGTTCGAGAAGGCGCCGCATGTGGTCAAGGGGCAGTTGTATGTGGGCGGCCAGGAGCAGTTTTACCTGGAAGGACAGATTTCCTACGCGATCCCGAAGGAAGCGCAGGGCATGCTGGTGCTGTGTTCGACTCAGCATCCGAGCGAGATGCAGCACGTGGTGGCGCATGCGCTGGGTGTGCATTCGCATAACGTCACCGTCGAATGCCGGCGCATGGGCGGCGGTTTCGGCGGCAAGGAGTCGCAGTCGGCCCTGTGGGCGGCGGCCTCGGCCATCGCGGCGGCCAAGCTGAAGCGTCCCGTCAAGCTGCGCGCCGACCGCGACGACGACATGCTGGTGACGGGCAAGCGCCACTGTTTTTACTACGAGTACGAAGTGGGCTACGACGACGAGGGCCGGATCCTTGCCGCCAAGGTCGACATGACCACGCGCGCCGGCTATTCGGCCGACCTGTCCGGCCCCGTCGCCACGCGCGCCGTCTGCCATTTCGACAACACCTATTATTTGTCTGACGTGGATATCCGCGCCGCCTGCGGCAAGACGAATACGCAGTCGAACACGGCCTTCCGGGGTTTTGGCGGGCCGCAGGGTGCCATTGCCATCGAGTATGTGATCGATGAAATCGCCCGCCATCTACAACGCGATGCGCTCGATATCCGCCTGCTCAATTTCTATGGCCGCAACGATGCGGAAGGGCGCAATGTCACGCCGTACGGGCAAAAAATCGTCGACAACGTGATCCATGAACTCGTTGCCGAACTGGAAGAGAGCAGCGATTACCGGGCGCGCCGCCGCGCCATCGATGCCTTTAATGAGGCCAGCCCGGTTCTGAAGAAAGGGCTGGCATTCACGCCGCTGAAATTCGGCATCGCCTTCAACGTCACGCATCTGAACCAGGCCGGCGCCCTCGTGCACGTGTACGTGGATGGCTCCGTGCTGGTCAACCATGGCGGAACGGAAATGGGGCAGGGCATCAATACCAAGGTCATGCAGGTGGTGGCGCACGAGCTTGGCCTGGATCTGGAGCGGGTGCGGGCCACGGCCACCGACACCAGCAAGGTGGCGAACACGTCCGCTACGGCGGCGTCCACGGGCGCCGACCTGAACGGCAAGGCGGCGCAGGATGCGGCGCGCCAGATCCGTGAACGCCTGGCCGATTACGCGGTCAAACTGTACGGCGGCGTAGCGATTGACGTGCGCTTCTTCGACAACCATATTCACGTGCATGGTCACGTCGTGCCGTTTGCCGAACTGGTGCAGAAAGCGTATCTGGCGCGGGTGCAGCTGTGGTCGGACGGCTTCTATGCCACGCCCGGCCTGTCGTGGGACGCGAAGACGATGACGGGCCATCCGTTTTCGTATTACGCGTATGGCGCGGCCGTGGCTGAAGTGGTGGTCGATACCCTGACGGGCGAATGGAAACTGCTGCGCGCGGACGCCTTGTACGATGCGGGACAATCGCTCAATCCCGCGATTGATCTGGGTCAGGTGGAAGGCGCCTTTATCCAGGGCATGGGCTGGCTGACGACGGAGCAACTGTGGTGGAATGCGGCGGGCAAGCTGATGACGCATGCGCCATCGACATATAAAATCCCTGGCATTTCCGATTGCCCCGAAGATTTTCGGGTTAAGCTGTTCCAGAACCGCAACGTGGAAGACAGTATCCACCGTTCGAAAGCCGTGGGCGAGCCGCCGCTGCTGTTGCCGTTTTCCGTGTTCTTCGCCATCCGCGACGCCATTTCCAGCGTGGGCCATCACGCCGTGCAGCCGCCGCTGAACGCGCCCGCGACCAGCGAGGAAATCCTCAAGGCGGTCATGGCCGTGCAGGCGGCCGGCGTGGCTGTCTAGGAGCAGACGATGAGCGACTGGTTGACAGCGATGGAGAACGACACGCAGGCATGCGTGCTGGTGACAGTCGCCCTGGTGGAAGGTTCCGGGCCGCGCGAGGCGGGCGCGAAGATGCGCGTCAGCCTCGATGGCCAAATTGACACCATCGGCGGCGGCCACCTGGAATTGCGCGCAGTGGAAATTGCCAAGACCATGCTGGTCACGGGCGATACTCAAGCGCGGTTGGAACGTTTTGCGCTGGGACCCAGCCTGGGCCAATGCTGCGGCGGCGTCGTCTATCTTGCCTTTGAGCCCGTCGACGCCAGGCTGGCGGCAGTGCTGCACGCCTTGCGCGAGCGGCGCCAGCAGGATAGTTGGCGGTTGACGGCGCTCGATGGCGAACCCGTCTCGGCGCTGTTCGATGCGGCGGGCAGCCTGATTGCCGGAACGGCGGCGCAGGCGCCCGACACGTTTTCACGCGAACGCGGTACGCATGTGGCGCAGGATGGCAAGGGCCGGCGCTGGCTGGTCGATCCCTGCCTGGCACCGCGCGCGCACCTGACCCTATTTGGCGCCGGCCACGTGGGTGCCGCCATCGTGCGCGCCCTGGCCCACTTGCCCTGCAACGTGACCTGGGTGGATGAACGCGAAGACATGTTTCCCGCGCAACTACCGGATAATGTGCGCATCGCCGCCACCGACACACCCGAAGAATTCGTCGCCATGGCGCCGCCGGGCGGCAGCTATCTGGTCATGACGCATAGCCATGCGCTCGATCAGCGCTTAACGCAAGCCATCATGGAGCGCATGGACGCGGGCTGGTTTGGCCTGATCGGTTCGCAAACGAAACGCAAGCAGTTCGAGCACCGCCTGCAGGCGCGTGGCGTGCCGGACGAGCGCATCGCCGCCATGGTTTGTCCGATCGGCATGCCCGGCATCCGCAACAAGGCACCGGCCGTGATTGCCGCCTCCGTTGCCTGTCAGTTATTGATGGTGTGGGAGGAAGCCGCCGCGGCGGCCCTCGCTGCACCGCTGCGGCTGGTACCTGCCAGCGCGCCACCGCGGCGCAAGAAACGCGCCGCCATTCATCCGTTATAGAAAGAAGTCATGCCGATTGTTCCTGCCACATTGCAAGCTTACCGTGCCAGCTTGCTGCACTTCCACGCCGATCCCGCTTTCACCGAGGAGGCGCACGCCTGGCATGCCGATGGCTTGCTGATCGTGGCCGATGGCAAGGTCGTGGCCGCCGGCGATTACGCGCAACTGCAGGCGACTTTGCCTCCCGGCACGCATATCGTCGATTACCGGGGCAAGCTGATCGTGCCAGGTTTCATCGATACCCACCTGCATTTTCCGCAGACGGAAATGATCGCCTCGCCCGCTCCGGGTTTGCTGCCGTGGCTGGAAACATATACGTTTCCTACCGAACGCGCGTTTGAAGACCCGGTCCACGCGCGCGACGTGGCCGAGTTTTTCCTCGATGAACTGCTGCGCTGCGGCACCACGACAGCCATGGTGTATGGCAGCGTGCATCCGCAATCGGTCGATGCCTTCTTTGGCGCCAGCGAGGCGCGCGGCTTGCGCATGGTGGCGGGCAAGGTCATGATGGACCGCAATTGCCCCGAGTTCCTGCGCGACACGGCCGAGTCCGGCGCGCGCGAAAGCGAAGAACTGATCCAGCGCTGGCACAAGCGGGGCCGCTCGCTGTATGCGATCACGCCCCGTTTCGTGCCGACGTCCACCAATGAACAGATGCACCTGGCGGGCGAGCTGGCGCGCGCCTATCCCGATACCTATCTGCAAACCCACGTGTCGGAGAACGAAGATGAGTGCCGCTGGGTGCGCGAATTGCATCCGCAGGCGCGCAGCTACCTCGACGTGTATGACCAGTACGGCATGCTGCGCCCGCGCGCCATGTTTGGCCACTGCATCTGGCTCGATGAGCGCGATCGCGCGCGCATGGCGGAAACGTCTTCGGCAGCCGCCATTTGTCCTACGTCAAACCTGTTCCTGGGCAGCGGTCTGTTCGATTTCGAGCGGGCCGATGCGGCAAGAGTGTTGCTGTCGCTGGCGACGGACGTGGGTGGCGGCACCTCGTTCTCGATGTTGCAAACCATGAACGAAGCCTATAAAGTAGCACGCTTGAAAGGCAGCTATCTGCCCGCCTTGCGCATGTTTTACCTGGCGACCCTGGGCGCTGCGCGGGCCATGCAACTGGAAGGCACCCTGGGCAATTTCACGGCTGGCACGGAAGCGGACTTCATCGTGCTGGATAAACAGTCGACGCCGCTGCTGGCGCGCCGCACGGCCGGCTGTCAAAGCCTGGAGGAATTGCTGTTTGCCTTTGCCTTGCTGGGCGACGACCGGGCCGTGGCTGCCACGTATTCGGGCGGCCAGTGCGTGCATGTGCGTGCGCAGGGCTGACCTACCCGTTTTTCCACACGAACCACCCTGAGCGAGAACGCGTATGCACAATAAACTCACTAGTCTGGCGCTTGGCGCCGCGCTGGCATTGACTGGAACGGCGCAGGCCGCCAAGATCGTTGCCTCTCCGTCTTCCAATGAAGCGGCCACGGCGCGCCATTTTGCCGCCCTGGTTGCGGGCGCGCAGCCGAAGACAGCCGAGTTGAGCCTGTTCTTTTCCATGATGCCCAAGGGCGGTGATCTGCATCACCATTACTCTGGTGCCATTTACGCCGAGCAATTCCTCGACTGGGTCGACAAGGAAAACTATTGCGTCAACAAGACGACCTACCGCATCGAAAGCAACAAGGAGGTGGTGGCGGCCGAGCGCGCCAAGCCGGCCGCGCAGCGTGGATGCCTGTCGTCCACGGAAGTGTTTGCCGATGCGGGCCTGTATGCGGAACTGCTGCAGCGCTGGTCGACCAAGGATTTCTACAACCACGGCGCCATCCAGACGCCGCCGGACCGTACCTTCTTCGATACCTTCGGCTACTTCGGTCCCGTCGCATCGAGCAACACGGCCGATGGCTTGAAAACCCTGAAGCAGCGCGCCATCGCGGAAAACCTGAGCTATATCGAAACGATTTTCGAGCTGTCGCCATTCGTGCAGAACGCGCAGTTCGACCAGCAGGTGCTGGCCCCGGGCTTGACGCCGGCAGCGTTGCAAGCCGTGCTGGCCAACTGGACAGGCAGCCTGGAGCAGGATGCCGGCTTCCAGAAAAGCATCACGGCCTACAACGACAACGTGAACGCCAGCAGCGCCGGCATCGATGACGCCAATTTCACCATGCGTTACCAGGCGTACGTGCTGCGTTTCCTGTCGCCATCGCAAGTGTTCTCGTCCATGGTGGCCGCGTTCAAGGCAGCCAGCCTGAATCCGCTGCTGGTGGGCGTGAACATCGTGGGGCAGGAAAGCGTGAATGTGTCCATGCGCGACTACAGCCTGCACATGGAAATGTTCAAGTTCCTCAAGGCAAAATATCCGAACGTCAAAATCGCCCTGCACGCGGGCGAACTGGCGCTGGGCATGGTGCCGCCGGAAGGCATGACGTTCCATATTGCCGAAGCCGTCGACGTGGCCGGCGCCAACCGGATTGGCCATGGCATGGATATCGCGTACGAAAACAATGCGCTGGCGACCATGCAAAAGATGCGCGAACGGGGCATTCCCGTGGAAGTGAACCTGACCAGCAATGATTACATCCTTGGCATCAAGGGCCAGGCCCATCCGATTACCCTGTACCGCAAGTATGGCGTGCCCTTCGTGATCTCCACCGATGATGCGGGCGTGTCGCGCAATACCCTGTCGAATGAATACGTGCTGTTTGCCAGCCAGTACAAGACCGATTATGCGGAAATCAAAAAGCTGTCGTACAACAGCCTGCGGTATTCCTTCCTGGCGGAAGCGGATAAGCAACGTTTGCTGAAAGCACTCGATGCCCGTTTCACCCGCTTTGAAGCGGACATTGCCGCCGCCGACCGGGGCCTTAAAGGCAGCAAACCGTAAGTTGCGCGACGTTCATAACTGATACTCTCAGGGCGGCCGGATCTTCCGGCCGTTTTCTATTCCCCGCAGCAAATCACCGCGATGTTGTTTTGCCAATTTTGTGGCAGCCATGCGACACAATTAACGGCAGATGCACGACTTTATCCAATTTCCTGGATGAATCAATTTCAAGTACATATTGCTCATTTATAATCTCGCGCCATAAGCCCGGACGCTGTCAGCACGATATCAATCCAGCGCGTTACCCCATGCTATTTATATTTTAAATATATAAATATGTAAAAAAAAACGTATTTGTCATCCATTTTTTGATGATGCATAGTGGGATGAGTGTGATATTAAAAAGTCACAATTCATATGAACGATATCGTATGAAGATGGGTATTAGCAGTAAATAAAGGTGAGATGCAGAGTGAAACAAACAGTCGCGCAACTAAATGACGACATTCCTCTGTATTTTACCGCCGTGTCACAGTCTTGAAATATTTAACAATTACACTCGCGGCTTGCCATGTTCGCCGGGTAAGCCTGTCGGGTGAATGACACAGGAGCTAGCGCCCTGGGTCGTACGGATCGGTTGCAGTTTTTACCGCCGTTATTGTCTGAATAGGAAGAGTTGTGATGTGTGGAGCGGCGTTTTGTGATGGTCTTGTCAGGACCGCAGCCAGTCCAGCCGGCGTAACAGTTGCAGCATCGTAAAGAGGAAATGTTGTGTTTGTGTTGCTGTGCGGCGCAGCCGGATGGTGGGGCAATCCAGGATTTTCAAAAATAATAGTCTTTTCTGGGGTTAAAGATGATCAATCACAAGCGACTTCGGCTAACGCAAATCGCGTTAAGCCTGTCTATTGCACTGGCGGCGGCACCATCGTTCGCGCAGAACACTACGTCTTCCATTGGCGGCCGTATCTCGGCCACCGACGGCAAGCCGGCAGCTGGCGCACAGGTCAATATCGTTCACGTTGAGTCCGGTTCGGCCAGCAACGTGACCACCGATGCAGAAGGCCGTTATGTTGCACGCGGCCTGCGTGCAGGCGGTCCTTACACCATCACCATTACCAAGAATGGTGTGGTTGAAAAACGCGAAGGCGTGTATATCGCCCTGGCCGAAACGGCCAACGTCGACGCCACGCTGGGCGCCGATATGCAAGTGGTGAAAGTCAGCACCAATGCCATTCGCAACCAGGTGTTCAACCGCAACAACATGGGCGCCGGCACCAATATCGGCCCGACCGAACTGGCTACCCAGGCATCGATTTCGCGCAGCCTGCAAGACTATGCACGCGCCGACCCACGCCTGTCGCAAACCGACAAAGAGCGCGGTGAAATCTCCGTTGCCGGTCAAAACTCGCGCTACAACTCGATGACGATTGACGGCGTGGCCGTGAACGACACGTTCGGCCTGGAAGCGTCCGGTACCGCGACCGGCAAGCAGCCGATTTCGATCGAAGCAATCCAGTCGGTGCAGGTTAACGTTGCCAACTATGACGTCACCCAAAAAGGCTACACCGGCGCGAACGTCAACGCGGTGACCAAATCGGGCACCAACAAGGTCAAGGGTAGTGTCTACTACGCTTTCCGTAACGACACCATGTCGGGCGACCGCTACAACAGCACCGACGACACGTACTATGCACCGCCAAAATCGAAAGACACCACCAAGGGTATTACCCTGGGCGGCCCACTGATCGAAGACAAGCTGTTCCTGTTTGCAAACTACGAAAAAACCACCAGCTCGCGCGGCGCGCCAGCCTTTGGTCCTGTCGGCAGCGCCCAGACTAACGTTGCCATTACGCAAGGCGCCATCGATAGCGCGGTTGCTATTGCCAAGGATAAGTACGGCATCAATGCCGGTACTTCGGCAGTTCCTGCGGGTTCCGAATTCACGGCGACGGAAAAGCTGCTCAAGCTGGACTGGAACCTGACCGACACCCAGCGCATGATGCTGCGTTACACCAAGACCGAACAGTCCGAGCCGATTTACACGGGTTTTTCCGGCACTGGCCTGTCGCTGAGCTCGTACTGGTATGACCAGAACAAGAGCCTGGAAACCCTGGTTGGTCAATGGACCGCCGAGTGGACCCCGACCTTCTCGACCGAAGTCAAAGTGTCGTCGCGCGATTACGACAGCGTACCGCGCAACAACGCTTATCTGCCGGCAATTGGCCTGCAGTTCAGCGGCGCGCTGCCAGCTGGCGCCCCTTCGAGCCTGGCTACCGGCAACCGCTTCCTGAACTTTGGTACCGAAATGAGCCGTCAGCGTAACATTCTTGGCACCAAAACCAAGGATTTCTACGCAGCCGGTACTTGGTCGCTGGGCGACCATGAAGTCAAGTTCGGCACCGACTACAGCAAGAACGACATCTATAATGCGTTCCTGCAAAACGTCAACGGTAACTACACCTTCGGCTGTATTAACAGCAGCGCCACGTTTGCCTATTCATTCGGCGCCATCAACTGCGGTACTGCCACGGCAGCGCAATTGCAGGCAGCCGTGCTGGAAAACTTCAGCCGTGGCCGTCCTAGCTCGTACACCTATCAGGTGCCACAAGCAGGCCGTACGCTGGACGATGCCGTGGCGACGTTCTCGCTGAAAAACATCGGCCTGTTCCTGCAAGATACCTGGGAAGTCAACAAGCAGCTGACGTTGACCGCCGGCCTGCGTATCGACGGTACCCGCATCGGCGAAAAGCCGATCTACAATGCGCGTGCAGCAGAGGCAACTATCGCCCGTACCACGCCTAACGGTCGTCAGACCGGCGGTTTCGGTATTGATAACTCGCATACGATCGACGGCGAAAACCTGTATCAGCCACGTTTTGGCTTCAACTACAAGCTGGAATCGGCGCGTCCGACGCAAATTCGCGGCGGCTTCGGCTTGTTCCAGGGTGCGGCAATGAGTGTCTGGCTGGGCAATCCTTACCAGAACACCGGCATGGCAACGCAGAACATTACCTGCGCCTCGTCGGCAGGTACCTGCCCGACCACGGATGGCTTCTTCAATGCCGATCCAACCAAGCAGCCAATGAGCGTGCCAGCGGTTATCCCGGCAATGAAGGTCGATGCCCTGAGCCCGAATCTGGCACAACCATCGGTATGGAAAGCCAACCTGGCCATCGAACATGAGTTGCCATGGATGGGCCTGATTGTCAGCGCGGAATACCTGCGTTTCCAGACCAAGAGCGCGATTTACTACGAAGAGCTGAACATGGGCGCGCCAACGGCAACCGGTAGCGATGGCCGTCCTATGTACTATGGTCCTAACGCCTACAACACGGCTTGCTGGAATGCAAATGGCGCCTTGATCGGCGGCGCCAGTTGCAGCGCCTTGACCAAGGCTGGCAGCAATGCCGCGTTTGGCCAGGTGCTGATGGCTAAAAATACCGACAAGGGCGAATCGAACGTGCTGACCCTGTCGGTGCGCAGCCCGACTCGTGATGGCCTGTCGTGGGGCTCGTCGTACACCTATACCGATGGCACTGAAGTATCGCCGCTGACGTCGTCGACCTCAAGCTCGAACTGGGGCTCGCGCGCCGTGTTCAATCCGAATGAAAACGTGGCGTCCAACTCGAACTATCTGGTCAAGGATCGCTTCACCGCCAACGTCAACTGGCAAAAACGTTTCTTCGGCGAATACAAGACCACCTTCGGTCTGTTCTATGAAGGCCGTAGCGGCAAACCATATAGCTGGACCATCAACAATGACTTGAACGGTGACGGCCTGGCCGGCAACGACCTGATGTACATCCCTAGCGCGCCAGGTTCGGGCGAAGTGGTGTTCTCCGGTGCGACGCCAGCAGCGCGCGCCGCCAACGAGGCAGCGTTCTGGAAAGTGGTCAACGCCAATGGCGACCTGCGCAAAGCCAAAGGTGGCGTGATCGGCCGTAACGAGAGCTTTTCTCCATGGACCAACAGCTTCGATGTACGCATGAGCCAGGAAGTACCGGGCTTCTTCAAGGGTAACAAAGGCATCATTACTTTCGATATCCTGAACGTCGGTAACCTGCTGAACCGCAAATGGGGCCGTATCAATGAAGTGGGCTTCCAGAGCGCCGGTGGCCAGGTGCGCAGCTTTGTTGACTATGTCGGTATGGAAAACGGCAAGTATGTGTACAACACCCGTCCTGTGGTGGAAAGCCTGGAAACGCGTCAAGTCAAGGGCGAATCGCAATGGGCACTGCAAGCGACGATCAAGTACGAGTTCTAATCTCGTCCTTGCCCCGTAGCTTGGCAAACTAAAAAACGGCTGGTGGCGACACCAGCCGTTTTTTTTATAGACCAGATGGTTTACCCTTTCTCTTTTTGACATATTGATTCCATGGCTCACTTCTTACGCACTCCGGTCGCCAGCGCGGCCCTGATTCTGACCCTGTCCGGCTGCAGCAATTTCGCTTCCGCGCCACAGGCTGCGCGCAGCGGCCCGATTGAAGTGAACCTGGTTGCCCTGAACGATTTTCACGGCAATCTCGACCGCAGCAAATTTACCTACACGAGCGCTGCCGATGCCGAGCGCAAGACGGTGCAGGCGGGTGGCATCGATACCCTGTCCGGTGCATTGAAGGCGTGGCGCCGCGAAGATGCGCAGCTGATTTTTGTCGGCAATGGCGACCTGGTCGGCGCCAGCCCTGCCATGTCGGCGCTGTGGGCCGATGAGCCCAGCATCGTGGCCATGAACATGCTGGGCATGAAGGCCAGTTCCGTCGGCAACCATGAATTTGACCAGGGCAAGGCGGAATTGCTGCGCCAGCAGCACGGCGGCTGCGAGTCTTCGCGCGCCGACAAGGCGTGCAAGTTCACGCCCGATTTCAAGGGCGCCAGCTATACCTATATGGCGGCCAATGTGATCGATACGCAGACGGGCAAGTCCCTGCTGCCCGCCTACCGCATCGAAGAGGCGCATGGTGTCAAGGTGGGCTTGATCGGTGCCGTGCTGAAAGATACGCCGTCCGTCGTGACGGCCGCCGGCATTGCCGGCTTGCAGTTCGGCGACGAAGCGGACGCCATCAACGCCACCTTGCCGCAGTTGCGCGCGCAGGGCGTGGGCGTGTTCGTCGTGTTGCTGCACCAGGGCGGCGAGACCAAAGAAGCCGTCGACCAGCCCGATTGCAGCCACCTGAAGGGCGAAGTGGTGGACGTGGTGAAACGTCTCGACCCGGCGATTCAGCTGGTCATCAGCGGCCATTCGCATCAGGGCTATCTGTGCCGCGTCGATGGCCGGCTGGTGACGCAAGCACAGATGGGTGGACACATGCTGACGCGCATCAAGCTCAAGGTCGATCCCGTCAAGAATGCCGTGATCGATGCCAGCGCGCAAAACGTCGTGATGCTGCCGGGTATGTATGAGCCGGATCCTGCCGTGGCAGCCTACCTGGAATCAGTGAAGCAGCGCAGTGCACAAGAATTGTCGCGTCCCGTGGCTGCCATCGCCGTGCCGAACGTGGGCCGCAGCACCAAGGGCAGCGGCGCTTCCGCGCTGGGCGACCTGGTGGCCGACAGCACCCTGTTTGGCGCGCGCGCAGCCGGCGCGCAGATTGGCCTGATGAACAATGGCGGCATCCGCAAGGACCTGGAAGCGGGCGCCGACCTGATGACGAATGTGGGGCAGAACCAGGCCGTGGTGCCATTTGGTAATACGCTGATCGTCGTCAGCCTGTCCGGCGCGCAAATCCGTACCTTGCTCGAGCAGCAATGGCCGGGCAGCGTAGCGGAGGACAACAATCTGCTGCAAGTGTCCGAAGGTTTTAGTTACCGCTGGGACAGCACGCAGCCGCAAGGCCAGCGCGTGCTGCCGGGCAGCATCATGCTCGATGGCAAGGTCATTGAAGATAATCAACAATACCGTGTCGCTGCCAACAGTTTCCTCGCTGGTGGCGGCGACCGCTTCACCGTGCTGGCGGCCGGCACGCGCCGGCTCGATACGGGCGTGCGCGACATCGATGCCTTCAGCAATTACCTGATTGCCCGCGCGCGCGCCGGCAAGCCGGCCGGCAGCGCCACGGCAGCGGGCCGCATCGTGCGCGTCAAATAACATTACAAGGAATAACCATGCGTCGCTTATTTGTTTCCGTATTACTTAGCAGCCTGTTCGCGGGCACGGCCCACGCCGATTTCACCATTCCCGGCTTTGAGCTCGTGCACACGTCGCCCGTTGAGACCAGCTTGACGAATCCCGACCTGCGCGAACCTGTTGCCGTGTGGACTGAGCTGTTCGATTCGGCCAAGAAAGAAATCGTCATCGCCCAGTTCTATGCCGTCAGCAAGCCGGGCACGGCTTTTGAAAAAGTGCTGGCCAGCCTGACGGCCGCAGGCCAGCGCGGTGTCAAGATCCGCTTCCTGCTGGACCAGAAGGGCGTGGGCCTGTCGGAAGCGGCCACCATCGCCCAGATCAAGGCCATACCGAACCTGGATTTGCGCCTCATCGATTTCAATAAAGTCACGGGCAATGGCATCGTGCACGCGAAATACCTGGCCGTCGATGGCCAGGTGGCGTATATCGGCAGCCAGAATTTCGACTGGCGCTCGTTCGAGCACATCCATGAAACGGGCTTGAAGATCACGGAGCCGGCCATGGTCAGCCAGGTGCAAGCCATCTTTGAGCAGGATTGGCAAGCCCAGGCATTGACGTCGCAGGGCGGGCGCGCCACGGTGCTCAACAGCAAGGTCGTGCCCGCGAACTACGCGCAAAACGCCTTCCTGCTGGCCAGCCCGAATGCGTACAACCCGGCTGGCGTGGGCGACTCGGAAACGGGCTTGCCCGCCTTGCTGGCGGAAGCGAAAAGCGAAGTGCGCATCCAGCTGCTCGATTATGCGCCGCTGTCCTACGGCCCGAACCGTACGCGTCCATACTATGCCGTGATCGACAACGCCGTGCGCGCAGCCGCCCAGCGCGGCGTCAAGATCAAGCTGATGGTGTCCGCCTGGAATACGGAAGCGCCGGCCATCGCCTACCTGAAGAGTTTGGCCCTGGTGCCGAACGTGGAAATCCGCATCGTGACGCTGCCCACTGCCTCGACGGGTTTCATTCCGTTCGCGCGCGTGATCCACAGCAAGACCATGAGCATCGATGGCAAGCTGGCTTGGGTGGGCACGAGCAACTGGGCGGGCGGCTATTTCGACTTGTCGCGCAACCTGGAAGTGGTGCTGCGCAACGATGCCATGGCGCAGCGTATCGCCGCGTTGCATGAGCAGACGTGGAGCTCGGCGTACGCGCAGCCCATCGACATCAACAAACAGTATCCGAAGCCGGCGAAAGCGACGCCGCAAGGCAAGGAATAACGGTGAACATGAAGAAATTATTGAGTGTGCTGGCGCTGGGCGCCGCTTTCGCTTCCGGCAATGTGCTGGCCTGGGGCAACGACGGCCACCGTGCTGTGGGCGCCATCGCCGATCAATTGCTCAAGGGCAGCGCGGCACAGGCGCAGATCGCGGCCTTGCTGTTACCTGGCGAAAACCTGGAAAAGATCGCCAACTGGCCCGATTGCGTGAAAGGGACGTATTGCGGCCCCCAATCGCCGGAAATGCTCGCGTACGTGGCAGCCAACCCCAAGCATGGCGAATACCATTACACGAACGTGCCGTTCCAGAACGCGCACTACCACGACCATGGCGTGGGCACGGCCGACGACGATATCGTGCAAACATTGAAACAGGCGATCCTGGTATTGCAGGGCAAGGCAGATGCGGCCAGCAATCCGCATGGCTTCAGCCAGCGCGAAGCGCTGATCCTGATCACCCACCTGGTGGGCGATATCCACCAGCCTTTGCATGTGGGCAATGCGTTTGTGGGCAAGGATGGTCAGTTTTTCGTGCCCGCCACGCAGGCGCAGATCGACGACATCGCCATTTTCAATGCGCGGGGCGGCAACGACTTGCTGCTCGACGATGCAAAGATGACGGCGCTGTCCGATGCCGTGATCCCCGCGCCCCTGCCGGTGGAAGAGGGGGCGGCCAAGCCGGCCGGCAGCTATCCGAAGTCGCCTACCAAGCCCCTGCATTCGTACTGGGATACGACCGTGGTCGATTACGCCATGCGCCGCCTGAGCACGCGCACCCCGCAGCAGTTCGCCCGCACCGTGATCGCCAGCGCGCCCGTGGTGAGCGGCAACAGCGGCGACCCCGTCACGTGGCCTTATCAGTGGGCCGATGCGTCGTTGGCGGCGTCGAAGACGGCTTTCACCGATGTGGTGGCGGGCCCGGCCACGCAGCAGACCAGCCGCAAGGGCGAGGTCTACAATGTGTGGGCCTTGACGGTGCCGGACAACTATCCCGTACCCAGCTCGGCGCTGGCCAAGCAGCAGCTGACCGAGGCGGGCTACCACCTGGCGGCCGTACTGCAGGCGATCTGGCCGCAATAAGCCGGTCGCAACGAGATGAGTGAAAACGGCCTGCGGGCCGTTTTTTTTACGCCAGGGTGACGGCAATCCCCATGTCGCGGTAGGGCGCGACCAGGGCGTCTTCCACGTCGCGGTGCACGATGATGTCGTTGACCTGGCTCAAGGGGGCAATTTGGAATGGCGAGGCCGTGTTGAACTTTTCCGGCGAAGCCAGCACGACGGTGCGGCTGGACGCCTCGCTCATGGCGCGTTTCACGCACGCTTCCTCGTAATCGCCCGTGGTGATGCCCGCTTGCGGATGCAGGCTGGCCACGCCCATGAAATACAGGTCGGCGCGGATGCGGCCGACGGCTTCCACGGTGGCCGCACCGACGCCCACGATCGAGTGCTTGTACAGGCGCCCGCCCAGCATCAGCACTTCGATCGATGGGTGGTTGACCAGCTCGACGGCAATCGACGGGCTGTGCGTGACGATGGTGGCGTGCAGTTCGCGCGGCAGCTGGCGCGCCAGTTGCACGGCCGTCGTGCCGCCATCGAGAAACACCACCTGCCCCGTTTGTATCATGGCGCCCGCCGCCCGGCCGATGGCGGGCTTGGCTTGCGGCGAAATCTGCTCGCGGGCCGCAAACGGCACCAGTGCGGGCGAACGGGACAGCAAGGGCAGGGCGCCGCCGTGCACGCGCTCCAGCAAGCCTTCCTTGGCCAGCTCGCGCAGGTCGCGCCGTATCGTGTCTTCCGACAAGCCCAGGGTGTCGCTGACGGCCTTGGCGACGAGCTGGCCTTCGCGCTGCAGCAAATCCAGCAGGTATTGTTTGCGTTGCTGTGTGAGCATGATTTATCTCGTTAATTCTTGATGTTGCACGAGTTTGCATGATAAAGTCGGCAAAGGCAAGCATATGCAGACACAAGGAGACACTATGCGTGAAGAAAGTACGAAGCAGGAACGGGTCCGCATCCAGCAGGTGCAGACCCTGTCGCACGACTGGTATCTATTGCAGAAAACCACGTTCGACTATCTGCGCCACGACGGCCAGTGGCAGACGCAGACGCGGGAAACCTATGACCGCGGCGATGGCGCCACCATCCTGCTTTACAACAAAATCAAGCGCACGGTGATCCTGATCCGCCAGTTCCGCTTTCCCACGTATCGGGCAGGCCATGATGGCTTCCTGATCGAGACGGCGGCCGGCTTGCTGGAAGAAGCCAGTCCGGAACAGCGCATCCGCGCCGAGGTGGAAGAGGAAACCGGTTACCGGGTGGGCCAGGTGCACAAGGTGTTCGACGCCTTCATGAGTCCCGGTTCCGTGACGGAGCGCGTGCATTTCTTCGTGGCCGAATACGATCCGGCCAGCCGCATCGGCGACGGCGGCGGCCTGGTGCATGAAGGCGAGGATATCGAAGTGCTGGAGCTGCCCCTGGCGCAGGCGCTGCAGATGGTGGCCGATGGTCGCATCTGCGACGGCAAGACTATCATGCTGCTGCAGCATGCGCAGCTGCATCTGATGCCGCGCAAACAGGGGCTGCAGATTTTGGTGGCTGGCCCATATCGTTCCGGCACGGGCGACGATCCCGCCTTGATGGCGGCGAATGTGGCGGCTATGCAAGCCGTCTGCCTGCCCTTGTACGCAGCCGGCCACATGCCCGTGCTCGGTGAATGGGTGGCCCTGCCCATGCTGGCGCTGGCCGGCTCCACCCGGGTGGGCGATGCCGTGTATGAAGACTTGTTCCACGCGCACGCGACGCGTCTATTGAGCCATTGCGATGCCGTGCTGCGTATCGGCGGCGCGTCCCAGGGCGCCGACCAGATGGTGGCCGTGGCGCGCAGCCTGGGGCTGGCCGTGTTTTTCTCGCTGGACGAGATTGCACAGGCGTAAAAAAAGCGAAGCCCGCGGGCTTCGCTTTTTTTTTGCGTCAAGTCAACGCCAGACTTAACGGGACTTCACAAATGGAATGCCGATGGCTTTCGGCGCGATGGATTTCGCCATCAGGCCCGCCAGCACGATCACCGTGACGACATACGGCACCATCTGGATCAGCGAACCGGGGATGCGGCCCACGACGGGCAAGTCCACGCCTTCGATCTGGATCTGGATGGCGGCAAAGAAGCCGAACATCAGACAGCCGAGGAAGGTGTAGACAGGGCGCCAGTTGCCGAACACCATGGCCGTCAGGGCCAGGTAGCCGGCGCCGGCCGACATGTCGCGCAGGAAGAAGCCGCTTTGCACGATGGCAAGATACGCACCCGAGAACGAGCACAGGATGCCGGCCACCAGCATGGCCAGATAGCGCGTCGCTTCCACGCTCACGCCGGCCGAGTCGGCCGCATGCGGGTTTTCGCCGCAGGCGCGCAGGCGCAGGCCGAAGCGCGTGTGGTACAGCAGCCAGTGCACGAGCGGGATCAGGAGGAAGGCGACATACACGAGGATGGAATGGCCGCCGATCAAATGGGCATACACCCAGCCGATGAAGGGGATATGTTCCACATATTGCGTGCCCGGCAAGACCACGTCGAACAGCCGCGCCGAACCGAGGTCGGGCGTACGGCCGCCTTGCTGGAAGAAAAATTGCGCCAGCACAAACGTCAGTCCGCTCATGGCGATGTTGATCGCCATGCCGGCCACCAACTGGTTGCCTTTTTGCGTGATGCTGACATACGCTTGCAGCAGGGCCAGGGCGACGCACACGAGCATGCCGGCAGCCATGCCGTAATACGGGTTTTGCGTCGTGTAGGCAACGGCGGCGGACGCGAAGGCGCTGGCCAGGATCTTGCCTTCCAGGCCGATGTCGATCATGCCGCTGCGTTCGGCAAACAGGCCGGCCATGGCGGCAAAGATCAGGACGGGCGCATTGCGCACGGTCGATACCAGGATGCTGGCGAATTGAAAGTCGTCGAGTGTCATGGTGTTAGCCTTTGGTGCGCTTGAGCAGGGCGGAAATGGCCGGTGCGTAGAAGTTTTCCATGGCGCCGCAGAACAGGATGATCAAGCCCTGGATGAAGATGAAGGTTTCCGTCGGGATATTCGGTTTTTCCAGCGACAGGTCGAAGCCGCCCTGGATCAGCGCGCCGAACAGCACGGCCGACAGGAAGATGCCGATCGGATGCTGGCGGCCCATCAGGGCAATGGCGATGCCGATGAAGCCGGCGCCGCCCACGAAGTTCAGCGACAGGTAGTGCGTCGAACCCATGATGGAATTGACGGAACCGAGGCCCGCCAGCGCGCCCGAGATCAGCATGACGATGATGATCATCTTGCTGATCGACACGCCCGCATAGTGGGCCGCATGCTTGTTGAGGCCCGTGGCGCGCAGCTTGAAGCCCCACGACGAGCGCCAGACCATCACGCCATAGATCACCAGCGCGGCGATTGCCAGGATAAAGCTGATGTTCAGCGGCGTGTCGCCCAGCGACGGGAACCAGGTGGAGAGGCGCGGCATTTCGCCGCTTTCCGCAAACACGCGGCTGGCCGTATTCTGTTCGCCCGGCGGAATCAGGTACTTCACGATGATGAAGTTCATCAGGCTGGCGGCGATGAAGTTGAACATGATGGTGGTGACCACGATGTGGCTGCCCCGCTTGGCTTGCAGGTAGCCGGGCAGGAAACCCCACAAGGCGCCGAACAGGGCCGCGCCGATCATGGCCGCGGGAATCAGGAGCCAGGCGGGCAGGGTCTGGTCGAAGGCCAGCATAGCGACAGTCAAGCCCAGGCCGCCGATGTACATCTGGCCTTCGGAACCGATATTGAACAGGCCGGCCTGCATCGCCACGGAAACGGACAGGCCCGTGAAAATGAAGGTGCTGGCGTAGAACAGGGTGTAGCTCAAGCCTTCCGGATTGAGGATGGCGCTGTGGACGAGGATCGACAGCGATTCGGCCGGGTCTTCGCCCAGCATATAGATCACCAGGGCTGCGACCAGCAAGGCCGACAGCAGGTTTAACATGGGCATGACAAAGGCTGTCGCCCAGCGTGGCAAGTCGTTATTCATGATTTGTGCATTCCCCCCATCAACAGACCGATGCGGGTGGTATCGAATTCTTCAATTTTCAGTTCGCCGGTGATGCGTCCGCCGCACATGACGAGAATGCGGTCGGCCAGCGCCCGCACTTCTTCCAGTTCGACGGAGACCAGCAGGATCGCCACACCCGCGTCGCGCAGGGCCAGCAATTGCGTATGGATGCTTTCGATGGTGCCGATGTCGACGCCGCGCGTGGGCTGGCCCACCAGCATCAGTTTCGGCTTGGCCAGCACTTCGCGCGCGATCACCACCTTTTGCTGGTTACCGCCCGACAGCAGGCCGATGCGCAGGTCCGGATTGGCCGGGCGCACGTCGAAGGTTTTCAGCAGTTCCGCGCAGCGGGCGCCGATGGCCTTGAAGTTGAACAGGCCCCAGCGGTTTTTCAGGCGGTCCTGGTAGCCGAGGATGGTGTTCTGCATGACGGAGAAATTCTTCACCACGCCATCGCGCAAGCGGTCTTCCGGAATGTGGGCGATGCCCAGGTCGCGGAAAGCCAGCGGCAAGCCGTCCGCATCGTGGCGCTTGGCAAACGGCAAGTCCTTGCCCTGGAAGCGCAAGGTGCCCGAGGTGGGCAGGCGCATGCCGGACAGAATTTCCAGCAGTTCGCTCTGGCCGTTGCCCGACACCCCCGCGATGGCGACGATTTCGCCGGCCCGCAAGTTGAAGCCTATGTCGGCCAGCAATTTGACCTGTTGCTCGTCGGCCAGTTGCAGCCCGTCCACTTCCAGCACCGTGGCGCCCGGATTGTACGGTGCGCGGGGCAGATGGCTCTGGATGGGGCGGCCCACCATCATGTTGGCCAGCTCTTCCTTCGAGGTGCCGGCGGTCGCCACGGCGCCCACCACCGTGCCGCCGCGCATGACGGTGACGTTGTCGGTGATTTCCAGGATCTCTTGCAGCTTGTGCGTGATCAGGATGATGGTCTTGCCCTGCTCCTTGAACAGGCGCAGGATTTCAAACAGGGACGCCGTTTCCTGGGCCGTCAGCACGGCCGTCGGCTCGTCGAGGATCAGGATATTGGCGCTGCGGTAAATCTGCTTGAGGATTTCCACGCGCTGCTGTGCGCCCACGGACAGGTCTTCGATCTTTGCCAGCGGGTCGACGTCGAGGCGGTAGCGCGCGCAAATCTCGCGCAATTTGGCTTCCGCTTCCGTCCGGTGGCTGGCCAGGCGAAAACCGCCTTCCGTGCCCAGCATGATATTGTCGAGGACGGTAAAGTTTTCGACCAGCATGAAGTGCTGGTGCACCATGCCGATGCCGAGGTTGATCGCTTCCTGGCTGTTGCGGATAGGCTGTACTTTTCCGTCGAGCAGGATTTCCCCGCCGTCGGCACGGTAGTAGCCGTACAGGATGCTCATCAAGGTCGATTTGCCGGCGCCGTTTTCCCCCACCAGGCCATGGATACTGCCCTTGGCGATGGAGAAACTGACGTCGGCGTTCGCCTTCACATGTCCAAACTGCTTGGAAATGCTGCGAAATTCTACTGCTGGCTGCATAGGTTCATAACTGGATAGTTTCATGGAAACGCGCCGCGCGGAGACAGGCCCCGGCGGCGCGCTAAAAGATACGGAGAAAAATTAAACCGGGCAGCTGCTGCCGACGCGGTAATCGATCACTTTGATCTTGCCATCGATAATGTCCTTACGCGCACCCAACACGCGTTTTTCGATTTCTGGCGTAATCAGCTTGCGGTTGTTCGCGTCGAGCGCCCAGTCCACGCCGCCTTCTTTCAAGCCTTTATAGCTGACGCCGCCTTTCCAGGTGCCGTTCTTGACTTCCATGAAGCTGTCATAAACCGTGTTGTCGACGCGCTTGACCATCGAGGTCAGGATGCTGCCTGGATACAGATGGTTCTGGTTCGAATCGACGCCGATGGCCAGCTTGCCTTTTTCCTTGGCCATTTGCAATGTGCCCATGCCGCTGCCGCCAGCGACGGCGAAGACGACATCGACGCCGCGCTCGAATTGCGAGCGGGCCAGTTCGCCACCCTTGGCCGGGTCATTCCAGGCGCCGGACGTGGTGCCGACCATGTTTTGCGTGATTTCCGCTTTCGCATTCACTGCCTTGACGCCTTGCGCGTAGCCGCAGGCGAAGTTGCGGATCAGGGGAATATCGATGCCGCCGATGAAGCCGACCTTCTTGCTCTTGCTGGCCATGGCCGCAGCCACGCCCACCAGGTAGGAGCCTTCTTCTTCCTTGAAGACGACGGAATTGACGTTGCTGCCGGCAGCCTGGCCGTCGATCAGCACGAATTTCACGTTCGGGAATTCCTTGGCGACCTTTTGCACGGCTTGCGTTTGCGCAAAGCCGATGGCGGCGATCATGTCGAGTTTCTTGCGGGCCAGGCCGCGCATGACTTGTTCCGCCTGCGTATCGCTCGATGCCTGTACTTCGATGAAGGAAATGCCTGTGTCTTTTTTGAAGCGCGATGCGCCTTCGAAAGCGGATTGGTTGAACGACTTGTCGAACTTGCCGCCCGCGTCATACACGACACCCAGTTTTGGGGTAGCCGCGGACGCTTGAGCAGTCAGAAATACGGCTGCGATCGTCAAACTAAATTGTGTAAGTTTCATGAATTGGCTCCTGGAAGATCGATATTGTATATTTTTTATAGGTGAAACATATAATTTGGGGCCGATTTAGCCTGTTTTTGATGCACGAGGTGATAATTCCTTATCAACATTGCACTGTATTGCACAAGATCATTGCTGGCCTTGTATGATTTTATGTCGTCAGTGTGATGCTCATGCAACAGTCGCGCCGTGTCTCTTTTATGCTTACAACATCGAATGGCGGTGCCGGAACGGGCTGGGATGCGCCGTCAGTGGACGGGCAGGGCAGGCACAGGACCGGCGCCACGATGGGCGTCCGAATCACTATGCATCATGCCAGATATGTATGACAAATACGTTTTTGTTTAACTATTTATATGAAAGCCATATAAATTGGGCGTCAAGCGGCGGGAGGATTCAGGATATTCAAAAAGGCCCGCACGACGGGGGCGTCGTCGAGCGTGGTGTAGCTGATGTACAGATTGGCCGAGGGGGGATTGGTCTTGATCGGCAGGAATACGACGCCGGGCCAGCCGATGCGGCTCGTCGTTTCCGGCACCAGGGTCACGCCCAGGCCCGCACCCACCATGGCCAGCAGGGTTTGCGGCTCGCTCGCTTCCTGGAAGATCACGGGTTCGAAACCCGCATTGATGCAGCATTGCACCAGGTAGCGGGGAAACGCGGATTTATCGAGGTTCAGCGTGAGCATCGGTTCGTGGGCGATGTCGATCAGTTCGATGGCCGTGTTTTTCGCCAGCGGATGGTGTTCATTGACGGCCACGCACACATTTTCGCGGAAGCACAGTTCCTGGCGTAAATTATCGTGACGCAAGTCGTCGTCGTTGAGCTTGGGTTCGCGCCAGAAACCCACGTCGATCTGCTTGGCGCGCAAGGCTTCGTACTGCACCGTGGGACCGAATTCATGGATGGTCCAGGTGACGCGGGGGAATTTGGTCTGGAATTCTTCCAGCAGGCTGGGAATCGGGCCCCACATGGCCGAGCCCACGATACCCACGCGCAAGCGGCCCACTTCGCCGCGGTCGATCTGGCGGATGGTGTCGATGGTCATGCGCATCTTGGCCAGCAGGTCGGCCGCCTCGTTCATCAGGGCCTTGCCCGCCACCGTCAGCTCGAACGTGCGCGTGGTGCGCGCAAACAGGCGCACGCCCAGTTCGCTTTCCAGTTTCATGATCTGCTGGCTCAACGGCGGCTGCGAGATATGCAGGCGCTCGGCGGCGCGGCTGAAGCTTTTCTCCTCGGCAACGGCAAGAAAATACTTTAACTGTTTCAGATCGATGGACATGCTTTCCTTGCATTACCTGATGCTAAGCGGGAACGGCGCGCCGCCGTGAACGGCCGCGCGCTTCTTTACAGCAGTCCTATTATCGTGCCACCACTGCCTGCATGGCAATGGCCAGCGCGGTGCCGACTTGCGCATTGTGCTTGACCAGCGCGATATTCGTCGCCAGGCTGCGGCCATTCGTCAGTTGCTTGATGCGCGACAACAGGAATGGCGTCACTTGCTTGCCTTTCACGCCGCCCGCGTCCGCTTCCTGCAGCGCTTGCGTCGTGATCGCATCGATTTCTTCCTTGGGCATCGCTTGCGCGGCTGGCACGGGGTTGCTGACGACCACGCCGCCTTTCAAGCCCAGCTGCCACTTGGTGCCGATGAAGGCAGCCTGTTCCGCTGGCGTGTCGAGGCGGAAATCGGCCTTGTAGCCGCTTTCGCGCGTGAAGAAGGCGGGAAAACCTTCCTGGCCCACGCTGATGACGGGCACGCCATGGGTTTCCAGGTATTCCAGCGTCAGGCCGATGTCGAGAATCGACTTGACGCCCGCGCAGACGACGGCCACGGAGGTGTGCGCCAGTTCCTGCAAGTCGGCGGAAATATCGAAGCTCGTTTCCGCGCCCCGGTGCACGCCGCCGATGCCGCCCGTGACGAACACGGCGATGCCGGCCAGTTCCGCGCAGATCATGGTGGCGGCCACGGTGGTGGCGCCCAGTTTGCCTTGCGACAGGACGAACGGCAGGTCGCGGCGGCTGACTTTCATGGCGTCGGGCGAGGTGCCCAGCAATTCGAGCTGCTCGGGCGACAGGCCCACGCAGATCTTGCCGTCGATGATGGCGATGGTGGCCGGCACGGCGCCGCCGTCCCGGATGATCTGTTCCACTTCGCGCGCCATTTCCACGTTTTGCGGATACGGCATGCCGTGCGAAATGATGGTCGATTCCAGCGCCACGATGGCCTTGCCGGCGGCGCGCGCGGCTAGCACTTCTTGCGAGAACGAGAGGAAGGTATTCAATTGCGTCATGTGTCAGTCCTGTTGAAAGAGGGTAGGGGGAGGTGGCGCCAGGTCGGCGTCGTCGATGTCGTCGAGCGCGCCGGCCGACACCAGGGGCGAGACGGTGGCATCGGATTCCAGGGTCATGGCGGCCAGCTTCAGGCCGCGCCGGCACGCCAGTTTCAAGTCGCCGCTGTCGTGGTACAGCGACCAGCAGACGGCGGCGGAAAACGCGTCGCCGGCGCCCGTCACGTCGACGGCGTCCACTTCGCGCGCGGCCAAGTGCTCGACAGGCGCGTCCACGCCGTCGCCGTCCGTGAAATACACGCCTTCGCCGCCGCAGGTGACGATCACCTGGCGCGCGCCCTGGCGCTGCACTTCGCGGCAGGCGGCGCGCACGTCGAACGCCGTCGGCAAGGCCCGCGCCACGCGCGTTTCCAGTTCGCCACGGTTGAGGATCAGCAGGTGCAAGCCCGCCAGGTCTTGCGGCAGGTGCGCCATCTTCGGCTGCGAGACGGCGACGATGACCAGCGGCGTCGCGTGGGCAGCATCCTGGCGCGCATCGGCCAGCAGTGCCTGCACGCTATCGTGGCCCAGGTTCAGGTCGCAGACGGTGAGGGCGGCGGCTGCGCGCTGGGGCTGGCGGCTGTGCAGGAAGGCGGGAGTCAGCTGTTCGTAGAGTTGCATGTTGGCCATCGCCAGCAGCATTTCGCCATGCTCGTCGAGCACGGCCGTGTAGGTGCCGCTGCTGGTGTTGCTTAAATGCAAGCTGCCGCGCATGTCGATGCCCGCGTCTTCCGCGTGCGTCTGCAGCGCGTGGCCGGCCGCATCGTCGCCCAGGGCCGTCAGCAGGGCCACGGGGATGGCCAAGCGGGCCAGGTTTTCCGCGATGTTGCGGCCTACGCCGCCAAACACCTCTTCCGAGCGCACGGGATTCGAGGTGCCCATCTGCAAGGTTGCCAGGGTGCGCATCTTGCGGTCCAGATTGGCGGCGCCTATGCACAGCACGGGGCGGCTGTCGGGCAGCACGTAGGCGCGTCCCAGCAGGCGCCGCTCGCGTATGAGGCCGGCGATATGGCCGGCGACGGCCGAGCGCGACAAGCCCAGTTCGTTCGCCAGGTCCTGCTGCGAGATGAAGGGGTTGTTGCGGATCAGCGTGTACAACTGGTCTTTTTTATTGGTATCGGTCACAAGGTGTTCGCAGGAGGTTTAAACATTTGTTCGAAACTGTAAACATTTGTCTTGATCGTGTCAAGCGCATGCCGGGCGTGCGCGAAAAGTGCTCGTATGGAGCTTGTATGCATGGATTTACGGGGCATTGCAAGGGCGTGGCCGCCGCTGGCGGGCGAGCGCTTGCCTGGACTATAATATCGGCCATTTATATTTGAATTGTATAAATGGGCAAGAAAAATGGTATTTGCCATACATATTCCGTTTGATGCATAGTGGCGGCAATTAATGGCAATACGCATCTGGATAGTCCAGCAACACCCATGCATACCCGATACCTGGGCCGCAGTCCCCACCCGGACACGATCGCGCAGGCAGCAACCATCATCATTAGTCACTCAGAGGATAACCATGTCGAACAACGCCCCTTTCCACGCCGCCGAAATCATCCGTGCCCGCGCCCCAGAAAATTTCAAGCCGCGCGTGGCGATGATCCTCGGCTCCGGCCTGGGCGTATTGGCCGAGCAGATGACGGACGCCGTCAGCATCAGCTTTGACGAGTTGCCAGGCTTCCCGATCAGCACCGTGCACGGCCATGCCGGCGAACTGGTGGTCGGCACCCTGTCGGGCGTCGCCGTCGTCTGCATGAAGGGCCGCGGCCACTTCTATGAAGGCTATGGCATGGGCGTGATGACGAGCGCCATCCGCACCCTGAAACTGCTGGGCTGCGAAATGCTGTTCGTCACCAACGCTGCCGGTTCCCTGCGCCCCGAAGTGGACGCCGGCAGCCTGGTGGCCATCAGCGACCATATCAACCTGTTGCCAGGCACGCCGATGGTCGGCCCGAACGACGACCGCTTCGGCCCGCGCTTCTTCAGCATGGCCAATGCCTACGATGCGGACCTGCGCAACCTGGTCAAGGACACGGCTGCTGCGAACGGCATCACCCTGCACGAAGGCGTGTTCGTCGCCTACCCTGGCCCGAACTTCGAGACGGCCGCCGAAATCCGCATGATGGCCCGCCTGGGCGCCGACACGGTCGGCATGTCGGTGGTGCCGGAAGTGGTGTCGGCCCGCCATTGCGACCTGAAAGTGGTGGGCGTGTCCGTCATCACGAACCTGGCCGAAGGCATGTCGCCATTCGCCCTGTCGCACGAACAAACCCTGAAGTACGCGGCCATCGGCGCGAAAGACCTGGTCAAGCTGATCCTGGCTTTCCTCTCCACGGTAGCTGAAAAGCCGCAAGCCTGAGCAGTCTTCTTTACGCAGTAGCGGCGCGCCACACACGGGCGCTGCCGCGCGGCAGGCCGGGAAATTCCGGCCTACACTGTTCGCATCATCCCGCATTACCTTCATAGAGCGAGCCTTATCATGTCACGCGCATTTATCCTCCTGCTTGATTCCTTCGGCCTTGGCGCGACGCCAGACGCCGCCAAGTATGGCGACGCAGGTGCCAATACCTTTGGCCACATTGCCAGCACTGTCGCCAAAAGCGGCAAGACCTTGAAACTCCCTAACATGGAACGCCTGGGACTGGGCGCCGCCGCGCACCTGGCCAGCGGCGAATGGGCCACGGGCTTCGACCAGCGCGACGGTTTTACCGGCGCCTACGGTGCGGCGCGCGAGCGTTCCACCGGCAAGGACACGCAGAGCGGCCACTGGGAAATCGCCGGCGTGCCCGTCGAATTCGACTGGGGCTACTTCCCCCGCACGACGCCGTCGTTCCCTGCCGACCTGACCGACAAGCTCAAGGCCATGTCGGGCGTGCCCGGCTTCTTGGGCGACTGCCATGCCTCGGGCACGGACATCATCAACAAGCATGGCGACGAGCACGTCGCCACGGGCAAGCTGATTATCTATACGTCGGGCGACTCGGTGATGCAGATCGCCGCGCACGAAGAATCGTTCGGCCTCGAACGCCTGTACCAGGTGTGTGAAATGGCCTTCAAGCTGGTCGAGCCGTACAACATCGGCCGCGTCATCGCCCGCCCGTTCACGGGCAGCAACGGCAACTACACGCGCACTTCCAACCGCCACGACTACGCCGTCGCGCCGCCCGCGCCGACCCTGCTCGACCACGTGAAGAATGCGGGCGGCGAAGTGGTCGGCCTGGGCAAGATCAGCGACATCTTCGCTACCCAGGGCATCTCGCGCGTCGTGAAGGGCGTCGACAACATGGCGCTGTTCGAAGCGCTGCTGAAGACGGCCGATGAAGTGCAGGACAAGTCGCTCACTTTTGTGAACTTCGTCGATTTCGACCAGGCTTTCGGCCACCGCCGCAACGTCGAGGGCTATGCCGATGCGCTGCGCGAAATGGATGCGCGCCTGCCGGAATTCATGGCCAAGCTGAAGGAAGGCGACCTGGTCGTGATCACCGCCGACCATGGCTGCGACCCCACCTGGCACGGCTCCGACCACACCCGCGAACACATTCCGATGATCTTCTTCGGCCCCGGCGTCGCCCCGCGCGCACTGGGTATTTCCGAGACCTTCTCCGATATTGGCCAAACCCTCGCCAAGCACCTTGGCGTACCACCACTTGCTAATGGAACCAGCTTGTTATGACACTCATGCACCCCGAATTCAAGCGTAACGAGGCCGTTGGCCTCGACCTGGGCTGGATCAACCAGATCCGCGTCAACCGCGCCGCGACGGACCGCCGCGCGGCCAGCCTGGCGAACCGCCGTACGGTGAAAAAGGAATACCAGGCCGCCTGGCTGGTGAAAGCCATCCAGATGATCGACCTGACCACCCTGGGCGGCGACGATACCCCGGGCCGCGTGGAACGCCTGTGCATGAAGGCCATGCGCCCCTTGCGCGCCGACCTGATGGCCGCACTGGGCCTGACGGAACTGAGCACCGGCGCCGTGTGCGTGTACCACGAGATGATCGCCCCGGCCGTGCAGGTCATCCAGGGCCGCTTGCCCATCGCTGCCGTGTCGACGGGTTTCCCGGCCGGCCTGACGAGCATGGAAACGAAGCTGCGCGAGATCGAACTGTCGGTCGCCGCGGGCGCGTCGGAAATCGATATCGTCATCACGCGCCAGCACGTCCTGAACGGCAACTGGCAAGTGCTGTACGACGAAATGCTGGCCTACCGCAAGGCCTGCGGCGAAGCGCACGTGAAGGCGATTCTCGCCACGGGCGACTTGCTGACGATGGAAAACGTGGCCAAGGCGTCGTGGGTCTGCATGATGGCGGGCGCCGATTTCATCAAGACGTCCACCGGCAAGGAAGGCGTGAACGCCACCATTCCCGTGGCCCTGACGATGGTGCGCACGATTCGCGAATACCACGAGCAGACGGGTTTCCAGGTGGGCTTCAAGCCGGCCGGCGGCGTCAGCTCGGCCAAGAGCGCACTGCAATACCTGACCCTGATGAAGGAAGAACTGGGCAATGAATGGCTGCAGCCGCACCTGTTCCGCATCGGCGCTTCCAGCCTGCTGACCGACATCGAGCGCCAGCTCGAGCACTACGTCACCGGCAGCTACTCGGCCAATCATCGTCACGCACAACCTTAAAGAACATTCGTCATGCCTACAATTAACGAGATTCTCACTACTATGGACTACGGCCCAGCTCCCGAAAGTCAAAAAGAAGCACAGGCGTGGCTCGACGGCCACCAGCGCAAGTTCGGCCTGTTTATCGACAATGCCTGGAGCGAGCCGGCCGAGCTGTTCGCCTCGACCAATCCTGCCGACGGCGCGCAACTGGCCGAACTGACGCAGGCGACCGATGCTGACGTGGAACGCGCCGTGGAAGCGGCGCGCCGCGCGCTGCCCGTGTGGCAAGGCATGGGCGGCCATGGCCGCGCCAAGGTCATGTACGCGCTGGCCCGTTTGCTGCAAAAGCATTCGCGCCTGTTCGCCGTGCTGGAAACCCTGGACAACGGCAAGACCATCCGCGAAACGCGCGATATCGACCTGCCGCTGGCCGCGCGCCACTTCTACCATCACGCGGGCTGGGCGCAGCTGCAATCGGAAGAATTTGCCGACTACCGCGCCGTGGGCGTGGTGGGCCAGATCGTGCCGTGGAATTTCCCCCTGCTGATGCTGTCGTGGAAAATCGCCCCGGCCCTGGCCGCCGGTAACACGGTGGTCTTCAAGCCGGCCGAATTCACCTCGCTCACCGCCATGCTGTTCGCCGAACTGTGCGTGCAGGCGGGCGTGCCGGCCGGCGTGGTCAACATCGTCACCGGCGACGGCCGCGTGGGCTCGGCCATTGTCAACCATCCTGGCGTCGACAAGATCGCGTTTACGGGTTCCACGGAAGTGGGCCGTCTGATCCGCGAGGCGACGGCCGGCAGCGGCAAGAAGCTGTCTCTCGAATTGGGCGGCAAGTCGCCATTCATCGTCTTTGAAGATGCGGACCTGGACGGCGCCGTGGAAGGCCTGGTCGATTCGATCTGGTTCAACCAGGGCCAGGTGTGCTGCGCCGGTTCGCGCCTGCTGGTGCAGGAATCGATCCAGGAGCGCTTCCTGAACAAGGTACGCGCGCGCATGGAAAACCTGCGTCTCGGCTCGCCGCTGGACAAATCGATGGACGTGGGCGCGCTGGTCGACCCGGTACAGCGCCAGCGCATCGCCGCGCTGGTCGATTCGGCCCGTGCCGAAGGCTGCGACGTATGGCAGCCCGCGTGCGAATTGCCGGCGGACGGTTCGTGGTTCCCGCCGACCCTGATCACGGGCGCGTCGACATCGGCCGCCGTGGCGCAGGCTGAGATCTTCGGCCCCGTGCTGGTGGCGATGAGCTTCCGCACGCCGCCTGAAGCGGTGCAGCTGGCGAACAACACGGTGTACGGCCTGGCCGCCAGCGTGTGGACCGAGTCGATCAGCCTGGCGCTGGATATCGCGCCCGCCATCAAGGCCGGCGTGGTGTGGATCAACAGCGCCAACCAGTTCGACGCGGCCTGCGGCTTCGGCGGCTACCGCGAATCGGGCTTCGGCCGCGAAGGCGGCCGCGAAGGCATGCTGGAATACATGACGGCCCTGGCCGAAGATGCGCGTCCGGCCCTGCCGGTGGTGGAAGCGAAAGCCAAGGGCAATGCGAAACCGGCAGCCGCCGACCCCTTCGCCATCGACCGCACGGCCAAGATGTACATCGGCGGCAAGCAGGCGCGCCCTGACAGCGCCTACAGCGCTCCCGTGTTCGGCGCGAACGGCGCCCTGCTGGCCGAAGTGGGCGTGGGCAGCCGCAAGGACATTCGCAACGCCGTCGAAGCGGCGCACAAGGCGTCCGGCTGGACCGGCGCCACGGCGCACAACCGCGCGCAAGTGCTGTACTACATCGCCGAGAACCTGGCTGCGCGCGCCGACGAATTTGCCGCCCGCATCGCCGCCATGACGGGCAGCAAGAACCCGGAGAAGGAAGTGCAGGCATCGATCGAACGCCTGTTCTACTACGCGGCCTGGGCCGACAAGTACGATGGCCTGGCGCACCAGCCGCCAACGAAGGGCATCACCGTGGCGCTCAATGAAGCCGTCGGCGTGATCGGCATCGTCTGCCCGAACGAAGCGCCTTTGCTGGGCTTCATTTCGCTGGTGGCACCGGCCATCGCACTGGGCAACCGCGTGGTGGTGGTGCCGTCGGAAGCGCATCCATTGAGCGCGCTGGACCTGTACCAGGTGTTCGATACGTCCGACTTGCCCGGTGGCGTCGTCAACATCATCAGCGGCAACGCCGATGAACTGGCGCGCACGCTGGCCACGCACGCCGACATCGACGCCGTGTGGCGCCATGACGGCTCGGCCGAAGGCTGCGCGGAAGTCGAGCGCCTGTCGGCCGGCACCCTGAAGCGCACCTGGGTCGGCGGCGCCAAGGGCCGCGACTGGTATAGTGCGGCCCAAAGCGGCGGCCGCGCCGTGCTGGCGCATGCGTCGCAAGTGAAAAACGTGTGGATTCCTTACGGCGTCTAAGGTTGTAGAGCAGGACGGTGGGGCCGGATCTTCCGCGCAGCGATGCGCCGGGGCGCCGGCCCCAAGTTGCTTTCACCAGCAGGGCGCAGGTATCGGGCGCCGCTGGATTGGAACAGTACCTCATATCGGGAGCTATCATGTTTTTAACCCAAGAAATCATCCGCAAGAAGCGCGACAAGGGCGTGCTGAGCGCCGAGGAAATCCAGTTTTTCGTGCGCGGCATTACTGACGGCAGCGTCAGCGAAGGCCAGATCGCGGCGCTGGGCATGGCCGTCTTTTTCAACGACATGAACATGGACGAACGCGTGGCGTTCACCCTGGCCATGCGCGATTCCGGCCACGTGCTGGACTGGCGCGCGCTGAACCTGCCGGGGCCTGTCGTCGACAAGCATTCGACGGGCGGCGTGGGCGACGTGGTGTCGCTGCTGCTGGGCCCCATGGTCGCCGCGTGCGGCGGCTACGTGCCGATGATCTCGGGGCGCGGCCTGGGCCACACAGGCGGCACGCTGGACAAGTTCGACGCCATCCCCGGCTACTGCACCGTGCCGGACAATGAACTGTTCCGCAAGGTGGTGCAGGAGATCGGCGTGGCCATCATCGGCCAGACGGCGCAGCTGGCGCCGGCCGACAAGCGCTTCTACAGCATCCGCGACGTGACCGCCACGGTGGAATCGGTGGCCATGATCACCGGCTCCATCCTGTCGAAGAAACTGTCGGCAGGCCTGGATGCGCTGGTCATGGACGTGAAAGTGGGCACGGGCGCCTTCATGCCCACCTACGACAAATCGGTGGAACTGGCCGAGAGCATCGTCGCCGTCGGCAACGGCGCGGGCATGCAGACGTCGGCCATTCTGACGGACATGAACGAATCGCTGGCGCCGTACGCCGGCAATGCGCTGGAAGTGCGGGGCGCCATGGATTACCTGACGGGCCGTTCGCGTCCCGCGCGTCTGCACGAAGTCACGCTGGCGCTGTGCGCCGAGATGCTGGTGCTGGGCGGCCTGGCTGCCACCGAAGAAGAGGCGCGCGTCAAGCTGATGGCGGCCCTCGATTCGGGCGAAGCGGCCGAGCGTTTCTCTCGCATGGTGTCCGCCCTGGGCGGCCCGGCGGATCTGATCGAGAACCCGGACAAGCACCTGGAAAAGGCGCCGTTCATCGTGCCGGCGCCGGCGCTGTCCGCCGGTTTTGCCAATGTGCGCGATTGCCGCGGCATCGGCCTGGCCGTGGTCGCCCTGGGCGGTGGCCGCCGCCGCCCGAGCGACAGCATCGATTTCGCCGTCGGCCTGACGGACCTCGTGGGCCTGGGCGAGCAAGTGTCCGTCGGCCAGCCGCTGGCCATGGTGCACGCGCGCACGGAAGCGGCGGCGCAGCAAGCCGTCAAGGAAATCCAGGATGCGTATGCCATCAGCGCGGTGGCGTTGACGGCCAATCCAATGATTTACCGTACCATTCGTCCGTAATGTACAACTGGGGTCCGCCCCCCGTTTGCGATAGCGCTGAACTATGTGTCGGCGGTGTTGAGGGGCTGACCCCGGCCTTAATGATTTCAAAGGTATTGCAGAAAAAATGAACAACCAAGAACTGATCGCCGAAGCCAACGCCGGCCGTGAACTGGCCTATGCGCCATACTCGCGCTTCAAAGTGGGCGCGGCGCTGCTGTGCAAGGATGGCCGCGTCTTCCGTGGCTGTAACGTGGAGAACGCCGCGTATGGCTTGTGCAATTGCGCCGAGCGCACGGCGTTTTTCAGCGCCATCGCGCATGGCTGCAAGCCGGGCGACTTCGCCAGGCTGGCCGTCACGGGCGACACGGCCGAACCGATCTCGCCGTGCGGCGCCTGCCGCCAGGTGATATTCGAGATGGGCGGCGCCGACCTGCCCGTGATCCTGACGAACCTGAAAAACGATGTCATGGAAGTGACGGCGGGCTGGCTGCTGCCGCACGGTTTCGGCAGTTCCGACCTGGACATGAAACCATAGGGCTGGTTTGAACAAGACGATCGACATCCAGGCCGCCGTGGCGATTGCCGCGGCCGAAGCCATGGCCGCCAAGACGCAGGGCACCTTCGGCGTGGGCGGCGTGCTGCTCGATGGCGCCGGCAACGTGCTGCAATCGATGCACAACAACGTCGTGCGCCAGGGACTGGTATTCGACCCCACGGCGCATGGCGAGCGCCAGCTTGTGGACTGGTATTTTGCCGAACGGGCCAAGGGCACGCCCTTGCCGGCGCCGGGCGAGCTGACCATCGTCACCTCGCTCGACCCGTGCTGCATGTGCACGGGCGCGATCCTGGCGGCCGGTTTCAACGTGGTGGTGGCCGCACCCGACGTCAAGGCGGGCATCAATTACGACGGCGCCGCCAGTTTCACGGCCTTGCCGTCGCCGCTGCGGGCGCAGGCGGGCCGCAGCTTTTGCTATCCGGCCGTGCGCGGCGCCACCGAGTATGCGCGCGCGCCGTCCGGCGCCGCGCCCAAGTCTTTTTTCATCGGCAAGAGCATCCACGAGGCGACGCAGGCACTGTGCTCGCTGGTGTTCGAAGCAACGTCGGCCCAGGTGATGCAGCTGCTGAACGCGGGCGACGACGTGCAGCTGCGCGATCCGGCCACCTTGCCGTCCGAGCATGCCGTGGTGCGCGCCTTGCGCCGCCGCTATCCCGACGCGCTGACCTACCGCTGCGACCCGCATGCGCCCGATGCTGGCCTGGCGCCATTCCTGCAGGCGGCCATGGAGCAGGACGCGCGCGACGGCGGCCAGGGCGACGCGGCCGCCTTGCTCGATTCCTTTGGCAACCTGCTGCTGTGCATGCCGGGCCAGCTGGCGCGTTCCCTCATCCGCACGCCGTTCATGGAATGCACGCGCCAGTACGCGCAATTGCGCTATGAATTGATGGCCGGCGCCGAGCCGGCGCTGCAGGAAGAAATCAAGCGTTATCTGGGGCACCCCAAGCATGGCACGTTCGTGCTGGCCATGGGCCCGGACGACAGCGCCGCCAGTTTCATGACCCTGGGCGCGTATGGCTCCACGATGGAGGGGGCGCTGCCGGAAAATAATCCCGCACAATTCCAGTACGTGCGCCCGGCCATGGCGGAAGACGCGCTGCTGGCGCTGTGCGACGCCATGCCGCCCCTGTACCGCAAGCTGATCCGGATCCGGCCGCGCCAGGTGGCGGACCGGGCGTTGATCGACGCGTTGGCCTAGGCGTCGTCGTCGGGCAGGTTTTTCAGTAAAAAGTCGCGCACGTTTTCGCCGGCGACGCGGCGGATCTGCGCTTCCGACAGGCCCGCGTCGAGCAGCGCCTGCGTCAACCGCGGCAAGCCGGCCGCATCGATGGCGGTAGTGACGGCGCCGTCGAAGTCCGAACCATAGGCCACGTGTTCGGCGCCGATCAGGTTGACCGTGTACTTGATGGCGCGCGCGATCGATGCCACGTCCTTGCCGCAGACGGCCGTATTCCAGAAGCCGATGCCTACCAGGCCACCCTGGGCGGCGATGCGTTTCAATTGTGCGTCGCTCAGGTTGCGCCCGTTGGCGCAAGTGCCGCGCACGCCCGTGTGCGACACCATCACGGGGCGTTTCGCTAGGCTCAAGACGTCGTCGATGGTGGCCGGCGAGGCGTGCGCCAGGTCGATGATCATCTTGCGCTGTTCCATGGCGCGCAGCCATTGCTTGCCCAGCGGCGTCAGGCCGCCTTTTTTCATGCCGTGCTGGGAGCCGGACAGTTCCGTGTCGAAGAAATGCGTGGGCGCGGCCATGCGGAAGCCCGCCCGGTACAAGGTGTCGAGGTTGTCCAGCTTGCCTTCGAGCGCATGCGCGCCTTCCAGGGTCAGCCAGCCGGCCAGCAGGCCGGGGTCCTGTTCGCGCGCGGCGAGGAAGCTGCGCAGCTGGGCGCGGCTGCCGATCACGCGGACCTTGCCATGGCTGCCGGCCGCCTGCTGCTGCAACTCGGCGGCCTGGTAGGTGGCGCGCGCCAGCAGGCTGTTCCAGGTGGCGGGCGGCAAGCCCTGCGCCACCACCAGCGCCGTGATGTTATCCGTATCGCTGTCGTTGCGCTCGATATTCATCTTGCGCGGCGTCTTGGTGACGACGGAAAAGGCTTGCAGCGCCACGTTGCCCCGCTGCAGGCGGGGGAAGTCCACATGGCCGCGCTGGCTGTCGCGCGCCAGCTTGCGCTGCCACAGCAGGCTGTCCGCGTGCAGGTCGGCAATCCACAGGCTCTGGTGCAGGGCCAGGGTGGCTGCCGACGGCGCCTTGCCGGACGGCGCATGCACGCGGTTGAGGTGTTCGTCGACGAGGACGGGAGCGGACAGGAAACCGCCAGCCAGCGCAAGGCTGGCGGCGGCGAGGGTACCGATAATCATTGTTCTCCGTTTTACCATGGGTCGTAGGTGCCCAGGCTCCATATGTGGCCTTCCGGATCGCGGCAGGTAAAGCCCCGTCCGCCGTAATCTTCATCCTTGATGTCGAGCACGATCTCGGCGCCCGCTTCGCGCGCGCTGCGGTAGACGGCATCGGCATCGCTGACGACCAGGTAGCAGCTTTGCGTGTTGGCGCCGCCGAGTTCGCCAGGCAGCTTCATCAGACGGCCATAGTCGCTGTCGAGGGCCGGCGCCACCATGACCATGCCATTGCCGAAGCTCAGTTGCGCATGGGCCACGCCACCGTTACCGTCAGGCACGATCAATTGTTTTTCAAAACCGAGGGCGCTGCACAGCCATTCGATGGCGGCGGGGGCGTCGCGGTAGCGCAGGCAGGGAATGGTCGTGCCTGTTGTGGCTTTTGCTGTCGTGGTCATCAGAAAACTCCTATGGCAGATGGGGAGTAGCTTCGATCGTCTGTCGTGCGCGGTGTTCCGTATCAATACCATCCATCGGGATGGTATTGATGCCCGTCAATGCGGCGCGCATCCATAGTGCCATAGAACCATCGTTGCACTCTTGCCACGGCGCAAATTTATTGCGGTGACCGGGACGAGTTCGCCGCTTCCGTGTCCGCGCTCGTATCGTCGCTGTTGCTGGCCCAGCGCAGCAGCATGACGAGGGCAAACAGCATGATGGCCAGCGGCAGGATGGTGATCAGGAACGCCAGGCCCAGGCAGCATCCCAGCAGCATGGGCCAGGACATGGCGCGCATGGCTGCCATGCCCTGGCGCGCGTAAGCGCACAGCTCGCTCCAGAAAGCGCTGAAGGAATTGCTGCCCGGTGCCGGATTGATGTCTTTCATGCTGTTCTCCTGTCGTGGATGCCGCTGCCGTATGCAGGCTGGCGATGTGTCCACTATAGGCAAAACCTGGCTGCCGGACATGGCGGATGCGACGAATGGCAGAAATGGCGGATCGAACGGCGACAGGCCGGGACAAGCGGTTATTCGAATACCTTGAGTTTCAGCTGGAAACTGAGGGCGCCATACAGGCGGTCCTTGTAGGACGGCACGATGGCGATATTCACGCCCACGCGCTGGTATTCATAGCTGATGGTGGGAACCAGGGCCGGGAACCAGCCGCCGTCGCGCATCTTCGGATAGCCGCTGAAGCCGCCAACGACGGCACCGACGCGCAGCGGGCCCACCTTGATGGGCTGGTAGTACACGCCCAGGTAGTTCGAATAGGCGCGGTCGCTATTGTAGAAGCGGCCGGCCGTGGCCGACGCGACCGTGGAAAAACGGTATTCGGCGCCCAGGCCCGGATTGCTGTCGTTCAGGTTCTTGTCGCGCTGAAAGTGATACGAATAAAAGCCCGCGTTGAGCCAGGTTTCACTGAGCGGCTGGTTGTCTATCATGCCGATTGTCTGCGCCTGTGCCGTGGATGCCACTGCCAGCAGCGCCGCGCAGGCCGCCTTGCCCAGCAATGACGCGGTGCGCGCCGATGACCATTGTTTCATGCCTGTTCCTTATCCTGTGGGTATCGCGCCGCCCGTGCAAACGCTCCAGCGCGCCATGCTATCACTGCTCGTTTGTTCGTTGGAAATTTCATCACGTACCGGGCGCTGCCGCCGGCAGGGCGATGGCTGCCTGCACCATGTGCGCGATCAGGATTTCGGCGTCCTCGTAATCCTTGCGCGTGAGCTGCTTGCGTTCCAGCACCAGGGCCATCTGCGCTGAAAAATCCGCATACGATTGCGTCATGGCCCAGATGGCGAACATCAGATGGGTGGCGTTGACGGGCGCCATCTTGCCGGCGGCGATCCAGGCTTCGAAGACGGCGATATCCTTGCGCAGCAGGGGCACGACCCGGTCGCGTATCTGGTTGCCGTACAGGGGCGCGCCATTGATCACTTCCAGCGCATACACGCGCGAAGCCCATGGCTGTTCGCGCGAAAAACGCAGCTTGGCGCCGATATACGCGCGCAGCACATCGCGCGGTGCATCGTGTTCATTGGCCAGCGATTCCATGCGCGCCAGCCAGTCGTCAAGCACATCGTCGAGCACGCGCTGGTACAGCAGCTGCTTGGACGGGAAGTAATACATCAGGTTTTGCTTCGACAGGCCGGCCCGTTCGGCGATGGTGGCGATCGACGCGCCCTCGTAGCCGCTTTCCGCGAACACGCGCACGGCTTGCTCCAGGATGTCCGCTTCCAGGCGGTCGCGGTTTTGCAGGCGCCGGCCGCCGGCATTTTTCACGGGAAGGGCAGGGGATTTGTCGCTGGCCATGGCGGGTTCTTTAGCGTGGACGGATCGATTGCAGGAAGGTGTGCAGCACGGGAGTATCGGTGTAGGCCACGTTGAAGCGGAACCACACCGTCTCGGGCGCGCGCAGCATGAAAAATTCGTTCGGCGACAGCAGGATGCCCGCCTTCAACGCCATGTCGGCGACGATCTTGCCATTCCATTCCGGCGTCTGGATGTCGGGCCAGCCGGCGCTGACGAACATGCCGCCGCGGGGCCGCGCCACGGGCGCCATGCCCGCTTGCGCCAGGCAGTCGATGCTGCGCTCGCGGGCTGCATCGAGCTGCGCCACCAGCCGCTCGACCATGCGCTTGTAGGGCCGCGCGGAGATGGCGTGGTAGACGGCGCGCTCGTTGATTTCCGACGTCGTCAGTCCCGCCAGCATTTTCACGCGCACCAGTTCGGCCACCAGCGAAGGCGAGGCGCAGATGGAGCCGACGCGCAGCACGGGCGACAGGGTCTTGGAAAAGCTGCCCACGCGGATCACGCGGCGCAAGCCATCCATCGCCGCCAGCGACGCTTCGCCGCGCGCCGCCAGTTCGCGGTAGATATCGTCTTCCACCAGCCAGAAATCGAATTGCTCGGCCAGTGCCAGCAGGCGGTGCGTCTGCGCCTGGCTGAGCGAAGTGCCCAGGGGATTTTGCAGCACCGTGTTGACGAACATCAGCTTGGGCTGGCTGCGGGCCGCTTCCGCAGCCAGCGCATCGAGATCGAGGCCCGTTTCGCCCCGATTCACGCCCACGGGGATGCAGCCGTGGTGGCGGATCAGCGACTGCAGGTTGCTGTAGCCGGGGTCTTCCACCAGCACCGTGTCGCCCGGCTTGGTCAGGCTGCGCAGGATCAGGTCAAAAGCGTGCGTGGCGCCATGCGTGAGCAAGACCTGGTCCTGCTCCACCTGGAACAGCTCTTCCGACAAGCTCGTCGCCAGGTGCTGGCGCAGCGAGGGAAAGCCCAGCGGGTGGCCATAGCCGCGCAGGCGGCTGGCGGGAATGCGCATGGCCTGGCGCACGGCATCGAGCACGGTCGCTTCGCCATACATCTCGGGCGGCAGCCAGCCCGCCCCCACGGGCAGCGCATCCGACACGCCCGAATACAGGTCCGGCGTGAGGGCGTCGATGGCGCTGGGGCTGGCGTGCACAGCCAATTGCGGCGAGGCCGCGATATCGTGGCGCGCGACGAAATAGCCGGAGCCGCGCCGCGACGACAGCAAGCCCAGGTTGACCAGGCGGTCATACGATTCGACGACGGTAAACGTCGACACCCCATTGCAGCGGGCGAACTGGCGCACGGAAGGCATGCGCGTGCCGATGCGCAGGGCGCGGCTGCCCACCATGACGCTGATGGCGATGACGATCTGCTCGACCAGGCCGCCTTTTTTCTGGCGGTCGATGTCCAGCACGGGCCAGCCGCTGGCGCTAGCTGCACCCTCGTCCTGCTTCACGTTGTGCATCACCGGTGGCTCCTTATGCTGCCTTGCACAAAAAAACTGTAGTGGTTTTTCGACCTGTACGGTTGGGATACTTTGCCGTTTGTGTATCTGTGCCGTTGGGGATGGCCTGTCTATTATTACATCAGCTTTTTGCCAACTGGTAAATTATTTTACGCTTCGTCAAAAACGATCCTGGCGCCGCGCCAGCCCATCCCAAGGAGAAGGTCATGAACGAAACTAGGCCGGAATCGATGTCGGCATTCTGGATGCCGTTTACCAATAACCGCGATTTCAAGACCCATCCGCGCCTGCTGGTCTCGGCCGAAGGCATGTACTACAAGGACGTCGACGGCAACAGCATCCTCGATGGCACGGCCGGCCTGTGGTGCGTGCCCTGCGGCCATGCGCAGCCGAAAATCGTCGGCGCCATCCGCGAGATGGTGGGCCAGCTCGATTTTGCGCCCACCTTCCAGATGGGCCATCCGGCCGCCTTCGACCTGGCCGAAAAACTGATGGACTACACGGGCCACAAGTTCGGCCATGTCTTCTATACCAATTCCGGTTCCGAAGCCGTCGACACGGCCCTGAAGATCGCGCTCGCGTATCACCGGGCGCGGGGCGAGGGCAGCCGCACGCGTTTGATCGGCCGCGAACGCGGTTATCACGGCGTGGGCTTCGGCGGCATTTCCGTGGGCGGCATCGGCGGCAACCGCAAGACCTTCGGCCCCCTGCTGCCGGGCGTGGACCACCTGCCGCACACGCACAACCTGGACAAGAACGCCTACACGGTGGGCGAGCCCGAATACGGCACCCACCTGGCCGACGAACTGGAACGCATCGTCGCCCTGCACGATGCATCGACGATTGCCGCCGTCATCGTCGAACCGGTGGCCGGTTCCACGGGCGTTCTGATCCCGCCGAAAGGCTATCTGAAACGCTTGCGCGAGCTGTGCACCAAGCACGGCATCCTGCTGATCTTCGATGAAGTCATCACGGGTTTTGGCCGCATGACGACGCCGTTCGCCGCCGACTATTTCGACGTCGAGCCGGACCTGATGACGACGGCCAAGGGCTTGACCAACGGCATGGTGCCCATGGGCGCCGTCTTCAGCAAACAGTACATCCACGACGCCTTCATGGATGCGCCGGCCGGGATCGAACTGTTCCACGGCTACACGTATTCCGGCCACCCGCTGGCCTGCGCCGCCTCGCTGGCGACCCTGCAAGTGTTCGAGGAACAGGACATCCTCGGTCACGCCAAAGCGATGCAGGCGTATTGGAGCGATGCCGTGCACTCGCTGAAAGGCTTGCCGCACGTGATCGACTTGCGCAGCATCGGCCTCATCGCCGGCATCGAACTCGATCCCATCGCGGGCAAGCCGGGCACGCGCGCCTTCAACGCCTTCAAGCAGGCATTTGCGGACGGCGTGCTGATACGCACGACGGGCGACATCATCGCCCTGTCGCCGCCGCTGGTGCTGGAAAAACAGCATATCGACGAGCTGTTCGGCAAGCTGGCCAAGGTACTCAAAAATCTCGATTGAACTGCGACCCCAAGCAAAACCTGGGGTCGGATCCTGAGGGGTCGACCCCGGCACTTGTTTTTGGGTTTGAAAAAGAAACACCATGAACGATCTCGACACCATCACCCACTACATCAACGGCGCCAAAGTCGACACCCGAAGCGGCCGCTATGGCGACGTCTACAACCCCGCCCTGGGCGTACCCGTGGCCCGGGTGGCGCTGGGCACAGTGGAAGACGTGGACGCAGCCGTGCAGGCGGCGGCCGCCGCCTTTCCCGCCTGGTCGGCGACGCCGCCCTTGACGCGCGCGCGTGTCCTGTTCCGCTACCTGCAGCTGTGCCAGCAGCACACGGACGACTTTGCCGCCATGCTCACGCGCGAGCATGGCAAGACTTTCGCCGATGCGCAGGGCGAGGTGGCGCGCGGCATCGAGATGGTGGAATTTGCCGTCGGCATTCCGCAATTATTAAAAGGCGAATTCACGGACCAGATTTCGCGCGGCATCGACGCCTGGTCCATGCGCCAGGCACTGGGCGTGGTGGCCGGCATCACGCCATTCAATTTTCCCGTGATGGTGCCGATGTGGATGTTCCCCGTCGCCATCGCCTGCGGCAATACCTTCGTCCTGAAACCGTCCGAGCGCGATCCATCGGCCTCCTTGCTGCACGCGAAACTGCTGCAGGAAGCGGGCTTGCCTGACGGTGTTTTCAACGTGGTGCAGGGAGACAAGGTGACGGTCGACGCCTTGCTCGACCACCCTGTCGTGCAGGCGATCAGCTTTGTGGGCTCCACGCCGATTGCCGAATACATCTATGCGCGCGGCAGCGCCAGCGGCAAGCGCGTGCAAGCGCTGGGCGGCGCGAAGAACCACATGGTGGTGATGCCCGATGCGGACATGGACATGACGGTCGATGCGCTGATCGGCGCCGCCTACGGTTCGGCGGGCGAGCGCTGCATGGCCATCTCCGTGGTCGTGGCCGTGGGCGACGCGGGCGACCGATTGATCGATGCACTGGCAGCGCGCACGGCCGCACTGAAAGTGCGCGACGGCATGGAAGATGGTGCGGAAATGGGGCCCGTCGTGTCGCTGGCCGCCAAGCAGCGCATCGAAAAACTGATCGCCTCGGGCGTGGAGCAGGGTGCAACTTTGGTGGTCGATGGCCGCAACCATGTGGTGCCGGGCCGCGAAAACGGCTTCTTCGTCGGCGGTACTTTATTTGACCATGTGACGCGCGACATGAGCATCTACAAGGAAGAGATTTTCGGTCCCGTGCTGTGTGTGCTGCGCTGTCCTGACGTGGTGCATGCGGTGGAGCTGATCAACGCCAACGAGTATGGCAACGGCGTGGCCATCTACACGCGCGATGGCGGCGTGGCGCGCGAATTCGTGCGCCAGATCCAGGTCGGCATGGTGGGCGTCAACATCCCCTTGCCCGTGCCCATGGCCTTCAACAGTTTCGGCGGCTGGAAGCGCAGCATGTTCGGCGACCACCACGCCTATGGTCCCGAAGGCGTGCGTTTCTACACGCGCCACAAGGCCGTGATGCAGCGCTGGCCCAATACGGCAAGCGCTGGTGTGGAATTTGCTTTTCCCCAGATGAAGTGACGGTTTCACACGACAAATCCACCGCAGGATAAAAGAAGGAAACAGCGATGATCGAGTCCCTGAACTATTTGCCGCATCCCACCCTGCCCAACGAGGAACTGGCGGGCCATTTCACGGACCTGGCACCGCCTTTGAACGCGCGCCAGGCCGCCATCGAAAGCGCCCGCTGCCTGTACTGCTACGACGCGCCGTGCAGCCGCATCTGTCCGTCGGAAATCGACGTGGCCAGCTTCATCCGCAATATCCACGTCAAGAACATCAACGGCGCCGCCGCCGGCATCCTGAAGCAGAATATCCTGGGCGGCAGCTGCGCCCGCGTCTGCCCCACGGAAATCCTGTGCGAAGACGTCTGCGTGCGCAACCACGACGCCGAAGGCCAGCCCGTGAAGATCGGCCTGCTGCAGCGCTATGCCGTCGACCACATGCATTTTGCGCAGCACCCGTTCCGGCGCGCGGCCGCCACGGGCAAGACCATCGCTATCGTCGGCGCGGGACCGGCCGGCCTGTCGTGCGCGCACCGCCTGGCCATGCTGGGCCACGACGTGGTGGTGTTTGAAAAGGAAGACAAGGCGGGCGGCCTGAATGAATACGGCATCGCCAAATACAAGCTGACGGACGACTTCGCGCAGAAGGAAATCGACTTCCTGCTGCAGATAGGCGGCATCGAGATCCGATGTCGCCAGGTGCTGGGCGAGAACCTGCAGCTGCGCGACCTGCACGCGCAGTACGATGCCGTCTTCCTGGGCCTGGGCCTGGGTGCCAGCCGCAAGCTGGGCCTGACGGGCGAGGATGCGCCGGGTCTCCTGGCCGCCGTCGACTACATTAGCGCGCTGCGCCAGGCCGACGATCTGGCTGCGCTGCCCGTGCCGAAGCGGGCCATCGTGATTGGCGCCGGCAATACGGCCATCGATATGGCCGTGCAGATCCAGCGCCTGGGCGCCGAGGAAGTCACCCTGGTCTACCGGCGCGGTTTCGACGCCATGACGGCCACCCACCATGAACAGGAAATCGCCAAGGCCAATCAGGTGCGCATGCTGACGTGGGCCCAGCCGCAGCAGGTGCTGCTTGACGCTGGCGGTAAGGTAGCCGGCATGCGTTTCGAGAAAACGTGCATGCAGGGCACGCGCCTGGCGGGCACGGGCGAGACGTTCGACGTGGCCGCCGACGCCATCTTCAAGGCCATCGGCCAGAGCCTCGACACGGAAGTGCTGCATGACCCGATGGCGTCGCTGTTGCGGCGCGAGGGCGACAAGATCGCCGTCGATGCGCTGTTTCGCACGGTGCTGCCGGGGATCTACGCGGGCGGCGACTGCGTGGCGCCGGGACAGGACTTGACGGTGCAGGCCGTCCAGCATGGCAAGCTGGCCGCACTGGCCATCCATGCCGATCTTCTTTCCAAAGTGGAGGCTGCATAATGGCTGATCTCAGCATCGAATTTTGCGGCATCAAGTCGCCGAACCCCTTCTGGCTGGCCTCCGCGCCGCCTACCGACAAGGCCTATAACGTGGTGCGCGCTTTCGAGGCGGGGTGGGGCGGCGTCGTGTGGAAGACGCTCGGTGAAGACCCGGCCGCCGTCAACGTCTCGTCGCGCTATTCCGCCCTGTATGGCAAGAACCGCGAAGTGGTGGGCTTCAATAACATCGAACTGATTACCGACCGCTCGCTGGACATCAACCTGCGCGAAATCACGCAGGTGAAAAAGGACTGGCCGGACCGCGCCATCGTCGTCTCGCTGATGCTGCCGTGCGAAGAGCACTACTGGGCCGATATCCTGCCCAAGGTCGAGGCCACGGGGGCCGACGGCATCGAGCTCAATTTCGGCTGCCCGCACGGCATGCCGGAGCGGGGCATGGGCGCGGCCGTGGGCCAGGTGCCCGAGTACGTGCAGATGGTGACCGCCTGGTGCAAGAAGCACAGCCGCCTGCCCGTCATCGTCAAGCTCACGCCCAACATCACGGACGTGCGCATGCCGGCGCGCGCGGCCAAGGCGGGCGGCGCGGACGCCGTCTCGCTGATCAACACCATCAACTCGATCACCTCGCTGGACCTGGACCGCATGGTGGCCTTGCCCATCGTGGGCGGCGCCAGCACGCACGGCGGCTATTGCGGTGCGGCCGTGAAACCCATCGCGCTGAACATGGTGGCGGAAATCGCCCGCGATCCGCAGACGCGTGGCTTGCCCATTTCCGGCATCGGCGGCATCGGCAACTGGCGCGACGCGGCCGAATTCATCGCCCTGGGCGCCGGCTGCGTGCAGGTGTGCACGGCCGCCATGCTGCATGGCTTTCGCATCGTCGAAGAGATGAAGGATGGGCTGTCGCGCTGGATGGATGAAAAGGGCTATGAACGCATCGGCGACTTTGCCGGCAAGGCCGTGGCCAACACGACGGACTGGAAATACCTGGACATGAATTACCAGGTCATCGCGCACATCAACCAGGACGACTGCATCAAATGCGGCAAATGCTACGTGGCTTGCGAAGACACGTCGCACCAGTCGATCGCCCAATTGATCGACGCCGCCGGCATGCGCACCTATGAGGTGATCAAGGAAGAATGCGTGGGCTGCAACCTGTGCGAAATCACCTGTCCGGTGCAAGGCTGCATCACGATGGTGCCGCAGGCCACGGGCAAGCCGTACATGAACTGGACGCAGGATCCCAGGAATCCCCGCGCGTTGGCGGAGACGGCATAGGGCACGGTTATTGCGTGCGTTTATTTTATAAACAGCGGCGCGTCTTTGCAGTAAGCTAGATTACTTAAAAGCCGAGCCGTTTCCACATTGCCGTATCCCTGGCGCCTTCGCGCGCCAGCGGTCTAACCGATGGAGCAACCCTGTGAACCACGACTACTCAGGCAACACGCAACTCTGGAATGAAGACCTGGCGCCCACCACGGCGGCGCAGCGCACCTGGCGCTGGTATCACTTCGCCGCGCTGTGGGTCGGCATGGTCATGTGCATCCCCGCCTACACCCTGTCGGCCAGCCTGATCGACAGCGGCATGTCCGGCTACCAGGCCGTGCTCACGGTATTTCTCGCCAACGCCATCGTGCTCCTGCCCATGCTGCTGATCGGCCATGCGGGCACCAAGTACGGCATCCCGTATGCGGTGCTGGCGCGCGCCTCGTTCGGCACCATGGGCGCGCGCTTGCCGGCCCTGATGCGCGCCATCGTCGCCTGCGGCTGGTACGGCATCCAGACGTGGTTCGGCGGGCAGATGATCTATACCCTGATGGGCGTATTGATGGGCCATGAACTGGGCGGCGAGAAGATCGCGGGCCTGGGCATCAATGGCAGCCAGTTGCTGTGCTTCCTGGCCTTCTGGGCCATCCAGTTCTATTACATTCTGCACGGCATGGAGTCGATCCGCAAACTGGAAACCTACACGGCTCCCTTGAAAATCCTCATCTGCTTCGTGCTGCTGTACTGGGTGCACAGCAAGGCGGGCGGCGTGGCCAGCCTGCTGGACCAGCCATCGCAGTTCATCCCCGGCGGCAAGAAGGCGGGCCAGTTCTGGAGCGTCTTCTGGCCGTCGCTGACGGCCATGGTGGGTTTCTGGGCGACCCTGGCATTGAACATTCCCGACTTCACGCGCTTCGCCAGGACGCAGCGCGACCAGGTGATCGGCCAGTCGATCGGCCTGCCCGTGCCCATGGGTTTACTCGCCATGCTGGCCGTCATCGTCACGGCCGGTTCGGTGGTCATGTACGGCAAGGCCATCTGGGACCCCGTCGACCTGGCCAGCCGCATGACGGGCGCCGCCGTGCTGATCGCCCTGATCATCCTGCTCATCGATACGGTCAGCGTCAACCTGGCGGCCAACCTGGTGGGCCCCGCCTATGACTTTTCCTCGCTGGCGCCGAAGCAGATTTCGTACAAGATGGGCGGCTATATCACGGCCTTCATCGCCATCGTCATGATGCCGTGGAAGGTGCTTGAATCGACGCAGGGCTATATCTTCACCTGGCTGATCGGCTACTCGGCCCTGCTGGGTCCCATCGCCGGCATCCTCATCGTCGACTACTACTTCGTGCGCAAGACGCAGCTCGACGTCAGGCAGCTGTACCGCGACGATGGCGTCTATTCGTATGGCAGCGGCTGGAACATGGCGGCGCTGATCGCCTTTGTCATCGCCGTGCTGCCGAATATCCCGGGCTTTTTGAATGCGGCGTTTCCCGCGGCCTTCCCCGACGTGGCCGCAGGCTTTAAAACCATCTATACCTACGCCTGGTTCGTGGGCGTGGCCATCGCCGCCGTCGTCTACGGCATCATGATGAAGGGCAAGGTGACGGCGCGCGTGCAGCAGGCGCCGCAATCCTGAGCTGTTCGGGTCTGTTCGAGTAAAGGAGACAAGATGACTACACTGATACGTGGCGGTACCGTCGTCAATGCCGACCGCGCCTTCCGCGCCGACGTGCTGATCGAGGGCGACACGATAGCCGCCGTCGGCGAGAACCTCGCCGTTCCGTCCGGCGCCACCGTGATCGATGCGGGCGGCCTGTACGTGATGCCGGGCGGGATAGACACGCACACGCACATGAATCTGCCCTTCATGGGCACGGTGACGTCCGACGATTTTTTCACGGGCACGGCGGCGGGGCTGGCGGGCGGCACCACCACCATCATGGACTTCGTCATCCCCGCGCCCAAGCAGTCGCTGATCGAGGCCTATCACCAGTGGCGCGCATGGTCGGCCAAGGCGGCCGGCGACTACACCTTCCACGTGGCGATCACCTGGTGGAGCGAGCAGGTACATGAAGAGATGGGAGTGCTGGTGCGCGAGCATGGCGTGAACAGCTTCAAGCATTTCATGGCGTATAAGAACGCCATCATGGCCGACGATGAAACCCTGGTAAAAAGCTTTACCCGCTCGCTGGAACTGGGAGCGCTGCCCACCGTGCATGCGGAAAACGGCGAGCTGGTTTTTCAATTGCAGCAAGCCTTGCTGAAAAAGGGCATCACGGGGCCGCAGGCGCATCCGCTGTCGCGCCCTCCAGCCGTGGAAGCGGAGGCGGCCAACCGCGCCATCGCGATTGCCAACGTCCTCAATACCCCCGTGTACATCGTGCACGTGTCGTGCGCCGAGTCGCTGGACGCCATCACGCGGGCCCGCGCGAACGGCCAGCGCGTGTACGGCGAAGCGCTGGCGGGCCACCTGGTGATCGACGACAGCGTCTACCAGAGCGACGACTTCGACTACGTGGCGGGCCACGTCATGAGTCCGCCGTTCCGCGGCAAGCACCATCAGGCGGCCCTGTGGCACGGCCTGCAAAGCGGCAACCTGCACACGACGGCCACCGACCACTGCACTTTTTGCGCGGAACAGAAGGCGGCGGGCAAAGACGACTTCACGCGCATCCCGAACGGCTGCGGCGGCGTCGAGGAACGCATGGCCGTGGTGTGGGATGCGGGCGTCAATTCCGGCATGCTGACGCCGTCCGAATTCGTCAAAGTGTCATCGACCAATGCGGCGCAGATCTTCAATATGTATCCGCGCAAGGGCGTCATCGCCGCGGGCAGCGACGCCGACATCGTGCTGTGGGACCCGCAGGGCACGCGCACCATTTCCGCCGCCACGCAGTTCGCCAAAGGGGGCTTCAACGTCTTCGAAGGGCGCACCGTGCGCGGCATTCCCCGCACCACGATTGCCGCCGGCAAGGTGGTGTTCCACCAGGGCGAGCTGACGGCCGTCGAGGGCGCGGGGCGCTATATCGAGCGCCCCGCGTTTTCCGCCACCACCGCATAAGGAGTTGACGATGGATGAATTGCGTATCAATGGCGAGCGCCTGTGGGCAGCCCTGATGGAACTGGCGCAGATCGGTGCGACAGCGAAGGGCGGCGTCAAGCGCCTGGCCCTGACCGACTTGGACAAGCAGGGCCGCGACCTGGTGGTGGGCTGGGGCCGTGAAGCGGGCATGAGCATCACCATCGACCAGATCGGCAATGTCTTCATGCGCCGCGACGGCGTGGACAATACCCTGCCGCCCGTGATGACGGGCAGCCATATCGACACGCAGCCCACGGGCGGCAAGTTCGATGGCAACTACGGCGTGCTGGCGGGCCTGGAAGTGGTGCGCACCCTGAACGATCTGAAGATCAAGACGCAGGCCCCCATCGAAGTGGCTTTCTGGACCAACGAGGAAGGCTCGCGCTTCGTGCCCGTGATGATGGGCTCGGGGGTGTTCTGCGGCGCCTTTTCGCTCGAAACCTCCTACGCGGCGAAAGACACGGAAGGCAAAACGGTAGGCGAGGAGCTGGCGCGCATCGGCTATCGTGGCGACCAGGTACCGGGCGACCATCCCATCGGTGCCTACTTCGAGACGCATATCGAGCAGGGGCCCGTGCTGGAAGACGCGGACAAGGTGATCGGCGTGGTGCCGGCCGTGATGGGGCTGTCGTGGTACGACTGCGTGGTGACGGGCATGGAAGCGCACGCGGGCCCCACGCCCATGGGCTTGCGCAAGGATGCGCTGCAGGTGGCGACCGCCATCATGCAGGAAGTGGTGGCCATTGCCAACCGCTACCCGCCGTACGGGCGCGGCACGGTGGGCATGGTGCAGGTGTTCCCGAACAGCCGCAACGTGATCCCCGGCGAAGTCAAATTCAGCATCGACCTGCGCAATGTGAACGACGAACTGCTCAACACCATGCATGGCGAAATCACGGCCTTCATCGATGCCACGCGTGACAAGACTGGGCTGGGCATCACGCTGGAGCGCGTCTCCTACTACCCGCCATGCCCGTTCCACCCCGACTGCGTGGGCGCCGTGCGCAACGCGACTGAAAAGCTGGGCTACTCCGTGATGGACGTGGTCTCCGGCGCCGGCCACGACGCCATCTATGCGGCCCGGCTGGCGCCGGCCGGCATGATCTTCGTGCCGTGCAAGGATGGCATCAGCCACAATGAAATCGAGGACGCCAAGCCCGAGCACCTGGAAGCGGGCTGCAATGTACTGCTGCACGCGATGCTGGAGCGGGCCGTGGCTGTGTAGCTCCGCCGGCCCGCGCCTCCTTCAGGGCCTGGGCTGGAAGTGGCGCAGGAAGGCCAGCAGCGCGCGCGCCGCGATGTCGGCGTCGTCGGCCGTCATGGTTTCCAGCGGGTTGTGGCTGATGCCGCCATTGCCGCAGCGGGTAAACAGCATGGCCACGTCGGTGATGGCGGCCATGGCCATGGCGTCGTGGCCGGCGCCCGACAGCAGCGCGTACGGTTCGACGCCGACCGATTCCACGGCCTGCGCCAGCTGCGCCATCAGCCATGGCGCGCACGGTGCGGCACGCGCCGACAGCAGCAGTTCCAGCTGGTAGTCGATCTGGCGCCGCGCGCAGATGGCGGCGATGCCATCCAGAATATCGTCGACGGCCGCCTGGCGCACGGCGTCAACGGCCGCGCGGATGTCGAGCGACAGGGTGCAGGCACCGGCGATCACGTTGACGGAGCCGTTCGGCACGTGCAGCTGTCCCACGGTACCCACCAGCGCCTCGCCCTGGTTGCAGCGCCGTTCCACCAGCAGGATGATTTCGGCGGCCGCGCTGGCCGCATCCTTGCGCATGTTCATGGGCGTGGTGCCCGCATGGCTGGCCACGCCGCCAAGACTGACCAGGTAGCGCGAGCTGCCGGCGATCGCCGTGACGATCCCCAACGGCAGGTCGCGCTCCAGCAGCACGGGGCCCTGTTCGATATGCACTTCCACATAGCCGAGCAAATCGGCGGGATCGCGCGCGATGGCGCCGATGGCGGACGCTGCATGGCCGGCGGCGGCCAGCGCCTCGCGCATGCTCACGCCATCCGTATCGAGCTGCTCCAGCAGCGAGACGTCGAACTTGCCCGTGACGGCCGTGCTACCCAGGAAGGTGCTCTTGAAGCGCACGCCTTCCTCTTCGGCGAAGCCGACGATCTCGAGGTGGAACGGCAGTTTTTCGCCCCGCTCATGCAGGTGGCGCACGACGGCGATCGGCAGCACGATGCCCAGGCGGCCATCGTACTTGCCGCCGTTGCGCACCGTGTCGTAGTGCGATCCCGTCATCAGGGTCTTTGCGCCGGGGACGTCGGACAGGTAGCGGCCGACGACATTGCCGACGGCGTCGATATGCACCTGCATGCCTGCTTCCCGCATCCAGTCGGCCAACTGCGCCGCCGTCTTGCGGTGCGCCGACGTCAGGTAGGCGCACGTCAGGTTGTAATCGCTGTCGCTCCAGCCGGCCAGTATTTCCGCATGCTGCATGATGCCCGGACCGAAATCCAGGCGCACGTCGAACAGGTCGTTCAGGCGCAGCTCGGCAATGCGCTTGATCTGCCGCAGCGATTCGGCCAGTTCATCGGCGTGGCGGTTTTTCAGGCGCCGCGCGAACGTGGCGATGATGTCCTGGCGCGTCAAGCCTTCGCCCGTCGGGCCCTTGACGGCCAGGATGAAGGGAAAACCGAACCTGGCGTTGTACTCGGTATTCAGGCGCTGCAAGGTGGCAAATTCGTCAGCGCTGCACAGGTTCAGGCCGGACTTGGCCTGCTCGCGCGTCGACTCCGCCGTCAGCTGTCCCGCGATGGCGGCCTTGCCGGCCAGCTCCGGGTGGGCGCGTATCAGCCCCAGTTGTTCTTCGGGCGAGGCTTGCGCCAGCACGCGCTGCAGCTCCGTCTTGAGCGCCGTGAGGCTGGCAAACGGCCGGGCGGCGGCCGCGCGCTGGGCGATCCAGGGCGAATGTTCATAGATGCCATGCAGGTGCGCGATAAAATCGGCCTGGCTGCCGGCGTTCAGGTCTGAAAGGGTGGTCATGGTTTTCCGATCATGCAAGCGGTGATGATAGCGCCCCGTTCCGCCATCCATTATATGCGCGCGCTGATAGCGGCTATCGCTGCACCAGCGCCTTGGCGGCCGCGCTGACCTGGTCGCGCAGCCATTTGTGCTCGGGCGCCTGGTGCACGCGCTGGTGCCACAGCTGGTAAAAACGCATGGGCGGGAATTTCAATGGCACGGTATACGTTTTCAGCGGCAGGGTCTTTTCATAGAAGCGCATGAACTGCCGGCCCGTGGTCAGTACCAGGTCGGTCTGCGTCAGCATGTAGGGAATCAGGCCGAAATACGCCGATTCCACCACCACGTTGCGCTGCAGGTTCTGGCGTTCCAGAAAGGAGTCGATCACGCCGTGGTAGCCCGGCATCATCTGCGACGGCGCCACATGGGGCAGGCTCAGATAATCGTCGAGCGTCATGGCGTCGCTGGCCGTGCGGCGCGCATACGCGTTTTCCGCATGCATGGCGCAGATGATGGGGTCTTCGAACAGCTTCGAGATGTGCAGATGGGCGGGCGGCTCGTCCCAGTTGGCGATCACCAGGTCCAGCCCCCCGTCGGACAGCTGGCGGATATGGTCGATGCCCGGCCCCAGGCTGTGCAGCACCACGCGGCTCTTCGGCGAACCGCGGCGCAGCAGGGCCACCACGTTGGGCAGGAACTGGCTGTCCAGGTAGTCGGGCGCGGCGATGTGGAAGGTGCGCGCCTCTTCCTGCGCCACGAACGGCGTCTTCTTGACGAACAGGCTCTCCGTCTGGTCGAGGATGCGCTTGGCCGGATTGAGCAGGCTTTCGCCATGCTGGGTGGGCACCATGCCGCGCGCGCCCCGCACCAGCAGCGGATCGCCCGTCAGTTCGCGCAGCTTGCGCAGGGAAGCGGAAATCGAAGGCTGCGGCTGATTGAGTTTGAGCGCCACGCGCGAGACATTCTTTTCCACCAGCAGCAGATAGAGGATGCGGATCAAGTGCAGGTCGAGGTGTTGCGGCAGGCTGGACATGTGGCGGCGGCTCTGTTGTATATCGATTTGAATATGTCAAATATACGATATTTTTCATGTGATGGGCGGTAAATCCGTTTATCTTGTGTAGATTGGCACGAATATTGGTTCGGTCTGACTAGAGGAAATTTATGGAAGTATTTGCCTACCTGATTCCGTACGGCCTGGAGTGGCTGAACCTGATCGTCCGCTGGCTGCACGTCATCACGGGCATCGCCTGGATCGGTGCTTCCTTTTATTTCGTCTGGCTCGACAACTCGATCCGCCCGCCCGCGCCCGGCTCCGAGCTGGCAAAGAAAGGCGTGTCGGGAGAATTGTGGGCCGTGCACGGCGGCGGCTTCTATAACCCGCAAAAATACCTGGTGGCGCCCGCCGAACTGCCGAAGGAACTGCACTGGTTCAAGTGGGAAGCGTATTCCACCTGGCTGTCCGGCTTTGCACTGCTGACGATAGCCTACTACTTCAATGCCCAGGCCATGATGATCGACAAATCCGTGGCCGACATCAGCAGCGGCCAGGCGATCGGCATCGGCATCGCCACCCTCGTCATCGGCTGGACCGTGTACGACCTGCTGTGCCGCTCGAAGCTGGCGCAATACGAGCTGTGGTTCGGCGTGACGGTGTTTGCGCTGATCGTCGGCGCCGCGTATGTGCTCACGCACCTGCTCAGCGGGCGCGCCGCCTACATCCACGTGGGCGCCATGATCGGCACCATCATGGTGGCCAATGTGCTGATGCTGATCATTCCCGGCCAGCGCAAGATGGTTGAAGCCATGGCCGCCGGCAAGCTGCCCGACCCCAAACACGGCCTGAAAGCCAAGCAGCGCAGCGTGCATAACAATTATTTCACCTTGCCCGTGCTGTTCATCATGATCAGCAACCACTACGCGATGACCTACCGCAACGATCACGCCTGGCTGGTGCTGGCGCTGATCATGGCGGCCGGCGTCTTCATCCGCCACTTCTTCAACCTGCGCCACAAGGGCCGGGTCGAGTGGCGCTATCCGGCCCTGGGCGTGGCCTTGCTGGTGGCCGTGGCCGTGGCCATCGCGCCGAAAGCGCCCGTGGCCGTGGCGGCCGCGCCGGCCGCGGACCCCGCAGCGCAATTCAAGCACGTGCATGCCATCATCGCCCAGCGCTGCGCCACCTGCCATTCGGCCCAGCCCACGCAGCCGGGCTTTGCCACGGCACCGGCCGGCATGATGCTGGATAATGAAACGGAAATCCGCCAGCATGCGGCGCAAATCTACAAGCAGGCCATCGAGCTCAAAGCCATGCCGATCGGGAACCTGACCAATATGACGGACGCCGAGCGCAGTGAACTGGGCGTCTGGCTGCAACAGACCATGCAAGGAACAAAATGACAACGCACGCAGAACGTATCACGGCCTGGATCGACGAACACTTCGACGAGGAAGTCGCATTTTTACAGAAGGTGGTGCAGCAGCCGACGGACACGCCACCCGGCAACAACGCGCCTCACGCGGAACTGGTGGCGCAGCTGCTGCAGGCCTACGGCTGGCAGGCGGAACAGCATGCCGTGCCAAAAGAACAGGTGGAGGCGTATGGCATGCAGAGCATCACCAACCTGATCGTGCGCCGCCCGTATGCGGCAGGCGGTCCGACGGTGGCCCTGAATGCGCATGGCGACGTGGTGCCGCCCGGCGACAACTGGACGTATCCGCCGTATGGCGGCCAGATCGACGGCGGCTATATCTACGGCCGCGCGACGGCCGTCTCAAAAGGCGATTTCGCCACCTATGTGTTTGCCGCGCGCGCGCTCGAAGCGCTGGGCATTCCACTGCAAGGCCAGCTGGAACTGCACTTCACGTACGACGAGGAATTCGGCGGCTTGCTGGGGCCGGGCTGGCTGCTGGAACAGCAGCTGACCAAGCCCGATTTCGTCATCGCGGCCGGTTTCAGCTACGGCATCGTCACCGCGCACAACGCCTGCCTGCAGCTGGAAATCACCGTGCACGGCAAGTCGGGCCACGGCTCCATGCCGGAGACGGGGCATGACGCGCTGCAGGCGGCCAACAAGATCCTCAACGCCATCTACGGCCAGCTGCCGGAGCTGAAAAAGATCAAGTCCAAGGTCGCCGGCATCGACTCGCCCACCATGCTGGTGGGGCGCATCGATGGCGGCACGAATACCAATGTGGTGCCGGGAAAAGTCGTCATGAAGATGGACCGCCGGATGATCCCGGAAGAAGACCCGGTGGCGGTGGAAGCGCAGGTGCGGGCCCTGATCGAAGACGCCGTGCGGGGCGAACCGGGCATCCGCCTCGAGATCCGTCGCCTGCTGCTGTCGCACGCGCTGCGCCCCTTGCCCGGTTCCGAGCAGCTGGTGGGCAGCCTGCAAAAGAATGCGCAAGCCATCCTCGGCGAGACGATTCCCGCCGTCGGCACGCCCCTGTATGCGGATGCGCGCCTGTATGGCGAACGGGGCATCCCGGCCGTGCTGTATGGCGCCGGCCCGCGCACGGTGCCCGAATCGAATGCGAAGAAGGCCGATGAACGCCTGGCGCTCGACGATCTGCGCAAGGCCAGCAAGATCGTCGCCCTGACCTTGCTCGATTTCCTGGGCAAGAAATAGGGCGGGAAATAAGGCAAGGCAGTTTGGCTTACAATGGGCCGACCACACATTATGTGAAGAAGAGCTCCATTGAATACCCGTTTTCTCGAAGCGTTTGTCTGGGCTGCGCGGCTGGGCAGCTTCCGCACGGCGGCCGACAAGCTGCACATCACGCAGGCGGCCATCTCGAACCGCATCGCCTCGCTGGAGCAGGACTTCGGCACGCGGCTGTTCGACCGCGATGCGCGTGAAATCCGCCTGACCTTCGCCGGGCGCAACCTGCTCGTGTACGCCGAGCGCATGCTGGAACTGTGCCGCGACATGTATGCGGCCAATTCCTCGCCCGCGCACATCACGGGCGAAGTGCGCATCGGCGTCATCGAAACCATCGTCCATACCTGGCTGATCCCGTTCCTGCAGCGCGTGCAGGAACGCTATCCGGGCATCGAGATCCAATTGACGTCCGAATCGACGCGCCGCCTGCACGAACAGCTGCAGCAGGGCGAACTCGATATCGCGCTGCAGACGGACATGCTGACGGGCGACCATATCCGCAGCACGGGCAGCGGTGCCATCGCCATGGGCTGGGCGGGCAGGAAGGCCGACTGGCCCGACACGGGCAAACCGTTCACCGTGGCGCAACTGGCGCAGCATCCGATCATCACCATGAACCGGGGCTCGCAGCCCCATTCCGCATTGAAAGCGCTGTGCCAGGACGAGGGCGTGCAGCTGGGCAGGGTGCACTGCGTCAGCTCGATCTCGGCCATCGTGCGCCTCGTGAAGGCGGGCTTCGGCATCGCCGTGCTGCCGCTGGCGCCCCTGCGCGAGGAAATCGAGCAGGGCAACATCGCGCTGATTCCATGCGCCAGCGCCCTGGCGCCGCAGCGCATCGTCATCAGCTACAGCGAAGACATCACCACGGAAGCGATCCAGCTGGTGGCCATGCTGGCGTGCGAGGAAGCGGCCAGGTTCACCCTGGGGCTGGGCGAGGAGTATGGCGCCGGTGCACGGACGTGACAATTAGCGTGACAATTAAGTTGCTGTAATCGCCGCGACCCACAAGAAAAACTTATCAGTCGCGTTCAGAATAACCCGTTTGCCAAGTGATGGCGTGCCGCCTATTCTGGGTTGGCACACCACTTACAACGCACAACGGAACCATCATGACGACGTTCACCACCACCTTGCCCGGCATCCTGTTTGTCTGGACCAGCGCCGACCCTGAACACGAACTCGATTTCAACCGCTGGTATGACCGCGAGCACGTGGAAGAGCGCGTGCGCATTCCCGGTTTTGTCAGCGGCACGCGCTACCAGAGCGTGCGCGGTCCCCGCAAATACCTGGGCCTGTACCGTACCGTCTCGCTCGACGCCTTCCAGACGCCGGACTATTTCAAGGCTTTCGGCCAGCAGACGCCATGGTCGGTGGCGAATCTGCAGCGCATGCGTGATCCGATGCGCCGGGTCTGCGCCATCGAGGCGGAAACGGGCATGGGCACGGGCGCCTGGCTGGCCGTGCTGCGCCTGGGGGCGCCAGCCATCGGCCAGGACGCGCAAGCGGTGGCCGGCATGGCGGCGCTGGGGACGAAGCTGCTGCAGATCGATGGCGTGATTTCCACGCGCCTGCTCACGCCCGATGCCAATCTGTCCGGTCCTTTGCCGGCGGAGCAGAAGGAAGGCCGCGTGCTCGATCCCATCTTCCTGATCGACGCGTCGTCGGAAAGCGCCGCCGTGGCGGCGGCAAACGAAGCCGGTGCGGCGCTGGGCCTCGATGGCGAACAGGCGGCCATCCTGCAGCTGTCCTGGCAGCTGCGCGAGGCGGACCTGCAAGCGGCCTGACGCGGGCACGCGCATCTTGCCGGCACCGATAACACGAGACACGGGCCACGGCGCAGGGCAAAGCATCCTGCGCCGGGCCTGCAATAAAACTGACGAGAGAGGTAGGCTATGACCACACACACCACGGCGCGCGCCACTGCGCAGCGAGAATCGCATGCGCCCGCAGCGGGCGGGAAGCCCAAGACGGGACGCCTGGCCACGGCCAGCATGGTCGGCACGACCCTGGAATGGTATGACTTCACCGTCTACAACACCATGGCGGCGCTGATTTTCAATCACCTGTTCTTCCCTTCATTCGATCCGCTGACGGGCACCATCCTGGCCTTTTCCACGTATGCCGTCGGCTATATCTCGCGCCCGATCGGCGGCGTGATCTTCGGCCATCTGGGCGACAAGCTGGGACGCCGCTGGGTACTGGTGGTGACCCTGATGCTGATGGGCGTGACGACGGGCCTGATGGGCCTCCTGCCCACGTATGCGACGGCCGGCATCTGGAGCCCGGTCCTGCTGGTGGCGCTGCGCTTCGTGCAGGGCATCGCGCTGGGCGGCGAATGGGCAGGCGCCGTGCTGATCTCCGTCGAACACGGGGCGGCGGACAAGCGGGGCCGCAATGCCTCGTGGACGCAGGTGGGGCCATCGTTCGGCACCCTGCTGGCGACGGGCTGCATCGGCCTGATCACGTATCTGCTGCCGCATGAAGCATTCATGGACTGGGGCTGGCGCATGCCGTTCATCGCCAGCCTGCTGCTGGTGGCCTTCGGCATGTGGATACGCAGCGGCATCGAGGAAACCCCGCTGTTCAAGGAACTCGATCAGCAGGATGCGAAGGCGGAAGCGCCGATCGGCGACGTGCTGCGCCTCTACTGGCGCCGTCTGCTGATCGCCGGCGGCGTGCGCATCGGCTCGGACGTGCTGTATGCGCTGGTGGTGGTGTTCACCCTGACGTACGTGACGACGGTGCTGCACCTGTCGTCGACCCTGGCGCTCACCGCCATCATGATCGGCACGGCCTGCAATGCGCTGTCGGTACCCGTTTTTGGCGCCCTGTCGGACAAGATCGGCCGCCGTCCCGTGTATGCGCTGGGCGCCACCCTGGGCCTGGTGTGGGCGTTCGCCTTCTTCACCCTGCTCGATACGGCCAGCCCTGCCGCCATCGTCGTTGCCGTCGTCGTGGGCCTGGTCATCCACGCCATCATGTACGGTCCGCAGGCGGCCTTCGTCATCGAACAGTTCCCCACCAAGGTGCGCTATGCGGGGTCTTCGCTGGCCTACACGCTGGCCGGCGTCATCGGCGGCGGCTTCGCGCCCCTCGTTATCGCCAGCCTGTACCGCTCGTACAACAGCACCATGGCCGTCTCGCTGTACGTGGCGGCGGCCTTGCTGATCACCGGCGCCGCCGTGTTTGCGGCCAGAGAAACGGGCCGCGGCCCCCTTGAGGAATAAGGAAGTCATGAGCACCCATACCTTCAACCTGGCCGGCCACGGCCCCGTCACCTTCGACATCGACAATCTGATCATCGCCGGCTGGACGGGCCGCGACATGGCGATGGTCGAACACCATATCGCCGAACTGGAAGCCATCGGCGTGGCGCGCCCCAAAAGCGTGCCGACGTTTTACCGCGTGGCGGCGGCGCTGCTGTCCAGCGATGCGGCCATCGAAGTGCCGGGCCGCGATTCGTCGGGCGAGGCCGAATTCGTGCTGTTCTCCACCGAATACGGCCTGCTGGTGGGCATCGGCTCCGACCACACGGACCGCAAGGTGGAAAGCTATGGCGTGACGGTCTCGAAGCAGATGTGCGGCAAGCCCGTGGGCGACACCTTGTGGCGCCATGCCGACGTGGCCGGCCACTGGGACCAGCTGCAGATGCGTTCCTGGCGCGAACGGGCCGGCGTGCCGGCCCTGTACCAGGATGGCCCCGTGACGCGCATGCTGTCGCCGGAAGACCTGATCCTGCGCTACACGGGGCAGGCCAGCCTGCCCGTGGGCAGCGCCATGTTCTGCGGCACGCAGCCGATCATCGGTGAAATGGGCCATGGCGACGCGTTCGAGCTGGAGCTGTATGATCCTGCCTTGCAGCGCCGCCTGCAGCACCGCTATGCCGTGCAAACCCTGCCCGTGGAAGGATAAGAACATGACCCAGTTGACCAAGACCATCCGCGACCTGGCGGCCGACCTGGCCGCCGGCCGCACCAGCAGCGTGGCATTGACCGAGCAGATGCTGGCGCGCGCCGAGGCGCACCGGGCGCAGGGCGGCCATGCGTATGTCGGCCTCGATGGCGAACAGGCGCTGATGGAAGCGCGCGCCAGCGATGCGGCGCGCGCGGCCGGCCTGGTGCCTTCGCCGCTGGCGGGCATTCCCCTGTCCATCAAGGACCTGTTCGACGTCAAGGGGCAGGTCAGCAGCGCCGCTTCGCTGGCGCTGGCCGAGGCGCCGCCTGCCGTTGCCGATGCTGGTGCCGTGGCGCGCCTGCGCGCGGCCGGCGCCATCCTGCTGGGCCGCACCAACATGAGCGAATTCGCATTCTCCGGCCTGGGCCTCAATCCCCATTACGGCACGCCGCGCCATCCGCACGACGGCGCGCGCGTGGCGGGCGGCTCCACCTCGGGCGGCGCCGTCACGGTGGCGCTGGGGATGGCGGCCGGCGCGCTGGGCACGGACACGGGCGGCTCGATCCGCATCCCGTCCGCCTTTTGCGGCTTGACGGGCTTCAAGCCGACGGCGGCTGCCGTGTCGCTGGCGGGCACGGTGCCGCTGTCGCGCTCCCTCGACTCGGCCGGTCCCATCGCGCACAGCGTCGATTGCTGCGCCATCCTGCATGCGGTGCTGTCCGGCCACGCGATTGCCGCTCACGCGCCAGCCTTGAAAGGCTTGCGCTTCGGCTTTACCCTGGACTACGTGGGCGCCAATGTCGAGCCGCAGGTGCAGCAGGCTTACGCGCGCGCACTGGACGAACTGCGCGCGGCCGGCGCGCAGGTGGAACAGTTCGATTTTCCGGAACTGCTGGAGCTGCCGACGATCAATGGCGGCGGCGGCCTGGTGGCGGCGGAAGCGTGGCACTGGCACCGCGCGCTGCTCGACGAGAAGGGCGCGCAATACGACCAGCGCGTGGCGGCGCGTATCCGCCGCGGCCAGCAGCAGGGCGCAGCCGACTACATCGATTTGCTCGATGCGCGCGCGCGCCTGATCGGCGTCGCCCGGCGGCGCCTGGCGCCATTCGATGCGTGGCTGATGCCCAGCGTGGCCATCGTGGCGCCGGAAGTGGCGCCGCTGGAAGCGGATGACGCCACCTTCTTCGCCACGAATGGCCTGGTGCTGCGCAATGCCAGCGTGATCAACTTCCTCGACGGCTGCGCGCTGTCGCTGCCGTGCCATGCGGACGGCGAACTGCCCGTGGGGCTGGGCATCTGCGGCCTGGCGGGCGCCGACGACACGGTGCTGCAAATCGGCCGCGCCGTGGAAGCGTTGCTGCGGGGGAATGCAAAAGAATAATGCTGTAGTGCAGGAAAATGCCAACTCTGTCATGATTGCTGGCATTGATATGGGATAGTCGCGCTTGCGCGCCGGCAAACTTCACACTGTGCACCGATACGACCTGATTAGCTGCCATGACTGCGGCGTGCTGTACCGCAAACGTCCGCTGCGTCCACGCGAAAAGGCGCGCTGCGTCCGTTGCCGCTCGGTGCTGTACCGGGCCGCCTCGGGCCGCGGTGCTTCCGCTGGCCTGGACAAGGTCGTGGCGCTGACCCTGGGCGCCGCCCTGGTCTTCCTGATCGCCCAGTTCTTCCCCATCGTCGAACTCGACGTCAATGGCCTGACTTCCAGCGCCACCTTGCTCGGTTCCATCCGCGTGCTGTGGTCCGAGCAGATGCAGGTGGTGGCGACGATGGTCTTCCTGTTTACCATCCTCTTTCCCGCCATCGAACTGGGTTCCCTGCTGTACGTGGCGCTGGGTCTGCGCGGCGGCATCAAGGTGCCCGGTTTTAACCGCGTGCTGCGCGCCGTGCAGACGGCGCGCGAATGGGGCATGACGGAAGTGCTGATGATCGGCATCCTGATCACGGTCGTCAAGATGACCAGCCTGGCCACCGTGCTGCCGCAACCGGGCCTGTTCGCGTTTGGCGCGCTCACCCTGCTGCTGGCCATCGTCGTCTCGTTCGACCCCAAGGCCTTGTGGAACCTGGGCGACGACCTGACCCGGCAAGCGCTGCCCGGCATCCGCTACAAGGCGTTCGCGCCCGGCGCGAAGATGGTGCCCTGCCATGCCTGCGGCCTGGTGGCGCCGCCCCTGGGCCATGGAAAACACCTGCGCTGCGTGCGCTGCGGCTCGGCCCTGCATGTGCGCAAGCCAAACAGCATCAGCCGCACCTGGGCCTTGCTGATCGCCGCCATGATCCTCTACATTCCCGCCAACCTGCTGCCCGTGATGGTGACGCAGTCGCTGTTCGGCGCGCAGGACGACACCATCATGAGCGGCGTGGTGCTGTTCTGGACCAGCGGCTCGAAAGGCCTGGCCATCATCATTTTCATCGCCAGCGTGGTCGTGCCCATGCTCAAGCTGGGCGTGCTGGCGCTGCTGGCGTTCACCGCGCAGCGGCGTTCGCGCTGGCGGCCGCGCCAGCGCACCGTCCTGTACCGCATGGTCGAATTCATCGGCCGCTGGTCCATGCTCGATATCTTTGTCGTCACCCTGACGGTGGCGCTGGTGCGTTTCAAGTCGCTGGCCGTGATCACGGCCGGTCCCGGCGCGCTGGCCTTTGGCGCCGTGGTGGTGCTGACCATGCTGGCAGCGATGCAGTTCGACCCGCGTCTGATCTGGGACCCCGTCGACGAGCAGGTGCCAGGCGAGGAAGAACCCGTGGTGGTGACGACAAATACCGGAAACAATACAGTGATTGGAGAACAGCATGTCTGACAAAGAAGCAGGCGACCTTGCCGAAACGGGTGGCCGGCCATTGCCCGAGCCCGACGTGGAACAGGGCAGCCGCTGGCTGCCGTCGCTGGTATGGCTCATTCCCTTGCTCGCTGCGCTGATCGGCGCCGGCCTGGCCGCCAAGTCCATCCTGGACCAGGGCCCCACGGTGACGGTCAGTTTCAAGAGCGCGGAAGGCCTGGAACCGGGCAAGACCAAGGTCAAGTACAAGGATGTCGATATCGGCCAGGTGCGCGCCATCACCCTCGGCGACGACTTGAGCAAGGTGCTGGTGACGATCGACATGAGCAAGGAAGCACGCCGTTTCGCCACCGCCGATTCGCGCTTCTGGGTGGTGCGCCCGCAGATCGGCGCCAGCGGCGTGACGGGCCTGGGCACCTTGCTGTCGGGCGCCTACATCGGCGTCGACACGGGCAAGTCGGAAGCCAAAAAGGATAGTTTCGTCGGCATGGAAGACCCGCCCCCCGTGGCCGGCGACCAGAAGGGCAAGCTGTACACCCTGCATGCGGACAGCCTGGGATCCGTCGATGTCGGTTCGCCCCTGTTCTTCCACCGCCTGCGGGTGGGCAAGGTGGTCAGCTTCGCGCTGGACAAGGATGGCCACGGCATCACCATGTCGGTGTTCGTGAACGCGCCGTACGACCAGTTCGTCGGCAAGAATGCGCGCTGGTGGCATGCCAGCGGCGTCGACGTGCGCCTCGATTCGAACGGTTTCAAGCTCAACACGCAGTCGCTGGCCGCCATGCTGGTGGGCGGCATCGCCTTCGAGGCGGAAAATGGCCGCAAGCCGGAAGACCCTGCGCCGGCTGGCACCAGCTACCGCCTGGCCGCCGACGAGGCCAGCGCCATGCGCGAGCCCGATGGCGAAGCCATTACCACCGTGTTCTATTTCGACCAGTCCCTGCGCGGCTTGCAGCCCGGCGCCACGGTGGACTTCCGCGGCATCGTGCTGGGCGAGGTGCGCTCGGTGGGCATCGAATTCGATCCCGTGAAGAAGAACTTTCGCATGCCCGTCACCGTCAGCCTGTATCCGGCCCGCCTGGGCATGCGTTTCAAGACGGCCGTCGATGATGCGGAAGGTTCGGCTGGCCACCAGCTGCTCGAACGCATGGTCAGCCGTGGCTTGCGCGCCCAGCTACGCACGGGCAACCTGCTGACCAGCCAGCTGTACATCGCGCTCGACTTCTTCCCGAAAGCGCCGAAGGTGGCGCTGGAGCTGAACAAATATCCGCTGGAAGTGCCGACCGTGCCGAACACGCTCGACGAATTGCAGACGCAGATTGCCAGCATCGCCCGCAAGCTCGACCAGGTGCCGTACGCGGAGATCGGCAACAACCTGAATGCCACCATCAAGCAGGCCAATACCCTGTTCAAGCAGCTCGATGGCCAGGTGGTGCCGGAAATGCGCGATACCCTGACGGCGGCGAAACAGACCTTCGGCACGGCCGAACAGGTGCTGCAAAAGGATTCGCCGCTGCAGTCGGACGTGCGCCAGGCCTTGCAGCAACTGACGCAAACCCTGCAATCGCTCAACGCCCTGTCGGATTACCTGGAACGTCATCCGGAGTCCCTGATCCGCGGTAAAAAAGGAGATGAGAAAAAATGAAGCAGCCAATTCTTGCGCTTGTGATGACGGCCATCCTGCTGGGCGGGTGCTCCACGCCCCAGCCCGAGCATTTCTATACGCTCAGCGGCGGCGCCGACGCGCAGCCGGCCAAGCCCGTCAAATACTATGTCGAGGTGCTGGCCGTCAGCGTGCCGCAGCAGGTGAGCCGCAACCAGTTCGTCGTGACGGCGCCGTCGGGCCGCATCGAATTGCTGGAGCAGCAGCGCTGGGCCGGGCCGCTGGCCGGCGAGATCGGCCAGGCCTTGTCGACGGCCGTGACGAACGAGCTGGGCGCCATCGACGTGTTCCGCACGCCGCATCCGGACAACCTGCCCGTGTACCGCATCAGCACCAATGTGCAGCGCTTCGAGTCCGTGATGGGCCAGTATGCGCTGATCGATGCCGTGTGGAGCGTGCGCCAGCTGGCCAGCAACAAGGTGGTGACTTGCCGCACGATAGCCAATGAAAAGGTGGGCGCGGGCTACGATGAACTGGTACTGGGCCACCGCCGCGCCGTCGGCCGCATCGCCGCCGATACGGCGAGCGTCGTGCGTGGTTTTGACGGCGGCAACGCCGCCTGTCCGGCCGCCTGAGCCGCTTTCCGCTACCCAGTCCCGGCGGCCGCTGGTAAAATGCGGCCATGGGAATGACCTCTTTCACACGCCGCTGCGCCGCCTGGATCGCCTGTTTCGCGATCCTGCTGGCGGCGCTCGCGCCATCGGTTTCCCAGGCCGTCGCCAATGCCAAGCAGGAGTCCGGCTCCGGCTGGGCGGAAATCTGCTCGGTGGCCGGCATCCGTTTCGTCCAGGTCGACGATGATGGCGGCGCCGACGGCAAGTCCGGCGGCAAGGCCATGCAGATGGAGCATTGCGCCTTCTGTTCCACGCATGCGGGTTCCGTGGGCTTGCCGCCCAGTCCCGTGCTGCCGCTGCCCGTCGCCGGCGGCACGGCCATTTTCCCGGCCCTGTACTACCAGTCGCCGTCCCCGCTGTTCATCTGGTCCACCGCGCAATCGCGCGCGCCGCCCGCACTCGTCTAAGTCCTTGCATTTTCAATGTTGGCGCTGTCCGCCTTGCGGTGGGACACGCCGCATCCGCACACTTAAACGAGAATCACATGAACAAGAAACTGTTGGTGCTGGCCGCGGCCATCACCGTGGCTTACCCCTGCGCGCAGGCGCAATCGGATCACACCATCGACACCGTCGTCGTTTCCGGCTCGCGCGCGCAGTCCTGGCTGTCCGAAACGCCGCAGGCCATCGGCGTCGTCAATGCCAAAATGCTGGAACGCGACAAGCCCAAGACCATGGGCGATATCCTCAACCGCATCGCCGGCGTGTACTGGAATGACCTGGGCAACGAACAACACAGCATGAGCATCCGCCAGCCCATCGGCACGAACGCCGTGTACCAGTACCTGGAAGACGGCATTCCCATTCGGCCGCTGGGCGTCTTCAACCACAACTCGCTCAACGAGATGAACATGGCCGGGGCCAGCGGCGTGGAAGTGGTGAAGGGAGCCGCTTCCTCGCTGTATGGCAGCAATGCCGTGGGCGGCGCCGTCAATTTCCTCACGGCCGGCGCCAGCGCCACGCCGACGGCCACGGTGGGCGCGCGGCGCGACAATACGGGCGGCTACACGCGCTACGACACTGCCGCCAGCGATACGTGGGGGCCGCTGGGACTGCGCTTTTCCCATTACAGCTCGCGCCGTTCGCGCGACAACTGGCAAGAGTACAGCTACGGCGACAAGGATTCGTTTTCGCTGCGCGCCGACTATGCGCTCAGTCCCGCTTCGCAGCTGCGCGCCACCATCGTCCACACGGATCTCGACGCGGCCATGACGGGCAGCCTGTTCGAGAACGATTACCGCAATGACCCGGGCAAGAGCCTGAACACGTTCACCTACCGCAAGGACAAGACCACGCGCATGAATCTGGCGTGGGAGGGCGAGACGACAGCCAATGGCACGAGCACCGTCACCGTGTTTACGCGCAAGAACGACCATGGGCAGATTCCCGCCTATTCCATCGGCAGCTGCGCGGGCATGCTGTGCAAGGGCGTCATCAACAACAACCATGTCGATTCGCTGGGCCTGGACGTGAAACACCAGCAGAATTTCGCGTGGCTGAACTCGCGCCTGATCGCCGGCGTGTATGTGGACAAGAGCGACAATCCTTTTGTCAGCGATAACCTGTCCATCGTGCGCGATGCCGCCACGGGCCGCTACCTGTCCTACACCCTGGCCGATGCCGCCAATCCGCTGGGCGTGCGCGACTACCAGACGGACATCCTGAACACTGCCGTCTTCGCGCAATGGGAATTTTCTCCGATGGCGGGTACGCGCGTGGTGCTGGGCGGCCGCTCGGACGCCATCCGCTACGATTACCACAACAATCTGGCGCCCGGCGGCAGCGTCAATTACGGCGCGCCCGACGAGTCGCGCAGCTTTTCCCACGCCAGCCCGAAGCTGGGCGCCACCTACGCCATCGGCCATGCGGGCAGCGTGTATGCGAATGTCAGCCAGGGATTCACGCCGCCCGAAGTGAGCCAGCTGTATGGCAAGACGGGCATCGCCGACTTGCAGCCGTCGGTCTACAACAACTATGAACTGGGCTTGCGCTGGGCCTTCCTGCAGGGGCGCCTGAAACTCGATACGGCTGTGTACCGGCTCGACGGGCGCGACACCATCGTCAGCTACACGCTGTCGCCGGGGAACAGCGAAAACCGCAATGCGGGGCGCACGCGCAGCGAAGGGCTGGAGCTTGGCCTGACCTACGACAGCGGCCCGTTCGACGCGCGCTTTGCGACGGCCATCGCGCGCCACCGCTACCTGCGCTACCAGGTGTCTGCCAGCCTTGATTACAGCGGGCGCGACATGCCGCAGGCGCCGCGCGACATCACCTCGTTCGAGATCGGCTACAAGCCCGTGGCCGGTGCCAGGGTGGCGCTCGAAGCCGTGCACCAGGGCCGCTACTGGATGAACAATGCCAACACGGTGGAGTATGGCGGACACGCGCTGTTCAACCTGCGCGCCAGCTATCGGATTGCGCGCGGGCTGGAGGCATGGGCGCAGGTGCGCAACCTGACGGACAGGCGCTATGCGGATTCGGCCAGCAGCAGCTATTCGGGCGCGGGCAGCTACGCGGCCAATACGCAGAACCAGTACACGCCCGGCGCGCCGCGCAGCGTGATGCTGGGCCTGTCCTACACCTACAACGCCCTGTGAGGATGGCCATGGACGATTTCACCTTTCTCATCGCCCGGCGTAAAAGCCTGTATTGGCGCATCCACTTCTGGGCCGCGTTGATCGCCTCGCCGTTCGCCTTGCTGGCGACCTTGACGGGCATCCTGTACGTGTTCACGCCGCAGATCGAAACGGCGCTGTACGCCCACCTCGACCATGTGGCGCCGCAGGGCGCCATGCGGCCGCTGGACGCCGCCGTGGCGGCAGCGGAACGGGCGGCGCCGCGTGGCTGGGAAGTGCAGCACGTGGTGCCGCCGTTTCAACAGGACGACGCGGTGCAGGTGGCGTTTGCGCCGCCCGGCGGCGCGCAAGGCGAACATGCTGAACATGCGGGCCACGGCGGGCATGCCGCCGCCAAGCCGAAATTCGGCCTGCCCGCGCAAGCCGTCGTCGTGTATGTGAACCCCTACGATGCGCGCGTGCTGGGCAGCCTGGCCAGCAGCGAACGCTTCGGCAACTGGGCGAAGAAGCTGCATTCGCGGCTGCTGCAAAACGATGGCTGGCGCTGGATGATTGAACTGGCGGCCAGCTGGCTGATGGTGATGCTGGTGACGGGCGTGGTCCTGTGGTGGCCGCGCGGCGCGCAAGCGGGCTTGCCGAAGCGGGGCGCGCGCGGGCGCAATGGCTGGCGCCAATGGCATGCCTTCCTGGGCGTGGCGCTGGGGCTGGTGAGTGTCGTGATTCTGACGACGGGACTGACGTGGAGCCAGCAGGCGGGCGCGCGCATCCGCGCGCTGCGCGACGTCAGCGGCCAGGCATCGCCGCCCGCGCCGCGCGGCCTGCAGTCAACCGAGGAAGGTGCTCCGCTCGACTGGCAGGGCGCCTGGCAGGTGGCGCGCAGCCATGCGCCCGCCATCGCCGTGCAATTGACGGCGCCCGCCAGCCAGGACGACGTGTGGCGCGCCACCATGGCCGACCGCAGCCGGCCCACCTTGCGCTTCGACCTGCAGTTCGACGCTTACAGCGGCAAGCCCCTGTACTACGCGGGCTGGGATGCGCAGACGGCGTTCGGCAAGGCCACGGCCATCGGCATCCCCTTCCACAGGGGCGAATTCGGCTGGTGGAACCAGGCGCTGTTGCTCGTGTTCGGCGCCAGCGTGCTGTTCTCGCTCGTATCGGGCTGGGTGATGTTCTTCAAGCGGCGCCTGCCAGGTTCGCTGGGCTTGCCCAAGCTGCTGCCGGGCGCCTGGACGTCGCCCTCGGTCCTGGCCTGGCTGACGGCGGCGGGCATGTGCGCGCTGATGCCGCTGCTGCTCCTGTCCGGCAGCCTGCTGATGCTGCTGGAGCTGGGACTGGCGCGCCATGGCCGCCGGCGCCGGCTTGCGCGATGACGGACCATATGGCCTGGCGCTGGCTGGGCTAGAATGCAAGGGCGCGGCCAGGCTCGTTGCCATGGGCCGCCCCTTGCATAGGCTGAACCATGGTATTCATCGATTTTCCCGCCCTGTCCACCCTGGCCGCCGCGTCGGCCGCGGTTACCCAGAAATGCAGCTGCTGCGCCGTTCCGCTGGACGCCTGGCAGCGCCTGCCCACCTCGCTGGAGCTGGACCGCTTCGAAGAAGTCGGCACCCTGCGCGAAGACCCGTACGAAGAACCCACGTTTGACGAGTACCACCCGCAGGGCACGCGCTACGACAGCGTGGACGCGCCCATCGCGCCGCGCTTCTATCCCGCCAACCTGAGCCAGGTGGCCCGCTGCCTCAATTGCGGCCGCCACTACCTGCGCTACAACGAGGCGGGCGGCTACTTCACGGAATTGCGCATCCGCGCGCTGCGCCCCGAACTGCTGGCCGACGCGCCGCTGTAGCGGGTGCCTGTTACAGGCTTTCCTTGACGTGCGCAATGCCGTGTTCATCGTAGATCGAATACACGGCAGCGAGAATGTTTTCCAGCTCGGGCGAGCGGTCCATGTGCCGCATGCTGAACAGGATGGGCGAGAACGCATGCCTGTCGTCCAGCTTGCGGTACACCACGTTACGGTGATGCATGGCCTGCACGCTTTCGGGCACGATGGAAATGCCCTGGCCGGCTGCCACCAGTCCCATGGAAATCTGCAGCTCGCGCACTTCCGTGACGGGGCCGGGCGTGACATTGCCATCGCTGAACATGGCCAGCACCTGGTCGGCAAAGCTGGGGCGCGGCGCTTTCGGATAGACCAGCAGGGTTTCATGCGTCAGGTCCGCCAGGCGCAGGCCGCCCTCGCCATGGGCCAGCCGGTGCCCGGGCGGCAGGGCCACCACCAGGCGCTCTTCGCGCAGCAGGATGCGGCGGATGCTGGGGTCCTCGCTTTTCAGGCGCCCGAAACCCACGTCGATGCGGCCTTCCTTCAAGGCCTTGATCTGCTCCACCGTCGTCATTTCATGCAGGGTCACGTCGACCTCGGGGTGGCGCTCGCAATAACGGTGCACGACATCGGGCAATTCGCCGTACAGGGTCGAGGCGACGAAGCCGATCGACAGGGTGCGTTCCAGCTTGCCGATGCGCTGCGTCATCGCCTTCAGGTCGCGCACCTGGTCGAGCAGCGGGCGCGCGTGGGCGAGGAAAAACTCGCCCGCTTCCGTCAGCCGCAAGGGACGCGAACCCTTTTCGATCAGCGCCACGCCCAGGGTTTCTTCCAGCTGCTGCATCTGCCGGCTGAGCGGCGGCTGCGCGATATGCAGGCGCGCGGCGGCGCGCGTGAAGTTCTTTTCTTCGGCAACCGCAACGAAGTAGCGCAAGTGGCGTAATTCCATCTTCATACCTTTCAGGTATAGGTTCCATACCAACTCGGTGTTGGACGGGGGGACTTTGGGGGCATATCGTGTCACCACTCCACAGAATTATACGGAATAAATATGATTCAAAATATCGAGACCTTCCTGGTCGATGTGCCCACCATTCGTCCGCACAAGCTGTCCGTCGCCACCATGAACACGCAGACGCTGGTACTGGTGCGGCTGCGCTGCGCCGACGGCATCACGGGCTGGGGCGAAGCCACCACCATCGGCGGCTTGAGCTATGGCGGCGAAAGCCCGGAAAGCATCAAGACGAATATCGATACCTACATCGCGCCCCTGCTGGTCGGCATGGAAGCGAGCGAGGTGGCCAAGGCCATGGCCAGGGTGCGCAAGGTCATCCAGGGCAACCGCTTCGCCAAGTGCGCGATCGAGACGGCGCTGCTCGATGCGCAGGCGCGCCGCCTGGGCGTGCCGCTGTCGGAATTGCTGGGCGGCCGGGTGCGCGATGCGCTGCCCGTGGCCTGGGTGCTGGCCAGCGGCGACACCGTGCGCGATATCGCGGAAGGGGAAAAAATGCTGGAATTGCGCCGCCACCGCATCTTCAAGCTGAAGATCGGCCTGCGCGACGTGATGGACGACGTGGCCCATGTGCTGGAGATCAAGCGGGCGCTGGGCGAGCGCGCCAGCGTGCGCGTCGATGTCAACCAGGCCTGGAGCGAGACGGACGCCGTGCGCGGCATCGCCGCGCTGGAAGCGGGCGGCATCGACCTGATCGAGCAGCCCGTCAAGGCGGGCAACCGCGCCGCGCTGGCGCGCCTGAAACAGCGCTTCGACGTGGCCATCATGGCCGATGAAGCCTTGCACGGTCCCGCCGATGCGCTGGCGCTGGCGCAAGCCGATGCGGCCGACGTGTACGCGGTGAAGATCACGCAGTCGGGCGGCTTGCTGCCCGCGCTGGAAGTGGCGACAGTGGCGCGCCTGGCCGGCGTCGGCCTGTACGGCGGCACCATGCTCGAAGGCGGCGTCGGCACGGCGGCCACGGCCCACGTCTGCTCCACGTTTGCGGAACTGGCCTGGGGCACGGAACTGTTCGGGCCACTGCTGCTGACGCAGGAAGTCTTGCGCGAGCCGCTCGTGTACCGCGACTTCATGCTGCAGGTGCCGACGGGGCCGGGCCTGGGCGTGGAGATTGATACCGACAAGCTGCGTGCCATGCAGCGTCAATAAAGGAGACACCATGTTATTCCATGTACGCATGAACGTGAACCTGCCCGTCAGCATGCCGGCGGAACAGGCAGCGCAGCTGAAACAGATGGAAAAGGAACTGGCCCAGCGCCTGCAGCACGAGGGCAAGTGGCGCCACCTGTGGCGCATCGCCGGCCAGTACGCCAACATCAGCGTTTTCGATGTGGACAGCGTGGACGAGCTGCACAACTTGCTCACTTCGCTGCCCTTGTTTCCCTACATGCAGATCGACGTGATGCCGCTGTGCCGCCATCCTTCGTCCGTGCGCGACGGCGATGCCTGACCCGCGCTGCGGCACAAGCAAAGGAGCCATGCCATGAAACACACGGATACGGGAATCGTCGTGACCACCTGGAACGGGGACGATACGCTGCTGCATTACCGCACCGATGGCGAGCGGGGCAAACCATGTCTGCTGCTGTCGAATTCCCTGGGCACGGACCTGTCCATGTGGGATGCCCAGGCGGCGAACTTGGCCAGCGACTTTTATGTCGTGCGCTACGATACGCGCGGCCATGGACGCTCGGCCAGCGGCAGCGCGCCGTTCGGCATCGAGCGCCTGGGCCTGGACGTGGTGGCGCTGCTCGACCACCTCGAGATCGCGCGCGCCGCGTTCTGCGGCATTTCCATGGGCGGCTTGACGGGGCAGTGGCTGGCCATCCACCAGCCGCAGCGCCTCACGCATCTGGTGCTGGCAAATACGGCGGCGCGCATCGGCGCGGCCGACGCGTGGCTGGCGCGTGCGGAACAGGTGCGCCGCGACGGCATGGACACGGTGGCCGATGGCGCCGCCGCGCGCTGGTTCACGCCAGCCTTCATCGCGCGGGAAGCGGCCACGGTGGCGCGCATGATCGCCACCTTGCGCGGGCAGGATGCCGAAGGCTACGCGGCCTGCTGCGCGGCGCTGGCGCAGGCGGACTTGCGCGCGCAGGCGGCCACGATCACGGTGCCCACCCTGCTCATCGCCGGAGAGCACGATCCCGTCACCACGGTGGACGATGCGCGCTGGCTGCAGCAGCAGGTGGCAGGTGCGCAGCTGGCCCAGGTGCCCGCGTCGCATTTGTCGAATGTCGAGGCAGCGCAGGCATTCACGGCCCGGCTGCGCGCCTTTGTATCGCCGCCGGCAGGGTAAGATTTCGCTTTGCCCCTGAGCACCGCCACCGGCAGGGCCGGCACGCGGCAGGGGAAGCTTTTTTGAAAAAATAATAAGAAAAAAAGCAAACTTGGAGTAGACAGATGGAAAACAGATTGATCATCATCGCGGCGATCACGGTGGGCTATTTCGCCCTCATGTCGTACATTACCTATAGCGTGCGCAAGCACGCCAACAGCGCCGAAGGCATGACGGCGGGCGGACGCAACTATCCCGCCTACCTGATCGGCGCGCTGTTATTGTCGGAATTCATCGGCAGTTCCGTCAGCATCGGCACGGCGCAAAAGGGCTATGAGCTGGGCATTTCCGCCGCCTGGAACCTGGTGGCGCTGTCGCTGGGCTTTTTGCTGCTGGCCATCGTGCTGGTGAAGAAATACAAGGAAAGCGGGCAGTCGACGATTTCCGGCATCCTGGCGCAGACGTATGGCGAACCCGTGCGTTATGCGGCGTCCATCCTTACCATCGTCGCGCTGGGCATCGTGGCCGTGGCCCTGTACGCGAGCGGCGGCGCCGTGCTGGCGGCCGTGCTGCACATCAATAAAACCGTGGCCATCCTGCTGGTGGGTGCCATCACGGTGATCTATGTCAGCCTGGGGGGCATGCGCTCGGTCGTGTACACCAACTTCGCCCACTCCATCGTCAAATACCTGGGCGTGATCCTGGCGCTTGCGTATGCGCTGGAAGCGAGCGGCGGCATCGGCGCACTGCAGGCACAGTTGCCGGCCAAGATGTTCAACTGGGTGGAGATCGGCTGGGGCCAGATCATCGCCTGGATGATCGGCGGCATCGGTTCCATCTTCGCCACGCAATACGTGATCCAGGCGCTGGTCAGCACGGACAACCCGGCCGTGGCCAAACGCGCCTGCTATTACGTGTCTTCGCTGATGATCCCGTTCGGCCTGATGGCCGCGCTGATCGGCATGTGCAGCGCCGTGCTGTATCCGGGCATGAAGTCGATCGACGCGTTTCCCACGCTGATCGCCCACATGCCGGCCTTTTCCGCCAGCATCATGATCGTGGGCCTGGCCGGCGCCCTGTTCGGCGGCATTTCCGCCACCACCCTGGCATCGGCCACCCTGGCCATGAAGGATTTCTATGATCCCTGGTACAACAAGGCAAAGAACGACGCGAAATCGCTGATGTTCCTGCGCATCGCCATCGTCGTGGCAGGCTTGCTGCCGCTGGTGCTGGCGCTGTATGCGGAAAAACTGCTGATGATCGCCTTCCTGGGCAAGGCCTTGCGCGCCACCCTGGCCGTGCTGGTGCTGATGGCCTTTTATGCGCCGAAATTCGGCACGCCGCGCGGCGCCTTTGTCGGCGTGATCGTCTCGGTGATCGCCACCATCGGCTGGTTCCTCGCGGGCAACCCGTACGGCGTGGACAGTTCTTACCTGGCGCTGGCCGGTCCGCTGCTGACCATGGGCATCAGCCATTTGTTCAAGCCGGCGCAAGCGGACGTCAAGCCGGCGTCGTCCGCCCGGCCTTAATGGACGCCAGCCTTACACCAGTCCCGTCATGTAATAGATGGCGATCACGAAAAACACGACCACGGTCTTGATGATGGTGATGCCGAAAATGTCGCGGTAGGACTGGCGGTGCGTGAGGCCCGTGACGGCCAGCAGGGTGATCACGGCGCCGTTGTGCGGCAGGGTATCCATGCCGCCGCTGGCCATGGCCACCACGCGGTGCATGACTTCCAGCGGAATGTGCGCCTGTTGCGCTGCCTGGATAAAACTGTCCGACATGGCGGCCAGCGCGATGCTCATGCCGCCCGAGGCCGAGCCCGTAATGCCGGCCAGGGTCGTCACGGAAACGGCCGCGTTGACAAGCGGATCGGGCACGCTGCGCAAGGTGTTACTGACGGCAAGAAAACCGGGCAGCGCGGCGATGACGCCGCCGAAGCCATATTCGGACGCCGTATTCATGGCTGCCAGCAGGGCGCCGCCCACGGCTGCCTTGGTGCCTTCCGCAAAGGCGGCGCGGATGCGTCCGAAGGCCGTCACGCAGACGAGCAAGATGCCCAGCAATAGAGCGCCTTCCACGGCCCAGATGCCGGTGACGGAAGCGATCGACGTGGTCACGGGCGCATGCAAACCCGGCAGTGTCTCGGCGGTGAGCGAGTAGCTGGCGCCGTACCAGTGGGGAATCAGCCGGGTCAGCGCGTAATTGGCCACGCCGACGAGCAGCAGCGGCGCCACCGATAGCAGCGGATGGGGCAAGTCGCCCACGCCGGCCGTGGCCTGTTCGGCCTCGGCCCCATAGCCTTCGCCCGTCGCCATGACGGAGCGCCGGCGCCATTCGAGGAAGGCCAGTCCCATGACCACCGTCAGCACGGCGCCGATGGTGCCCAGCCATGGCGCGGCCCAGCCCGTTGTATTGAAAAAGGTGGTGGGGATGATGTTCTGGATCTGCGGCGTGCCGGGCAAGGTATCCATGGTGAACGAGAACGCGCCCAGGGCGATGGCGCCCGGCATCAGCCGCTTGGGGATATTGCTCTGGCGATACAACTCAGCCGCAAACGGATACACGGCAAACACCACCACGAACAGCGACACGCCGCCATAGGTGAGGGCGCCGCAGACGGCAACGATCACGGCATTCGCGCGCGAACTGCCGATGTAGCGGATGGCCGCCACGACGATGGACTGGGAAAAGCCGGACAGCTCGATCAGCTTGCCGAACACGGCGCCGAGCAGGAAGACGGGGAAATACAGCTTGATAAAACCCACCATCTTTTCCATGAAGATGCCGCTGAAAACGGCCGGCACGGCCGAGGGATCGGTCAGCAGCACGGCGCCCAGCGCGGCGACCGGTGCAAACAGGATCACGCTGTAGCCGCGGTAGGCGGCCAGCATCAGGAAGGCCAGTGCGGCCAGGACTATCAGGAAAGACATAAGACCAGGACCTCGCCGAGAAGTGTATAGGATACCAATTGTTCAATTAATATCATACTTCCCAGCAACACGCCAACGCGTGGGTCAAGGTTTGAGCAGCTTGCACAGGCGCAGATTATCGGCCCGTTATTTCATAGGGAAGAGGGCGTGCTGGTCGGGGTGAGAGGATTCGAACCTCCGGCCTCTGCGTCCCGAACGCAGCGCTCTACCAGGCTGAGCCACACCCCGCTTTCCTTCATTACAGCAGATGGCGGAACGGGTTTCAAGCGGCTGCATCAAGGTCTATTTCTTTTCCTGCTGCGCCTTTCTGATGTCCGCTTCGCTCACTTTCTTGGCTGGCGCATTCGTCGCCGGCGAAGTGGGCGCCTTGCGCGTGGCATTTGCTTGCGCCATGACGGCGGCGCAGTCCGTGTCGGGCGCCTTGTCGACGCTGACCAGCGGCAGCAGGGCGGCCAGCGGCGTGACGACGGTGGCCAGCGCCACGGCGGCGCCCGCCTTCAGGGCCAGCGGGCCTTTTTGCGGACCCACGTCCGGGTTCTTGAACGTGCCTTTCGCGTACAGCGGCGTGCGCAGGGTGATGATGCGGGCGCCCTTGGTGCGGGGACGCACGTCCAGGTCCAGGGTTTCATTTGCCAGGTTGACGTTACCCGTGACGTTGACGACGGCGCTGTCCGTGTCGAGCACGAAGCGGCGCACGTCGGCCTGGCCGTTCGTGACGGCGAAATCGCTGGCCATGCAGTTCAGGTGCACCTGCTTGTCGCCGAAGATTTTCACGAAGACGGCATTGGCCAGGTTCAGGCCGGCCAGTTCCAGCATGAACTGGCTGACGGAGCCTTCGCTGACGGTGGCCGCCAGTTCGCCATTCGCGCTGGCCAGCATGGCCGAGACGGAGTTGCCGTGGCCCGTGAGGGCTGCGTCGCCGTACACTTCGCCGAAACTCGCTTGCATCGATTGCAGCTTGGGAAACAGTTCGCGAATTTTGAGGTGGCGCGCCGCCACCTTGGCTTGCGCGGCGATGGTTTTTTGACGGCCGTCGAGCGTGATATTCGAGGTAATGTCGCCGCCGGCCATGCCGAAGTTGAGCGGCGTCAAACTCAGCACCTTGTCTTTCATATGGATATTGGCGACGATGTCGTTGAATGGAATGTCGTGCGTGCGTACCAGTTTCTTGCCTGTAAATTTCACGTCGGCATCGAGCGCATCCCATTTGGCCGTGTTGAACTGTTCCACGGGCAAGGCTTTGTTGTCCGGTTGCACGGGGGCCTTGCCGCGCGCCTGTTTCTGCGCATTGCTGTCGGCGCCGATGGTAGGGCCCAGGTCTTCCAGCCGCAGCTGCTGCGACGTCACCTCGCCGCGCAGCAAGGGACGGGGCTGGCGCGGCAAGTATTGCAAGGTGCCGGCCAGGTCGCTCTGGCCCACCTTGCCCTTGAAATTCTGATAGGTCCAGTTCCAGGCGTCGCCATCCTTCTTGCCCAGCAGCCGGCCCTTGGTGGCGTAGTCCGGCGTTTCCGGCAGCAGCACGCCCGTCAGCGGGTACAGGTCGGCCATGCTGGCGCCGGCCAGGCTCAGCTGCAAATCGATGCCGGACAGCGAGCGCGGGTCCGTCAGGGTGCCGGCTATGCTGGCCTTGTTCTTGCCCAGCACGGCGTGCGCCTGCACGGGATACACGGTGTTGTTGTCGGTCAAGGACAGCACGGCGCCCGCCTTGCCGCCGCCCGTCACGGGCGCCTTGCGATAGGTGCCGCCCAGGGTGAATGCGATGCCGTATTTTTCCACGGGCGCGCCGCCTGGCGCATCGCCCGGCGTGGCGTCGGGCGCCGTGGAGCTGACCTTGGCGCGCAGGTCCAGCGCGATGCCCTCGTCCAGATAACGGATGGTGCCGTCGCCGAAGGCCATGCGCTGGACTTCCACTTCCCATGGCGAGGGGCCGTTGTCCTTCAAGGTCCAGCTGTTGCTGCCGTCGGCGCGGCGCTGCAGGGCAATGTTTGGCGCCTCGAGCGCCAGGTCCGTCAGCACCACCCTGTGCTGCAGCAAGGGCAATGGGTGGAGGGCCACGTCGATGCGTTGCGCGCTGGCCATCTGCGGGCCCGTCGTGGCCCAATCCGGGTTGCTCATGCGCACGTCCTGGGCGCTGATGACGGGGCGCGGCACGTAGCGGCGCCAGCCCGGTTCCGTCTTCAGGCCCTGCCGCCATTGCACCCGGAGGTCGCCGCCGATGACGAAGGTACGGCCCGTGCTTGCCGACACCTTCTCATTGATATAGGGGCGGGCGCGGTTCCAGTCGAAGGTCAGCACAAGGATGACCACGATGGCGATGAGGGCCAGCAGGGCGGCCAGGCTCCAGCCGAGGATTTTCAGGGGTGTCGAGCGTGTCATGGGATGCCGATCGCAGTAATTTTTCATCAAGGTAGACCGATAGGCCATATCGGTCGGTGCGCTAGGTTACGTACGCAGCGCGATCGCTGGCATTGATTCCATAATTCGAGTATTATTGAATTATGGAAAACGAAACTACAAGCGCAGCGCAGGCTGCGCCACTGACGAGTACGGCAGCCATCGCGGCCCTGGCGGCGCTGGCGCAGGAATCGCGGCTGGCCGTGTTCCGCCTGCTGGTGCAGACGGGACCGGGAGGCATGGCCGCCACGAAGATTGCCGAGGCGCTGGCCATTGCGCCCTCGTCGCTGTCGTTCCACCTGAAGGAATTGGCGCATGCCAATCTGGTGGCGGCCAGCAAGGCGGGGCGCTCCATCATCTACTCGGCCAACTATGCGGGCATGAATGGCTTGCTGGCCTTCTTGACGGAAAACTGCTGCGCGGGCGTGCCTTGCTGCGTGCCGGACATCACCACTTTATCGAAGGAAACTACGACATGACGATTACCATTTACCACAACACGGCGTGCGGCACCTCGCGCAATACCCTGGCCCTGATCCGCAACACGGGCGTCGAACCCGTCATCATCGATTACGTCAAGAACCCGCCCACGCGCGAGCAACTGCTGGACCTGATCGCCCGCGCGGGCCTGTCTGTGCGCGCCGTCATGCGCGACAAGGGCGCCCTGTACGACGAACTGGGCCTGGCCAATCCGGACTTGTCCGATGCGGCCCTGCTCGATGCCATGCAAGCCCATCCTATTTTGATCAACCGCCCCATCGTCGTCACAGAACTGGGCGTGCGCCTGTGCCGGCCGTCGGAAAAGGTGCTGGAGATCCTGCCGTTGCCGCAGCAGGGTGCATTTGCCAAGGAAGACGGTCAGGCCGTCGTGGGCGCCGACGGCAAGCCGGTGGCTTGAGATGGCGGACCTTGCCAACGAGTTGCCCAACATCAGCGCCGCGCACCTGGACGTGCCGGACCTGAACAAGCTGGCGCCGGCCAGCGTGTCCACCCACGCGCCGCGCATCCTGCTGCTGTATGGTTCCTTGCGCGAGCGCTCGTACAGCAAGCTGCTGACCCTGGAAGCGGAACGCATCCTGCGCCACTTTGGCGCCGACACGCGCGTGTTCGACCCGCACGGCTTGCCCATGGTCGACAGCGTGTCGCCCGAACACCCGAAAGTGCAGGAACTGCGCGCGCTGTCGCTGTGGTCGGAAGGGCAGGTCTGGTGCAGCCCGGAGCGCCATGGCGCCGTCACGGGCGTGTTCAAGTCGCAGATCGACTGGCTGCCGCTGGAAACGGGCAGCGTGCGGCCCACGCAGGGACGAACTCTTGCTGTGATGCAAGTGTCGGGCGGCTCGCAATCGTTCAACGCCGTCAACGGCTTGCGCGTGCTGGGGCGCTGGATGCGCATGGTCACCATTCCAAACCAGTCGTCCGTGGCCAAGGCTTACCAGGAATTCGATGACGACGGCCGCATGAAACCGTCGCCGTATTACGAGCGCCTGGTGGACGTGATGGAAGAGCTCTACAAATTCACCCTGCTGGTGCGCGACCGCCGCGATTACCTGGGCAGCCGCTACAGCGAACGGCTGGAAGCGGAGCCGGCCATCGTGCAGGAGTTGGCGGGCGCGGCAATGGAACACGAGCGCACATAGTTTTTCTGTAGTGCATAAAAAACGGCGCCATCGGCGCCGTTGTCTTTGCTGCAAGGTCAATCGCGATCAGTGATTGCGGTCCACGGCAAACGAGCACAGTTGCAGCATGGATTGCTTGTAGACGCTGTCCGGCCAGCCGGCGATGGCGTCGGCGGCGCGCTGGCCGGCGATTTCCGCCTGCTTGCGCGTGTAGTCGAGGGCGCCACTATTGGTGATGGCGGCCAGGATGGCGTCGAAATGCTGCTCGTCGCCCTGCTCGATGCAGCTGCGCACCAGTTCGCGTTGCTCTGGCGTACCGTTTTCCATCAGCCAGATCAGCGGCATGGTCGGTTTGCCTTCGCGCAAGTCGTCGCCCACGTTCTTGCCGATTTCCGCGGCGTCGCCTGCGTAGTCGAGCACGTCGTCGATCAGCTGGAAGGCCGTGCCCAGCGAGCGGCCGTATTCGGCAGCCGCTTCGATATCGTCTTCGCTGGCGCCGGCGATCAGTGCGCCCAGTTGCGCCGACGCTTCGAACAGCTTGGCTGTTTTCGAGCGGATGACGTTCAGGTAGCTCTCTTGCGTCACGTCCGGATCGTGCATGTTCAGCAACTGCAGCACTTCGCCTTCGGCGATCACGTTGGTGGCGTCGGACAGGATTTGCATGACACGCATATTGTTCAGCGAGACCATCAGCTGGAACGAGCGCGAGTGCAGGAAGTCGCCCACCAGCACGGAGGCGGCATTGCCGAACAGGGCATTGGCCGTCTGGCGTCCGCGGCGCATCGACGATTCGTCGACGACGTCGTCGTGCAGCAGGGTGGCGGTGTGGATGAATTCGACCACGGCGGCCAGTTCATGGTGCGCCGTGCCGCGATAGGTGTGGGCATTGGCCACCAGCAAAATCAGCACGGGACGGATGCGTTTGCCGCCCGCGCTGATGATGTATTCAGCGATCTGGTTGATCAGAATCACATCGGAGTGCAACTTTTGGCGGATCACCGTATTGACTGCGTCCATATCGGCGGCAATCGTTTGCACGATGGTGTTTTGGTTAACGTGTTTGTTAGCGTCAGACAAGGCGAACCTGCATTAGATTGTGGGTGCCGCGATTATACGACAAGGCTTGCGCGTGCGTGACGTTTGCCTATGGCTGTAGAGCAATTGATTGATCTGGTTGGCACTGGCGCGCGCTTTTCTGTCCGCCTGGCGCAAGCCTGACACGATGGTCAGGTTGTCGATATACCACGATCGTCAAGCTTTGTGAATAGTTTTTGACGCAATTTCTCAGTCCGTGTATAATCGCTGGTTCCCCCTGTTGTGTACGGCTTGCTTTGCACGGCAATGGGACAAATTCTTTCAACATTTGATGAGGTTTCAAATCATGTACGCGGTCATAAAAACCGGTGGCAAACAATACAAAGTTGTCGCTGGCGAAAAACTTAAAGTAGAACAGATACCGGCAGACATTGGTTCCGAAATCACCATCGATCAAGTTCTCGCAGTAGGCGCGGGCGACAGCATCAAGTTTGGTGCTCCATTGGTCGAAGGTGCAACGGTACTGGTTACGGTTGTGGCGCATGGTCGCCATGATAAGGTCAAAATTTTCAAGATGCGTCGTCGTAAGCACTACCAAAAGCATCAAGGCCATCGCCAGAATTTTACCGAAATCCAAATCGTTTCGATCAACGGCTAATCGCCGCTGTTTGAATTAATCAGCTATCAAGGAGTCTTAAATGGCACATAAAAAAGGCGGCGGCACAACGCGAAACGGCCGTGATTCAGAATCAAAACGTCTGGGCGTTAAAGTCTACGGCGGCCAAGCTATCAATGCTGGCGGCATCATCATTCGTCAACGCGGCACCCCAGTGCGCGCCGGCGAAGGCGTAGGCATGGGCAAGGACCACACGCTGTTCGCGCTGATCGCGGGCAAAGTGAAGTTCGTTGTCAAAGGTGCTGGCTCGAAGCAATTCGTGACCGTTGTACCAAACGAAGCAGTACCAGCGTAATTCATACGCGGGGCGCCAGTTCGCTCCGCAATGATCGCATGATGTAAGGCGCAAGCCTTCAATCGAAAGGCTCTGCCCAAGGTAGAGCCTTTTTAGTTTTATGGCGGCAAAATTATGAAGTTTATCGACGAAGCAAAAATCGAAGTCATCGCGGGCGATGGCGGCAACGGCTGCGCATCTTTCTGCCGTGAAAAATTCCGGCCTTTCGGCGGTCCCGATGGCGGCGATGGCGGCAAGGGCGGGTCCATCTGGGCTGTCGCCGACCGCAATATCAACACGCTCGTCGATTTCCGTTTTTCCAAAATGCACAAGGCTCGCAATGGCGAGCCTGGCCGTGGCGCAGATTGCTATGGCAAGGGCGCGGATGACATCCACCTGCGCATGCCTGTGGGCACCTTGATCATCGACAACGCGAGCGGCGAAATCCTGGCCGATTTGACCGAACACGGCCAGATCGAATTGCTGGCCAAGGGCGGCGAAGGCGGCTGGGGCAATATCCACTTCAAGTCCTCGACCAACCGCGCACCACGCCAAAAAGGCGAGGGCAAGGAAGGCGAACGCCGCGAACTGCGCCTGGAACTGAAAGTACTGGCCGACGTTGGCCTGCTGGGCATGCCGAACGCGGGCAAGTCGACGTTCATTTCGGCCGTGTCGAACGCGCGCCCGAAAATTGCCGATTACCCATTTACCACCCTGCACCCGAATTTGGGCGTGGTGCGCGTGTCGCACGAGAAGAGCTTTGTGATCGCCGATATTCCCGGCTTGATCGAAGGCGCTTCCGAAGGCGCGGGCCTGGGCCATCAATTCCTGCGCCACTTGCAGCGCACGGGCTTGCTGTTGCACATCGTCGACCTGGCGCCGTTCGAAACCAACGTCGATCCTGTCAAGGAAGCCAAGGCGCTGGTCAAGGAACTGAAGAAATACGACGAGTCGCTGGTCGACAAGCCGCGCTGGCTGGTGTTGAACAAGCTCGACATGGTGCCGGAAGAAGAGCGCAAGAAGATCGTCAAGGACTTCCTCAAGCGTTTCGCCTGGAAAGGTCCCGTCTTCGAGATCTCCGCGCTGAACCATCAGGGTTGCCCGGAACTGGTCAATGCGATCTACCAGCACCTGGAAGAGAAGAAACACAGCGAAAGCCGTGCCGAAGAAACGCAGATGACCGAAGAAGCACGCGGTATCTCGTCGATCGACCCGGATGATCCGCGTTTCAAGATCATCGACTAAGGCTTTACCCCGATGTCATACCAGGCGGCCGCTGTCGCGCCAGCGCGCAAGCAAGCGTGGCAGCGCCGTGTATTGCATCTGATCGCGTATGCTTACGGGCTGAGCGCGGTCGCCTGTCTGCTGTTCGCCGATGAGATGGCGGCCGGCATGGGCATCTTCCTCAATGGCGTCAACGGCTACAGCCAGTTCTACGCTTCCCATGTCGGTGTCTGGGGCGCTACCGCGCTGCTGGCACTGTTCGCAGCACGGCAGGGCGAACCGCCTGTCCTCGGCGATATCACTGCAATGTTGGTCCTGGCGCAGCCCGCCGGCCGCTTGTTCGCGGCCATCAGCTTCGGCTTGCCCCAGGGTTTTGTGTTGTTCATGTGCGCAATGGAGCTGACGGCGGGGCTGGCCTTGCTGCTGCTGCGTCCTGCGCGCTGACGTCTATTAAGTGAAGAGCGCCGCCCCATGGATTCCGTGATTCAAAAAGCTACCCGCATCATCATCAAAGTCGGCTCCTCGCTGGTCACCAACGATGGCCGCGGGCTCGACCATGCCGCCATCGCCCGCTGGGCCGCGCAGATCGCCGGCTTGCGCGCCCTGGGCAAGGAAGTCGTGCTCGTCAGTTCCGGCGCCATTGCCGAAGGCATGCTGCGCCTCGGTTTCGAGCAGCGCCCCACCGATATCCACGAATTGCAGGCCTGCGCCGCCGTCGGCCAGATGGGCCTGGCGCAAATCTATGAAAGCAGCTTCCGCGCCCACCAGCTGGGCACGGCGCAAGTGCTGCTCACGCACGCCGACCTGGCCGACCGCGAACGCTACCTGAACGCCCGTTCCACCCTGACGACCCTGCTGCGCCTGGGCGTGGTGCCGATCATCAATGAAAACGACACGGTCGTCACGGATGAAATCAAGTTCGGCGACAACGATACGCTGGGCGCCTTGGTGGCCAACCTGATCGAAGCCGATGCGCTGGTGATCCTGACGGACCAGCACGGCCTGTTCTCGGCCGACCCGCGCAAGGACCCGAACGCTTACCTGATTACGCAAGGCATCGCCGGCGATCCGGCCCTGGAAGCGATGGCCGGCGGCGCCGGCAGCAGCCTGGGCCGTGGCGGCATGCTGACGAAAATTCTCGCCGCCAAGCGCGCCGCCAAGTCCGGCGCCCATACGATCATCGCCTGGGGCCGCGATAGCGACGTACTCAGCCGTCTCGCCCAGGGCGAAGCGATCGGTACGGAGTTGCGGGCGCAAACGGGGCAGTTGACGGCGCGTAAGCAGTGGATGGCCGATCATCTGCACACGGCCGGTGCCGTCGTGCTGGACGCGGGCGCCGTGCAAAAGCTGCGCCAGGAAGGCAAATCCTTGTTGCCGATCGGCGTGACGGGCGTGAATGGCGAATTCGGCCGCGGCGCCGTGATCACCTGCGTGGATGCCGACGGGCATCCGGTGGCGCGCGGCCTGTCCAACTACACGAGCGGCGAAGCGCGCCGCATCATGCGCAAGCCTTCCACCGAGATCGAAGCGATTCTCGGCTACATGGAAGGCCATGAGCTGATCCACCGCGACAATATGGTTTTGCTGTAGGCGGCAACGGGGCCGGTGCGTGCATCGGTCCCTGCTTACAGCTGTCCATAACGGAAGCCCGTCCCCAATGCCAGTGGCCACTTCAGCCACAGCATCAGCAACAGTCCCCCATACCATAGCGTGAAGAGCAAGTGCACAAGCGGCACGGGCAGGTAGCGCAAGAGAAATTGGTACACCTTAATAACTCCCAGGTAACAGTGGTGCGAACAGTACCGCCAGGCAAGCCCAGGCTGCATGGAGGTCTGCTGTCGACGTCAGCGCGAAGCTCAAAATGACAAATTGCAAGGTGAGGAACCAGCTGAAAGCACGCCAGAGAGCGTAGCGGCGCAGCTGCTCCGCCCATGGCATGTGCTTGCCCCACAGGTGGACGATGGCCAGGCCGGCGCCGTGGAACAGGCCCCAGGCCAGGTAGCGGGACGACAGCTCGTGCCACAAGCCCAGCACGATCATGCTGCCCAGGCTGGCAAACAGGTATTGCCGCGTGCGGGTGAGGAGGGGGCGGAAGACGAAATCGCGGCACCATTCCGATACCGTGATGTGCCAGCGCCGCCAGAAATCGGACAGGTTGCGTGCGGCGAACGGGAAATGGAAGTTTTCCGGCACCCGCATGCCCAGCAGCGCGGCAAAACCGATGGCGATATCGCAATAACCCGAGAATTGCCAGTACAGATTCAAGCCATACCCCAGCAAGGGAAGATAGGCGTCGAGCCAGGCATGGCCCGTCGACAGGTTCAGGCCGTTGAGCTTGGCGGAGACGAGATATCCCGCCAGCAAAACCACCTTGCAATAGCCGTACAGCATGCGCTGCAAGGCTTGCGAGGCGAGTTGGCGATCCCAGCGCGCGCGCAGCAATTCCAGGCGGAAGGCGTCATGGCGTTGAACGGGGCCGACGGCCAGGGTGGGCGGGAACAGCAAATAGCCCAGGGTGGTGCCCGTGCGGCCATCGCGCGCGATGCCGCCGCCATGCTCGGCGATCAGGTGCCAGGCTTTCAGCGAGACGAAGGCGTAGCCCATATAGGCGGCCAGGCCATGGCTGGCTTTTGCGTACTGGTAAGCGAGAAAGGCGAACAGCACGCCGGCCAGCCCCAGTGTCTGCATCAGGGCCGGGCGCCGCCACTGCGGACCGCAGATGAAGGCCAGCCATGCCAGCAAGGCGCTCCAGGCTGCCACGCTGGCCCAGCCGTCATGCACTAGCAAGATGGCGCCGCCCAGCGCCAGCAGCCAGGGCCGCCATGCAGACGGCAGGCGCCAGTAGAGCATCACCAGCACGGGCATGCTCAGCATGCCGAGGGTTGTCAGCCATACCATGCTAGCGTCCGTCCCGCAGCTGTTGTAGTTGCGCGGCCCACCAAGGCGCAAACAGACGCACGCCATGAATATTCATATGGCGGCCATCACAATGCAGGTTTGCTTGCGTAAAGGCTGGCGAAGCGAGATAGCGGATATTGGGGCCTGCTGGCAGTGCCTGCCGCAAGCGCATTTGCCAGTCTTTTTTTTCAGGCGCAATGACTTGTTCCACTAATTCGGAGCGGCGCATTTCCAGCAGGACGATACGCACGCCATGCAGCGACAAGCGCTGGAGCCACTGCGTCAGTTCGCGGTCGACTGGCGCAAGGTGGAACCAGCGCTTTATGTCCGCGTTACGTTGCGCTACCTCTCGTGACAGGAGCATGGGGGCGATCTCTTCGCACTGGAAAGACGCGCGTTGATCAAGCAATGCCGGGTATTGTAGCTCCGGTGCAAGCCATTGTTGTCCTATGAGCCGGTACGCCAGCTTTTTCGTTGCCAGATAAAAATCCATCCGCATTGCCTCCATTGCTGCGCTGTCCTGAGCAAGAACGAGCAGATTTTCATCAATGACGAGTACATCCGGTGGGAAATGGTCGATTACCTCCAAGCTGGGCCTTAAATAGCCGATGCCGGTGGCAGGCTTGGTCATGCGCATCCAGTTGACGCCAGGAACGACGGGTATTTGCCCTGGCGGCGTACTTGCCCATAGCAGGGACGAGCCCAAGGCCAATATGCGCACGTTTCCCGCTGCCGCTGGCGCAGCGAGAAATTGTTGCGTGTGAAGGGCGACGGCCATGTCTGGCTCGCGCCACGGCGCCCAGCGTAATAGCGCCAGCAGCGCGAGCACGCTTGCCGACAGCGCCGCACTGTACAGCCAGATGCGCAGAGGAGGTGCGCTTGCCATCTCAGCGCGTCAGCCGTTTGATCAGTTGGACGGTGGCATCCATCGTTTCCATGTGCACCACATCCGATGGACTCAGGCGTACCTTGAACAGGGTTTCCAGGCCGATCACGAAGTTGATATGCGCCAGCGAATCCCAGCCTGGCGTATTGGTCGGGCCCGAATCGGCTTGCAATACCCCCGCCGGCAAATGGAACAGACTCGCGGCCAGCGCAAAAATATCTTCCTGCTGATTGCCGTGTGCGCTGGCCTCCATGGGGCTCACCGATAGCGCGTGCTGCAATTGCGCCGTGATGACCTTGCCGGACGGCGTGCGCGGCAACTGGCCCGTAAAGTTGATGCGTTTCGGCAATTCGTGTGCCCCCAGATACTGGGCGCAGTGCTGCAGCAGTTGCTGCTGATCCGCCTCCATGCCCGGGCGTAAGACGAGACAGGCAACGGGGACTTCGCCCCAGGTCGGGTCGGGCAAGGAGACGGTGGCCGCCTCCAGCACGGCCGGATGCTGCATCAGTACGCCATTGATGGCTTCCGGCGACAGGTTGTAGCCGCCGCAAATGATCACATCCTTGATGCGCCCCGTGATCCAGTACACGCCATCGCTGTCGCGCCGTGCCAGGTCGCCCGTGTGCAGCCAGCCCTCGCGCAGGACGGCAGCGCTGGCTTGCGGATTATCAAGGTAGCCATGCATCAGGTTGGCGCCTTGCAGGCACAGTTCGCCTGCTTCATCGCAGCCGGCCTCGCTGCCATCGTCGCGCACGATTTTTGCCCGCATGTCGCGCGGCACGCCCACGCTGCCGACCTTGTGGCTGGCGGCATCCGGTCCCGCATACAGGCCGCAGGCGCCTGTCTCGCTCAAGCCATAGGTATTGATGAGTTTTACGTTGAAACACTGGCTGAAGCTGTTCCACGTGGCTGCGCTCAGGGGCGCACTGCAGGAAATAGCAAAGCGGAAATGACCATTGTCGAAGTTTTCCGCCAGGTGGGCGCCATATTGCTGCATCAGGGCCAGCGCTGTCGGCGCGGCGATCAGATGGGTCACCTGTTCGCGGTAGATGGCGATCAGAATGGCCTCGATGGCCACGATGCTGAATGGGGTAGGACGCACAAGGGTGCAGCCCCGCTGGTAAGACAGCAGCACGCCTTGCACCAGGCCATCGGCGTGCGACAGCGGCATCAGGTTCAGCAGGCGGGAAGCGGGAGTCAGCGCGTAATGTTCGCCTATCGTATGCAGGTGGGCGAGCAGGGCGGGCCAGTGCATTTCCACGCCTTTCGGACGGGCCGTGCTGCCGGACGTGAACACGACATAGGCGGGCCCATCCTGCCGCGCGGGCGGCAAGGGCGCCGGTGCCGGTGCCGGTGCCGTCAGCAGGCCGGGCCAGTTGTCCAGGTCTGCGGGCGCGCGCCGTCCCAGCAATTTACTCAACAGGGCACCCTTGGCCTGGACAGCCCCGACGCGGATCTGCTGCGCAGGCAGCGGTATGTCCTGGGCGCGCCATAGCTCGATCGCATCGGCGTCGGCAATGACTGCATCGACGCGCGTGTGTTCCAGCAAATCCTTGACTTGCCGCGCGGCCGTACCCGGATCGAGCAGCAGGGGAATCGCGCCGGCCCGCATGCAGCCGAGCAGCAAGGGCGCAAATGCCAGGTCGTCGCGCACCATCAGCAGCACGCGCTTGTGCTGCAGTCCGCTCGCGATCAGTCTGGCCGCCACTTGCCGCAGTTGTTCTTCCAGGTCGGCATGGCCAAGCGTTCGGGAACCGATCAGGAATGGCGTATTCGTGGGCGTGGGGCGGGTCTGAAACATGGTCAGCGTGTCTGTTATGGTGAGATGGATTGAGCCAATGCGCGACGGTCGAGTTTTCCTGCCGTGGTGTACGGCAAGGCTGCTTGTACGCGCAATTCCCGGGGGAAAGCGTCGATGTGCGGATGTTGACGGCAAAAGGCGACAAAAGCGGGCAAGTCAAAGCCATCGTCGACCACCAACATGGCGATCAAGCCCTGTGGCCCGGCGGTGACGGCAGCTTGCCGTATCAGCGGATGGCTGCACATGGCGTGCTCGAGCGGAGCGGGATGGACGATGTCGCCATATTCATTCTTGAGCTGGTCGTCGTGTCTGCCCAGCAGGGTGATGTTGCCCAGGCCATCATGGCTGGCAATATCGCCCGTATAGATCCAGCCGTCGCGGGCGGTGACGGCTGTTTGCGCCGGATCGCCCCAGTACGCGGTCATCAGCTGGTTGCTGTGCACGCGCAGCTCCCCTGCCTGCCCCGGACCGAGCGGCAGGCCGTCGCCATTGCAGATTTGCACCACGGCGCCGACGGGACGGCCGCACGCTTGCGTGGCGCCGGGCGTGTGCTGGAACAGCATGCACAGGCCGCCCGTTTCCGTCAGTCCGTAGTAATCGACGATGGCGAGGCGCATGCGCTCGCTCAATGCCGTGTGCAGCGGCGATTGCAGGGGCGCGCCGGTGGAGATGATTTGCCGCAAGCTGGCCGGGTGCAAGGTCAGGTGCGCCGGCAGCCGCTGCAGCATGGCCAGCCAGGCGGGGCCTGTAGCCAGCACCGTCACGCCATGGCTCTGCGCCGCTTGCAAGGTCTTGCTGACATTGCCCCGTTCGTTTTCATCGGCCAGATACACGCTGGCGCCGGCAAACAGGGCGGCGACCATGGGGTTGCGCAAGCCGCTCATGGTGTGGCAGTCGCCCAGCGACAGCAGGACGTCGCCATCGTGCCAGCCAAATTCCGTGGCCGCCAGCTGCCCGCTTTGCATGAGGGCGCGCTGGCTGTGGACGACACCCTTGGGGATGCCAGTGCTGCCAGAGGTAAACAGGATCACGGCAGGATCGTCGGGCCGGACGGCCTGTCCCGGCAGCGCCGGCGTGGGTGGCAGTTCCATCCAGTCTTCCAGCAAGGCCGACAGTTCTGGCAGCGCGCAGCCCGGTGGCAAGGCCGCTGCCGCTTCCTGGCCTATGTCGTCGAGCAGCAGCGCCGGGCACCTGGTCAAAGCGCAGGCGCCGTGACGGGGACGGTCCAGCACCAGCAAGGCTGGAGCGATGCGTTCTAGCAGCGGTTGCAACAGGGCGGGCGTGTCCGCCAATTCCTTGCGTAAAGGAACCACGACTGCGCCGATGCGCCAGCAGGCCCAGCTCAGCAGTACCGCTTCAGGGTGTTGGGCGCACAGCATGACGACGCGGTCGCCTGCCCGGACGCCCATCGCCAGCAAGCCCCGCTGCAACGCCGGCACGAGCAGCTCGACTTCCGCCCAGCCAAACGCACTGTCGTCCATGCCGCACAGCAACAACGGGCGTTGCTGGTATAGCGCCGGCAGTAATACCCACAGATATTCGAAGGTTTCTTCCTGGGGCAGCGGACGCACGATCTGGCTGGCATAGTAGGACTGCAAACGGGCCATGGCGCCGCTGATGGGGGCCATCTGCAGCAGTTCGGTAGCGGCCATGCTCTTTGCTTGCTGGCAAACGTATTCCACGGGCAGGTGCAGGCGCTGCGCTACCTGTTCCAGGGTACGCAGCTGCGCCAGCTGGAACAGGATCTGCAATTGTTCTGCGCTCAGTTTTTGCGGCCCCAGACGCGCCAGCCGTTCTGCATAGCAGGGGTGGCGCACCAGCAAGTCTTGCATCAGGCCGCCCAGTGCATCGGTATCGGGCACGGCGCAGCCGTTCAAGCTGTCGAGCCGCAGCAGGGCATTGACGACGGCGCGCGAAGCAGGCAAGGCAAGGTCGAGATCGGCCTGGCGCAGGGGCGCCCCTTCCCATGCGGGCGGCACGAGCGCCACCAGGCCATTGTAGTGCGCAGTATCCGGTTCGCCATGCAGCTGTCCGCTGGCGTCGAACAGGGTCACTTCCGACATCACCAGCGTCTTGCGTTCACCGCGTGCTTGCGCAGCATCAAAGCGCCGCTGGTAGCTGCGGCCGTGCAGGATGTTGCCGCCGCGCTCGAAATACGGCGTGGGCTGGCTATTGGCCATGTGTACGTGCGGGAAGATGATCGGCGCATCGCTGCGGGCAATGCGCAGCATGTCGCCGGCAAAGGTCGATGGGGTGTAGCGATGCAGCGAATCGAGGCCGTGAATCAGCGCAAACGTGCTGTCGCGAAAAGGCATGGGACTGCCCGGTGGCAAGAAAATGATGTCGTGGTTGGGCGCGCGCCGTCCTGCGGCCAGCCAGTGAGCGTATCCCATGTAGCCGAGCACATCGAAATTGCCTTCCCATATGGAAATGACATGCTGCTGGGGAAATGCCGCCGCCAGCATTTCGCCGCTCCAGCCCGTGCGGCCCCAGGTATCAAGGATGAGGTCGCCTGCTTGCAGATGCGCGCTGGCCAGGTCCAGCAAGGCATAAAAGGCGCGGGTGGATTCGTTGAAGGGCTGAAAGGCGGCGTAACGGTCGGGAATGCGGCGCACATGGCGGCGGTGCATGAAGGACAGATAATCGGCGCTGGGCGTCAGCTGGGCGCGCAGCGCCGACAGCATCTGCGCATCGCCACTTTGCCGCGCTTCCGTGAAGAGCACGAAGCCTTGCACGACGGGAATCTCGATCGCGCAGGCAGGGCAGCTCAATAGCGCTTCCAGCAACGGTGCCGATGCCCCGGCGGGCGTGTCGCTGTGCAGGGGCAGGCGGCAGGCGGGGCAAACCAGGGTATCTAATGTCGTTTTCAACATGGTGTAGCCATTTGCAAGTGCATGTTGTCAGACGACGGCCGGCATCGGCGACTTGTCCTTGTAGTCGCACAGGTCGGCAATCATGCAGTTCCAGCATTGGGGCTTGCGCGCCGTGCACGTGTAGCGGCCGTGCAAGATGAGCCAGTGGTGGGCGTCGTGCAGGAATTCCTTGGGAATGAATTTCAGCAGCTTTTGCTCGACGATATCGACATTCTTGCCTGGCGCGATGCCGGTGCGGTTCGAGACGCGGAAGATATGCGTGTCCACGGCCATGGTCGGTTCGCCAAATGCCGTGTTCATGACCACATTTGCCGTCTTGCGGCCCACGCCGGGCAAGGCTTCCAGCGATTCGCGGTCGCGCGGCACTTCGCCGCCGTGCTGCTCGAGCAGGATCTGGCAGGTGGCGATGACGTTCTTGGCCTTGGTGCGGAACAGCCCGATGGTGCGGATGTAGCTGGCCAGCTCGTCGACGCCCAGGGCCAGTATCTTGGCGGGCGTATTGGCGACCGGATACAGCAAGCGGGTCGCCTTGTTGACGGACACGTCCGTCGCCTGCGCCGACAGCAGCACGGCGATCAGCAACTCGAACGGCGTCGTGTACTCGAGTTCCGTTTTCGGGGAAGGATTGGCGGCGCGGAAGCGCGTAAAGATTTCCAGGCGTTTGGCGGCGTTCATGCGTCTTTTTTCGGGGTGGTGGGGGCTGGCTGGGCGGTATCCGTGCTGGCGGCCGCGGCCTTGGCGCGCGCGCGCTCCATGGCGGCGGCGATGATGGCGCGCTTGCGCTCTTTCTCGGCCAGTTCATCTGGCGTGACGGGCACTTCCTGCGTCACTTCCTGCATCTTGGCGACGGCCTTGGCAGCCAGGCGGGCGTCGTTGGCTTCGCTTTCGCGGCGCAGGCGCTGCGTGCGGAAATCGTGGCGCGCGCGCGCGTCGTCGGCCTCTGCCTGGCTCCAGGCATCCCAGCCCGTGGCGTCGCCGCTGACGGGGTACATGACGATGCAGTCGACGGGGCAGGGCGCCACGCACAGGTCGCACCCCGTGCACAAGCTCGTTACCACCGTATGCATCTGCTTGGCGGCGCCGACGATGGCATCCACGGGGCAAGCCTGGATGCACAGGGTACAGCCGATACACAGCGATTCGTCGATGTAGGCGACCGATCGCGGACGTTCGAGGCCATTGACGGGATTGAGCGGAATGACTTTCTTGCCCAGCAAGCCGGCCAGGCGCACGATGCCTTGCGCGCCGCCCGGTGGACACTGGTTGATGTCGGCGCTGCCTGCGGCAATCGCTTCCGCATACGGGCGGCAGCCGTTGTAGCCGCATTTGGTGCATTGCGTTTGCGGCAGCAAGTCTTCGATCTGGTCGGCAAGTGAGGGAGAGGCGGGATGCGGCACGGTCATCTTCAATACGGTAAAACGTCATTATCGGCCATCTGGGCCGCGCACAAGTAAAAACCTGTTGACTGGGAGGGGATAGCGCCTGCCGCGGCCGGCTGTTGCGGGCGCGCCGCAATCGTATTTTATTTCCCCTGGGAATGTCAAAGTGCAAATAAACAACTTTGCAATTCCTTTTTTTTGTGGGAGCATGATTTTGATCAAGTCTGTAATCAAAAAAGCCGACCGCCAGTCCTGTTGCTGCGCCTGCACTGCAAGGCGCGCCAGGCCATAGGAGCAAAACATGCGTTTCCTCCGGACAGTTGGTTTGCCCTTCTGTTTGTTCATGCACTCTACACTTGCCGTGGCGCACGGGCAGGCTGGCTCTCCCGTGGCGGTGCCGGGCGCGGCCAGCTCGCGCATCGTCCGCTTCGCGGCGGAAGACTGGCCGCCCTTCATTTCCCGCAGCCTGCCTGCCGACGGCATGTCGGGCGCCATGGTCAGCGCCGTCTTCGAGCGTCTCGGCTACACGGTCAAATATGAATATTTCCCCTGGAAGCGCGCCATGCAGTTTGGCCTGGCCAGTCCCCGCTACGCGGGTTTCCTGGCCGTCTGGCGCACGCCGGAACGGGAAAAGCTTTGCCACTTTTCTGCTCCCGTTGGCAACACGCAGGGTGTGCTGGCCTACCTGAAAGAGGATGGCGCGCCTGGCGCTACCCTGGCGGAGCTGGGCAAGCTGCGCATCGGCACCGTGGCCGGCTATTCGAACGGGGAACAGTTCGATGGCATGGTGGCGCGCGGCGAGCTGAAGACGGAAGAGGGCTTGAACGACGCCACGAACCTGAAGAAGCTGTTCATCAAGCGCTACCGCGTGATCGTCATCGAGCGCCATGTCCTGCAGCATCTGCTGATGGGACGCAACTTCAGCAAGGCCGAGCGCGAGCGCATCGCCATCATCGACACCGTCTTCAAGGAGCGCCCCGTGCATGTGTGCTTCAAGCGCGATGACGAAGGTGCCGCGCAGCAAAAACGCTTCAACGAGGCGGCGCGCGATATCGACATGGCCAGGCTGGAGCGCGACTACTGGAAACGGCTCGACCAGAGCCTGGCGACAGCTCCTTCCGGTCCCTGACATCCCGCGCCCCTGTTGTTAGTTGCCAAAACGAAATATCTAAATACGAAACCATTCGTTCTTGTTTGTTTGTCCATCCTTTAGTCTGCAGCCACTGTGTTGACGACTTTGAAAGGATGTTTTCGTATGCTGGAACCGATTCACAAGCAAGATCCTGCTCCGCGCCTGCGGCAACTGGCGCACGCCGTCTCGGCCGCCGTACTGCTGCTGGGAGTGCCGGGCGCAGCGTATGCGCAAGCCGCGCCGGACGGCGCTGGCGCGCTGGCTGGCACCCCGCCCGATACCGTCATCGTCACGGGCGCGCGCGGCACGGGACGCACGGTGGCCAACAGCGCCGCGCCCATCGACGTGATCAGCGCGCAGCAACTGCTGGCTACGGGCAAACTGAACTTGCTCGACGCGCTGGACACGGCCCTGCCATCGTTTAACCTGCCCGCCCGCGTGCAACCGGACCTGGGCAGCATCGTGCGCGCGGGGCAGCTGCGCAACCTCGACCCCTCGCACACGCTGGTGCTGGTCAATGGCAAGCGCCGCCATACGACGGCCATCGTCAACGAGGATGGCTTCCCCGGGTCCGTCGCCACCGACCTGGCCCTGATTCCCACGGGGGCCATTGCCCGCGTGGAAATCCTGCGCGATGGCGCTTCGGCCATCTACGGTTCCGACGCCATTGCGGGCGTCATCAACATCATCCTGAAATCCGATGACAAGGGCAGTTTCAGCACGCAGCTCGGCTCCACCTACGATGGCGACGGCACCAACGGTTCCGCGCGCATCGACGGCGGCACGCGCCTGGGCGAGCATGGCTTTGCCCACTTCGGCGCCGAAGTCCAGCGCCAGGGCATTGCCGTGCGCAACTTCGGCCTGAATCCCGGCTATCTGTCGTATCCGGCCGTGCGCAACAGCGATGGCCAGCTGGTGAAATTGGGCGCGAACAACAGCTTGCCAGCGGGCGCTTCGCCGAACCCGGCCGAAGCGAACCGCAACAGCAATCCGTGGCGCAACACGGGCGTGCCGCAAAGCACGACCACCTCCCTTAGCGCCAACCTCGGCTATGACCTGTCGAACGACGTGCAACTGTACGGTTTCGGCACCTACGCCCACCGCAATGCCCGTTCGGCGCAGAATTTCCGCCTGCCCAATACCATTTTCAATAACAACCGGGGCTTGCTGTCCGTGTATCCGGACGGCTTCACGCCGTATGAAACGACAAGCGAAAACGATTTTGCGCTGACGGGCGGCATCAAGGGCGAGACGGCGGGCTGGAGCTGGGATGTCAGCAGCACCTACGGCCGCGACGATATCGACGTGGGCGTGGAAAACTCGGCCAATTATTCGCTGACCTATCCAGGCGGCAAGACCGACTTCCGCATCGGCAATCAGCGCTACAGCCGCTCGACCACCAACGCCGACGCGCGCCGTCCCGTAACGCTGGGATTGAGCGAGCCGGCCGACCTCAGCGTCGGTCTCGAGTACTCGCATGAAACGCAGCAGCGCAGCCCCGGCGAACCCGCTTCCTGGCAGGGCAGCGGCTCGTCGGCGCTGGCTGGCTACCTGCCCGTCGATGCATCCGATACGGCGCGCCACAGTTACGCGGCATACGTGGGCCTGGGCGCGAAACTGACGCCGCAATTGCTGCTCGATACGGCCCTGCGTGCCGAAAAATATTCGGATTTCGGCAGCAAGACGACGGGGCGGCTGTCCGCCCGTTATGACGTCACGCCCGCCGTGGCCGTGCGCGGTACCGTCAGCAATGGTTTCCATGCACCCAGCCTGGTGACGCAATCGTATTCGAATACGTCCGATCATGCGGGCGTGCCCTACACCCTGGCGCAGCCGAATTCGGCCGCCGCGCGGGCCCTGGGCGCGCAAGCGTTGAAACCGGAAAAATCGACGAATCTGTCGGCCGGACTGACCTTCAATCCTACCTCCACGCTGCGCCTTGCCGTTGACGCGTATCAAATCAAGGTCAGCGACCGCCTGGGCGTGTCGTCGAACATCGGCATCGACCGCAGCTCGGGCGTGGCGCTCGACGGCAGCGGCCGTCCGCTGACGGCCGCGCAAGCCACGGTGATTGAAAACCTGCTGCGCTCGGCGGGCTTGGCAGTCGGTAATGGCCTGGTGGCGCATTACTTTGCCAACGTGGGCGACACGCGCACGCGCGGCATCGACTTGACGGCCGAGGATGTGTTGCGCGTGGCCGACGGCAAGCTGCGCTGGACGGTGGCCGCGAACATCAACCACACGAGCCTGGTGGGCAAGGCGGCCTTGCCGACGGTGCTGCAAGGCTTGCCGAACATCGGCACCCTGAGCAAATCGGCCGAGTACGACTTGCTGTACCGGGCGCCGCGCGACAAGGAAATTGTCACTGTGGCGTATGAAAAGGCGGGTTGGACGTTCAATTTGCGCGAGACGCGCTACGGCAAGCTCAAGCGCCTGAACGCCATCACGGGCGGCGACTATCAGCTGAAAGCGGCCTTCGTGACGGATGTCAGCGTGGGCTACGACATCAGCAAGCGCATCAACGTGACGGTGGGCGCCAACAATGTCTTTGACCAGAAGCCGGGCCAGGTGCCGCGCGAAGCGCGCAGCGCCGCCAGTCTGGCGCAGTACACGGGCGCGTATGACAACTCGGGCCCGCTCGGCGTACTGGGCGGCTATTACTACGCCCGCGCCACCGTGCACTTTTGATCTGCCTTCTTTTCATACTGATAATCAAGAACAGGAAATCCTATGTCTGACAACACTCAACACGCGGCCATCGATCTGGAATGGGCGAACCTGCTGTCGCCGCAACGCCGCACGGTCTTGCGCGGCGGCGGACTGGTGGCGGCACTGGCCGCTTCCGGTTTGGCGGGCTCCGTCCTCGCGCAGGACGGGGCCGTCAAACGCGCAAAAGACGTCAAACCCGCGGCAACGGGCAAGAGCCCGTGGGGCGAGCATACGGATACGGCGCCCACGCCGCGCCCCGTCAGCGTGCGGCCCGGCGAGGAAACCTTGCCCTCGAAGCCGCGCGCCTACACGGATATCGAGAGCTATCACGCGCACATCTATTTTGACGAAGACAGCTACCAGAAGGCTGCGCTGATACGCAAATGGGCGGCCGAGCGCTTCCAGATCGAATTGGGCGACTGGAATCTGGAACCGCGGGGCCCGCACGTGACCCCCTCGTTCTATTTCGGCTTTACCAATGACTTGTTGCCCGTGATCGTGCCGTGGCTGCAGTTGAACAGCCTGGGGCTGACGATCTTGATCCACCCGAATACGGACGATCCCCGCGCCGACCACCTGTATTACGCGCTGTGGGTGAACCGCTCGCAGCCCGTGAATGGCTATGCGATGAAAAAGCCGGGGCCGGGCGAGCCGAGAGTGGAGCAAATCTTTGTCAATACGCGTCCGACGGTGAAAATCGAAACGTCGCACGCATGAAAAAAACGCCACGTCAGTTGAAGCTGGCGTGGCGTTTTGTTGAAATGAAGCTTATCAGGCGTGTTTCTGGATGAATTCGCCGATTTTCGGGCAAATGATTTCGCGCCAGCGGCGGCCCGAGAAAATGCCGTAATGACCACATTTTGGCGCCACGAAATCCTGCTGCATGTCGGCAGGGATTCCTGAACACAAGTCATGCGCCGCCTGCGTCTGTCCGGCACCGGAAATGTCGTCCAGTTCGCCTTCTACGGTGAACAGCGCCACATTCGTGATGTCTTGCGGACGCACCAGCTGGCCGCCCACTTTCCACGTGCCCTTCGGCAGGCTGAATTCCTGGAAGACAGTCTTGATGGTTTCCAAGTAGTACTCGGCCGGCATATCCAATACGGCGTTGTACTCGTTGTAGAACTGGCGGTGGCCTTCCGCCGGCTCGTCGTCGCCCGTCACCAGGTGCATGTAGAACTCGCGGTGGCTTTGCGCGTGGCGGCCCGGATTCATGGCGATGAAGCCGGCGTGTTGCAGGAAGCCGGGATACACCTTGCGGCCAAAGCCCGGGTAGTTCGGCGGCACCGCGTAGATCACGGTGTTTTCAAACCACGAGAATTTCTTTTCCGTCGCCAGGTTGTTGACTTGCGTAGGCGAGCGGCGCGGGTCGATGGGGCCGCCCATCATCGTCATGGTTTTCGGCATGTGCGGATCTTTTGCCGTCGCCATCAGCGAGATGGCAGCCAGCACGGGCACGGTCGGTTGACAGACGGAAATGACGTGCAAATCAGGCGCCAGCAGGCGGATGAACTCTTGCACATAATAAATGTAGTCGTCCAGGTGGAACGGGCCTTCCGTCAGCGGTACCATGCGCGCGTCCGTCCAGTCGGTGATGTAGACATCGTGCTCGGCCAGCAAGCCGCGCACGGTGTCGCGCAGCAGGGTCGAGTGGTGACCGGACAGGGGGGCAACCAGCAAAACTTTGGGCTGTTGCAAGCCAGTGGCTTCTTTCTTGAAGTGGATCAGGCGGCAAAACGGTTTTGTCACGACAACGTGTTCGCGGATGTCGACGCTCTCGCCTTTGACGAGAACGGATTTGATGTCGAATTGTGGTTTTTCGTAGTCTTTGCCAAGGCGGTACATCAGCTCGTAGCCGGCTGCGATGCGTTGCGAAAACGGGGTGTGGGCCAGTGGGGAAACCGGGTTGGTAAATAACTTGGAGGACATGTCTGCCCATTGCATCACCGGGGTGAGGAAAGAGCGTTGCAGTTCGTGCAGTTGGTAAAGCATATAGAGTCCTTGTTTAATTCCAAGCGCCAATATCGGCTCAAATATCATAATCCAATTTTACGATATTTGTTGAGGACAAAATGTGCTTTACCGCGCATAGGTCCACGCTTTGCGCATTGCTGTGACAGCGCGCCACACTTGCGTGGATAGACCTGCAATGATGTTTTAAAAGTAAAAAAGCAGCGTTTCCGCTGCTTTTTGTGGATTTTTTTTGCTGCTACGCCCCTGCGGGGAGAAGTGTCCCCGCCGCAATGGCCGCCGCAGATGCCGTGCGCTTAGCGCACCAGCATGTCGAGCTTGTCCTTGACGTCCTTGTATTGCTCGGCTTCCGGCAAGGCAGCTTTCGTCTTGGTGATCGAAGGCCAGTTGCGGGCCAGATCGACGTTGATCTTGATGAAGGCTTGCTGGTCGCCCGGCACGTCTTCTTCCGCGAAAATCGCGTTCACCGGGCACTCTGCCACGCAGACTGCGCAGTCAATACATTCGTCCGGATCGATTGCCAGGAAGTTTGGGCCTTCCCGGAAACAATCTACCGGGCAGACATCGACGCAGTCGGTATAGCGACAGGCGATGCAGGATTCGGTGACAACGTGGGTCATAACAGTCCTATCAATATGGGGGAGGTGCTGTAGCGCCTGCAGGAACCTCGGCGGCGCATACTAAAGCAAAGCATTGTATTTTAAGGCAATTCGCTATTTCTCACAAATCCCGCTTATATACAATACGTATAAGCAAATTCATTTTTTCGTGTCGTCCTTGCCGCGCAGAGCGGGCATTTCAGCGAGTATCCGGGACGTTGCCATGAAGAACGCGGCAAGAAAGCGACAGTCGCCCGCCGCGGCATGGCGCCGGGCGGGCGGGGGGCTGTCTTGCCGTGTGGTGTTTTTGTTTTACTCAAATCAAGACCGCTACAAAATAAGTGCCAGAAACATCAGGCGCTGGCGCGTATTTGCCTCAGCAACTGTTGCCAATGTGCATTTTCAGCACTGCCATCCTCGGCAAACGTGATGGTGCGGCGCGCAGTGGGCGCATCGACGGTGATCTGCCATTGGGGGATGTCGGCGCCCACCTTTGTGCCCGTGGCTTGCTGGTGCGTGAAAAAACCGCTGCTGGCCAGTGTTGCCTCCAGCCCGGGACCAGCTGGATGGGCTTGCGTATCGATGTCATATTGTTCGCTCAGGCCGGCAAAGCCGCCACTGCTGCGGGCTGAAATTTTCATGGTGCTCCTTGCTGTCGATGGTGGTGGGGACGTGATGCGGCATGCCGTTGCCTGCGGCTGGCTGCAGGCGGGCCCGCGGCCACGGCGCACGGCGTTTATTGTCGGGGACCGTAGCTGCGGCACCAGGCGGCCAGCGCTTCGCGTTCCGTTTCCAGCAATTGATCCGATTCGCTGTATTCCGCATGGTTCATGGTACCGCAGCAGGCGCGCCGGTCTTGCACGGCCCCCGCTTCGTCGACGATGTGGGCGGCAAATGTCATCTGGCCGTCTTCCGTCATGGCATTGGCCTTGAGCACTTCGCGCACGGTAAAACTGTTGCGTATGAATTCCAGGTAGGCGCTGTTGCCATCGGCCTGGGCAATCGTCAGCATGTGGCCGGCCACGTCGGCATACGTGGCCGCTTGCTCGGGCGATGCCAGCAGGGCGCGCAGGACCAGGCCGCGCAGGTAGTCGCCGCAGCGGTGCAGCACGGCCGCGTCGTCTTCCAGCTGGGGCTGGCGTTCGTGGGAAAAGATGTCGGCCAGGATGTCGTAGATGGCGCCCGTAAACACTTGCGAGATGGCGTGCACTTCCGTACCCGCTTCGGACAGCTTGATGTCGTTGTCCGCATTGCGCAAGCCGTTGGGCCGGCCCAGGGCCAGGCCGAACTGTTCCGCCAGGTCGGCCAGGAAGGTTTTATCGTGCAGGTCGGACTTGGTCTGGGCGATCACCGCTTCCACCTGGTCCAGCTGCGACAGGGCCAGGAAGATGGCGGTCAGGTCGCCGAACGATTCGTGCAAGCCGCCCGTTTGCGGCGGATTGTTGCTGAGGAGCCAATTCGGCTTGAGGCCGTCGAGCACGGCGTGCCCCGTTTCATGGGAGACGATGTCGAGCGAGCGGCAGGTGTAGACGCGCTCGGTGGCGCCGCTGGGAATGAAGTCGCCGAACTTGAGGGCCTTGTCGCTGCGGCTGTAATACGCGTTCATGACGTTGGGCAAGCCGTGCGGGAACACGCTCAGGGGCGCCGTGTTGCTGGCGCTATTCCATTGCCAGGGCAGGGGCGGCGCCGTGTCGTTGCTGGCCAGCGCGCGCTGGTACATGGTCAGCGTCATGCGCACGATGGAAAACGTGTGGACTGCATCGAACTGGTCCGTGTTGGGCGAGACGATGAAGTCGCCGAAGGCATTCGGGCTCACTTGCGCAATGCCCGGTACGCCAAACGTGATGCGCGCATCGCGCGGGCCTTGCAGGATCAGCCCGGGCAGGAAGGCCTTGCGCGTGCCCAGCTCGCTGACGGACGGGTCTTGCTTCCAGATCAGCACGCGCGACCCCACGGGGACGGCGGCCAGGTTGCGGGCCGCGGCCTCACTCAGGCGGGGCGGACCCGGCTGCAGGGTCAGCTGTGCATTCTTGCGGTGCTCGCGGTACGGCGCCGATGGGGTAGGGACGTAGCCGACGGGCAGGGACACGCATTTGGTCAGTACGGCTTCGACCGGCACGATGACTTTCTGGTCCATGATAGCTCTCCAAGACACGCGCAACTGGAACTGGAATAGTCGTCCCGCTTCGGCGCGTCCGGTTTGATCCGGCGCAAGCGTTGCGCGGGATGGCGCGGTTTTTTTCGCCCTCCCGGTGCCTTCTGCCGCCGTGCCCGCCGCATGGCGGCTGGTATGATGCTGGCCGTATTGCCCCCGTTTTTAATAAAAGGATTGTTTGATGGCGGATATAAATATAGTTCAGCAACATAAGCTGACAGCAGCAAAGGCGCGCGAAGCGGCGCAGCAAGTGGCCGACAAGCTGGCCCAGGAATATGACCTGGCGTGCGCCTGGGATGGCGATGTGCTGCGCTTCGAGCGCAGTGGCGTCGATGGTTCGCTGACCCTGGGAAAAGAGCAGGCGCAACTGCAAATCAAGCTGGGCTTCATGCTCAGCGCCTTTGCTTCCACGATCGAAGGCAAGATTGCCGAGAAGATGCGCAAGGTGTTTACCGAGCCCGTTTGATGGCGTTTCACCCGCTTGTCTGCCGCCGCTTTTGGTGGTAAGGATAGTGTTCGGGTGCCGGGCGAAAAGACGATGCGGACAGCTCGCTTTTCGCCCCTTTACCCCCTTGTTTTGCACTTGACTGTACGCTGGCGAACATTGCTAGCACATTTCTATTTGGAAAGCCATTGGACTTTGGTGGCTTTTTGCGTTATACTTGAGTCATATTTACAACAGCTACACCGCGTTTCACCTTCTGCTTCGCAGTACTCCCACTCGCTGAGTGGTGAATAATTCTTCGGGTTTTACACCCGCATCCAGTTAAGTAGCTTGGTCGATTTTTTTTCGGTCAAATACATTTGGTGCCATGTATTTGCATGGCGCTAGCGTTGTTAAAAGTCCTGAACCACAGCCTCTTTTAGCACGCACACGGCACCCCGGCACCGGCTTTGGCCATCCGCTGGTCACACGCGTGTCACCCCCTGTTTTCTGTCGCTCCCGTGCGCTTATGCGCCGTGGCGTAGCCGACGCAACAGGGTTTGCTGATTCCCGCCGCAAGCTGGCAGCTTGCTGGGTTTCATTCCATTCGTCAAATCGAGGGAGAACCACATCGTGGCAAAACAAATCATTATCGACCATGTGTTCAAAGTGTTCGGCGACAAGCCAGAAGAAGCACTTGAACTCGTCCGTCAGGGCGCCAGCAAGCAGGACATCCTGGCCAAGACCGACTGCACCATCGGCGTTTTCGACGCCACCTTTACCATTGAAGCGGGCGAGATCTTCGTCATCATGGGCCTGTCCGGTTCGGGCAAGTCGACGCTGGTGCGCATGCTGAACCGCCTGATCGAGCCCACCGCCGGCCGCATCCTGATCGACGGCAACGACATCAATACCCTGCCGGACGCCCAACTGCGCGCCCTGCGCCGCAAGGACATCAGCATGGTGTTCCAGTCGTTCGCGCTGCTGCCGCAAATTACCGTGCTCGACAACACTGCCTTCGGCATGGAACTGGCCGGCATGCCCAAGGCCGAGCGCCATGCGCTGGCCCAGCAAGCGCTGGAGCAGGTGGGCCTGGACGGCTACGGCGCCAGCTATCCCGACGAATTGTCGGGCGGCATGCAGCAGCGCGTGGGCCTGGCCCGTGCGCTGGCCTGCGATCCATCGATTCTGCTGATGGATGAAGCGTTTTCCGCGCTCGATCCGATTATCCGTACGGAAATGCAATCGGAACTGTTGCGCTTGCAGCAAATCAAGCGCCGCACCATCGTCTTCATTTCGCATGACCTCGACGAAGCCATGCGCATCGGCGACCGCGTTGCCATCATGAAAGACGGCCACGTGGTGCAAGTGGGCACGCCGGAAGAAATCCTGCGCAAGCCGGCCAACGATTACGTGCGCAACTTCGTGCGCGGCGTCGATGCGGCGGCCGTCTTCAAGGCCAGCGATATCGCCCGCAAGAGCCAGATCGTCGTGTCGGAATCGCCGAGCCGCGGCTCGCGCGCCGCGCTGTCGATGCTGGAAGAGCAAGATCGCGCGTTTGCGTATGTTGTCAATCCGCAGCGCAAGTTCCTCGGCGTCGTCTCGGCCGATTCGCTGCGCAATGCGCTCGACGGCCATGTCGGTCCGCTGGGCCTGGCGCATGCCTATCTGCCCGACGTGCAGACCATTAATGCAGATGAGCCAGTCGCCGGCCTGTTTGGCCAGGTGGCGCAACTGCCTTACGCCGTCCCTGTGGTGGCCAACGACGGCAGCTTCCGCGGCGCCATCAGCAAGACAACCTTGCTGAAGTTCCTCGACCGCGATACGCCAGCCATAGCCGAACAACAACAGAAAGGACAAGCATGAACCCAAGCACCGTTTCCACAGTAGAACCTGTTGTTGAACAGGCCGCCCAGATCAATCCCTGGGCGCTGACGCCGCCCACCGACGCCAGCACCGCGTGGCTCGATGCCGCCGCGCCTGCCGTGCAGCCGGAACACGCGTCCGGCTTTCACCTGACGCAGATTTTCGACGGCTCGCTGCCGCTGGAAAGCTGGATCAACCAGGGCCTGGGCTGGGTCGTCGCGCATTTCCGCCCGTTCTTCCAGGCTGTGCGCGCGCCGATCGACAGCGTGCTGTCCGGCGTGGAAGGCGTGCTGCTGGCCGCCCCGTCGCTGACGGTGATCGCCATCATCGGCTTGCTGGCATGGCAATTTACCAGCCGCACCCTGGCCATCGGCACCGTGCTGGCGCTGCTGCTCGTGTCCATGCTGGGCATCTGGCCGGAAGCCATGACGACCCTGTCGCTGGTGCTCACTTCGCTGGCGTTCTGCCTGGCCATCGGCTTGCCGTTGGGCATCTTCCTTGCCAGCAGCGACCGCGCACAGAATATCCTGCGCCCCCTGCTGGATGCCATGCAGACGACGCCTGCCTTCGTCTATCTGGTGCCCGTCGTGATGCTGTTTGGTATCGGTAATGCGCCTGGCGTGATCGTGACGATCATCTTTGCCCTGCCGCCGCTGGTGCGTTTGACCAACCTCGGCATCCGCCAGGTGCGTCCGGACCTGATCGAAGCGGCCCGCGCGTATGGCGCCTCGCCGTGGCAGTTGCTGACCCGCGTGCAGTTTCCGCTGGCCATGCCGTCCATCATGGCCGGTATCAACCAGTCGCTGATGCTGTCGCTGTCGATGGTGGTGATTGCCTCGATGATCGCCGTGGGCGGCCTGGGCCAGATGGTATTGCGCGGCATTGGCCGCCTGGACATGGGCCTGGCCACCGTGGGCGGCCTGGGCATCGTGCTGCTGGCCATCACCCTGGACCGCTTGACGCAGGCGATGGGCCAGCCACGCCGTGGCGTGCGCCACTGGTACCAGACGGGTCCCGTCGGTTGCGTGCTGCGCCTGGTGCGCGGCAATGCGGAGAAAAATAATGTTGAACAGCAAGCTACGCTGGCCAACGCACAATAAAGGATACCTATGCATCAAATCGAACATTTTAAAGTGACGCAAAAATCGCAACGCAAGTTCCAGCTGTATTCCGCCCTGGCGATTGCCGCCCTGGCCCTGACCACCAGCCTGGCCATGGCGCAGACGCCGGCCGCCGATGCGCTGCCCGGCAAGGGCGTCAAGGTGCAGCCGCTGCAAAGCTCGATCGCGGAAGAAACCTTCCAGACCATGCTGGTCGACAAGGCGCTGGAAAAGCTCGGCTATGAAGTGCAGCCGATCAAGGAAGTGGAATACCCGACCGCGCATATCGCCATCGCCAACGGCGACGCCACGTTCATGGCCGTGCACTGGGACCCCATGCACAAGGATTTCTATAACAATGCGGGCGGCGACACCAAGCTGTTGCGCACGGGCCAGTATGCGGGGCCCGCCGCGCAGGGTTACCTGATCGACAAGGCGACGGCGGAAAAGTACAACATCACGAATATCGACCAGTTGCGCGATCCCACCCTGGCCAAGCTGTTCGACCACGATGGCGACGGCAAGGCCGACTTGACGGGGTGTAACCCCGGCTGGGGCTGCGAAGCGCTGATCGAGAACCACATGGATGCGTATAAATTGCGCGAAACGGTGACGCACGTGCAGGGCAGCTATGCGGCCCTGATCGCCGACACTCTGGGCCGCTACAAGCGTGGCGAACCGATCCTGTACTACACGTGGACGCCGTACTGGGTCAGCGGCGTGCTGGTGCCAGGCAAGGATGTGATCTGGCTCAAAGTGCCGTTCTCAGCCAATCCGGACAAGGTGAATACCCGCCTCGACGATGGAAGCGATTACGGCTTTGCCGTCAACACGGCGCGCATCGTGTCGAATAAAGCATGGGCGGAGAAAAACCCCGCCGCGGCCAAGCTGTTCGAAGTGATGCAACTGCCCGTGGCCGACATCAATGCGCAGAACGAGCGCATGCGCCGCGGCGAAAACACGCAAGCCGATATCGCGCGCCATACGGCCGGCTGGATCAAGTTCCACCAGCAGACGTTTGACGGCTGGATCGCGCAAGCGCTGGCAGCAGCAAAGAAGTAAGTTTCAGCGCTACCCGGCATTGAAAGAAGTGGCTACCGATTCGGTAGCCACTTTTGCGTTAACGGCCTGTTTTGGTGGTTTTTCGTGAGTTTTCAGGCCTTTTTAGGCCATTTCGGTCAGTTTCAGGTGCAAAATGGGGAAAGGCTGGCCAAACGGATCGCGTTCCGAGCGGTTTTCCGCGATAAAGCCCAGGTGGCGGTAAAAGCCGTGCGCTTGCGCGTTGTGCTCGTTGACGTCGACGGCCGTGGCGTGCAGGTTGACAATGGCGTGTTGGACCAGGCTGCGGCCGGCGCCGCTGCCCCGGTGATCCGGATGGACGAACAGCATCTCGATCTTGGCGTGCTCGACGCAGAGGAAGGCATAGGGGACACCGTCGGCAGCGCGCAGCACGTGCAGCAAGCCTTCGGCGGCGACCCTGGCCAGCTCGTCGCGCACGAAGGGCATCAGGAAGGCGATATCGCTATCGGCGAGGAAATCGTGGGTGGCGCGTACGGACAGGTGCCAGACGTCGAACAAGCGGGGCAGGTCGACGGCGTGCGCCAGGGAAACCTGGGGAATCGGTGATGGTGTCATGCAGAAATTATACTGCCCCGGCAGGCGCCAGGGCAGGCGAGGGACGATCAGTCCTTCAGGTCTTCGATCAGGTCAATGTACTGCTGTTGCGCCTCGTCCTTCGAGGTGCCGGCCAGGGCCGCCCAGGCGTCGAACTTGGCGCGGTTGACGAAATCGGTCATGCCAGGACGCTCGCCCGTGGCGTCGCCGCTCGACGCTTGCTTGAACAAGGCGTAGATTTTCAACAAGGTCATATTGTCCGGACGCTCGGACAGGGTCTTGGAATCGAGCTGCGCTTGTTCGAATTGCTCTTGTAAACTCATGATGGCTCCTGTGTGCTGATGGAATCGCTGGAAAAGTGCGGCAGGCCCGGCGGAGTGGCCACCGTGCGTGCTGCAGTGCCTGACATCATAGTGAAAAAAGGGCGCCGTGCATTAGAGGACATACTCAAAACAAAAACGCCGCCCCTCGGTGACGAGGGGCGGCGCCTGGCGCGGTCATGCGAACGCGGCCGGTTTCTTATACGCCCAGCAGTTCGACGTCGAAAATCAGGGTGGCGTTCGGTGGAATCACGCCGCCGGCGCCGCGTGCGCCATAGCCCAGGGCTGCCGGGATGATCAGCTGGCGCTTGCCGCCCACTTTCATGCCTTGCACGCCTTCGTCCCAGCCTTGAATGACGCGGCCGGCGCCCAGCGGGAATTCGAATGGGTCGTTGCGGTCCTTGCTCGAGTCAAATTTCGCACCGGCGCTGCCGTCGTCGTTCTGCAGCCAGCCCGTGTAATGCACGACAACATTGTTGCCGGCTTGCGCTTCAGCGCCTTCGCCGACGGTGGTGTCGATGTATTGCAGGCCGGAAGCGGTAGTGGTGGTGGTCATGATTATCCTTGTGTAGGCGATGAAAGCTTCAGATTGTAGAGCAATGAGTTGCAAAGCGCCATTCCAGGCCCCGGACGGGGAAAAAGAGGCGATTACGGCGATGTGTGACTGTTGCTCGCATTTAAGGGGGGATTTAATACAAAAAATACAGTGTTCCACGTAAAATGCATGTTTTGTATTTAACAGTGATTTCTCCCATGTTCCGCAGTCTACGCCGCCTTGTTTTTTCCTCGCTGTGCCTGGTTTCCGCAATATCGACGGCGCAAGCCGAAGTGGTGGTGGTGCTCAATTCCCGTGATGCTACGGTGCAACTGCTGGACCAGAAAACCTACGCGCCCCTGTCCACCTTTGCCGTCGGCAAGGAACCGCATCATCTGATGGAGACGCCGGACGGCAAGTCGCTGATCGTCGCCAGTTCCGTGGGCAACGAGCTGATCTTCCTCGACCCCGTGTCGGGCCAGATCCAGCGCCGCATCAGCAATATCCTCGACCCGTACCAGATCGGTTTTTCGCCGGACCAGAAATGGTTCATCTCGAACTCGCTGCGACTGGACCGTATCGACCTGTACCGCTACGACGGCAAGAACCTGACCCTGGCCAAGCGCATCCCGCTGCCGAAACTGCCCAGCCACATGGCGTTCACGGCCGACAGCACCATGGCCTTCATTACGCAGCAGGGCAGCAACCAGGTCAGCGCCATCGACCTGGCCACGCAAACGGTGAAATGGACCATGCCCGTCGGTCCCGCGCCGGCCGGCATCACGATGACGCCCGATGGCAAGCATTTGCTGGTGGGCATCATGGGCAGCGATTACGTGGAAGTGATCGACTGGCGCACGCAAAAGACCGTCAAACGCATCAAGGCGGGCGCCGGCACGCACAATTTCCGCGCGCTGGGCGACAACCGCATGACGTTTGTGTCGAACCGCGTGTCGAACACCATCAACATCATCGACCAGCAAACCCTGGAAAACGTGGGCACCATCAATGTGCCCGGCGGCCCCGACTGCATGGAAATCACGCCCGATGGCAAGACCATGTGGGTGACCTTGCGCTGGATCAAGAAAGTGGCCGTGATCGACCTGACCACGCGCAAGGTGATCAAGACGATACCGGTGGGCCGCTCGCCCCATGGCGTGTATTTCGCCACCCACTCGCCGCGCATGTGATGCGCCGTTGATGATGACACGCTTCATTTTCGCGGGCCACGCGCCCGCCATGCTGCTGTGCGCCAGCGCCATGTGGTCGCCCGCCCCCGCGCAGGCGACCGTGGCTGCCGCTGTATCTGCCACTGCAGCTGTCACTGCACCTGTCACTGCACCTGTCACCGCAGCTGCCAAAGCGTCTGCCGCCACGCCTGCCGCCGCACCTGTTACCCCTGCCGCCTCGTCAGCCCCGGCCGCCTGCAAGGGCACCATCTACATGACGTTCGATACGGGCAGCCAGTCGCAAGCGCAGCTGATCGCCGACGTGCTGAATAAACGCCATGTGAAGGCAACCTTCTTCCTGGCCAATGAAAAGACCACGCGCGGCGACTATTCGCTGGACCCGTCCTGGGCGCCGTACTGGAAAGCCCGCGTCGCCGAAGGCCATGCGTTCGGCACGCATACGTTTGACCACGTGTACTGGAAGAAGGATCTGGCCAACGGCTTGATCCAGGTCAAGCCTCAGTTCGGCAAGGATGGTGGCAAGCTGGCCTCGTTTACGGATAAACAGTTCTGCGAGGAATTGCGCCGGGTCGATACGCGCTTCCAGGAACTGACCGGCCGCAAGCTCGACCCGTTCTGGCGCGCACCGGGCGGCTACACGTCGCCGCGCACCCTGGCGGCCGGCAGCGCCTGCGGCTACCAGCACGCGGGCTGGGCGCCGGCCGGCTATTCCGGCGATGAGCTGCCCAGCGACAAGTATCCGAACGCCATGCTGCTGAAGAAAGCGCTGGCGAACTTGCGCAGCGGCGATATCTTTATTTCTCACATGGGCATCTGGTCGCGCAAGGATGCGTGGGCGCCCGCCAACCTGGACGCCCTGATCGCGGGCTTGCAGGACAAGGGTTTCTGCTTTGCCACCCTGCGCGAGCATCCTGCCTACGCGCAGAAGAAGGGCCAGCCATGATCGCCGCCGACATCGCCAGCTTCGCCACTGCCGCCATCGACGCCGTGGTCGACGCTTTTGGCGTGGCGCAAGGCTGGCTGTTCCAGACCGTGGTCAATCCCCTCGTGTACCACCTGGGCTTTGGCGAATTCACGGAAGAAGCGTTCGAGGGCACGGAGTGGCTGCTGATCGGCCTGTGCGAGCTGGTGCTGCTGTTTCTCGTGCTGCGCCCGCTCGAAGCCTGGATTCCCGCGCAAAAGATCACGGATCCCCGCGCCCGCTGGAACGATTTTTTCTATACCGTGCTGCACCGCATCGGCCTGTTTTCCGTGCTGGTCTTCTTCACGCTCGATCCGCTGATGGATGTGCTGGCGGGCGCCTTGCGTTTCGACAATATCCATCCCCTGAACCTGGAGTCGCTGTTGCCCGGCATCAGTCCCTTGCTCAGTTTTATCATTTATTTTGTGATACTGGACTTCGTCGACTATTGCTACCACCGGGCCTCGCACCATTTCGGCTGGTGGTGGGGCTTGCACAGCCTGCATCACAGCCAGCAAAACATGAACTTGTGGAGCGATGACCGCAACCACCTGCTCGATGACTTCTTGCGCGACGTGGTGATGGCGCTGGTGGCGCTCGGTATCGGCGTGCCGCCTGGACAATATGTGCTGCTGGTGTCGATTTCGCGCATCCTGCAAAGCTTGCAGCACGCGAATGTGAGGATACACTTCGGCCGCATCGGCGAGCGGCTGCTGATCTCGCCCCGTTTCCACCGCACGCACCATGCCATCGGCGTGGGGCATGAGTCGAAAGGCAAGGGCAGCATGGGCGGTTGCAACTTCGGCGTGGTCCTGCCGATTTGGGATATGCTGCTGGGCACCGCGAACTTCTCGGCGGGCTATGCGCGCACGGGCGTGCGCGACCAGCTGGCCCGCATCGACAGCAATGGTGTCGGCCGGCCGGGACGCAACTATGGCCGCGGCTTTTGGCAACAGCAATGGCTGGGCCTGCGCCGCATGGTGGAATTTGCAAGATTGAAACGAAAAGGACGCCGTTGATGCGTAATGTGTTGAATTCGTATGGCCGCGCCTTGCTGTCGCAATTGCACGGCAAGATACTGCTGCTGAGCGTCGTGCCGTTCATCCTGTCGCTGATCCTGTGGGGTGCTCTGCTGTATGTGGGCTTGCAGCCGCTGATCGACAGCCTGCATGCGCTGTTTACCGAGTACGATTTCTTCCGCACCAGCGGCCAGGTGCTGGCCACCTTCGGCCTGGGCGTGCTCAAAGCCGTGATCGTGCCCCTGATCGCCATGTTCATGCTGCTGCCGCTGATGATCTTGACGGCGCTCATTTTCATGGGCCTGTTCGCCATGCCGGCCATCGGCCGCCACATTGGCGGGCGGCACTTTCCGCAGCTGGAAAAAAAGCATGGCGGCAGCCTGCTGGGCAGCGTGGGCACCTCGCTGGCCACCTTCCTGCTGTTCATCGTCGTCTGGGTGCTCATGTTGCCCCTGTACGCGTTTCCGCCCGCCGCGCTGGTGGGCCAGGCCGTGCTGTGGGGCTGGCTGACGTACCGCGTGATGGCGTACGACGCCATGGCCGATTACGCCAGCGTGGACGAGCGCCACGCCATCATGCGCACGCAGCGCTGGCCCCTGCTGGCCATCGGCATGGTCTCGGGCGCGGCCGGCGCCGTGCCCGGCATGCTGTGGATGGGCGGCGTGATGTCGGTGGTGTTCTTCCCCTTCCTGGCCGCGTTCGCCATCTGGCTGTACGTACTGATCTTTATCTTCACGGGGCTGTGGTTCCAGTATTACTGTCTGGAAGCACTAGCGCGTTTGCGGGGCGTACGCGGCATGACCGACGTGGCGCCGGCGGACGCCTGACCTTATTAATCGAATCGAACGAGGAAGTTCCATGGCTATCGGATTGATCATCATCGGCGACGAAATCCTGTCGGGCAAGCGGACGGACCAGCATTTCCCGAAAGTGGTGCAAATGCTCAAGGCGCGTGGCTTGCAGCTGAGCTGGGCGGAATACGTCGGCGACGAGCCCGCCCGCCTGGTCGCCTTGCTCAAGCGCAGCTTTGCCAGCGGCGACATCGTTTTCAGCTTTGGCGGCATCGGCGCCACGCCGGACGACCATACGCGCCAGGCGGCGGCCGATGCGCTGGGCTTGCCGCTGGTGCTGCATCCGCAGGGCAAGATCAATATCCAGCAGCGCATCACGGAAATGGGCGAAGAGGCGGGCGTGCCGGCCGATTTGCACTCGCCGGAAAACCTGCACCGCCTGAAAATGGCGGAATTTGTCGAAGGCGCCGAGCTGATTCCGAATCCGTACAACAAGATTGCCGGCTTTGCCGTGCGCGAGCATTATTTCGTGCCGGGCTTTCCCATCATGTCCTGGCCCATGATCGAATGGGTGCTCGACACGCATTATGCGCACCTGTTCAACCAGGTGCCGCATGCGGAACATGCCTTGCTCGTGTATGAAACGGCGGAATCGCTGCTCACGCCGCTGATGGTGCGCCTGGAAGCGGAGTTCCCGTTGATTAAGGTTTTCAGCCTGCCCAGCGTGGGCGACGCGCAGACGCGCCGGCATATCGAACTGGGCGTCAAGGGCGAGCCGGCGCAAGCGGCGGCCGCCTTTGCCGACATGTGCGCCACGCTCGACGCCATGCAGGCGGAATACACCACCATCTGAGGTGCTGCCAGCCCGGCGCCGGCGGCTTTTGCGCCGGCGTCCAGCCCGTCGTGCATCTATGTACGCAAGCGTACATTCCAAGACGTTGTTTTTTTGCGAAAATCTTCAATGAAGCAAGATTTTTGTGCGCGCTCGTCAGTCGTTTTCATGCCGATGTGGTGGAATGGTGAACAGGGGCTTCGCGTGTCAAACGCGGGGTCGCCTGCCTGTGCAGTAGCGTGTTTTTTCGATTTACCGGTATGGACATCATGTTAAGCAAGCTTTGTTGTGACCGGCCCTGGCTGGCTCTCGTCTTACCCTGCGCGGAGCGGTATCGCTGCCGCATTTCCCGCGCCGTCCAAACCCAACCTTACCCCAGCATCCCATGAAAGACACAGGCGTCAATCTGGCCGCGCAAGAGCGGCCCCCATCTGATCCAGCTGCCGAGGCGCCGCCGCCGGCGAGCCCGCCGAAGAAGCGCCGTTCGCGCATCTGGCCGATCTTTGCCATCATTGTGCTGGCGCTGATCGCCGGCGTGGCATGGTTCGTCATGCGCGAAGTGCGCACCTCGGCCCTGCAGGCGGAATTTTTCACGCGCCTGGACCGCCAGCTGACGTTCAAGGTCGAGCCTGGCCCCGCACCGGCGGGCGCCATCCGCTATCCCCAGCACGGCCCATATGACGAGCGGCTCGGCTATGCCAGCTTGCCGGACTTCATCACCAAGCTGAACGCGCGCGACTATGCCGTCACGGCGCAGGCACGCATGTCGCCGAAGATGGTGCAACTGGTCGACCGGGGCATCTTTGCCACGTATCACGAGAAAAACCGCGCGGGACTGAGCATCCTCGATTGCCGCGCCGCGCCCCTGTTCGCGGCCAGCTATCCCGAGCGCATGTTCGACGGCTTTGCCGAAGCGCCGCCCGCGCTCGTGCAAAGCCTGCTGTTCATCGAAAACCGTGAATTGCTGGACCCGGGCACGCCCCAGCGCAATCCGGCCGTGGAATGGGACCGCCTGAGCAAGGCCATTCTCGACAAGGCGCTGAACCTGTTCGGCGGCCACCGCGGCGGCGGCGGCAGCACCCTGGCCACGCAGATCGAGAAATACCGGCATTCGGAAGACGGCCGCACCAGCTCCATGCAAGACAAGCTGCTGCAGATGCTGTCGGCCAGCCTGCGCTCGTACCAGGATGGCGAAAACACCATGGAAGCGCGGCGCAAGATCGTCGTCAACTACCTCAATACGGTGCCGCTGTCGGCGAAAAGCGGTTTTGGCGAAGTCAACGGCATCGGCGACGGCATGTGGGTCTGGTATGGCCGTCCGTTTGCCGACGTGAAGACTTTACTCAAGGGCAATATGGACCATCCGGGCAGCGCGCTCGCCTACAAGCAGGCGCTGAGCCTGCTGATCGCGCAGCGCCGTCCCTCGCATTACCTGGTGGCGGGCGGCGCCGACCTGGAAGTGCTGACCAACAGCCATCTGCGCCTGCTGGCGCAGGCGGGCGTGATTTCGCCGCAGTTGCGCGATGCGGCCATCGCCGAGAAGCTGCGTCCGTCGACGGCCTCGGGCGTGCAATCGGAAGCGTCCACCTCGTTCGTCACGCGCAAGGCGTCAAATGCCGTGCGCAACCACCTGGCCAGCATGCTGGGCGATCCCCGTTTGTACAACCTGGACCGACTGGACCTGAAGGTGGTCAGCACGCTCGACGCGCAGGCGCAAAACGCCGTCACCAAGGTCTTGCGCGAGTTGCGCGACCCGGAAGTGGCGAAAGCGGCCGGCTTGACGGGCAAGGGCATGCTGGGCAATGGCGACCCCGCCAACGTGGTCTACAGCTTTACCCTGTTGCAAAAGGGCGAGCAAGCCAACTTGCTGCGCGTGCAAACGGATAACTTTGACCAGCCGCTGGACATCAACGAAGGCGCCAAGCTGGACCTGGGTTCCACGGCCAAGCTGCGCACCCTGGTCACCTACCTGGACATCATCGACCAGCTGCACCAGCGCTACAGCGGCATGGGCGCCGCCGAGCTGAATAAAATTGCTGTCGATCCCAAGGACATGCTGTCGCAGTGGGCGATTGCTTACTTGAAACCATTGCCGCTCGGCGAAGCGCGCAACCTGCCCGCCATGCTGGCGGCCGCCATGGAGCGCAAATATTCGGGCAACCCGGGCGAAGGCTTCTTCACGGGCGGCGGTTTGCACCATTTCGGCAACTTCTCCAAGCTCGACGACAGCCGCATCATGACGGTGCAGCAGGCGCTGCGCCAGTCGACCAACCTGGTGTTCGTGCGCCTGATGCGCGACGTGGCCCGCTACTACATGTTTTCGCGCCCTGATTCCTCGGCCTCCTTGCTGGCGGACGCGGACGATCCGCGCCGCGCCCAGTACCTGAGCCGTTTTGCCGACAAGGAAGGGCGCGAATTCCTGCACCGCTTCTACCAGAAGTACCGCGGCAAGAGCGTGGACGAGCAGGAAAAGATCCTGTTGGCCAGTATCCGCCCGACCCCCGTGCGCCTGGCGAACATCTTCCGCACCATCAATCCGAAGGGCACGGTGGCCGAGTTTGGCGATTTCCTCAACGCTAACTTGCCGTCGCAAAACGAAGTGCCGCCCGAGCGCGTGGCCAAGATGTACCAGCAGTACGCGATGGAAAACTGGTCCTTGGCCGACCGCGGCTACCTGGCCAATGTGCATCCGCTGGAACTGTGGATGGTGGCGTACTTGCGCCAGCACGAGGGTTCGACCCTGTCGCAGATGGTGGCGGCCAGCGAGAAGGAACGCCAGGAAGTGTATAAATGGCTGTTCAATACGCACCGCAAGCATGCGCAGGACCGCCGCATCGCCAACTTGCTGGAAGTGGAAGGTTTCCTGGAAATCCACCGCCAGTGGAAGAAGATGGGCTACCCGTTCGATTCGCTCGTGCCGTCCTACGCGACGACCCTGGGCGCCTCGGCCGACCGTCCTGCCGCGCTGGCCGAATTGATGGGCATCATCATCAACGATGGCGTGCGCAAACCCAGCGTGCGCATCGATTCCATGCATTTCGCCGCCAACACGCCGTACGACACCATGGTCAAGCGGAGTACCAAGGTGGAAGCGGAGCAAGTGTTGTCGCCGGACGTGGCCAAGGCCGTGGCCAAGGCCATCCGCGAAGTGGTGTCGGACGGCACGGCGAAACGGGCCAAGACGGCATTCGTGGGCGCCGACGGCGTGCCCATTCCCATGGGCGGCAAGACGGGGACGGGCGACCAGCGCTTCGACGTGTATGGCGCGGGCGGCCGCCTGATCGAATCGCGCTATGTGAACCGTTCGGCCACGTTTGTGTTCAATATCGGCGAGCGCTTCTATGGCAGCATGACGGCGTATGTGCGGGGGCCGGAATCGAAGCACTACGATTTCACCAGCGCCTTGCCCGTGCAATTGCTGGTGTCGCTGGCGCCGAGCCTGATGCCGCTGATCGAACCGCCTGCGCCAGCTGAAGGCGTGGCGAAGCAGTGCACGAATTAAATCGTTGCTGCAACTAAAAGCCGGCCTGCATGGCCGGTTTTTTTATGGAGGAGAGTGACGATGGACAAGACGCAGCAACTCTTTGATCAATATCACCGTTTTGACGATGGGACGCTCGTATCATTCGGGCACGTGTATGGCCCCCAGGGCGTGCAGGCCGTGCGCATCGTCTTGTCCGCGAGAAATCATGCGCTGGAAGGCAATGTCTGGCGCCAGGTGGCCATCACGGTGGGCGACGTGCGGGAAGTGTTGGTCAGGATGCCGGGCAACTTCATCAACCGCATCTGCTGCGGCGTGAAGCTGCTGCGTTTCGGCGACGTCTGGTGTGTCGATGTCGACGGCACGTATGCGCACGATGATCCGGCGACCCTGGAAGAGGTGCGCCGCGATGGCGATTGCTACGTCATCGGCGGCACGGTCGAGGCTGTGGAACTCGATTAACCGGCAAATTCTGCCGTCTTGCCGGCCAGACGCGCGTGATACGCGGCAATGGCAGGGTAGTCGGGACGCTGCATGGGCGCCATCAGCCAGCGCTTGACGGACAGGCCCAGCACGATATCGGCCAAGGTAAATTGCTCGCCGCACACATACGCGCCCGTGCGCTGCAGCTGCTGCTCCAGGATGCCCATCATATTGTTCCATCCGGCAATACCGGCCGCCAGCTGCGCCGCATCCTGGTGGGCGGGGCTGTGGCGCACCAGCGACATGAAGGCGTAGCGCCAGCTGTTGTTCAAATCGCCCATTTGCCAGTCCATCCATTTTTCCACTTCCGCGCGGGCGCGGGGACTGCTTGGCAGCAAGTCGTCGCTGCCCGCCTGGGCGCACAGGTAGCGGCATATCGTGTTCGATTCCCACAGTACCAGGTCGCCATCGAGCAGCACGGGCACCATGGCGTTCGGGTTCAAGGCCAGGAAGGCCGGGTCGTCCGTGCTGCGAAAGCCGCTGCCCCAGTCTTCGCGTTCGTAGGGGAGGTTCAGTTCCTCGCACGTCCACAGGACTTTGCGGACATTGATCGAGGCGGCTTTTCCAAGAATTTTCAGCATGCAGGGCTCCGGGGGGCAGGTGGTTGATCCGCCACTGTAGCGGATTTGACCACGCCGCGCCTGTGAAAGTGCCTTGCATAGTTGCGCTTTTCTTGGCATCGTAGCCACCCATGAAACCTATGCGCCATCACATGTCCAAAATCCTCGCGTTCAGCCGCTTTTCCGTGCGCGATTTCCTCGCCACCGCCGGCCCCACCTTGCTGCTGGTGGGCGCGTTTTGCGCGCTGGCGTACTGGTTGGTCGATCCGGCGCCGCCGCGTCAGGTGAGCCTGTCGACGGGGCAGGACAATAGCGCGTACGAAGAGTTCGGCAAGAAATATGCAGCCACCCTGGCCAAGCACGGCATCAAGGTGACCTTGCAGCCATCGCTGGGCTCGCAGGAAAACCTGCAGCGCCTAAACAGCGGCAAGACCGATATCGCCTTCGTGCAAAGCGGCTCGACGGAACACGCGGATGCCGAGCGCCATGGCCTCATTTCGCTGGGAAGCTTATTTACGGAACCCGTCTGGCTGTTCATGCGCGAAGACAAGGCGGTCACGGAACTGACGCAATTGAAAGGCATGAAGATCAACCTGGGGCCGGAAGGCACGGGCGTGCCCAGCCTGTTCCGGCAGTTGCTGTCCGTGAACGGCGTGGAAGCGAAGGAGCTGACCGTCAGCGACTTGCAGAACACGCCTGCCACGGTGGAGCTGCTGGAAGGGCGCATCGACGGCCTCGTGTTCAGCTCGGCGCCGGAAGCACCGCTGATCCAGATGCTGCTGCAAACGCCGGGCATCAAGCTGTTTGATTTTTCGCAGGCGGAGGCGTACACGCGGCGCCTGCCCTTCCTCACGCATGTGGTCTTGCCACGTGGCATCGTCGACCTGGGGCAGAACATCCCCCCGCAGGACTATCACCTGATCGCGCCGACGGCCACCCTGGTGGCGCGCGAAGACTTGCATCCGGCCCTGGTCGACCTGTTCGTGCAGGCGGCGGCCCGCATCCACGGGGGCACGGGCTGGTTCCAGCAGCAGGGGCAGTTCCCGTCCGCGCGCTACACGGAAATTCCCGTGGCGCCCGAAGCGCTGAAATTCTACAAGGATGGCGCGCCCGTGCTGCAGCGCTATATGAGTTTCTGGCTGGCCAACTTCTTCGACCGCATGTGGGTGCTGGTGGTGGCCCTGGGCGCCCTGATCCTGCCCCTGTCGCGCGTGGTGCCGCCCCTGTACGTGTGGCGCATCCGTTCGCGCGTGTACCGCTGGTACGGCCAGTTGCGCACGGTGGAGCAGGCGCTGGAAGACGTGCCGCAAGACCAGCGTGCGCACGTGTATGCAGAGCAATTAAAACGGCTGGACCAGATCGAGGAAATGGTCAACCAGATCTCGATACCGCTGTCGTTTGCGGACGGCCTGTATGGCTTGCGCAGCCACATCAATTTCGTGCGCAAGCGCATATTGACCCTGATGGGCGAACATCCCGAAGCAGGCGAGCCGGCCTGAGCGCTTAACCCGCTTAAACGAGGGTGATCGACAGCTTGCGGCCCACCAGCGCGGCGGCCCGCCAGATCAAACACTGTTCAGATAGTCAGGCGCCCAGCCACGGCAAGCCCGCCTTGCACCAACCGCCGATCTGTTTGCGGTGGCCGTCGGCATCCTTGTCGCCCTCGAAGCCTTCGAGGATGTCGAAGCAGTTGATATAGCCGTGCTCGGTTGCCAGCTTGGCCGCATGGCGCGAACGCACGCCGGAGCGGCACAGGAACAGCAGCACCTCGTCCTTGCCCGCCTGGGCCGCCAGTTGCGCGAGGAAGTCGGGATTCGGCACGCCGCCCGGGTAGGTGGCCCACTGCACCGCGCCATGCTGGGTATCGGCGATGTCGACCCGGCCGACCCAGTCGCGCTCGGCATTCGTGCGCACGTCGATGAGCTTGACGGCGGCATCGCCTTGCAGCAGCGCATATGCTTCCTGCGGCGTGACGGCGCCGGCATACGGCGTACCTTCATTTGCCCGGCTGCGGGCGATGGTCAGGATGTCGGCGGCGGTAGTCATGGCGTCCTCGGTGAAAGTGGGCAGGTGTGTACGATTATAGTGCGCCGTCCGCGCCCCGCAAACGGGAATCCATGGTGCACGGCGCACGCACCACAAGGAGGCATTTTTCGGGAATTCGCACAAAATGCACGATAATGGTGCGTTATTCGTTTTTTGCACTTGCTTAGTGCATTCTTGATTGGGCGCAAACGCTGCGTGGAAATCGCGGACAGGAAAACTTTCACTGGAATGGCAGTCATTTTGCTGCCTGCCCCAGGGCGCTCCTGGAGCTGGCATGGAATCTGCTATGATCCTTATGAGTTTTGGTGGCACGCAATGTTTGCTTCGCTTCATCAGCCCAGACGCACTTAGGTCGGCTCACCCCACATTCATTTAGGAGATACGCATGGCAATGACAGCCGCAGAAGTCTTGAAGATGGTAGAAGAAAACGAAGTCAAATTCGTTGATTTCCGCTTTGCCGATACCCGTGGTAAAGAGCAGCACGTGACGGTTCCCGTGTCGCACTTCGATATGGACAAATTCGAGTCGGGCCACGCCTTTGACGGTTCTTCGATCGCTGGCTGGAAAGGCATTGAAGCCTCCGACATGATCTTGCTGCCGGATCCAAACACGGCCAATATCGACCCGTTCATGGAAGAAACGACCCTGTTCATGCAGTGCGACGTGATCGAACCGTCGGACGGCAAGGGCTACGACCGCGACCCGCGCTCGATCGCGAAACGCGCCGAAGCCTACCTGAAATCGTCGGGCATGGGCGACACCGCCTACTTCGGCCCTGAGCCGGAATTCTTCATCTTCGACAGCGTGCGCTGGAAGATCGACATGTCGGGCTGCTTCGTCAAGATCGGTTCGGACGAAGGTTCGTGGTCGACGGGCAAGGACCTCGAAGGCGGCAACAGCGGCCACCGTCCTACCGTCAAGGGCGGCTACTTCCCAGTGCCACCAGTGGACAGCTTCCAGGACATGCGTTCGGAAATGTGCCTGATCCTCGAGTCCTTGGGCATCCCGGTTGAGGTACATCATCACGAAGTAGCCGGCGCCGGTCAGAATGAAATCGGCACCAAGTTCTCGACCCTGGTCGAGCGCGCCGACTGGACGCAAAACCTGAAATACGTGGTGTGGAACGTGGCGCACAGCTATGGCAAGACCGCCACCTTCATGCCGAAACCTATCGTTGGCGACAACGGTTCGGGCATGCACGTGCATCAATCCGTATGGAAAGATGGCAAAAACCTGTTCGCTGGCGACGGCTATGCCGGCCTGTCCGATTTCGCCCTGTACTACATCGGCGGCATCATCAAGCACGCCAAGGCACTGAACGCGATCACCAACCCGGGCACCAACTCGTACAAGCGTCTGGTACCAGGCTACGAAGCGCCGGTGAAACTGGCATACTCGGCGAAAAACCGTTCCGCGTCGATCCGTATCCCGCACGTGGCCAATCCAAAAGGCCGCCGCGTGGAAGCGCGCTTCCCGGACCCACTGGCGAACCCGTACCTGTGCTTCGCCGCACTGCTGATGGCCGGCCTGGACGGCGTTGCCAACAAGATCCATCCGGGCGAAGCCGCCTCGAAAGATCTGTACCATCTGCCGCCGGAAGAAGACGCACTGATCCCTACCGTGTGCGCTTCGCTGGAAGAAGCACTGGACGCCCTGGACAAGGACCGCGAGTTCCTGACCCGCGGCGGCGTGTTCAGCGATTCCATGATCGACGCTTACCTGGAACTGAAAATGCAGGACGTGCAGCGCATGCGCATGACCACGCATCCTGCCGAGTTCGACATGTACTACTCGCTGTAATGGCGCCACGCCGGCAATGTGCCGGTAGTGAATAAGAAACGCGGGTGAGGCGATGGTCTCGCCCGCGTTTTTTTATGCCGCAGCCCAATGCGGCGCCTGGGCGGTGTTGTATAGTCGGCCCAGGAACGATGCGGCATGCGCCGACAGGAGTGGAGATTGAGCAAGTATTACAGAATGGCGCTGATGGCAGGATTGCTGGGCGCGGCAGCACAGGCGCACGGGCAGCTGTATGTGTGCGCCGATGCGCAGGGACACAAGACGTACACGGACAGGAGTGCTGGCAAGCATTGCCAGCTGCTCGACTTACCGGGCGCCATGACGGAGCCGCCGCGCAAGACGGCGCCGCTGGCGGGCGCGCCGGCACGCTCCGCCACGCAGGCGGTGGCCACGGCAGCGCCTGCCGCCGGCGCCTTTCCCAAGGTCGATGGCGCCGAGCAGCGCGCGCGCGACCTGGACCGGCGCCAGATCCTGCAGGACGAGTTGCGCAGCGAAGAGCAGAAACTGGCGGCGCAGCGCCTGGAATTTAACGGCGGCCAGCCCGAGCGCCAGGGCAATGAGCGCAACTATGCGAAATACCAGGAAAGAGTGGCGCAGTTGAAGGACAACATCAGCCGGACACAGCAGAACGTCGAGGCCCTGAAACGCGAGATCGCCAATATCCGATGACGAGACCATGACCATAGACTACCATTCCACCCGTCCCGCCCACCTGGCCGGCCTCGATTTGCTGGCCTCGGCCGTGATCCTGCTCGATGGCGACGGCCGCATCGGCTATGCCAACGCGGCGGCGGAAAACCTGTTGGAAAGCTCATTGAAGGCCCTGTCGCGGCAAAAGCTGACGGCCCTGTTCCTCAATCCCGAGGAGCTGGCCGGCATCTGCGCGCAGGCGCTCGAACACAAGTTTTCCGACTTGCGCCAGGACCTGACGCTGGAGCGCCTGGGGCGCGAGCCGCTGCGCGTGCACAGCATCATCAGCGCGCTCGATGCGCCGCGCGACGGCGTGCTGATCGAACTGCGCGAGAACGTGCAGCAGTTAAAGCTCGACCGCGAGGAGCGCATCCTCGACCAGAGCCAGGTCAACAAGGAGCTGATCCGCAACCTGGCGCATGAAATCAAGAACCCGCTGGGCGGCATCCGCGGTGCGGCCCAGCTGCTGGAGCTGGAATTGCCGGCCCTGCACCTGAGCGAGCTGCGCGAATACACGCAAGTCATCATCAAGGAAGCGGACCGGCTGCAAACCCTGGTCGACCGCCTGCTGGCGCCGCACCGCCGTCCGCACATCGTGGGCGACGTGAATATCCACGAAGTGTGCGAAAGGGTGCGCAGCCTGATCCTGGCCGAGTTTCCCAGCGGCCTGACCATTTCGCGCGATTACGATGCCTCGATCCCCGAGTTTCGCGGTGACAAGGAACAATTGATACAGACCGTGCTCAATATCGCGCACAACGCGGCGCAGGCGCTGGCCGAGCGCATCGAGGCGGGCGATGCGGAGCTGATTTTCAAGACGCGCGTGGCGCGCCAGGTGACCCTGGCCAAGGTCCGTTACAACCTGGCATTAGACTTGCATATCATTGACAATGGACCGGGCATCGCACCCCAGATCCGCGACCGGATTTTCTACCCGCTGGTGTCGGGCAGGGAAGGCGGCAGCGGTTTGGGGCTGACCTTGGCGCAAACCTTCGTGCAACAGCACCTGGGCGTGATCGAGTGCGAAAGCCGGCCTGGATACACCGATTTCAGGATCGTTCTCCCCTTGCCATAAGCGAGGAAGTATCCCACCCATGAAATCCATTGCGGGACGCACACACTAATGAAGCCAATCTGGATAGTTGACGACGACGAATCAATCCGCTGGGTGCTGGAAAAAGCCCTGGCGCGGGAAAATCTCGCCACCAAGAGTTTTGCCAATGCGCGCGACGCCATCGCCGCACTGGAATTCGACACGCCGCAAGTGCTCGTGTCCGACATCCGCATGCCGGGCGCGTCCGGCCTGGAACTGTTACAGACGGTCAAGTCGCGCTTTCCCGGCTTGCCTGTCATCATCATCACGGCGTTTTCCGACCTCGATTCGGCCGTCGCGGCCTTCCAGGGCGGCGCCTTCGAATACCTGGCCAAGCCTTTCGATATCGACAAAGCCGTCGAGTTGATCCGCCGCGCGCTGGAAGAAAGCCTGCGCGAGACGAGCGTCGAGTCGGGCCCGTCGGAAACGCCGGAAATCCTCGGCCAGGCACCCGCCATGCAGGAAGTGTTCCGCGCCATCGGCCGCCTGTCGCAATCGAATGTGACGGTGCTGATCACGGGCGAATCCGGTTCCGGCAAGGAACTGGTGGCGCGCGCGCTGCACAAGCACAGTCCGCGCGCGGCGCAGCCGTTCATCGCCCTGAACACGGCGGCGATCCCGAAGGATTTGCTGGAATCCGAACTGTTCGGCCATGAACGGGGCGCGTTTACGGGCGCGCAGACGACGCGCCGGGGCCGTTTCGAGCAAGCCGAGAACGGCACCCTGTTCCTCGATGAAATCGGCGACATGCCCTTCGATTTGCAGACCCGGCTGTTGCGTGTGCTGTCCGACGGCCATTTTTATCGCGTCGGCGGGCACCAGCCCATGAAGGCGAACGTGCGCGTCATTACGGCCACGCACCAGAACCTGGAACAGCGCGTACGCGACGGCCTGTTCCGCGAAGACTTGTATCACCGCCTGAACGTGATCCGCCTGCGCCTGCCCAGTTTGAGGGAGCGGCGCGAGGATATCCCCATCCTGGTGCGCCACTTCCTGGTGCAAAGCGCACGTCAGCTGGGCGTGGAAGCCAAGCGCATGAGCGAACCGACGATGCAGTTCCTCAGCAGCCTCGATTTGCCCGGCAACGTGCGCCAGCTGGAAAACCTGTGCAACTGGATCACCGTCATGGCGCCGGGCCAGACGGTGGAAATCAAGGACTTGCCGCTGGAATTGACGCAGGGGCAGGGCGATGCTGCGGCCAGCGCGGCGGCGGGCGAAGCGGCGCCGGCGGCCGTGGCCCATCCGCACGGCGGCCAGGTGTTCGAAGCGGCCGCGCCCGCCAACGGCGCGCCGCCCGGCTGGATCGGCTTGCTGGAATTGCAGGCGGCCGGCATGCTGGGCGCGGGGCAGCAGGAAGTCATGGCCGTGCTGGGGCGGCAATTCGAGTCGGCCCTGATCAAGACGGCGCTCAAGCATACGCACGGGCGCAAGAACGACGCTGCCGTGCGCCTGGGCATCGGCCGCAACACCATCACGCGCAAGATCTCCGAGCTGGGCATCGACGGTGCCAAGGACGATTGACGCATGAACGGACGGGGACTCCCCCGTCCGCTTTTCCCCACGGCGTCCCTCGCACGCCACAACACGCAGTGCAGGCGATAAGGTAAGCTGGCGCCTGCCGGACTGTTTCGTCCGGTGTTAACTTGAACTGTGGAATAGCATGCTCATAAACTGCGTGGCCTACCAGGATGGCAAAAAACTGGCCGACTTGCCGATCGACGATATCAGCGACTACGTCGAGCGCCCCGATTGCTTCGTCTGGGTGGCCCTGCTCGACGCCACGCCGGATGAGCTGAAACAGATGCAGCACGAGTTTTGCCTGCACGAACTGGCCGTCGAGGACGCCCAGCGGGGGCACCAGCGCCCGAAGATCGAGGAATATGGCGACTCCCTGTTTGCCGTCGTGAAAACCGTGGAAATGGTCGAGAACGAGCTGGTGCTGGGCGAAGTCGACATTTTCGTTGGCGCCAATTACGTGCTCTCGTCGCGCAGCAACAGCTCGCAAGGTTTCCTGGGCGTGCGCGCGCGTGCCGAGCGCGAACCGCACCTGCTGCGCCAGGGCTCGGCCTTCGTGCTGTACGCGCTGATGGACGCCGTCGTCGACCGCTATTTTCCCGTGCTCGACGCGCTGGAATCGGAACTGGAACTGATCGAGGACCGCATCTTCGACCGAGGCACCGAGCGCGACAATATCGAACGGCTGTACCAGCTGAAACGCAAGGTCATGGTCTTGCGCCATGTGGTGGCGCCCCTGATGGAAGCGGTGGGCAAGCTGCACGGCGGGCGCGTGCCGCCCCTGTGCCACGATACCCAGGAGTATTTCCGCGACGTGCACGACCACCTGGCGCGCATTAACGGCACGCTCGACACGATCCGCGATACCATCAGTACGGCCATCCAGGTGAATCTGTCGATGGTGGCCATCGATGAGAGCGAAGTGAACAAGCAATTGGCGGCCTGGGCGGCCATCTTCGCCGTCTTCACGGCGTTTGCCGGCGTATGGGGCATGAACTTCAAGTTCATGCCGGAGCTGGACTGGCATTATGGCTACCCGGTCGCCGTGGGACTGATGAGTTGTGTCTGCGGTTATATGTATTACTTGTTCAAGCGTTCCGGCTGGCTGTAAAAAATTCCTGTATATCTGTATTATTGAACAATATCCAGGGGTACAATCGCGGCAGGTCCGCTGGGGCGGGTCATGGCTGAGAGTTGCAGCGCCGGCAGGTGTGCCTGCGCTGCCGGTGCCGTGCAGGAGCATTCATGAGTATTCCGTTGTTTGATGTGAATTCGCAAGAACCCCTGTTCGATGCCGAGCAGCGGCGCACCCTGGCGGAGGCGGCCCTGCGCTCGATTACCGCCTCGACGGCGCACGCCCGTGGCGACGACTTCCTGCGCATCCTCGTCAAGGACCTGGCCGAAGCCCTCGACGTGCACTATGTGATCGCCGGGCGCCTGGTGCGCATGGACGATGGCAGCGAAGGCATCCGCACCCTGGCCCTGTGGGGCGGCGACGGTTATCAGCCGAATATCGAATACAGCCTGCAGCACACGCCTTGCCAGGATGTGACCTGCCAAAGCATGTGTTTTCACGGCAGCGACATCCAGCGTCGCTTTCCATTCGATACCCTCCTCGTCGACATGCATGCGGAAAGCTATGTCGGCATGCCGCTGATCGATACCGATGGCAAGACCCTGGGCATCCTGTCGGCCATCGACACGCGTCCCATCGATGAAAACAAGCGCTTGCTGGCGCTGCTGCTGCTGTCGATCTTTTCGGCCCGCGGCGCGGCCGAGCTGCAGCACCAGGAACGCACGCAGCAGCTCGAAGAGATCGTGCGCGTGCGCACGGAATCGCTGCTGGCGGCGCAGGCCAACCTGATCGAGCAGGAGCAGATGGCGGCCCTCGGTTCGCTGGTGGCGGGCGTCTCGCATGAGGTCAACACGCCCATCGGCGTGGCGCTCACGGCCGCGTCGAGCATGGGCAGCTATGCCGACCAGCTGGTGCAGCTGCTGGGCGGCGCCAAGGTCAGCCGCGCCGAGCTGATCGACCTGGCCGAATCGCTGAAGGGGGCGGCCGCCCTGATCGAGCGCAACCTGGCGCGCGCCGCCGACCTGATCGGCAACTTCAAGCAGCTGGCCGTGGACCAGGTCAGCGAATACGTGGCCGACCTGGCGCTGCACGACTATGTGCACGGCCTGGTGTCGGCGCACAGCCCGGAACTGCGCAAGGCGGCGCTGGGCGTGGAACTCGATATCGCGCCCGATTGCCAGGTGCGCCTGGCGGCCGGCAAGCTGTCGCAAATCCTGTCGAACCTGCTGATGAACAGCGCCCGCCACGGCTATCCGCAGGGCGGGCCAGGGCGCATCACCATACGCGCGCGCATCGAGGCGGACGGCGACGACGCGGCTGCGCGCTGGCTGCTGCTGGAGTTTTCCGACGATGGCATCGGCCTGGCGCCAGCCGTGCGCGAGCATATGTTCGAGCCATTTTTCACCACCAAGCGGGGCCAGGGGGGCTCCGGCCTGGGCATGCACATCGTCTATACGATCGTGCAGCAACTGGGCGGCCAGGTGTGCGCCATCGACAGCACGCCCGGCTGCCATATACAGATCAGACTGCCGCTGGCCAGCTGACCACGCCTGCGTTTGCGCCGTCTCGGGGTGGCATGCCTACCCGACTTCTATATTTATTGCAATGTTGTATGCGCGCCATACACGTGCTGAGTTCTGTTGACACTCGGATTGGCATTGTGATTCCATGTAATTCCCTAGTTAACTTTTAGTTGTCCAGTATCTGTTTTCCGCGCAGGTAGCATGGCGCTCCAGCCCGGAGCCCGGGCTTGAAAACTGTGCGCTGCAAAGAGTGCCTTGATGTGAACGACAACAGTGCGGACACCAGATCCGCTGCTTGTATAACGTACAATGAGAAGGGTTCACCATGCTTAAAGAAACCGTCATTTCCCACGCCGTGCGCATCGTCTGCGCCGGTGGCGTGGCAGCGGCGCTGTCCGTCGCGTCACAGTCGGCTATCGCGCAGGATGCGCAAGGGGCCGATGCACAGATACAGCGTGTGGAAGTCACCGGCTCGTCGATCAAGCGCATCGCCGCCGAAGGCGCCTTGCCAGTCACCATCCTGACCGCCGAAGCCATCCGTACCTCGGGCGCCACGTCCGTCACCGACCTGGTCAAGAAACTATCGTCCGCCCAGGGCGCGACGACGGAAAGTTCCTCGGTCGGGGGCAGCACCTTCGGTTTCTCCGGTATTTCCGTGCACAACGTGGGTGAGACGCGTACGCTCGTCTTGCTGAACGGCAAGCGCCTGGCCCAGTTCGGCGGCCAGACCCTGACGGGCTTTGCCGCCGGTTTCGACTTGAACTCGATCCCGATTTCCGCCATCCAGCGCGTTGAACTGCTGACGGACGGCGCGTCCGCCCTGTACGGCGCCGACGCCATTGCCGGCGTGGTCAACTTCATTACCAAGCACGACACCACGGAAGGCGACGTGAGCATCGGCTACTCGGCGCCCAAAAACGGCGCGCGCGAGAAACGCATCAGCGCCACCAAGGGCTTCGGCAACCTGGAGGACGATGGCTACAACGTGGTGCTGACCTTCGGCCACGACGAGCGCGACAAGCTGGGCTCGGTCGACCGCTCGTTCGCCAGCACGGGCAAGGTGCAGTTTTCGGCCAATGGCAAGCGCTATCAGAAACAGCAATTCTCGGCCAGCCCGATTCCCGCCAACGCCACCGATGACCAGGGCCAATTGATCAGCCCTTATCAGAAGACCAACGGCTCCTGCCCCGACAAGACCTTCCGCGTGATCGAGCCGTATAACGATGGCAGCGGCCTGGTCGACGATTACTGCGGCTATGATTTTGTAAAGGATCTGGAAATCTATCCGGAACGCAAACGCGACAACTTCATGGCTTCGGGCACCTTCAAGATCGCCGGCCAGGAAGTGTATGCGGACGTGTTGCTGTCGCGCACCAAGCAAACGTCGCGCATCGCGCCCGTGCCGGGCGCCATCGCCGTCGACGCGGGCACGGCGCTGCATAACAAGTATTTATTGCCAATTGGCATTACAGGCGACAGTACGGCTTTTTACCGGCTGTTCGACATGGGCCAGCGCACCTCGAAGGATACGGCAGACTTCGCCAGCGTGGTGGTCGGCACGCGCGGCGTGGCCGCCGGCTGGGACTACAATGCGTCGTACAATTTCTCTGAAAGCCGCGTAAAAGGCAGTATTTCCGGCTATCCTGGCGCCATCGCCGTCAATAACCTCACGTCGAGCGGCTTGCTCGATCCTTTCGTCGGCCCGGGCAAGCAATCGACTGCAGCGCAGGAAGCGATCAAGGCGGCCACCTTCTCCGGCTACTGGGATGGCGGCACGTCGCGCCTGCAAACCATCAATTTGAATGCGTCGACGGAAGTGCGGCGCTTGCCGGGCGGGGCCATGATGCTGGGCGTGGGCGCCAACATCAACCGCGAGGAATTTTCCGCCAAGCCGAGTCCGTTTGCACAGGGTATCCTGGCCGACCCCGTGAAGGGCACCTTGTGCGGCGGCACGACGGGCCTGGAATGCGACCAGCGTTTCGGCGACGCGGCCAGCAGCCAGCCCTACAGTGCCAGCCGCACGTCGAAAGGCGTGTTTGGCGAACTGATTGCACCCGTGCTGAAAGAACTGGAATTGGGCGCGGCCCTGCGTTTCGACGAATTCTCGGACTTCGGCGGCGCCACGACGGCCAAGGCCAGCTTCAAGTGGACGCCAGCGCCCACCTTGCTGATCCGCGGTTCCGTCGGTAACGGTTTCCATGCGCCGACAGTGCCGCAAGTCAATGCCTTGCAGCGCGGCTACGGCGTTACCAGCGACAAGTACACGTGTACGCCGGCCCTGCAAGCCATCGCCACGCGCCTCAATGCCCAATGCCAGCCAGGCAATCGCCAGTATGACCAGCTGGCCGGCGGCAACCGCGACCTGCAGCCGGAGAAATCGAAGCAGGCAACCATCGGCTTCCGTTACGAGCCCATCAGCGCCATCACCCTGGGCGCCGACCTGTGGCATGTGCAGATCCGCGATTCCTTCGGTCAGTTGACGGAACAGCTGGTGTTCGCCAATCCGGCCAACTTCCCGAAATCCTGGGGCGTCAACAAGGACGTGGGCACGGGGACGACCTACCTGGCCTTCCTGGCCGATAATCAGAACCTCGGTAAATCGTTTGCCACCGGCGTTGACATCGATATCAGCGGCCGCTACCGCTCCGGCATCGGCCTGTTCACGTCGCAGCTGAACGCGACGCGGATGCTGCGCGAGGATGTGCAGCTGGAACGCAACGGCAAATACTATTCGGCGCTGGGCAACTTCGCCGATCTGGGTACGGTAACTTTCCGCACGCGCGGCCAGTGGACGAATACCTTGAAAACGGGCAACTGGGCCAACTCGCTGACGGTCAACTTCCTGTCCGGCTACAAGGACCAGGAAACGACGGTCGACGTGCTCGACGCTTCGGGTGCCGTGACGGGCCAGGAAAAGATCCGCATGGAGGTGGGCTTCTATTCGACGCTTGACTGGCAAACCGTGTGGACGCCAAGCAAGAGCTGGGTCTTCACCGCAGGCGTGCTGAACCTGACCGACAAGAGCCCGCCATTCGTGCCATCGACGTCGGGCGCGAACCGCGGCCAGCAGTTCGGCTATGACGACCGCTACTACGATCCGCGCGGCCGCACGGGCTACCTGAATGCCTCGTACAAGTTTTAAACAGGGCACGCAGGCATAAAAAAACCGGCACTGGGTGCCGGTTTTTTTTCGTCCTGCCGCAGGGGGAGGAGGGCGTGGCCTAGCGGCGCGCCGCCATCGACAAGGCCACCGCTTCGGCTACCTTGATGCCGTCGACGGCTGCCGACAGGATGCCGCCCGCATAGCCGGCGCCTTCGCCGGCGGGGAACAGGCCCCGCGTGTTCAGGCTTTGCAGGTCGTCGTCGCGGCGCTTGATGCGGATCGGCGACGAGGTACGCGTTTCCACGCCCGTCAGCACGGCGTCGGCCTTGTAGTAGCCCTTGATCTGCTTGTTGAATGCAGGAAACGCTTCACGCAGGGCCGTGATCGCATACTCGGGCAGCGACGGCGCCAGGTCCGTCAGGTGCACGGCCGGCTTGTACGACGGCACCACGCTGCCGAATTCCGTCGACGCGCGGCCCGCCACGAAGTCGCCGACTAATTGCCCTGGCGCATCGTAGTTGCCGCCACCCAGTGCAAACGCGCGCTCTTCCAGTTCGCGCTGCAGGGCGATGCCGGCCAGCGGGTCGCCCGGATAGTCGGCCGGCGTGATGCCGACCACGATGGCGCTGTTGGCGTTGCGCTCGTTGCGCGAGTACTGGCTCATGCCGTTCGTCACCAGGCGGCCCGGTTCTGAGGCGGCTGCCACCACCGTGCCGCCCGGGCACATGCAGAAGCTGTAGACGGAGCGGCCGTTGCTGGCGTGATGCACGAGCTTGTAGTCGGCCGCGCCCAGGATAGGGTGGCCGGCGCTGGGGCCGAAGCGGCAGCTGTCGATCAGCGACTGCGGGTGTTCCACGCGGAAGCCGATCGAGAACGGTTTCGCTTCGATGTACACGCCGCGGCGGTGCAGCATCTCGAAGGTGTCGCGCGCGCTGTGGCCGATGGCCAGCACGACGTGGTTGCTGGCGATGGTTTCGCCATTGTCCAGCACCACGCCGCGCACCTGGCCGCCGTCGGCACCTGGCACGATGTCGAGATCGACCACTTTGCTGCTGAAACGGTATTCGCCGCCCAGCCGCTCGATATTCGCGCGCATTTCTTCCACCATCTTGACCAGGCGGAAGGTGCCGATGTGGGGCTTGCTCACATACATGATTTCCTCGGGCGCGCCCGCCTTGACGAATTCCGTCAAGACCTTGCGGCCATAGTGCTTGGGATCCTTGATCTGGCTGTACAGCTTGCCGTCCGAAAAGGTGCCGGCGCCGCCTTCGCCGAACTGCACGTTCGACTCCGGGTTCAGCTCGCGCTTGCGCCAGAAGCCGAAGGTGTCGACCGTGCGTTCGCGCACCTGCTTGCCCCGCTCCAGGATCAGGGGGCGCAAGCCCATCTGTGCCAGGATCAGCGCCACGAACAGGCCGCACGGGCCCGTGCCGATGACGATGGGGCGCGGTTCGTTCGTGTGGCCGGCCAGCTGTTCGCCGCCGGCGACGAATTTGTAGTCGGTATCGGGCGCGGGCATCAGGTGGATGTCGTGGCTCAGGCGCGCCAGCACGGCCGCTTCGTTCTTGATCTCGACATGCAGCGAGTAAATCAACACCACGGCGCTGCGCTTGCGCGCGTCATAGCTGCGCTTGAAGACGGTAAAGCCGAGCAAATCGGCGGCGGCGATGCCCAGGCGCGCCAGGATGGCGGCGGGCAGGGCCGCTTCGTCGTGTTCGAGGGGGAGTTTTACTTCGTTGAGTCGCAACATGGTGTGTATTTTTAAAAATTGCCGGGCTCCGTATCTAGCGGAGAGTGTGTTGTGCCCCGTGAGGGCATCAGGGCGCTATTTTACCTCTACATCACGCACCGTATCGTTTGCCCCGACTTTCTTTGGGCGCAACATGTCGTCTGGCAGGCATGGCCGTCACCGTGCCGTGGCGCCGGCGCGCAGTGGTTTCCGGCTGTCGCCGCATGCCACATTTTGGTGCAAAACGGTGTGTTGCTGGTGCGCGTGCCGCTCCATGTTGGGGAGCGCAAAACCGGGCCTTATTTTTCAGGCGAATTTGTGTTGCTTTTTTGTTGCGGCAACTTGATTTTGTTGACTCCCTGCCATTACGTGTGATTTGATAGTGTTTTGCTTCTTGCCGAAGCAAGCCTGTATTTTTGTTTCGCACTCATTTCGGGAAATGAACAGCGTCGCCTTTTGTCGCTGCTGTTTTTCCAATGGAAGGCGATGTTTTATTTTTATAATATGGCGAGGAATTTCTTTTCATAGATATGTATTTCTGAGGAAAATGTGATTCATCTATTGCGGGGTCTTTCCGTAATATGTTTTTCCTCGCCTCGAAAAAATGATTCTGTCTTTCATGTCATTTATTTCTCCGGCTCCGTATATTCATCTTTTTAGAATAAGCTGTTTCCGCAGTTCTTGATTCCATTGGCGCAAAGCCACTGTCTGCAGGCATTCCCAATAGATGCCCCTTCGTCCGCGAATGTTTTCATTCAGCCCGGATGCGATTTCGTGCGCCTGTTTGTTAGCTAAATTGAAGTGTTGCGTCAACAGAACAGTTTTTCTAATTTTATTGACCAGCTCGATTCAATATGTTTCGATGTGTCATTCTGTTTTATTTTGCGTATGCAAAGTGGAGACCGAGAGGATGCCTTGTGTGACGGGATAACAAGGCGATGAGAGTAAAGCGTTCAAAAACGCATAAGTGTGAGTGATGAACTCCTTTACCAAAGCAGTATCACTACGCTCATAAATAATAGGGAATGACATGTTGAGAAAAACTGTAATAGCACGCGCATTAACGATCGCATTCAGCGCATCGGTATTGAGCGCCGCGATTGTTCCAGCGGTAATGGCACAGTCGAATGCTACCGGCAACATCATCGGCAAGATTGCGCCGGATGCCAGCGCGTCGGTGTTGATCGTCGGTGCAGACAATGGCTTCAAACGGACCATTTCACCTGACGCAAATGGCACGTTCCGCATCACCTCCCTGCCAGTTGGCAACTACAAAGTGACGCTGCTGAAAGGCTCCTCCGTCGTCAGCACGCAGGACGTGGAAGTGCGCATCGGCCAGGAAAGCGAAGTCGCCCTGCAGCAGGTGCAAACCGTGAACGTGACGAGCCGCCGCCGCGCGATCGATGTCACCAGTTCCAATTCCGGTTCCTCCTTCAATTCCCGCGAACTGGCTACCCTGCCACTGGCCCCTACCGTTGCCAACATCGTGCAATTGGCTGGCGGCACCACGCGCGCCGACTCGCGCTACGGCAACAACGCCGCCAGCTTCGGCGGCTCCAGCGCGTCGGAAAATGCGGCGTATATCAACGGTTTCCCCGTTACCAACAGCCTGTACCAGGTCGGTTACTCGTCCTTGCCGTTCGGCTCGATTGCTGAAGCGCAAATCATCACCGGTGGCTACGGCGCCGAATTTGGTCGTTCGACGGGTGGCGTGGTCAATATCACCACCAAGAGCGGTACCAATAACTGGGAATTCGGTGCCGGCTTTACCTACGCGCCTGATTCGCTGCGCGGCAAGGCAAAGAACATCATGTTCCCGAACACGGGCGCCAATCCGAAAACGGATGGCACGATCTTCAACTACCGCGAAGGCGACAAGCTGACCGAGAAGGTCTACAACGCCTATGTCAGCGGCCCGCTGATCAAGGACAAGCTGTTCATCTATCTGGGTGGCGAATTTACCAAGATGGACCGCGAAACGGCACGCCTGGGATCGACCAGCACCGTGAATGGCCAGACTGGCTGGCTGGTGCAAAAATCGGACGTGCCACGCTATATCGCCAAGATCGACTGGAATATCACCGACAACAACCGCCTCGAATACACGCATATTTCGGACGAGTCGAACGTTGACGATCAATACTACGGCTTTGACTATGCCACCAAGAAGCGTGGCTATGTACAAAACGGCGGCGCCAAGTTCAAGAACTATTCGGCTGGCGTGCTGTTCCTCAACGCCACCGGCGCCGCACTGGCAGCCGCCCAGGGTTCGAACATCGACATCCTGAAGCTGACCAGCTATGTGACCGACGATCTGACCGTGCAAGCCCTGGTCGGCCAGGCCAAGACCCAGCGCGAGCAAAATCCGTTCGGCTACATCCCGGGCTTGCGTCCTGTCGTCGCTTCCCCGGACAACCAGGTGCCAGGCTTGAATTACCAGCCTAGCCAGGTGCAGGGTTTCAGCTCGGCCCTGTTGCGCGACGGTGCGCAAGACACCAACCGCGGCTATCGCCTGGATCTGGAATACAAACTGGCCAAGCAGCACACGATACGCGGCGGTCTTGACCACAACAAGATCAATGCCCTGAACGGTACGGAAGCTGCCGGCGGCGGTACCTGGACTTACCTGAAAACCGATCCGAACACGGTATTGTCCGGCCACAATATTTCCCCGGCAGCGGGCGGCGGTTACGGTACCCAGGGTTACTACGTGCGTGAAAACCTGCAGCGCGGCGGCTCGACCCCGTCCGTCGTGCAATCGGCACAGTACATCGAAGACCGTTATCAAGCCACCGAAAACCTGGTCGTGACCCTGGGCTTGCGCAATGAATCGTTCAAGAACATGAACGGTATCGGCGAAACCTTCGTGGAACAGAAAAACATGCTGGCACCGCGTTTGAATGCGGCCTGGAATGTGTATGGCGACGGTTCGCTGAAAGTCTTCGGTACGGCTGGCCGCTACTTCATGCAGCTGCCTGCGAACATGGCAGTACGTTTCGCCGGCGCCTCGCTGAATACGGACCGCTTCTACACCTATACCGGCGTCAATCCGACCACGGGTGCACCGCTGGGCCTGAACCCGATCAGCAATGTTGTTTCGGCTAACAATGAATTTGGCCAGGAAAAACGCGCCAATGAATTGGCTTCGACCAACCTGAAGGCCCACTTCCAGGACGAAATCAACCTGGGCTTCGAGAAAGTGCTGACGCCTGATTTCAACGGCGGCATCAAGTTCACGTATCGCAAGCTGAAAAACACGATCGATGACTACTCGGATCCACGCGCCATTTCCGCCAAGCTGACGGGCGCTGAAAAAGAGTACTTCGACGACCATGGCTGGAACGGCGCCCTGTTCAATCCAGGCAAGGACAACACCTTCATGATCCCGGTGGGACCAAATGGTGCACAGCGCGCAGTGACGATCACGGCTGCCGATGCGGGCTTCCCGGAGCAAGCCAAGCGTACCTACACGTCGCTGGAATTCATGCTGGAACATCCGATGCGCAATGGCTGGTACGGCAAGATGAACTACACCTGGTCGCGCAGCGAAGGCAATCAGGAAGGTCAGACCAAGTCGGATAACGGCCAGGCCGACGTGGGCTTCAGCTCGAGCTGGGACTTCCCGGAAACGATGCTCAACGGCAGCGGCTTACTGCCGAACAACCGTGCGCATCAGTTGAAAACCTACGGTTACTATGAGTTCACGAGCCAGTTTGGCGTCGGTGGTAACTTGCTGGTGGCGACGGGCCGCCCTATGTCGCGTACCTGCAATATTCCAGCGTCCATGGATCAACAGGGTCTGGGCTTGTCGCAATACGGCTCGATCTTCTTCCTGTGCCCAACCGGTGCAAACGGCCGTGGCGCTCTCGGTACGCTGCCTACGGAAATGCGCCTGGACTTGAACTTCATCTACAAGCCAGAGCAAATCAAGGGCGTCGTGCTGAAAGTTGACGTGCTCAATGCAACCAACCGTCAAGTGGCGCAATCGATCGATGAAGGCTACAACACCAGCGCCGCCGGCACTGCTGTCAGCCCAACCGCTCTGATGGTCAATTCCTACTCGAGCCCACGTTCCGTACGCTTGTCGGCCCAGTACAGCCACAAGTTCTGATGTGATTCCATCTTCACCGGCTGACGGTTGTCAGCCGGTGAAGGCTGGAGTGTACAGACGGATATAGCAACAGGCATGGTCAGTCATGCCGCTCAATACCCCGCAAGCTGCAAAGCTCGCGGGGTATTTTTTTGGCGGCACGCCTTGCCCGGCCGGCGTCACGCATGCCTTGCATGCTGTCCCGCAGGACGCTCACGGTGCACAGCGCCGCCAGGCCCGCCGTGTCGTGCGCAGGACGCGGCCCCATGGACAACCGTTGGGCCTGCGGGCCCGCGCATCAGCGCGATCGCTTGCCGCGGCTGGCGACAGCACGCAGCGTGGCGCGCGCGGCAGGCAGCCGATTTAACAATGTGCCGTTCGCACATTGATATTTGATGGGAAACGTGGCAGGTGCAGCATTTCATTTCGATAGTTTCTTCGTTTTCCATTAAAAATATTGTTTCGTGAAAATATATTTCTTTATTGATAAGTTCTGTGGGGGAGTATTACTGCGCAAAATGGTGCCTGGAACAAGCGGTTTTCTGTGCGTTTTCATTGGGGAAATGAGGGTGGCGACAGGCTGGAAAACGGTCGGCATGACGGTGCTGCGACCCGCCCGTTTTGTTGCTTTGTAGCATGATAAATCGCTGAAAAAACGCTAACGTTGCTCAATTTCAATGTTAAAAAACAACAGAAAAAGAGTATTTGACAGTTTTTTCTGCAATACCTTAAGGATTCGACCATGTTAATTGACAATATTTTTCCTGTTACAGATACTTACTTGTGTCAAAAAATTTGATACAAAAAAGTGCCACATGAGCCACTGTGATCCAGTTGCCTGGTTTTCATTAAAAATTACAAGTTGAGATTGCTAGAACATGATGCTGAGTAAACCAAAATTAAGCCCTATCAGTAAGGCGGTGTTTTTTGCTTTGAGCGCCATTGCTGCCTCCGCCCACGCACAAAACACAGCAGGTACCGCGGAGCCGGTGATGCAACGTGTTGAAGTGACTGGTTCGAACATCAAGCGCATGGATACCGAGACTGCCTCGCCCGTGACCGTCTTGCGTCGTGATGAAATCAAGGCGACTGGTGCCAATACCGTGCGTCAGATTCTCGATACGCTGACCTCGTTCGACACGGGCGCGATCAAGGATGATGGCAACTCCAGCAGCTTTGCACGCGGTGCGTCCGGCGCATCGATGCGTGGCCTGGGCACCGGCGCTACCCTGGTGCTGGTCAATGGCCGCCGCGTTTCCAATTATCCGTTCGCCGATGGCGCGAAAGATACGTTCGTCAACCTCGATTCCATTCCGGCCGACGTGATCGACCGCGTCGAGGTGCTCAAGGACGGCGCCTCCGCGATCTACGGTTCCGATGCGCTGGCTGGCGTGATCAACATCATCACCCGCAAGAGCTTCCAGGGCGTCAGCACGAGCGCCAACTATCAGCAAGGCATTGAGCCGAACATCGGCAAGCAAACGACGGTAGGCGTGTTGGCTGGTTATGGCGATCTGGAAAAAGACCGCTACAACGTTTTCTTCAACATCGAAGGCTACAAGCGCGAAGGCTACAAACTCAGCAAAGTGCTGCGCGAGTACCCTGAGTGGCACAAAAAATATGTTTCCACCGCCTTCGGCGACCCTAGCCTGACCTCGTTCCCGGGCAACCTGAACGAAAGCGGCCGCAAGGTACGCCAGGCAGTCAAGGGCTGTACCACTTTCAACGCTTCCGGCCTGTGCGTCAGCGATTTGAACGGCATTAACCCGTCGTCGGATGGCGCCGAACGCGTCAATCTGTACAGCGCATTGCACTTCAAGCTCAGCGACACCACGCGCGGCTTCGCCGAAGTGTCGTATTCGGATACCCGCACCGATTACTCGCCACTGCCATTCGGCATGGCTGCTGGTTCGCCATGGAGCTGGTTCGACGGCAACAAGAAGCAATCGCAAACCGTGCAGAAACCTAAATTGCCGGCAAACTCGCCTTACAACCCGTATAACTTCCCCGTGGGCCTGGACTATCGCTTCATGGATTCCAACCTGGACTGGAAATCGCCAGCAAAAGCGACGCAGTACCGCGTCATGGCTGGTCTGGAAGGCACGATCGGCACCTATGACTGGGAAGCCACCATTGGCCGTACCGGCGGCGAGGGTACCCAGCGCAGCCGTGGCGCGCACCGTGACCGCCTGCCTGCCGCTATCGTCAGCGGCGAATACAAGTTGGGTGGCGGCAATAGCGATGCATTGCTGAACAGCATGTTCCCACTCGCCGGTACCGATGCCGACCTGTCGACCAACTTCATCGACGCCAAGCTGACCGGTGAACTGATGAGCTTGCCAGGCGGCCCATTGGCATTTGCTTTCGGCACCGAGTTGCGTCAAGAAAAGATGTACATCCGCTCCGTCGACGCGGTGATGAATGCCGAGATCATCAATACAGGTTCTCTGTGGATCGATGGTCAGCGCAACCTGAGCGCGGCGTTCCTGGAGTTGAACGCGCCCGTGCTGAAAAGCCTGGAATTGAACGGCGCATTGCGCATGGACAAGGCGCCAGGTTTCTCGGCCCACGTGTCGCCTAAATTGGCTGCGCGCTGGACGGTAACGCCGAAGCTGATGTTGCGCGGTACGATCGCTGGTGGATTCCGCGCGCCAAATATCCCGGAAACACTGGGTAAAGTGGGCGTGACCGGTTTCTACAACAGCATACTTGATCCAAAACGTTGCAATACCGCCACCGCGATCCGCGATATCCTGAAAAAAGGTAATGCGAACGACGTTTCCGATTCGGCCACCGCCTACAACTCGGGTTGCCTGACATCGGTTCCGGCCATGATTTCGTCGAGCTCGACCTTGAAACCGGAAACCTCGCGCAGCCTGACGCTGGGCTTCGTGGCAGAACCGATCAAGAACGTCAGCATCGCTGTCGACTACTTCAAGATCGAGCGCCGTGACGAGATCAGCACCCGTGACGTACCGTATGTGCTGGCCCGTGAAGATGTGCCTGGCTATGCTGAAAAATTGGCGCGTAATCCGATCAGCGATACCGACCGTCGTCTGGCCGCACGTGCCAACGAACTGTCGCCAGGCGCGAATGTCGCCTGGGGGGCCGGTAGCATTCAATCGCTGTTCCTGGGCTATGAAAACTTCGGCAAGACCGATACCCAAGGCGTGGACATCGACGTGAACGGCCGTTTCTCGGCTGGCGAATATGGCACGGTGACGATGGGTCTGGCGACGACTGTCGGCCTGAAGCTGCGTTACTGGGACATCGATGCCAACCAATACCGTCCAAACACCATCGGCTTGCGTGGCAACCCGCGTGTCGTGTCGGTATTCAGCACGGCATGGCGTAACGGTCCGGTCACGGCTGGCGTACGCGTCAACTACAAGTCCGGAACGACGTTGAACAACGACGAGACGGATGAAGCACGCTGGGGCGATGCTGGTTGCCGCGCTGCGTTGAAAACCGATGACCTGCCATGCCGTTTGGGCAGCGACGTGCGTACCGATCTGAACTTTGCATACACGGGCTTCAAAAACCTGCGTTTGCTGGCGAATATCAACAACGTCTTCGATCAAGCGCGTCCAATCAACGTGCGTGACGGCTATGTGCTGCGTCCGCGTACCCTGAAACTGGGTGCCGAGTACACGTTCTAACAGGAAAAGAAGGGCAGCGCCGGAACGGGCTGCCTGATGATCTGGTTCCGCATACCTGGTGTGCGGAACCGCTGGCGCAGTGCGGGTAACCGCCCTGCGCTTTTTTTATGGATTGTTGCGTCTTACATCCCGCCCCACAAGGCGCCCAGCGTGGCCAGCGCCGTCAGGCCCGCCGTTTCCGTGCGCAGGATACGCGGTCCCATAGCCAGGCCGATGGCGCCGGCGGCCATGGCCGCCTTTTCCTCCGCTTCCGAAAATCCGCCTTCCGGTCCCACCATCACGGTGATCGCCTGCGGCGGCTGGTGACGGGCCCAGTCGGCCAGCGACTGCTCGGCGCGCGGCGTCAGGATGATGCGTTTGTGTAAATCTTGCTGGCTGCTCCAGTGATTGAAATCCTGCAATGGCGCCAGCTGCGCCAGGCGGTTGCGGCCGCTTTGTTCCGAGGCGGAAACGATGATGGCTTGCCAATGCGCCAATTTCTTCTCGGCCCGTTCGGCGGACAGGCGCACCACGCAGCGTTGCGCCGACAGCGGCACGATGCCGGCCGCGCCCAGTTCGATGGCTTTTTCAATGATCCAGTCCATCTTCGACGCTTCCGGCAGCGCTTGCGCCAGGGTCACGGCGTAGGGCAGCTCCGCTTCGCGCGCCACGTGCGCCTGTATCTGCGCCGTCACGCTGCGCTTGGCCACCGCCACCAGGCTGGCCTGCACTTCGCCGCCTTCGCCATTGAACAGGGTGATCAGGTCGCCCGGCGCCAGGCGCACGACCTGGATATGGTGGGCGACGGCCTCCGGCAGGGAGACGGTGGTGCCGGCGACGAGCGGCTGGGGGCAGAAAAAACGCGGCATGCAAATCCTAGATTGGGCGAAATATGGGTGGGAAAGACGTCAAAGTATAGCCATTTGGCGGGCCAGTACGCCGCAATTCTAATTTGCGGCCCCCCAGTCTGGTAAAATACTTGACTACAGAAAGCAGCCGGCTTCCCTGTCCGCGCTGTTGCAAACGAATTCCAAACTCGCGACTGACCCACACCATCATGACAACTACGCTCCCGACTACCAAAATGGCCAATGCGATCCGCGCACTGGCAATGGACGCTGTACAAAAGGCCAATTCCGGCCATCCAGGCATGCCGATGGGCATGGCCGAGATCGCAGTTGCCTTGTGGAGTGGTCATTATCGCCACAATCCCGCGAATCCAAAATGGCAGAACCGCGACCGTTTCCTGCTGTCGAACGGCCACGGCTCCATGCTGCACTACGCGCTGCTGCACCTGACGGGCTACGACCTGTCGATGGATGACATCAAGGCCTTCCGCCAGATGCATTCGAAAACCCCGGGCCACCCGGAAGTCGATATCACGCCAGGCGTGGAAACGACCACCGGCCCGCTGGGCCAGGGCATCGCCAACGCCGTCGGCATGGCCCTGTCGGAGCAACTGCTGGCTGCTGAATTCAACAAGCCTGGCTACGACATCGTCAATCACTACACCTACGCCTTCGTCGGCGATGGTTGCCTGATGGAAGGTATTTCGCACGAAGTGTGCGCGCTGGCCGGCACCCTGGGCTTGAACAAGCTGATCGCCCTGTACGATGACAATGGCATTTCCATCGACGGCAAAGTCGAAGGCTGGTTCACGGACGACACCCCGGCCCGCTTCGAAGCGTACGGCTGGAACGTCATCCGCGCCGTCGACGGCCACGATGTTGCCGCCGTGGCTGCCGCCATCGCCGCCGCCAAGACCGCCAGCAAGCCTACGCTGATCTGCTGCAAGACCATCATCGGCAAGGGTTCGCCGAACCTGCAAGGCGGCGACAAGGTCCACGGCGCCGCACTGGGCGACAAGGAAATTGCTGCCGTACGCGAATACATCGGCTGGGATGCCGCCCCGTTCGAGATGCCGGCCGACGTGTACGCAGCCTGGGATGCCAAGAAACAAGGCGCCCTGCTGGAAGCGGACTGGAACGAGCGTTTTGCCGCCTACGGCCGCGAATTCCCGCAGCAAGCCGCTGAGCTGTCGCGCCGCATGCAGGGCGACCTGCCACAGGCATTCGAAGCGGCATTGAGCGCCGCCATCGCTTCCTGCGTCGAGAAGAAAGAAAACATCGCCACCCGCAAGGCCAGCCAGAACGCCATCCAGGCGCTGGCCTCGTCCTTGCCGGAATTCCTGGGCGGCTCGGCCGACCTGACCGGTTCGAACCTGACCAACTGGAAAGAGTGCGTGGCCGTGCGTTCGGGCCAGCCTGGCAACCACATCAACTACGGCGTGCGCGAATTCGGCATGAGCGCCATCATGAACGGCATCACCCTGCACGGCGGCTACATCCCGTTCGGCGCCACGTTCCTGACGTTCTCCGACTACAGCCGCAATGCGCTGCGCATGGCTGCCCTGATGAAACTGCGTTCGATCTTCGTGTTCACCCACGATTCGATCGGCCTGGGCGAGGACGGCCCGACGCACCAATCGGTCGAGCACGTCTCGTCGATGCGTCTGATCCCGAACCTGGACAACTGGCGTCCGTGCGACACCGTCGAGTCGGCTGCTGCCTGGGGCGCCGCCGTGCGCCGCAAGGATGGCCCGTCGACCCTGATCTTCTCGCGCCAGAACCTGCCGTACCAGGAGCGCAGCGCCGAACAGATCGAAAACATCTTCCGCGGCGGCTATGTGCTGAATGACGTGGCCGACGCCAAGGCGATCCTGATCGCCACCGGTTCCGAAGTGGAACTGGCCGTGGCCGCCGCCAGCGCGCTCGCGTCGGAAGGCATCGCCGTGCGCGTGGTGTCGATGCCGTCGACCGACGTGTACGACCGCCAGGACGCCGCCTACAAGGCCAGCGTGCTGACGAAGGGCGTGCCGCGCGTGGCCATCGAAGCGGGCGTGACCAGCTTCTGGTACAAATACGTGGGCCTGGAAGGCGCCGTGGTCGGTATCGACACGTTTGGCGAATCGGCTCCGGCTGGCGTGCTGTTCAAGCACTTCGGCTTCACGGTCGACAACGTCGTGGCCAAGGTCAAAGCCGTCATCGCCGGCTAATCGACCTACTCGTTTCCGCCGCCAGCGCTCCGCAGATGGGCGCGGCGGCGAGCAGATTTTTTTAATGTGCTTAGTACTTTCTATTCAATCAGGAGCAGAGTATGACGATCAAAGTTGCAATCAACGGCTACGGCCGCATCGGCCGTAATGTGTTGCGCGCTTTCTACGAAGGCGGCAAGAAACAGGATATCCAGATCGTTGCCATCAACGACCTGGGCGATGCCAAATCGAACGCCCACCTGACCCGCTACGACACCGCGCACGGCAAGTTCCCGGGCACGGTGACCGTCGAAGGCGACAACATGATCGTCAATGGCGATCCGATCCGCGTGTTTGCACAGCGCAACCCTGCTGAAATCCCATGGGGCGAGCTGGGCGTGGACGTCGTGCTCGAGTGCACGGGCTTCTTCACCACCAAAGAGAAAGCTTCCGCTCACTTGAAGGGCGGCGCGAAAAAAGTCATCATTTCGGCACCAGGCGGCAAGGACGTCGATGCTACCGTCGTGTTCGGCGTGAACCACTCCGTGCTGAAAGCCACGGATACCGTCATCTCGAACGCATCGTGCACCACCAACTGCCTGGCACCGCTGGTCAAGCCGCTCAACGACGCCATCGGCATCGAAACGGGCCTGATGACCACCGTGCACGCCTACACCAACGACCAGGTGCTGTCCGACGTGATGCATGAAGACCTGCGCCGCGCCCGTTCGGCCACCATGAGCATGATCCCGACCAAGACGGGCGCTGCTGCCGCCGTTGGCCTGGTCTTGCCTGAGCTGAATGGCAAACTGGACGGCTTCGCCATCCGCGTGCCGACCATCAACGTGTCGCTGGTCGATCTGTCCTTCATCGCCAAGCGCGACACCACCGTGGAAGAAGTCAACGCGCTGATGAAAGCCGCTTCGGAAGGCGCTCTGGAAGGCATTCTGACGTACCAGACCGAACCGCTGGTATCGATCGACTTCAACCACAATCCGGCGTCGTCGAACTTCGATTCGACCCTGACCAAAGTGTCGGGCCGCCTGGTGAAAGTGTCGTCGTGGTACGACAACGAGTGGGGTTTCTCGAATCGCATGCTCGACACCACCGTTGCACTGATGTCGGCCAAGTAATTCTTTGACCGCATAAAAAAAACGCCCTCCGGGGCGTTTTTTTTCGTCCGTAGCCCGCTTATTCCTTCGGTTCGCACTGATTGCGCCACTGTTCGCACGATGCCTCGACACCCTGGTAGCACATATTGAGGATGTAGTCGCAGTTTTCCGACGGAATCCATGCGCGCACGGCGGCCGTGCTGGAGAACGAAGCGGCGGCGCCGGCGGCGATGGCAAAGACAAACAGGGCTTTTTTAATGGAAATCATTTTTTTCGCTTTCATCATTGGACAACGGTAGGGTGTCGAATCAAAAGACCATCCAGCCAGGCTTGATCAGCCCGCCGGATGCAGAAAAATATTAGCATTAAAACCAGTGAATTATTGCCATAAAGAAAAATATTTCTAATGGCGCAAGGCGCGCAGGCGGCGCCGGTAGAAGCGCCACAGCAGGCGCAAGTCGCGCAGCACGGGCACGCCGGACAGCAGGGTCAGCACGCCGGCGAGGATGATGGTCGCGGCAGGAAAGCCGATGTGCTTGAAGGCCAGTGCGCCGCTGACGCCGCCGATGAAGAAGCAGGCGATCAGCAGGCTGTGCGTCCTGAGCTTGCCCCGGTTCACCTTGACCACGCGGTCCGGCAAGGCACGCCGGTTGTAATACGCCATCTTGCCCAGTTCGATGCCGATATCGGTCGACAGGCCCGTCACGTGGGTGGTGCGGATGACGGCGCCTGAAATCTTGGTGATGATGGCATTTTGCAAGCCCATGACAAAGCACAACAGCAAGATGGTGACGGGGCCCAGCACGTCGGGCATGGCGGCCAGGTAATTACCCGTCAGGCCGAACAGCAATAACAGGGCCGCTTCCAGCAGCAGGCTGGCGGCAAACTGGCTGTGCAGGCGGCGCCGCTTGCCCCAGTTCACCATGATGGCCGTCACGGCCGCGCCGCTGACGAAGGCCAGCCAGGCGCCCAGCGCGGCCAGCGCCACCGTGATATTGCCAAGCGCGAGGTCATCGGCCATGCCCGAGACGATGCCCGTCATGTGCGAGGTATAGCCGCCGATGGCGAGAAAGCCGCCCGCATTCACGGCGCCGGCCACCAGCGCCAGCACGCAGCCCAGCTGCAGGTTGGCTTGCGTATCGCGCGCCGCGCCGCTCAGGCGGGACAGGTAATGGAGCGGCATGTGCGGTCCGGCCTCAGGCTGCGGCGCCGAAGATGGCTTGCCACAGGCGCATCACATTGTCTGCATGCACGCGCACTCTTTCCGGTTCCACCCGTGCCAGGTCCTGTCCTTGCAGGCGCAGCTGGTGCTGCAGCTTGCGCAGCGCGCGGTAGGCGTCGGCCACCAGGGCGGCCAGCTGGGCGTCGATCAGCCCCAGCTCGCCGCACAGGCGCAGCAGGGCGATATTGCCCGAGTTGGCCGTCAGTTGCGGATACCGCGCCGCGTGTTGCAGTACCAGGTATTGCACCATGAACTCGATGTCGATCATGCCGCCCGGGTCCTGTTTCAGGTCGAAGCTGCCGGGGCGGGGCGGGTGGGCGTCCAGCATTTTCTTGCGCATGGCCACCACTTCGCCCTTGAGCGGGCCGTTTTCCGGCCGTTCCTTGCGCAGGATCGTGTCGCGGATGCGTTCGAAGTGCTTGCCGATGGTGGCGTCGCCCGCGCAAAAGCGCGCGCGCGTGAGCGCCTGATGTTCCCACACCCAGGCCGCGCTGCCCTGGTAGCGTTCGAATGCCTGCACGCTGGAGACCAGCATGCCCGAGGCGCCGTCGGGGCGCAGGGCGATGTCGATGTCGAACAAGATGCCGGCCGAGGTGTGCGAGGTCATCCAGGTGATGAAACGCTGCGCCAGCTTCGCGTACAGGCCGGGCGCTTCTTGGTCGTCGTCGTCGAACAGGAAAATGACGTCCAGGTCGGACACATAGCCCAGTTCCTTGCCGCCCAGCTTGCCGTACGCGATGACGGCAAATTTCGGTACGTCGCGGTGGCGCGCGGGTAAGGTTTGCCAGACGGCTTGCACGGTGGCGGCGACGATGATGTCGGCCAGCTGGGACAGGTAGTCGGCCAGTTTTTCCACGCTCAGGTCGCCCGCCAGGTCTTGCGCCAGGCACTGGAACAGCTGTGCATGGTGTGTTTCTCGCAGGATATCCATCTGCCGCTCCGTGTCGCCGGGCGCGTCGTCGAGCTGGCGCTGCAGGTCCAGCGCCAGCGCGGCCGGGTCCGGCACCGTGTTGCGGATGCGCTCATCGAGCAGTTCGTCGAGCAGGATCGGGTGCTGCGTGAGGAAGGTGGCGGCCCAGCCGCTGGCGCACACCATGCGCACGACGCGCTCGAGCGTGTGCGGATATTCCGTCAGCAGCGACAGATAGGCCGAGCGGCGCGCGATGGCTTCCAGGAAATCGAGCAGCCGGCCCAGGGTGGCCAGCTGGCTGGCGTTGCCGTTGGACACGGAGCAATCGGTAATCAGGGGCAGGGCGGAATTGACGAGGGCCACTAAACGCGTGCGGCTCGCCTCGGGCAACGATTGCAAGCGCGGCGCCTGCCACGTGGCCAGCAAACGCCGTGCGCAGGCGGCAGGCTCATGGAAGCCCAGCGCGGCAAACCGGGCTTCGATGGCTTCCTGCTGATCGGACGCGGCGCAGTCGTTCGACGTCTGCGGGTCGATGCCCGTGTCGGCGGGCGGCGCGCCGCTGCTCTTGTCGCTGAACATCTCGTCGAACTGGCCGGCGACAAACACGCGGTGCGCTTCCAGCTGGGCCAGCAGGGTAGGCGCGTCGGGCAGGCCCATCATCTGCGCCACGGTCAGGCGGTCGACCTCGTTGGCGGGCAGGGTGTGGGTTTGCGCATCGTCCAGGTATTGCAGCCGGTGTTCGAGGTTGCGCAGGAAAGTGTAGGAACCCAGCAACTGTTCCACGATGGCCGGTTCCAATAGCCCCTTGTCTGCTACCGTGCGCAGGGTGGCGCGCGTGGAACGCTCGCGCAGTTCGGCGTCGCGCCCGCCCCGTATCAATTGAAACACTTGCGCGAGGAATTCGATTTCGCGGATGCCGCCACGGCCCAGCTTGACGTTGTTGCTGCGGTCCGGGTGCAAACGCTCCTGGCGGTTGACCTCGGCGCGGATCTGGCCGTGCATGGTGCGGATGGCGTCGATGACGCCGAAATCGAGGTAGCGGCGGAAGACGAAGGGGCGCACGATGGCGTCGAGCGCAGCGATATCCTCGGGCTTGCCCGTCACGGCGCGCGCCTTGACCCAGGCATAGCGTTCCCATTCGCGGCCTTGCACGATCAGGTATTGCTCTACCATGCCCAGGCTGGCGGCCAGCGGGCCGGAATTGCCGTTCGGACGCAAGGCCATGTCCACGCGGAACGTAAAGCCGTCCTGCGTGATCTCGGCCAGGGCGGCGATCAGTTTCTTGCCCATGCGAATGAAAAATTCGTGGTTGGACAGGCTGCGCTGGCCCGGCAAGGTCGCTTGCGTGTCGCCATCTTCCGGGTAGACAAAGATCAGGTCGATATCGGACGAGACGTTCAGCTCGCCGCCGCCCTGTTTGCCCATCGCCAACACCATCAAGGCCTGTTCCTCGCCCGATTCCTCGCCGATGGGCATGCCGTGCAGGGCCACCATCTCGGCCATGATGGCGTCCACATGCGTGCGGATGGCAAAATCGGCAAAGCCCGTCATGGCCGTGACGACTTCGTTCAAGTCCGCCTGGCCTTCCAGATCGCGGGCGATCAGGCCGCAGACGAGCAGGTTGCGCAGGCGGCGCATGGCCCGCTCGGCCGGCAGCGGCGGCGTGGCGGCGTTCGCCTGCTCAAGCAGTGCGGCGGCAAAATCGAGCCCGTCCAGCGGCGCGCGCACCAGTTGCGCCACCTGCGCGGCGCGCTCGGGGGCGGCATTGAGCCAGCGCTGGTAGAAACGGGAGGCGGAGATCAAAGGCTGTGTGCTCATGGTATCGGTAAGGGTCTCGTGGATGCTGCGTGCATGTTCTTGTTTAACTTGGCTGCGAACGGCGGGGGATGCGGTAAAATTGTGCCGCTGGCGCGAATGCCGCCGGCAGTGCGTGCTCTTCCGGACGATGGTAAGGGAGGCTTTGCTCTGACGCAAGCGCAAGGATGCAGGCGCGCACCACGAATGCAGACGATTTTTGCCATTATTTGACGCCGGGCCAGTTTATTAGCTTATTGATGCAAAAACCGCCAGAAGCAAGCGTGACAGAACATGTGCCACTGGCCCTGCGCTGGCAGCGGCTGCGTGCCGCCTATCGCATGGCCAACCTGGCCACCCACCATGTGCTGGGTTTTGCCATCAAACTGGTGCTGCTCGCGTATTTCGCCTTCGCCGTGCTGTTTTTATTCCTGCGCTACGCCATCCTGCCCAATATCGATTACTACAAAGGCGATATCGAGCGGGCGGCCAGCCGCGCGCTGGGCAATCCTGTCAGTATCGCGCGTATCTATGCTTCCTGGCATGGCGTACGTCCCAATCTCTTCCTGGGCGACGTGACCCTGCGCGACCAGGCGGGGCGCCAGGCGCTGAGCCTGCCGAGCGTATCGGCTACCTTGTCGTGGTGGAGCGTGTTCGGTTCCGTGCGCTTCGAGACCCTGGAAATCACGCGGCCCGACCTGGACGTGCGGCGCAGCAAGAATGGCAAGCTGTATGTTGCCGGCGTGCTGGCCGACAGCAGTCAGGGCAGCGACGGCAAGGGCGCCGACTGGCTGCTGTCGCAGCATGAGATCATCATCCGCGACGGCAAGGTGCGCTGGACGGACGAAGCGCGCGGCACGCCCGAGCTGGCCTTAAGCCAGGTCAACTTGCTGCTGCGCAACCACTGGCGCAGCCACCGGCTGGGTTTGCAGGCCACGCCGCCCGCCAGCCTGGCCGCGCCCATCGATGTGCGCGCTCACTTCACGCATCCGCCTTTCAGCAAGCGCATCTCCGATGTGTCGATGTGGAAGGGCGAGCTGTACGCGGACCTGAAGAACGCCGACCTGGCCGCCTGGCGCCGTTACCTCGATTATCCGTTCGAGCTGAGCCAGGGCAAGGGCGCCTTGCGCGCCTGGCTGAACCTGGATCATGCGCGCCTGGCCGGCTTCACGGCCGATGTGGGCTTGACGGATGTGCAGGCCCAACTGGGCCAGCATATCGCCCCGCTCGACCTGCTGTCCGTCAGCGGGCGCGTTTCTGCCAAGGAAGAGCTGTCGGCGCAGGTGCCGGACGGCAAGCCAACCTTTGGCGCGTATGGACACCAGGTGGAGTTGACGAATTTCGCGGTGGAAACACGCGATGGCCTCAGCCTGCCGCCCACGACCTTGTCCGAACGCTTTGTTGCTGCCACTAAACGCAAACCGTCGCGCACGGAAATCGCGGCCAAGTCCCTCGATTTGCAAACCCTGGCCGCGCTGGCCGACAAGCTGCCGCTGGGCGAGCAGCAGCGTCAGCGTCTCGACGCCCTGGCGCCGCGCGGGCGCTTGCAGGATTTCTCAGCGCAATGGGAAGGCGAGATGACCGCGCCCGCCAGCTACCGTTTGCGCGGCAAGCTCATCGATCTGGGCCTGAATGCGCAACCCGCGCGCCTGGCCGTGGCAAAGACGGCGGCCAGTGCCGGACAGGCGGCCGCACCGGCCATTCCCGGCTTCGACCACCTGACGGGCAGCATCGACGCCAATGACAAGGGCGGCAGCATCAATATCGACGCGCAAGACCTGGTGCTGCAGTTCCCCTCGTATCTGAGCGAGCCGGCCTTGCCGTTCGAACAATTCGCCATGCAGGCGCGCTGGACCTTCGAAGCGGAAAACATGCTGCAAGTCGAACTGGACAAGCTCGACTTCGATCAGCAGGGTTTGCGCGTCGCCTTGCAAGGCACGCACCGCCTGCCGCTCGATGGCAAGAACCTGGGCCAGGTCGACTTGACGGGCACGATAGACAATTTCCAGATCAATACCATCGGCCGCTATCTGCCCCTGCAAACGCCCGAGCATCTGCGCCACTGGCTGACGGGCGCGCTGGAAGGCGGCATGGCGCACGACGTCAGCCTGCGCCTGCGCGGCGAGCTCGAACATTTCCCGTTCAAGGCCGACACCCCGGCCCAGCGCAACCGCGGCGATTTCCGCGTGGCGGGCAAGATCGAGAATGGCACCTTGAATTATGCACCCGGCGAATTTGCGGAAAGCGGCCCGCTGGCGGGCAAGGCACCGCTGTGGCCGCAGGCGGAAAAGATCAAGGGCAGTTTCATTTTCGAGCGCGCGCGCATGGAAATTCGCGGCGACACGGCCACCACGGGCGGCGTGGCATTGACGAACGTCAAAGCCGTGATCCCCGACCTGACCGTGTTCGACACCTTGCTCGACATCGACGGCAACGCGGCCGGCCCCATGCAGGAATTCCTCAAGTACGTGACGGCCAGTCCCGTGCTGGGCTGGATCGAGCATTTCACGGATGAAACGACGGCGACGGGCAACGCCAAGCTGGCCCTCAAATTGCACTTGCCGATCGAGCGCATGCTGGAATCGACCGTGCAGGGCAGTTTGCAGCTGGCGGGCAATGACGTGGTGCTGTTCCACGACATGCCGCCCGTGCTGGGCACGCAGGGCAAGATCGAATTCAACGAAAAAGGCGTCAACCTGAATGGCTTGAACGGCAACCTGCTTGGCGGGCCGCTGGCCATCTCGGGCGGCACGCAGCCGGACAGTTCCATCCAGGTCAAAATCGCCGGCAACATGACCATCGATGGCTTGCGCAAGACCTATCCGGCGCCCGTGCTGCAGCGCCTGGCAAAACATTTGAGCGGCGGCGCGCGCTACAACGGTCTGATCACGGCGCGCGACCACCAGGTGATCGTCAATGTGGAATCGCCGCTGACGGGCCTGGGCCTGGATTTCCCCGCGCCCCTGAAAAAACCGGCCGGCGACAGCCTGCCCGTGAAATTTACCTTGACGGGCAATGCGGCGAACGGGGCCGGCCTGCGCACGGACGATATCCGCATCGCGCTGGGGTCCGGCATCGCTGCGCGCTACCAGCGCCAGAAGCAGGGCAAGGACGCCTGGCGCCTGGTGCGCGGCGGCATCGGCGTGAACGTGCCGGCGCCGGAACCGGACAGCGGCATGATGCTCAACGTGAACATGAAAACCCTGGACGTGGACAGCTGGATTGCCGCCGGCAGCGAAATCGCCGGCAGCGCCGCGGCGCCGGCCGACGCGGGCGGCAGTGCCGACGACGCGCCCGATATCGCGCAATACGTGGTGCCGGACATGATGGCGGCCCGTGCCAGCGAACTGATGCTGGGCGAGCGCAAGCTGGAAAACGTGGTCGTGGGCGCCACGCATCAAAAGGATGTGTGGCAAGCCAATATCGACGCAAAACAAGTGTCGGGCTATGTGACGTGGCTGGAAACGCCATCCGGCCTGGGCAAGATGACGGCGCGCCTGTCGTCGCTGATCATTCCGGAATCGGCCGCCAACGATGTGAAGAATTTGCTAGAAGGCAAGAGTGGCGCACAATCCATCCCCTCGCTCGATATCGTGGCCGAGCAATTTGAACTGTTCAACAAGAAGATCGGCCGGCTGGAATTGCAGGCCTATAACACCATGGCGGCGGGCGGGCGCGAGTGGCGCGTGGGCAAGCTGCAACTGTCGAATCCCGATGGCGCGCTGAGCGGCAATGGCAAATGGGTGATCAAGGATGGGCAAAGCACGACCAGCCTGCGTTTCGGCCTCGACATCGTCGATGCAGGCAAGCTGCTGGACCGCTTCGGCTTTGCCGATACGGTGCGCCGCGGCAAGGGACGCCTGAGCGGCGATATCGCCTGGAATGGCTTGCCGTATTCGCTCGACATTCCCACGTTGTCGGGGCAGATCGAGATGAATGTGGAGTCGGGCCAGTTCCTCAAGCAGGACCCGGGCGCGGCCAAGCTGTTGGGCGTGCTCAGTCTGCAAGCCTTGCCCCGCTTGCTGAAACTCGATTTCCACGACGTGTTTTCCGAAGGCTTGGCCTTCGACGGCATCACGGCCAACGCCAGCATCAAGCGCGGCGTGGTGACCACCGACAACCTCAAGATGCACGGCGTGGCGGCGACCGTGCTGATGGATGGCACGGCCGACATCGCCAATGAAACGACGAATCTGCACGTGGTGGTGATCCCGGAATTTAACCTGGGCACGGGGCCGCTCGTGTATGCGCTGGCCGTCAATCCCGTCATCGGCCTGGGTAGTTTCCTGGCGCAATTATTCCTGCGCGCCCCCGTGATGAAGGCGCTCACTTACCACATGCAGATCGCCGGCCCGTGGAAGTCGCCCGTCGTGACCAAGCTTGATGGTGGTAAATTGGAGCCTGTCGCCGTGCCTGCCGCTGCAGCGGCGGCGCAGGATGCTGTCGCTAAATAAGTGCCGCACAGTCAGCTCGCCGTGCGCTTGAAGGTAGGGGTAAATGATGCATACAGTCGCAGCAGTACAAATGATTTCCTCGCCGTCCGTGGCAGACAACCTGGCCACGGCGCGGCGCCTGGTGGCGCAGGCTGCCGCCGGCGGTGCGCAGCTGGTGGTGCTGCCCGAATACTGGGCCATCATGGGCGAGCGGGAAACGGACAAGCTGGCCCATGCGGAACAGCCCGGCAGCGGCCCCATACAGGATGGCATGGCGCAGATGGCGCGCCAGCACGGCGTCTGGCTGATCGGCGGCACCTTGCCCCTGATCTCGGGCGAGGAGGGCAAGGTCCTCAATACCACCCTGGTGTACAACCCGCAGGGCGAGCCGGCCGGCCGCTACGACAAGATCCACCTGTTCGGCTTTACGCGCGGCACCGAGTCCTATAATGAATCGCGCACCATCGTGCCGGGTGCGCAGGTGCGCTCGATCGAGACGCCGTTCGGCCGGGTCGGCCTGTCCATCTGCTACGACTTGCGCTTTCCCGAACTGTACCGCGCCATGGGCGATTGCGCGCTGATCGTCGTGCCGGCCGCGTTTACCCACACGACGGGCAGCGCCCACTGGGAAGTGCTGCTGCGCGCGCGCGCCATCGAAAACCAGTGCTATGTGCTGGCCTCGGCGCAGGGCGGCTTGCATCCGAACGGCCGGCGTACCTGGGGCCACAGCATGCTGATCGACCCGTGGGGCGAAGTGAAAGCCGTGCTGCCCGAAGGCGAGGGCGTGGTGAGCGGCGAGATCGACCTGGTGTTCCTGGCCGGCGTGCGCGAGTCGCTGCCAGCCCTGGCGCATCGCACCATGTGAGGCGTCCCTGACATCAGCTGCTGTCAGGTACTGAGAATGCGTTGAATATTATTAGCGAGTACAAAGCCATGATCCCATTTGAACCCAATCTGTCGAGCCTGGCCGTGGCGCGCGATATCCTGCTCACGCCGTTCGGCCTGGACGAGGACAAGCTGTTGAAAGCCCTGGGCACGATGTTTACGCACAAGGTCGATTACGCGGATCTGTATTTCCAGTCGACCAAGAGCGAAGGCTGGAGCCTGGAAGAGGGCATCGTCAAGACGGGCAGCTTTTCCATCGACCAGGGCGTGGGCGTGCGCGCCGTGTCCGGCGACAAGACGGCCTTTGCGTATTCCGACGATATTTCCGAGCGGGCCCTGCTGGAAGCGGCCGCGGCTACGCGCACCATTGCGCGCGCAGGGGCCGGCAAAGTCAAGATCGCGGGCCAGATGCTGGCGCAGGGCGGGCGCTCTCTGTACCTGCCCAACGATCCGCTTGCCTCGCTGGATGCCACGGCCAAGGTACAACTGCTCGAGCGCGTGGAAAAGATGGCGCGGGCGAAAGATCCCAGGGTGGTGCAAGTGATGGCGGGCTTGACTGGCGAATACGACGTGGTGCTGGTGTTGCGCAGCGACGGCGTGCTGGCGGCCGACATCCGTCCGCTGGTGCGCGTGTCGCTCACCGTGATCGCGGAACAGAATGGCCGCCGCGAAACGGGTTCGGCCGGCGGCGGCGGGCGTTTCAGCTATGACTATTTCAGCGATGCCGTGCTGGAACAATATGCGGCGGACGCCGTCAATTCGGCGCTGGTCAACCTGGAAGCGCGTCCCGCGCCGGCCGGTCCCATGACCATCGTGCTGGGACCGGGCTGGCCCGGCATCCTGCTGCACGAAGCCATCGGCCATGGCCTCGAGGGCGATTTCAACCGCAAGGGCTCGTCCGCGTTTTCCGGACGCATCGGCGAGCGCGTGGCGGCCAAGGGCGTCACCGTGGTCGACGACGGCACCCTGGCCGGCCGGCGCGGTTCGCTCAATATCGACGACGAGGGCAACCCCACGCAATGCACGGCCCTGATCGAGGACGGTATCCTGAAAGGCTATATCCAGGACACCATGAATGCGCGCCTGATGAAAATGCCCGTGACGGGCAATGCGCGCCGCGAATCGTTCGCCCACCTGCCCATGCCGCGCATGACGAATACCTATATGCTGGGCGGCGACCGGGACCCCGGTGAAATCCTTGCCTCCGTAAAAAATGGCTTGTATGCCGTCAACTTCGGCGGCGGCCAGGTCGATATTACCAACGGCAAGTTTGTCTTCTCGGCCAGCGAAGCGTACATGATCGAAGACGGCAAGCTCAGCTATCCAGTGAAGGGCGCCACCCTGATCGGCAATGGCCCGGACGTGCTGAACCGCGTCTCCATGATCGGCAACGATATGCGCCTCGATTCGGGCGTGGGCGTGTGCGGCAAGGAAGGCCAGAGCGTGCCCGTGGGCGTGGGCCAGCCGACCCTGCGCCTCGATGGCATCACGGTCGGCGGGACTGCCTGATCTTTCGGACACTGTGAGGCTAGCGCGATCGTCGGATTACGCCCTCCGGGCGAATCCGAGCTACTTTTTTCTGGCATGGCGCTCGCGTAGGTCGGGTTAGCGCCAAGCGCGTCACCCGACACCACCAGCACGCCAACAGCACGCCAACAGCACCGGCCGTGCCGACCCGGTTGCTGGATTGCTCAGAACTTGTACTTCACCCCCGCACTGAAAAACCGTCCTGCCGCGCCCGCGTAATCGAGCGGGTTGTAGCCCGTGGCGCCATACGTGAGCGGGTCGAGCGGGGCGATCTTGTCGAACAGGTTTTGTACCGTTGCAAAGACTTCCAGCTTGGGCGTGGCCAGCCAGCGGGCCGTCAGGTCGACCGTGGTGAACGAGGCGATGCGGCAGCCGCGCGGCGCATCCGTGCCGTCGGCGAAGTGCGTGGCGCAGCCGTCGGGGTCGTTCTTGAACAGCACATTGTCGAGGTGGGCGCGGTAGTTGACGTTGGCCGTGACGCGCCAGTTCTGGCGTTCCCAGGTAGCGCCCAGGTTGACGCGGTCAGCCGGCGTGCCCATGCAGTTTGATACATCGCAATTGCCATGCGTGCCGGCAAAATCGCGCTGCGTGCCATCCTGTTCCGTGCGCAGCCATTTGTACAAATGCGTCCACTTCAGGTCGAATACCAGGTTGCCATAGTCGTTGCCCAGGTTGAAGCGCTGGCGGGCGTCGACATCGATGCCGCGCACCGTCGTCTGCGCCGAATTCACGTAGTTGGCCAGCACGGCGGTAATGGCGCCCGGATCGCCCGCGATGCCCGTGGCCGTTGACGGGTCGCGCGCCACATGGCCTTCGGCAATGGCCGTGTCCGTTTGCTCCTGGTTGATTTCATTCTTGCGGCGGATTTGCCACAGGTCGACGGAAATGCTGGTACGCGGCAGCGGGTCCCACACGGCGCCCACGGAATAGCTGCGCGAACGCTCGGGCGACAGCTTCGGATTGGGCGAGGTGATGACGGCGATGGAGGCCGGATCGCACGCGGCGCTCACACCCAGCGCGCAGCGCAGGGGATCGCTGGCCGTGGAGAATGCGGCCAGGCCGCCCACGCCGTTTTCCGCCGCGCTGGGCGCGCGGAAGCCTTTGGCGAAGGTGCCGCGCAGGGCCAGTTCGCGCACCGGCGTCCATTTCACACCTACCTTTGGCGTGTAGGAGTTGCCCACGTCGGTGAAATGGTCGGCGCGCAGGGCCGCCGACAGCTCGACGGTGCTCAGCACGGGCGCCAGCACCTCGGCATAGATGGCCGAGGCATTGCGGCTGCCCTTGTAGGCGGAATAGCCGAGGCCGATGATATTGCCCCGTTCCGTACCCGTCGTGGGTTTGAGTTCCGTCGCTTCATGGCGGAATTCGGCGCCCACGGCCACGCCCAGGCCGCCGCCGTCGAGCTTGGCCACTTCGCGGCTGGCCTTGAAGTCGATCTGCGCGATATGCGTCTTGGCATCGTTCGAGATGCGCGGCGACAGGGCCGCATACAGCGCGGCCGAATTGAGGCCCGCGTTTTCCGCGATGCGCCACAGGCTGCCGGCGGGCAAGGCCGCATACGCGGGGTTCAGGCTGGCAGCGGCCACGTTGGCAGCGGTGGGGTTGAGCAGGGCGAACGCCACGTCGCGCTGCAGGTAGCCGCCCAGGCCGTTCGAGACCTTGTTCTGCGAATACAGCAGCGCACTGTCGATATCCCAGCCCGCCACGCTACCCTTGATGCCGGCGACAAAGCGGGTGAAGGTGGAATCGACTTCCGACGTGCGGGGACCCACGTCGGCCGCCAGGTAGCGCAGCCGTGCCGCCGTGCCGAAATACGGATTGTCCGGATGCGCGGCACCCAACGCCACGCCCGCGTTACTGACGGGGCCGCCCGGAAAACCCACCGAGCCGCTGACGGTCGAGGGCGTGGTGGCGGAATTCGATTCGCTGTGATACAGGTTCAGTTCGGCATACGTCTGTAGGGCGGGCGTCAGTTGCCAGGCGGCGCGGCCGAAGAAATTGATGTTCTTTTGCTTGGGCTGGATCTGGCCGTACTGCTGCGCCGCGTCCGTCAGGCAGCCGCCGCCCGGGTCGCCCTGCGGATGCGTGGTGAAGTTGCCGCAGGCGGCGCCGGGAAAGGTGCGCGTAAAACCCGCGCCGGCCAGGTTGCCGCGGTTGTAGTAGTCGAGCGTGTCGGGATTGCGCACATTGCCGTTGACGGCGCTGCCGGCCGCGTTGTTGGTGGTGATGGCGCCCGCGCCGCTGAGGGTTTCCTGCGCGCTGAAGCCCAGGTCGCGCAAGTCGCTGCGGCCGACGGCGCCCCGCCCGGCCCGGTCGCGGTTCCAGATGGCGGCCTTTTCGCTGTACTCGAGGTTCAGCAGCACGTTGTAGCGGTCGGTATCGATGTCGCCGAAGCCATGCGTGATGGCGGCGCGCGCGTCGCGCCCGTCCCAGTCTTTCGTCTTGCCGTAATTGCCCTTGATGGCCGTGCCCTGGTAGTCGCGCCGCAGTATCACGTTGACGACGCCGGCGATGGCGTCGGAACCGTAGATGGCCGAGGCGCCATCCTTGAGGATTTCCACCCGTTCCACCGCTTCCAGGGGAATGATGTTCAGGTCGGCGAACACCTTCTGGCCATCGTCCGCCAGGCCATACGGCGCGACGCGGCGTCCGTTCAGCAGCACCAGGGTCGAGGCCGTGCCCAGGCCCCGCAGCGACACGCCGGAGGCGCCCGCCGCAAAGCCGTTGCCGAAGGTGGTGGGGACGGAACCCTGGTTGTCGACGGCCAGGGTTTGCAGCAGTTCGGCCACGCTGGACTTGCCCGACTTTTCGATGTCGGCCGCGCTCAGGGTTTGCACGGCCGATGCCGTTTCTGCCTGCGCGCGGCGGATATTCGAGCCGGTGATTTCCACGCGCGCAATCGGTGCGGCGTCCTGCGCCAGGACGGGTAGACTCAGCAGTGCACTGGCCAGTGCCAGACCCAGTCTGGGTGGTGAAAAGGTTGCGGACGGTAAGGATGGTGTGGGAATCATGCGGTTCTCCGGAAAGGTGAGGCAGTCAAAGGGCATCGATACGTCCTCGAGTTTTGTCCGCGCGGCGACGCCGGGATTAGATCTGGATCAAGGAGTGCGCCGCTTGTCGTCGATAGAATGGCTGGCGTGGCGTGGTTGCCACGACGGGCACAGCGGTAGCGCCCGGGTTCAAAGGTGCAGCGAGATTCACGGCGCGCAACTTTTTATGCTTTTTTGCGTGTTGTGCAGTGTGAAACGGCGGTGCCATGCGGCTTTGCCGACAAATATGCTTGCCAAGCCTTGCAATTTAGGTTTATAGTCGTTCATCACTTACGGATGACTTCGCATGTTCGCTCGCCACTTTTTTACCGCTTATTTTTACTTTAGCAATTCCAACCCAAAGGCGGTGGAGTAGCGGTCGGTTCACGTAGCAGCAAAACGAGATCCCAGCAAATTCTAAAAAACCGCCACCGATGGCGGTTTTTTTTTACCCAGATGTTTTACCCTTCCTTAAATTTTGGAGAAAATAATGCCCCGCACCGATGATTTGCGTATTCGCGAAATGAAGGAATTGACTCCGCCGTCCCACCTGATCCGCGAATTTGCCTGCTCGGAGCAAGCCGAACAGACCGCCGCCAGCGCCCGCATTGCCCTGCACCGTATCCTGCACGGCCAGGACGACCGCCTGATGGTGGTGATCGGCCCTTGCTCCATCCACGATACGAAGGCGGCCATGGAATATGCGCGCCTGCTGGTCAAGGAGCGCGAGCGTTTCGCCGGCGAACTGGAAATCGTCATGCGCGTGTACTTCGAGAAACCGCGCACCACGGTGGGCTGGAAGGGCCTGATCAACGATCCGTACATGGACAACAGCTTCCGCATCAACGATGGCTTGCGCATGGCGCGTGAACTGTTGCGCGATATCAATGAGCTGGGCCTGCCTGCCGGCACCGAGTTCCTCGACGTCATCAGCCCCCAATACATCGCCGACCTGATCAGCTGGGGCGCCATCGGCGCGCGCACGACGGAGTCGCAGGTGCACCGCGAGCTGGCGTCGGGACTGTCGTGTCCTGTCGGCTTCAAGAATGGCACGGATGGCAATGTGAAAATCGCCGTGGAAGCCATCAAGGCCGCCTCGCAGCCGCACCATTTCCTGTCCGTCACGAAAGGCGGCCACTCGGCCATCGTCTCGACCAACGGCAACGAGGATTGCCACATCATCTTGCGCGGCGGTAAAACCCCCAACTATGACGCGGCCAGCGTGGACGAAGCGTGCAAGGCCATCGCGGCGCAGGGCCTGGCGGCGCGCCTGATGATCGACGCCTCGCATGCGAACAGTTCGAAAAAACCGGAAAACCAGATCCCCGTGTGCGCCGACATTGCCAGCCAGGTGGCAGGCGGCGATGGCCGCATCGTAGGCGTGATGGTGGAATCGCACCTGGTGGCGGGGCGCCAGGATCTGATCCCGGGCAAGGAATTGATCTATGGCCAGTCCGTCACGGACGGCTGCATCGACTGGAGCGCCAGCGTGGCCGTGCTGGAAAACCTGGCGGCAGCCGTCAGGCAGCGCCGCTTGCAGGGCGACGCCGAATAAGGTGGCGCGCAGCATGAAAAAAAGCCCGGAAAGCTAAGCTTTCCGGGCTTTTTCAGTTTGCAGCCGATGCGATCAGCTTAGAACTTGTAGGAACCGCTCAGGTAGAACTGGCGGCCCAGGGCGCTCGAGTACGATGGGTTGTAGCCCACTTGATGCGAACCCGTGTTACGCAGGGTGAACGGCGGATTGCGGTCGAACATGTTCAAGATGCCGCCCGTGATTTCCACGTTCTTCATCGGACGGTAAGCCGTCTGGAAGTCGAACGTGGTGTAGCTCGGCACTTCCAGCTGGATGCCATAGCATTCGCCAGGGCTGCCGGCCACGATCACGGCGCAATCGTCGGCCGTCTGTTCCTTGTCCGTATAGCCGTTGCGGTAGCTGGCGCTCAGCGTATGCGTGAACTTGGCCGTCTCATACGTGCTGGTGGCGCGGATGATGTTGCGGAAGCTGACCTTGTCGTTCGAACCGTAGCGGTTCAGGCTGGTTTCCCATTGATCGTTGGTGCCTGGCGTCGTGTAGCGAGAGCGCAGCAGGTAGGTACCCATCAGGCGAGTCGTCAGGCGGCCGTCCAGCAGCTTCATCTTGTGGGTGAAGTCGTAGTCGATACCGCGGTTTTCCACTTTGCCGATGTTGATCGGCAGCAGTTTGACGGCCAGCACGTCCTTGCCCGTCGAGCTGATGTGCTTGGTGGTGAACAGCTCGGCGTATTTGGCTGGATTGTTGAAGATCAAGCCTTCGGAAACCGCAGTCACCTGGTCGTTGATCTGCACGTTCCACAGGTCGAACGACATCGACAGGCTGTCGATCGGCTCGAACACGGTGCCGATGCTCCATTGCTTCGACGTTTCCGGCTTCAGGTCAGGATTGCCGCCCTGGAAGGCTTCGAATTGCTGGCGTCCCACGCCGCTGCAGTAGCTGGCCAGCGGATGGCCACCCATGCCGTTCGCTGCCGTCAGCGGGCATTGGTAGTTACCACCGGTAACGCCCCAGTCTTCCAGCGGGCCGGCGATTTCCTGCATGCTGGCGGCGCGGAAGCCCGTGCCGGCAGCGGCGCGGAACATCACGTTCTTGGTCGCCGAGTACTTGCCGCTGATTTTCCAGGTGGTGGCGTTCTCTTTCTTGCCCACCGTCTTGCCCGTCAATTTGTCATCGATGGCGCCGATCTGGTCATAACGCACGGAACCCGTCATTTCCAGTTTTTTCGAAATCGGCATCATCAGCTCGGCATACGCGCCAGCGTTGTCGCGTGCGTATTCGCTGTCGACTTGTTGATTGTCAAACAGGATCTGCGCCTGCTTGGCGACGTCCGCCTGTTGCACCTTGAACGAGGTGTTGCGGTAGTCGGCGCCCACGCCCAGCATGGCGGTGCCGCCCGGCAGCGAGAACACAGGGCGCGAAGCGCGGCCGTCGATGCCCTTCATTTCCACGGTTTGCGTATTGTAGGTACCGCTGAAACCCGTGCCCAGCAATGCCTGGCGCATGGCGTCCGGCATCGAGCCCACGGGGTAGGCGAACGGGTCGATATTGCCGGCGGCTATCTGCGCGTCGAATTTGTCGGCCAACGGGAAACCGCTGACGTATTTTTGCGTCTGCTTGTTTTTCGAGTATGTCACGGCCGAGTTGACATCCCAGCCGAATGCATTGCCATCGACACCGGCAACGATATGCGTGGCCTTGGTGCCGTAGTCGTAGACGCGGTTGCCCATTTCCGACAGGCGGTACTTGGCGATGGCATCCGTGGCGTTGGCCAGTTGCGCTGGCGTCAGGTTCGGTGCCAGGTACTTGTTGAACAGCGGCGAGCCAACCGGCACCGAGAAGTCTGCCGGGTACGGTGCAATGCTGGCGATGATGCGCGCTTCCGTGTAGGCCAGGTCATAGAAGCCCTGGAAGCCGGTCTTGCCCAGCTTGACGGTACCCGAACTGAAGAGGGAGTCGCGCTTCGATTCGGGATTGATTTCGATGGTCGATGGCGAATCGAAATAGCAGTTGCCATCGCCATAGAAATCCATGTTGCTGGCAGCGCACTTGCCGCCATGGGTCAGTGCATATGGGTTCAGGTTGACGTTGTCGACGAAAGGCTTGTTGGTATCTGGATTGATGACCACCTGGCCCGTTACCGGATCGGTACGGTTGTAATCGACAGTGGCGTTGCCTGGCGCCGAGCGCGACGAACCGTTGATGAATTGCAGCGCCTTGCCGGTCTTCGGATCGTTGAAATTGATGATGCCGCTTTTCGCGAAGCTGCGCTGCGATGCTTTCAGCGATTTTTGTTCGTCATGGCTGGCCGACACGAAGATGCTGTAGCCGTCTTCGTCGATATCGCCGAAGCCCTTGCTGATCGAAATCGAATTGCTGGCGCCGCCTTTTTCTTCAGGACGCGAGTACTTGGCGTTGATTTCCAGCGGCGATGCGCCTTTTTTCAGGATGAAGTTGACCACGCCGGCGATGGCGTCGGCGCCGTACAGGGCCGATGCGCCGTCCGTCAGCACTTCCACGCGCTCGATGGCCGACAGGGGGATCGAATTCAGGTCGATGGTGGTGCCGGAATTGGATGGGGCAATACGGCGGCCGTTCAGCAGCACCAGCGTGTAGGCTGCGCCGATATCGTGGATCGAGGCTGTGGTGACGCCACCGCCGCCGCCGCCAACCGAATCGGCGGCCACGGAGAAGCCCTGCATCGCAGGAATTTGCTGGATGAAATCGGTAACGGTGGTGACGCCCGTTTTCTTGATGTCTTTTTGATTAAACGACTGCACGGGCAGCGACGCTTCGGAAGCGATGCGCTTGATGCTCGAACCCGTGACTTCCACGCGCTGCATGGTGCCATCTGTTGCTTCTTGTGCATACGCAGCGTGCATGCTCAGAGCCATGCCGCCAGCAAACATCAGGCGCAGCGACCGAGATATTACATTTTCTATCATCATCTTAAATTCCTTGTTATTGTGATAAAGGCGGCAATTATTTTGAAATAACTTGTTGCTTACTAACAATTTATTTGCCTTTTTACAAATCCACCAACAAAAATTCTGTAAATTTTCGGGGCCCTCATCAAAACATTCACGATTCAGATTGTCAATTTCGTGGAGGCTTTTTGGATGAAATGCAACATATTGCTATTTTTTTTGCATTACTTCAGGAATAAAATATCGTGAACCCTTGTCAGCCGTGCTCAGATGCGTAAAATAAAACGGCGCGCAGCATCGCTGCTGGCGCCGTTCTCCGCATGCCTGGCAAATGCTTGCCAGCGATGCCTGATGTACCGAAAAACTCCCCTTAAAACGTATAGCTGCCGCGCAGGTAATAGGCGCGCCCGACCGGGTCCGTGTAGCGCGGGTCATAGCCTTTCTGGAACAGGGTGCCCTGGTTCGAGAACGGCGGCTCCCTGTCCAGCAGGTTCTTCACGCCGGCCGTCAGCAGCCAGCCTTGCCGTGCATAGCTGCCCGATACGCCAAGCAGGCTGTACGACGGCACGTCGTGCCGGTATGGCGGCGCGACCAGGTTCTGGTCCGTGTAGCCGGACTTGAACGATTGCGACAGGGTGGCGCCCCAGTTGCCCCTGCGCCAGTTCAGCGTGGCAGTATGTTTCCAGCGGAACACCGGGTTGTTGTCCGCATAGCGGCCCACGTTGGCGATAAAGTCGCCGCCGCGCTCGTTCTGGTAATCGTATTTGCGGGTCCACGTGCCGTCGAGCGACACGCTGACATCGCCATACGCGCCCCGTGCCAGGCGTGCATTCAGGCTCACATCGATGCCGTCGGTTTTCACTTCGCCCAGGTTGTCGTTCAAGTCCAGGATGGCATAGGGCGAACCGTCCGGATTGCGCAGGAACAAGGCCTTGTATTTTTCGTAGTTGCCATAGATCGATTGCTCTGGTAGCGAGGAAATCTTGTCCTTCAAATGGATGTTCCAGTAATCGATGGCGACGGTCACCTCCTTGAGCGGTTCGAGCACGAGGCCGACGGCGAAGGTGGTGGATTTTTCCGGCTTCAGCTTTTCATTGCCGCCTTGTAGCTTGAACTGCTGCAAGTCGCAATCGCGCAGGGGGTTGGCGCCCGGCTGCGGCACGCCGCCGGGGCACAGGATCGGGTCGTCATAGGTGTCGTTGGTATCGTTCTTCGAGGGCGGCGCATTCTTTTCAAACAGGGTGGGCGCGCGGAAACCCGTGCTGGCCGAGCCGCGCAGCACCAGCGCGCTGCTGGCCTGGTAGCGCACGGCCAGCTTGGGATTGGTGGTGCTGCCCACGTCGCTGTAATGGTCGAAACGGGCGGCCAGCTGCACTTCCAGGTCTTTGATCAGCGGCAAGTTGACTTCGCCGAAGACGGCCTGGATCGTGCGCGAGCCGCTCTTCGACAGCGAGCCGGACAAGCCGGAACTGGCGGCCTGGCCGGCGATGTCGCGGTTGACGTTGAAGTCGGCTTTTTCGCGCCGCACTTCGCCCCCGAGCGCAATGGCCAGCGGGCCGCCGGCCAGCGGCATCAGCTCGCGGCTGCCCTTGATGTCGAAGCCCGTGGTGGTGACCCTGGCGTTCTGGACTTCGCCGCGCAGGGCCGTGCCGGCGAGGTAAGCCTTGCCGGCCGCGTCCTGCACGGCAAACGGGTTGAGGATGCCGTTCAGCACGCCAGCGGCAAAACCCGCATCCTGCACATAGCCGTTCGTGAATTGCTCCGACGACTTGCTGATCGCATGGCTCAGCCCTGTCTTGTAATCCCAGCCGGCCAGCTCGCCTTCCAGCGCCAGCACCAGGCGGTCGGCCTTGCCATCGGAATCGATTTGCCGCTGGCCTGCCTCGACGGGACGCCAGTTCACGCTCAGGGGCTGGCCCGACAGGCCGGGCTGGGCCGGCACGCCGCCCGCGTTGCTCGGATAGTATGGGCTGGTGCTGGGCAGGACCAGGCCCGTTTGCGGCGGCGGCGCCGTGCGCGCCTTGACCTTGTTTTCCGAGTGCAGATATTCCACGGTGGCCAGGCGGCCGCCGCCCAGCTTGAAGGCGCCCTTGCCGAAGAACGCCAGCTGCTGCTGGGCCGGCAAGTCGTCGATCTGGCGCGTGTAGTCCTGGCGGCAGGTGCCGTTCGCCGGCACGGCCGGCACCGACAGGGGGGGATTGCAGCCGGTCGCCGCGTAGGGATTGCCGGCCAGGCCCTTGCCGCCGTTGGCCGCCGCGTCAAAGTAGTTGCCAGGGAAAGTCGTGCCGCTGGTAATGGACAGCCCGCGCGCGGGGACGATGCCCGTTGCCGAAAAGGCGCGGTCCTGCGAGGTCAGCACGTTTTGCTTGTGATAGTCGAGCACGCCGAAAATATTGTAGCCATCCGTGTCGAGTTCGCCAAAGCCCGTCGACAGGTTGATGCGGTGCTCGCCGCCGCCCTTGTGCTGGGGGGCGATCACCTCGGCGGTGATATTGCTGGCGTTGACGGAACGCCGGGTGATGAAGTTGATGACGCCGCCGATGGCGTCCGTGCCGTAGATGGCCGAGGCGCCGTCGCGCAGCACTTCGACGCGCTCCAGGGCGGCGATGGGAATGATGTTCAGGTCGACGCTGGCGCCGTCATACGGATGGTTGGCGATGCGCCGGCCGTTGAGCAGCACCAGGGTCTTGTCGCCGCCCAGCCCCCGCAAGTCGGCGCTGGCCTGGCCGCCCGTGGGCAAGCCGCTGGTATTGCCGCCGACGGCATTGCCGCTGCCCATGCTCGACGCATTCGATGGAATCTTGCCCAGCACTTCCTGTGCCGTCGTCAAGCCCTGTCTGGCAAAGTCCTCGGCCTTGAAGATGGACAGCGGCGTGGCCGTTTCCGAGACGAGGCGCTTGATGGAGGAACCGGTCACTTCGACGCGCTGCATGGCGGGCGGCGCATCGGCGGCGTCCTGCGCCATGGCGGCATGGCCATGGGCGCCAAGCAAGGCGGCGCACAGCAGGCGCAAGGTAGGGGAGGGACTGCGGATTTGCATCATCTGACACTCCTGTCGCGTGGTCATGGGCCGGGCGGCCTGCAAGGGAGTTTTACAGGCGCGCAGCAGGCAAGGTTTGCGCTGGCACAAGAGGTGTGTGGATGTGTGGCGGGCGCCACAGTCAGGGACGAAAAAAAAGGCGGTGATTGCTCACCGCCTCGCGTCAGGATATGGCTGTCAGCTTAGAAAAACTTGTAGCTGGCGCCCACTTTGAAGTAGCGGCCGATGGCGCCGCTGGCGTCCATCGGGTTGTAGCTCATGCCGCCATAGGTCAGCGGGTCGAGCGGTGCGATCTTGTCGGTCACGTTGTTGATCGAGGCAAACAGTTGCAACTGCTTGCTGTAGTTCCAACGGGTCGACAGGTCGAGCGTGGTGAACGAAGCCAGCTTGCAACCGTTCGGCGCCGGTGTGCCGTTCGCCAGTTTGGAGGCGCAAGGGTCGCCTTCGAACTTGATATTTTTCATATCCGAACGGTAGTTCAGCACGCCGCTGACATTCCAGTTGCCCAGGTCCCACGAGCCGGTGACGTTGATCTTGTCCTTCGGCGTGCCGGCGCAGTTCGACGTATCGCAGTTGCCGTGCGTGCCGGCGAACTGGTAGCGCACGGTGGCCGACTCGGCCCGCACCCACGATGCGATGTGGGTCCAGGTCAGGCCGAACGTGGCGCGGCCGTAGTCGCCCAGGCGCACGCGTTGCTTGACGTCCAGGTCGATACCCTTGATCTCCGTGTAGCTGGAGTTGCGGTACGGCGCCTTGGTGATCAGCAGGGTGCCCGTGTTCGGCGTGACGACGCCGTTGATGGTCAGGTTGTTGTCGGAACGGATAGCCGTCGGCAGGGCGGCCGCTTCGTTGTACGGCAGGGGATTGATCTCGTTTTCACGCTTGATCTTCCAGCCGTCCAGCGACAGGCTGGTATCGTTGAACGGATCCCACACGATGCCCAGGGTGTAGCCCTTGGATTTTTCCGGTTTCAGGTTCGGGTCGCCGATCTTGACGGCCGCCACTTGCAGTTCGCAGTCGCTGGCATTGGCGCCAGGCAATTGCTTGCCGCCGGGGCAGCGCACGGGATCGCTGACGGTCGAGGTGCCCGTCGATTGCGAATTGGCATTGCTTTCGGCCGGGCCCGGTGCGCGGAAGCCTTCCGAATACGTGCCGCGCACGGCGAAGGTCTTGACGGGCGTCCACTTGGCGCCCAGTTTCGGCGTGGTCGACGAGAAACGGTCGTATTTGTCGTAACGCAAGGCACCGGACAATTCCACCGTCTTGATCACGGGCGCCAGCACTTCCAGGAAGACGGCCGACACCTTGCTGTCGCCCTTGGCGGCCACATAGCTGGAGTTGATGGAACCGTTTTCCGTGCCCGACAACGATGGATTGTCGAGCTTGTCGCGGCGGTGTTCCGCACCCACGGCCAGGCCCAGGGCGCCGCCCGGCAATTGCATCAGCTCGCGCGATGCCTTGAAGTCGATGATGTCGAGCTTGGTCGTGGAGTCGGACGTGGCGTTGGTCACCATGGCCGCGTACAGCGAGGCCGGATTCTTGTTTGCCTGCGCACCGATGTAGTACGGGAAATATTTGCTGTTCGGATTGCCCAGGGCATCCTTGACGACGGCCATGTTCAGCATGTTGCTGTAGTCGAGGTGCAGCTTCGATTCCGAATGCGTGTAGCCGGCGTCATAATCCCAGCCCATGGCATTGCCCTTGACGCCGAGCACGATGCGGTTGAACTCATTGTTGGCCTGGCGCGTGCTGGCGCCCACGTCGAAGGCCTGGTAGCGCACGCGCACGGGCACGCCATAGGGATTTTGCGGATGGTTGGCGGCCAGCACGATGGTGGTGCCGGCGCCAGAACCGTAGTTGATGACGCCAGTCGGGCTGGTGGCGTTGGGCGGGAACGCGATGGTGGGCGTGACCGATGGCGGTATCAGCGTGAACGCCGTGTCGCGCTTCGAGTAGCCCGCTTCCGCATACACCTGGGTGTCGGCATTGACTTGCCAGGTGCCGCGCGTGTACAGGTTGATCGATTCGATCTTCGGCTGCATCGAGCGGAACTGGTCGTGGTGCCACAGACAGCCGCCCTTCGGATCTTGCGGCGAAGACACGGACAAGTTGGCGCAGCCGGGCAGCGACACATAGTTGTTGGTGACGGGATCGCGGATCAGGCCCGTGGGCGAGGCATTCGCATCGTTGGTGCCGTTGATGTAGCCGCCGGCGAACTGGGTGTTGATCGCGTAGCCATACGGACGCAGGTCGGCCTTGCCTATCCATTTGCGGCCGGAGCGCTCATTGTTCATCAGCATGTCCGATTTGGTGTATTCGGCATTGACGACAAAGTTGTATTTATCCGTGTCCAGGTTGCCCTTGCCGAAGGTCAGCGAGGCGCGGTGCTGCTTGGCGTCGCTGTCGCCGGAGATGCCCGTGTCGCCTTTCAGGGTCAGGCCTTCGAAGTCCTTGCGCAGGATGATGTTGACGACGCCGGCGATGGCGTCGGCGCCGTAGGTGGACGAGGCGCCGTCCTTGAGGATCTCGATGCGCTCGACGATCTGCATCGGCACCGTCGACAGGTCGGTGAAGCTTTTCTGGCCGTCATCGGCACGCGCGAACGGCGCCATGCGGCGGCCGTTCAGCAAGACCAGGGTCGAAGTGGCGCCCAGGCCGCGCAGCGAGATGGCCGTGGAACCGGCCGCAAAGCCGTTGCCGAAACCCGTCGGCAAGGAACCCGCGCCATCGGCGGTCAGGGTTTGCAGGTATTCGGCCACGGTGGCCTTGCCCGACTTCATCAGGTCGTCGCGGCTGATGACCTGTACCGGTGACGCGGTCTCGGCCGTGGCCCGTTTGATGCTCGATCCGGTAATTTCCACACGTTGTACATTGGCATCTTGCGCCATTGCCGGCACAGCCATCATGCCAAGGCTGACCGCTGCTACGCTACCTGAAAAGATCAGGCGTACGGAGCGGGACATAACTGTTTCCATCATCATTCTCAAAACTCCGAAAGTAAGTTCGGCTGGCCGGTTTGCGACACAACCTCGCTAAGCTAAAAAAGATTGCTGCGTCGGCAATCGCTGTGGGTCAAACGGCATTTTGTGAGTTGCCGTGATTGATAAGACCACTTGCCGAGAAAGCTTGTCAACGCCGGGATGTGACCTTTCAGCATGGAAACAACAGTGTTTTTTCCAATGTTGCGATGTTTTTAAAATGGCATTTTTTTTAATGCTGCGCTGCGATATATGCTTTCCGCCGGCCTATTGAAATGGCGCTCATTCGTGGACGTAAGGGTTTCTACCAATACGTTTTTTTGCGGCGCCGATGCGGCTATGTTGCGTTGCGGAAAATGTTCGCAAGGCCGCGAGCGATCCTTGCCGCGCGTTGCACGCATGCTGCGGCTTTTTGCCCGGCGAACAGAATATGCGTTATCGTTACGCCTTTTTCCAGCTCGTCAGGACAGCGGCGCGACTGGCGGAAAACAAGGCATAGATCTTGCGAGGATGGACTGGTTTTGGCGGTGGAATCCTGTATCCCAGGGGGAAGCCAGTACAAGCGCACCAATACGGTGCGACAGATAATCGAGATGAAGGGTATTACATGAAGTCACCATGGATGCGGCGCGTGGCGCTGCTCGCCTGCCTGGCCACCCTGCCGCTGGCGGCCACTGCCGTTGCTGCGGATGCCGCCCCTGCCGCCGCGGCCGCGCCGGTCAAAACCTTGCGCTATATCCTGCCGGCCGCCGAGACGGGCTTCGATCCCGCTACCGCGCGCGACCTGTATTCGAACCACATCACGCAGGCCGTCTTCGACACCCTGTACACCTACGATTACCTGGCGCGCCCCGTCAAGGTGGTGCCCGGCGCGGCGGCCGCCATGCCGGAAGTGTCCGCCGACGGCAAGACCTACACCATCCGCCTGAAAAAAGGCATCCTGTTCACGCCCGACGCCGCGTTCGGTGGCAAGCGCCGCGAACTGACGATGGCCGATTATGTGTATTCGTGGAAGCGCCTGTTCGACCCGCGCCTGGCTTCGCCGCACAGCTGGCTGTTCGAAGGCAAGGTGGTGGGCCTGGACGACCTGGCGAAGGACGCGGCCAAGTCGAACAAGCTCGATTACAGCAAGAAAGTGGCCGGCCTGGAAATCCTCGACCCGTACACCCTGCGCATCTCGCTGACCAAGACGGATTTCAATTTCCCCATGATCCTCGCCTACGTGCCGACGGCCGCCGTGGCGCGCGAAGTGGTGGACAAGTATGGCGACGTGAAGGGCGAAGTGGGCTCGAATCCCGTGGGCACGGGCTACTACACCCTGGGCGAATGGACGCGCGGCAACCGCATCGTCCTGAACCGCAATCCGCAGCACTTGCCCGAGACGTGGAATTTCATGGCCGGCGACGACCCGGACGACCAGCGCATCGTGCGCCAGATGCAGGGTAAACGGATTCCCGCCATCGACCGCATCGAAATTTCCGTGATGATCGAAGACCAGTCGCGCTGGCTGTCCTTCCAGAGCGGCGGCACGGACGTGTTCTGGCTCGACGGTCCGCTGGCGCCGAAAGCGCTGCTCAACGGCAAGCTGCGTCCCGAGCTGGCGGAGAAGGGCGTGCAACTGTCGCGCCTGCTGGACCCGGAGATCAGCTATTACTACTGGAACATGGAAGACCCCACCCTCGGCGGCTTCAGCAAGGAAAAGATCGCGCTGCGCCGCGCCATTGCCATGGCGCACAATATTGATGAGGAAATCCGCATCATCTGGAATGGCCAGGCCAAGCGCCTCGACTATCCGATCCCGCCCGGCGTCGTCGGCTACGATCCGCACTACAAGAGCCTGCTGCAATACGATCCCGTGCTGGCCAACAAATTGCTCGACAAGTTCGGCTACAAGAAGGGCGCCGACGGCTGGCGCACTCTGCCTGACGGCAAGCCTTTGCTGATCCGCTACGCTTCGCGCAACGAAGCGAACGGCGTGCTGCAGGCGGAGATGTGGCGCAAGACCTACAACTCGCTGGGCATCCGCATGGAAAACGACCGCATGATCTTTTCCGACATCTTAAAAACGGAAAAGCAGTGCAAGATGCAGACGCGCACGGCGCCGTGGCTGGCCGACTATCCGGACGGCGACAATTTCATGCAGCTGTTCTATGGCCCGAACACGCACCAGAACAACAACGGCTGCTACCAGGACCCGGAATACGATAAATGGTACGCGGCCAGCCAGGCCATGCCGGCCAGCCCCGAGCGCGACGAGCTGTTCCACAAGATGGCGCGCCGCCTGGAAGTGAATGCGGGCGCCCTGATCGGCTATGCGCGCTACCGCAACATGCTGGCGCAAAAGTCGGTGCTCGGCTACAAGAAGCACCCGATCCTGTTCCAGGAATGGGCGTACATGGATATCGACAGCACGGGCACGCCCGTGGTTGCCGCGCCAGCCCCTGCGGCCTCGGCCAATAAATAAGCAGCGCTTATAACAACAAGGAATCATTATGTTCGCTTATATCCTGCGCCGCTTGTGGCAGATGCTGCCGACCATGCTGGGCGTGGTCTTGCTGGTGTTTATCCTGTTCAACTGGGTGGGCGGCGACCCCGCCTACATCCTGGCCGGCAAGATGTCGAGTGCCGAAAGCATCGCCAACATCCGCCGCCAGCTGGGCGTCGACCAGCCGTACTACGTGCAGCTGTGGATCTTCATCAAGCAGATCGTCACCTTTGACTTCGGCCAAAGCTGGGCCACGGGCGAAACCGTGTCGCACATCATCACGTCGCGCCTGGGCCCGTCCATGATGGTGCTGATCCCGCTGACCGTGCTGGAAACGTTTTTCGGCGTGGCGCTGGCGCTGGCCATCGCCTTCGTGCGCGGTTCGCTGACGGACCGCGCCGTCATGATCGCCTGCACGGTGGGCATGTCGATTTCCATCCTCGTCTACATCATCGTCTTCCAGTACGGCTTCGCTTATAAATTGGGCCTGTTCCCCGTGCAGGGCTGGGGCGACAGCTTCTGGGAAAACCTGCTGCGCTATTCCACCTTGCCCATCCTGATCGGCCTGGCCGTGTCCATCGCGCCCACCTTGCGCCTGTTCCGCACCTTCGTGCTGGACGAGGCGAACCAGGATTACGTGCGCACGGCGCGCGCCAAGGGCTTGAAGGAAGGCCGCATCATGTGGGTGCACGTGCTGCGCAACGCCGCCATTCCCATCATTACCTATGTGATGTCGAACTTGCCGGCCCTGCTGATCGGCGCTTTCCTGCTCGAGCGCTTCTTCGGCATCCCCGGCATCGGGCGTGAAGTGATCCTGGCCGTCGAGCGCAGCGACTTTCCGGTGATCAAGGCGATCACCGTGTATGTTGCCGCCGCCACCATGCTCTTCAACCTGCTCACCGACCTGCTGTACCAGGCGGTCGACCCTCGCGTACAACTGAAGTAGAAAGAGATGATGTCGAAACCTCATACTTCGCCCGGCCTGTGGGCCCTGGCGTGGCGCCGTTTGCGCGGCGACAAGATTGCAATGGTATCGCTGGCCGTGGTCGGCGCGTTTTTCCTGCTGGTGCTGGCGTCCGCCAGCGGCCTGGTGGCGGCGAACTGGGAAGATGAAGTGGCCGTCAGCTATGCGCCGCCCACGTTTGTCGGCGCCGACAAGGACGCGGCCGCGGCCGGCGACGGGGCCATTCCCCTGGCCGACGAGCGCAGCGCGCCCACGCCCGTCAACGTGCTCGATCCGCTGGCCGACGACATCGCCGAATTGCGCGCCGAGTTGAAAAGCGATCCGTCCGCCGGCGTCGACATGTATGGCGTCACGGACCCGCTGGCCGACGACTTGACGGCCTTGCGCGCCGGCATGGGCAAGGCCAAGAAACTCGTCACGCACAAGGCGGCGACACTGCCGTTCGGCGCCGACAAGTGGGGCCACGACATCCTGCAGAAAACCATCAAGGGCGGCGAAACGTCGATCGTGGTGGGCCTGGTGGCAGCCTTGCTGGCCGTCGTGCTGGGCACGCTGTTTGGCGCCGTGTCCGGCTACTTCGGCGGCATGGTCGATGACTTCTTCAACTGGTTCTACAGCATCTTCACATCGATTCCGTCGATCCTGATGATTCTCACCGTGGCGGCCGTGCTGCAGCAAAAGGGCGTGCTGACCATCGTGCTGATCCTGGGGTTGACGGGCTGGACGGGACCGTACCGCTTGATCCGCGCCGAATACATCAAGCACAAGGCGCGCGAATACGTGATGGCGGCCGACGCCATCGGCGCTTCGCACTGGCGCAAGATGTTCTCGCACATCTTCCCCAACGTGAGCCACGTGGCGCTGGTGCAGATGTCCATCCTCGTGGTGGGCTTCATCAAGGCGGAAGTGATTTTGAGCTTCCTGGGCTTTGGCGTGCCGGTGGGTACCGTGTCGTGGGGCAGCATGCTCAACGAGGCACAAAATGAACTGATCCTGGGCAAATGGTGGCAGCTGACGGCCGCCGCCACGGCGATGGCCGTGCTGGTGACGGCGTTCTCGCTGTTTACTGATGCCTTGCGCGATGCGCTCGACCCCAAAGTGAAATAGGAGTTGCTCATGGACCAGAATAACCTGTTGGAAGTGCGCGACCTGCGCGTCACCTTCCGCCTGGACAAGAAGACCACGTTCGAAGCCGTCAAGGGCATCTCGTTCAACGTGCCGCGCAACAGCACCGTCGCGCTGGTGGGCGAATCGGGCAGCGGCAAGTCCGTCAGCTCCCTGGCCGTGATGGGCCTGCTGCCGCCGGATAACACCATCATCGATCCCGGATCCAGCATCCATTTCGGCGGGCGCAATTTGCTGGACCTGTCGATCGCCGAGCGGCGCACCATGTGCGGCAAGGATATCTCGATGATCTTCCAGGAGCCGATGTCGTCCCTGAATCCCGTGTTTACGGTGGGTTTCCAGATCGCCGAAGTGCTGCGCCAGCACATGGGCATGAACCGCAAGCAGGCGCGGACCCGCACCCTGGAACTGCTCGAGGAAGTGGGCATCCCCGACCCGGCCACCAAGATCGACGCCTACCCGAGCCAGATGTCGGGCGGCCAGCAGCAGCGCGTGATGATCGCCATGGCGATTGCCTGCGAACCGAAGCTGCTGATCGCGGACGAGCCGACGACTGCGCTGGACGTGACGATCCAGAAGCAGATCATGGACCTGATCGCGGCGCTGCAAAAGAAACACCAGATGTCCGTGCTGTTCATTACCCACGACCTGGGCCTGGTGGGCGAGATTGCCGACCAGGTGATCGTCATGCGCCACGGCGAAGTGCGCGAGACGGGCGAGGTGCGCCAGGTATTCGAAGCGCCGCAGGACAGTTATACCAAGGCCCTGCTGCATTGCCGCCCGTCCCTGGACGAGCGGCCGTGGCGTTTGCCCGTCATCGCCGATTATATGGAAGGCAAGGCCGGCCCCGGCGTCGAGGTAAAGCAGCGCACGCGCGGCTACACCCCGGGCGATGAACCTGTGCTGGTGGTGAATAACTTGAGCAAGAGCTTTTATACGCGCGAAGGCCTGTTCGGCAAGCGCGAATTCCAGGCAGTCAAGGATGTGTCGTTTACTTTGCCACGCGGCAAGACACTGGGCGTGGTGGGCGAATCCGGCTCCGGCAAGACGACGGTGGGATTGACCTTGCTGCGTTTGCACCAGGCGACGGGCGGCACGGCCATGTTCCACGGCAAGGACCTGATTGCCATGCCGAACAAGGAATACCTGCCGTATAAGCGCCGCATCCAGATCATCTTCCAGAATCCGTATGCTTCGCTGAACCCCCGCTTCACGGTGGGACAGATCTTGCTCGAGCCTATGCGCATCCACAAGATCGGCGCCGACGACAAGGAGCGCATCGCCAAGGCCTACTGGCTGCTGGACAAGGTGGGCTTGCCGGAGCAGGCTTTCCACCGCTATCCGCACGAGTTTTCCGGCGGCCAACGCCAGCGCATCGCCATTGCCCGCTGCCTGACCATGCAGCCGGAAATTCTCGTGTGCGACGAATCCGTATCGGCGCTGGACGTGTCCGTGCAGGCGCAGGTGCTGAACCTGCTGCAGGACTTGCAGGATGAATTCGGCCTGTCCTACATCTTCATTTCGCACGATTTGTCGGTGGTCAAATACATCGCCGACCAGGTGATGGTGATGCACAAGGGGCAGGTGGTGGAGCTGGCCGATTCGGATGAGCTGTACCGCAATCCCGTGCATCCGTACACGCGTACCTTGCTGAGCGCCATCCCGAAGGGCGTGCAAATATAAACACGCTTTTGCGGTAAGATAGCGCCCATGCCCAACCTCATTTACCTGCTCGAACATTACGGTGTCCTGATTGTCTTTGGCATCGTGCTGGTGGAGCAGCTCGGCCTGCCGATTCCCGCCTTTCCCATCCTTGTGGTGGCGGGAGCGTTGGCCGTCGATGGCGACATGAATGGGGGACTGGTGCTGGCCGCCGCGCTGGGCGCCTGCCTGATCAGCGACTTCACGTGGTTCCGCGCGGGCCGCCATTTCGGCAAGCGCATCCTGCGGCTGCTGTGCCGCATCTCGCTGTCGCCCGATTACTGCGTCAGCCAGACGGAAGACAAATTCAAGCGCTGGGGCCCGAAAGCCCTGGTCGTTTCCAAGTTCGTGCCGGGATTCAATACCGTGGCCGCACCCATGTCGGGCGCGCTGGGCACGCCGCCGGGCCAGTTTTTCCTGTACGCGGGCCTGGGCGCCTTGCTGTGGAGCGGCACGGGCATCGTCGTCGGCGTGATTTTCCATGCCAGCGTGCAGCAGGTGCTCGACTTGCTCAGCACCATGGGCAGCACGGCCTTGCTGATGCTGGCTACCTTGCTGGGCCTGTTCCTGCTGTACAAATTCCTCGAGCGCCGGCGTTTCCGCCAGGCCTTGCAGATCGAGCGCATCGGCATCGATGAATTGCTGGACCTGATCGAGCAGGGTGAAGAACCGCTGATGGTCGATGCGCGCAGCGCCACGGCGCAGGCGCTGGAACCGGCCGTGCCGGGCGCCTTGTTCTTCAATGGCAAGGAACCGGTGCCGGCCATGATCGCCATGGACAAGGACCGCCACATCATCGTGTATTGCAGCTGTCCCAACGACGTGACGGCCGCGCAAGTAGCCAAGCTGCTGCACCAGCACGGCTTTCACCGGGCCAAGCCCCTGCATGGCGGCCTCGACGCGTGGAATGCCGCCTACCGCTCGGACCAGCCGGCGCCCGCCAGCCTGCTGGGCGAAGGCTTGCCCTCCTGATCCGCACTGCCGCCGGCACGCCAGGCTGGCAGTAAAACGCCACGGTAAAAACCGGTAGTAATAATACGAAAACACCATTGCCGGGCTGCCCGGACGGCAGCGCGACAGCGGCACCGCCACGGACAAAGCGGCTTTGCGCAAACTCCGGCATACTCTGCTTTTCAGGTGATTCCTGCTGCTGTGCAGCATGGTTTTCGTGCGTCTGCCGAGTGCAAGTGCTTACTACAAATCATTGTTTATGAGCAACTTTTGCCTTGCCTGTTGCATTTGGAGTGGAACTACCAATAAAGGCTTGTTTTGATGTACTTAAACTACAAACTTTGCTTGCCTCCGGGCGCATTCATCCTTTAAGCTTGGCGTCCCATGCGTCCCACTTCATCATTTAAAATCATGAGCGCTTCGTCTTCACCTGTATTGCCGACTTCTGCCTTTGCCGATGGACCGCGCCTGCTGGCCGACGTGGGCGGCACGAATGCCCGTTTCGCCCTGGAAGTGGCCGCCGGCCACATCACCCTGGTGGAAGTGCTGCCCTGTGCCGATTACCCGAGCCTGTCCGCCGCCCTGCAAGCCTACCTGGCCCTGCCGCACATCGCTGCCGCGGGCGGACAAGCCGTGCGCCATGCCATGATCGCCATCGCCAACCCGGTCGACGGCGATTTCCTCAGCATGACGAACCATCACTGGTCGTTCTCGATCCGCGCCATGCGCGAAGAGTGCGGTTTCACGACCCTGGACGTGGTCAACGATTTCACGGCCCTGGCGCGTGCCTTGCCGCAGCTGTCGAGCGAGCAGAAGCATCAGATCGGCGCGGGCACGGCCCGTCCGAACACGGCCATCGGTTTGATCGGCGCCGGTACGGGCCTGGGCGTGTCGGGTCTGATTCCGTCGCACGGCGGCTGGATCGCCCTGCAAAGCGAAGGCGGCCACGTCAGCTTTGCGCCGTTCAATGAAGTGGAAGTGAGCATTCTGCAATTTGCCTGGCGCGAATATGAACACGTCTCGGCCGAACGCCTGATTTCCGGCGATGGCCTGGAACTGATCTACCGCGCCCTGGCCGACCGCGCGGGCGTGCCGGCCGAAGACTTGCCGGCGGCGGAGATCACGCGCCGCGCGCTGGCTGGCGAATCGCAGCTGTGCGACGACGTCATCGAAGCGTTCTGCTGCATGCTGGGCACGGTGGCGGGCAACGTCGCCGTTACCCTGGGCGCGCTGGGCGGTATCTATATCGGCGGCGGCATCGTGCCGCGCCTGGGCGCGCGCTTCGACCGTTCCGGTTTCCGCGCCCGTTTCGAGCGCAAGGGCCGCTTCGCCAATTATGTGTCGCAAGTGCCTACCTTCGTCATCACGGCGCAGTACCCAGCTTTCCTGGGCGCATCGGCCATTCTCTCGGAGAAACTCGCCTCCCTGTGATGCGGGGAGCGGGCGATGTGTCGCGCCAGGACCGGGTAAAACGCGTGTTTTGCCCGGTTTTGCGCTTTTCCGCTTTTTATCAGGTACAATTGGCATCGTTGGATGAAACGACGACTGTCGCTCTCCGGTCTGGCTGATTGGCCGCCACGGGAGAAGCAGCTGCTCCGGAGTTCGTTTCATTGCTGGTTATTTAAGGCCAGCACCATGGATGGCAGGACTTTCACTGCATCCGCTTTAGTCCCGCTTTGCGCGCATCGGCCAAGGCGTCGGAAAAACAGCCTCAACTAGTAACCCAGCACGGCGTCATCATGATGTCTGCCATCTGTTACGTTGAAATGAACGTTTTTGATTTCTTTCTCTGCATACGAATTGCAACACACATCCGCACAGAATTGCTATGAATACAATTGAGGCTAAAAAAGTCCTCGAAACCGCGTTGCTGTGCGCTCGTGAATCGCTGACGATCCACAGCCTGAAAAAGCTGTTCGTCGATGCGGACGAGAATGGTCGCGTGCGTGGTGTCGGCGTCGGTGCCGACACGATCAAGCAATTGCTGGAAGAGTTGCGGCAAGAGTGGGAAGGGCGCGGCATCGAGATCGTCAGTCTGGCCTCGGGCTGGCGCTTTCAAAGCCGCCCGGAAATGAAGATGTATCTCGACCGCATGACGCCCGAGCGGCCGCCCAAGTATTCGCGGGCGACCCTGGAAACCCTGGCCATCATCGCCTACCGCCAGCCGGTGACGCGCGGCGATATCGAAGAGATTCGCGGCGTTGCCGTCAATTCGCAGACGATCAAGATGCTGGAAGACCGTGGCTGGGTCGATGCCATCGGCTACCGCGACGTGGTGGGACGGCCGGCCTTGCTGGCCACCACCAAGCAGTTTTTGGATGACCTGGGTTTGCATTCGCTGTCCCAGCTGCCGCCTTTGCAGCAAATCAGCGAGATGCAGGGCAATGGGCTCGAAGCCCTGGAAGCGGCCCTGCAGGAAAATTTTGATAAAGCAAGCAATGAGCTTGCCCACCAGCTTGGTGCAGGTAGCAATACGGCTGTGACAGATGTAGATGTGACAGCAAGCCTTGATGCCGGCCCCGATGCTTCGCCCACGGACGAAGCCTACACTCACGACCCTGCGCCAGAACTAACGGTTGACGCTGCGCCAGGTCAGCACAGCCAAGAAACGAAGAATGAATAATCCGAACACACCCGAGACAGTAACCGCCAGCGACGAAGCCGTCGTTGCCAAGCCCAAGCGCCGCACCAAGGCCCAGATCGAAGCTGACGCCGTTGCTGCAACTGCTGCCGCCGCTGCCGGCGACACCGTCGCTGCCAAGCCGAAGCGCCGCACGAAAGCCGACGTGGCCGCCGACGCGCCTGTCGCCGCTGCTGGCGATGCCGCTGAAGCTGCGCCAGCGGCCAAGAAAACCCGCGCCAAGCCGGCCCTGAAAGCCGTGGCCGACGCTGCGGAAGCCGCTGCCGAGGCAGTCGCCGCGCCGGCAATGGCCATGGCGGCGGCCTGCGCCACGCCTGACGACGCGCCCGCCGTCGAAGCGGCCACGATGGCGGACGCCAGCGGCACGCTGCCGCCCACCAGCGGCAGGGTCGTGGCGATGGCCTGGCCCACGTTCGACATGGCGCTCAGGGCCAGCAAGGTGGCGATCGCATCCGTACCATTCAGGCCCATGCGCAGCAACGACACTTCATTGCCCCACAGCTTCCAGGTGGACGTGGCGGCCTTCATCTTGCCCTTCCACCAATCGCGCTGCGTGCTGCCCAGCATGCCGACGGCAGCCAGCGGGTCGGCGCCGGCCTTGGTGGCGGCCGCCATTTTCTGCCCTTCCACGCTGTCGAACAGCGCCTGCGGCACCAGGTAGCGGCTGCCGATGCTGCCCAGCGGCTTGCCCGTGGCCGGGTTGATGGTCGACTCGGCGATCGCATGGTCGGCGCGGTACAGGCGCTCGTCCGTCATCACCAGCTGCATCAGCTTGCCGAACTGGAAATCGCGGTAGATCTGGATATTCTGGAAGGTCGTCGCGGCGGCGTCGAACGTGACGTCGGCCGGCATGTATTCGAACCAGGCCTGGTTGGCGCTGCGGCGGCGGTTGGGCTGATGCAGGTCGCTGCCGTCCGCCGCCACGATGCCCTCGTAGGTGGAGGCATCCTGCCAGGCGTCGTCCGTGAACTCGTGGTCGTCCCAGATGGCGATGAAGGCGAAGCGCTCGTGCACGGCCTGCAGGCGCGTATCGGTGCGGTATTTCTTGTACAGGTAGCGGTAGTCGGCCACCGTGGTCGCATATTTCGCGCCCGCGTTGCCGCTCTTGTACGTGCCATCGGGCAATTTCAGCTGGTCGTGGCGGCCTTCCACGGCGCCGCTCTGGAACGCCTCGCCCACCGTTTCATAGATGTAGTCGCCCAGGTGGACGATGAAATCCAGCGATTCGTTGGCGGCGATGTGCGACAGCGCGCCCCAGTGGTTGATGCTCCAGTCCTGGCACGTCAGGTAGGCAAACTGCAGCTGGCTCACGTCGGCCGTGGCGGCAGGCGCCGTCTTGAAGCGGCCCACGTTCGAGCGCACGTCGCCGGCGATGAACTGGTAAAAATACACCTGGCCCGGCTGCAGGCCCGTGACCTTGTGGCGCAGGGTGTTGTCGAAATCGGCTTTCAGCGGCAATTTCGCATCGACGATCGGCGTGCCGGCCAGGGCCGTGTTGCTGCCCAGCGCGGCCGTATTGTCCGCCACGCTGACGATCAGGCGCACGGCCACGTCCGACTTGCCGGCCACGGCGGGCGCGACGGCATCGAAACTGGCGGGCACGACGCGCGTCCACAGCATGGCGCTGTCGGCGCGCGGATCGCCCGAGGCCACGCTTTGCGGGAATTTCCAGTCGCTGCCGCTGGCCAGGGGCACGCCAGGATCGCTGTAATCGGTGCTGCCGCAGGCGGCGAGGCCGACGGTGGCGACAGAGACGGTGATAAAACCGCCCAATTTCAGAAATTGCCGTCTATCCATTTGACTTGCCATGATGTCGCGCCCTTAATCTTGATTATTGGAGTGGTGGGATGATGCATAACATGAAAGCGCGTCACTTTAACAACAAAATGTGTCGGCTTGATGACGGAGCCATGCCGCTTCGCAGGGGGGCAATATGCTAAAATGTCGGCCACAATTGAACACCCGTCTAAGGAAGATTCGACATGGCAGGACATAGCAAATGGGCCAATATCAAGCATAAAAAGGCTGCCACCGATGCCAAGCGCGGCAAAATCTGGACGCGCCTGATCAAGGAAATCACGGTTGCGGCCCGCATGGGCGGCGCCGATATCGCGGCCAATCCGCGCCTGCGCCTGGCAGTCGACAAGGCGGCCGATGCGAACATGCCTAAAGACAACGTCCAGCGCGCGATCAACCGCGGCAGCGGCGGCGTCGATGGCGCCAACTACGAAGAAGTGCGCTACGAAGGCTACGGCGTGGGCGGCGCAGCCGTCATCGTCGAATGCATGACGGACAACCGCGTGCGCACGGTGGCCGAAGTGCGCAACGCCTTCAACAAGAATGGCGGCAACATGGGCAACGAAGGCTCCGTCGCCTTCATGTTCCAGCACTGCGGCCAGCTGCTGTTCGCGCCGGGCACGGATGAAGACAAGCTGATGGAAGCAGCCCTGGAAGCGGGCGCCGAAGACGTCATCGCCGACGAGGAAGGCGGCTTCGAAGTGCTGACTCCCGTGCACGATTTCGCCGCCGTCAAGGAAGCGCTGGAAGCGGCCGGCTTCAAGGCCGAAGTGGCCGAAGTCATCATGAAACCGGCGACGGAAACCGTGTACGCGGGCGACGACGCCATCAAGATGCAAAAGCTGATCGACGCGCTGGAACTGCTGGACGACGTGCAGGAAGTCTTCACCAACGCCCTGATCGAAAACTAAGCAACAACCTCAAGGGCGGCACTGCCGCCCTGCAACCCACACTGAACGAACGGTCCTTATGAAAATTCTGGTAGTCGGCTCTGGCGGCCGCGAACACGCCCTGGCCTGGAAACTGGCCCAGTCCGAACGCATACAGATGGTGTATGTCGCGCCGGGCAATGGCGGCACCGCGCGCGATGCGCGCCTGGTCAATCTCGACATCAGCGACCCGCAATTGCTGGCCGACTTCGTTCAGCAGGAACACATCGGCCTGACCGTCGTCGGCCCGGAAGTGCCGTTAGCAAGCGGCATCGTCAACCTGTTCCGCTCGCGCGGCCTGAAAATCTTCGGCCCCACGAAAGAAGCGGCGCAGCTGGAGTCGTCGAAGGACTTCGCCAAGGCCTTCATGCAGCGCCACGGCATCCCCACGGCCGCCTACCAGACGTTTTCCGACGTCGCTCCCGCGCACGCCTATGTCGATGCCATGGGCGCGCCCATCGTCATCAAGGCCGACGGCCTGGCCGCCGGCAAGGGCGTGGTCGTGGCCATGACCCTGGAAGAAGCGCACCAAGCGGTCGACATGATGCTGTCCGATAACCAGTTCGGCGACGCCGGCGCGCGCATCGTCATCGAGGAATTCCTCGCCGGCGAAGAAGCGAGCTTCATCGTCATGTGCGACGGCAAGAACATCCTGCCGCTGGCCACCAGCCAGGACCACAAACGCCTGAAGGACCACGACCAGGGCCCGAACACGGGCGGCATGGGCGCGTATTCGCCCGCACCCATCGTCACGCCGGCCATGCATGCGCGCGTCATGCGCGAGATCATCGTGCCGACCATCCAGGGCATGGCCAAGGATGGCATCACGTTTACGGGCTTCCTGTATGCGGGCCTGATGATCGACGACAAGGGCACGCCGAAGACCCTGGAATTCAACTGCCGCATGGGCGACCCGGAAACGCAGCCCATCATGGCGCGCCTGAAGACCGACCTGGTCACCGTCATGGAACACGCCGTCAACGGCACGCTCGACGCCGTGGAACTGGAATGGGACCGCCGCACGGCCGTCGGCGTCGTCATGGCCGCTGCCGGCTACCCGGACGATCCCGTCAAGGGCACGCCGATCGGCGATATCCCGGCTGAAACCGCGGACGCCGTCACCTTCCATGCGGGCACCCGCATCGAGGGCGAGCGCCTGGTCACCAACGGCGGGCGCGTGCTGTGCGTGGTGGGCCTGGGCGACAGCATCAAGATGGCGCAGAAGCAGGCATATGAAACCGTGGAAAAAATCCATTTCGACGGCGCGCAGTACCGCCGCGACATCGGCTGGCGCGGCCTGAAGCACTGATCAGCCCTTTGCGGCACACGGCAGGGCCGGCGCGGAGCTTCTCCGTCCCGGCCCTGTTGTTTTTCGGGCGCCAGGAAAACGGGCTTTGCGCTAACATTTTGCTTTCCTGGCAAATTGGCACAGCATGACACTTCCATCCCACCCCAGCCTGGCCGGACTGCGCCAACGCGGCCTGATCACGGCCCAGGAATTCGACGAGGCGATGGACGAGCTGGACATCCTCGCCCTGCCCGACGAAGACGACTTCGACATGCCGCGGCTAGCCGCCGGCGCGGGCCTGGCCGACACGCTGGCCTGGCTGCTGCGCACGGACCTGCTGCCGCAGGACGCCTTCCTGCAGCGGGTGCGCGAGCTGCCGCGCCAGCATGACGGCGCAGCCCTGCAGGAGCGCCAGCAGCTGGCCGCCGCCGCGCTAAAACAGGTCAACCGCCTGGCCGTCGATACCCTGTACGATGAAAACCTGATCGACCAGTGGCAGCGCGACGCCGCCCACGCCAGCCTGCCCGGGGACCGCATGCTGGCCTCGCCCATTGCCGCCCTGCGCGACATGCTCAGGCAAGGCACCTTGACGGCGCAGCAATTCGAGACGCTGCGCCAGCGCACGCGCCAGCATGGCAGCGAGCTGGCGCGCATCATCGTGGAAGGCGCCGCGCGCCAGGCGCGCCAGGACAGGCCCGCCTATGCGCGTCCCGCCACCTGGGTGCTGGCCGCGCTGATGCTGCTGGTGCTGGCCTTTGCCGGCCGCGCCATCGTCGGCGGACGGGCGGCCGCGTCCCGCGCGACTGGCATCGAAGGGCAAGCCGTCGAACGGAGCGACTTGCAGCAGCGCGCCGCGCAAGCCGTGGAAAGTGCGCGCGTGCCAGGCGCCAGCGCGGACCTGTCCATCACGGTGGTGCAGGACGGCGCTGCGCCGCCCCCCTGAACCACAGCGCAAGCGCCGCCCTATCACAAAAACGCGTAACAGGGTACAATCCGTCCTTACTTTTTTATTTCGGCCTCGTCGGCCCACGCGATGTCGTCAAACCCCTCTCCTTCGGCCGTCAAGGCTTATTTGCTCGATCTGCAAAGCCGTATCGTGCAGGCGCTCGAAGCGCAGGACGGCAAGCCCTTCCTGACCGATGCCTGGCAGCGCCCCGAGGGCGGCGGCGGCATTTCGCGGCTGATCGAGGAAGGCAATGTGTTCGAACGTGGCGGCGTGAATTTTTCGCACGTCACCGGCGCCGCACTGCCGCCATCGGCAGCGGCCGCGCGCCCTGAACTGGGCGGCAAGGCGTGGGAAGCGATGGGCGTGTCGCTGGTACTGCATCCGCGTAACCCGTATGCGCCCACGGTGCACATGAACGTGCGGTTTTTCAGCACTGTCAATGCCGATGGCGAACCCATATGGTGGTTCGGCGGCGGCATGGACCTGACGCCGTATTATGGCGACGCGGGCGACGTGAAGCACTTTCACCAGGTGTGCCATGATGCGCTGGCGCCGTTTGGCGAAGAGCTGCATCCGAAGTTCAAGCAGTGGTGCGACGATTATTTCTACCTGAAGCACCGGCGCGAAGCGCGCGGCGCCGGCGGCATCTTCTTCGACGACTTCAATGCCCTGGGCTTTGACGACAGCTTTGCGATGCTGCGCAGCGCCGGCGACGCCTTCATCGACGCATATGTGCCGATCCTGGCGCGCCGCAAGGATACGCCCTACGGCGAGCGCGAACGCGATTTCCAGTGCTACCGGCGCGGACGCTATGTCGAGTTCAACCTGGTATTCGACCGCGGTACCCTGTTCGGCCTGCAGTCGGGCGGACGCACCGAGGCGATCCTGATGTCGATGCCGCCCGTGGTCAAGTGGCGCTACGACTGGCACCCGGAAGCGGGCAGTCCCGAAGCGGCGTTGTATACTGACTTCCTCGTGCATCGCGACTGGCTGCAGGCGTGACCGCAATAAGCACGACGGCGGGCACGGCGCGCAGTAACCCATGCGTGGCGCTGCTCGGCGGCAGCTACGATCCGGTTCACATGGGGCACGTCGCACTGGGCACGCATTTTTCCAGCCTGCTGCACGCCGACGAGCTGCGCGTGATTCCGGCGGGCGCGCCCTGGCAAAAAGGCAATCTGGGCGCCACCGGCCAGCAGCGCGCCGAAATGGCCGGCCTGGCCTTTGCCGGCCTGCCGCTGCCCGTGATGATCGACCGCCAGGAAATCGAGCGCAGCGAACATGGCCAGGCCAGCTACACCATCGATACCTTGCGCCAGGTACGCGCCGAACTGGGAACGCGCGCTTCCATCGTTTTCCTGATGGGCGCCGACCAGCTGCAGCGGCTCGCGACATGGCGCGAATGGCAGCAATTATTTGAATACGCGCATATCTGCGTCGCGGCCCGCCCCGGCTTCGCGCTGAATGACACCGCAGTGCCGCAAGTGGTCGCCGAAGAATTTTCGCGCCGCCTGGGGTCACTGGAAAGCATCCGCAACACGCCGCACGGTCTGACTTATCTGGCACAGGACTTCGCGGTGGATATCTCCGCCACCGAAATACGTGCGGCATTACAACGGGGGAATCGGGCAAACCCGCTTGTTTCCCCGCTAGTGCTAGACTATATTGAACAACATAATTTATACAAAAGCTAAATGGACATCAAAAAACTGCAAACCCTCGTCGTTGACGCCCTTGAAGACGTCAAAGGCCAAGACATCGCTGTCTTCGAAACGAGCCACCTGACCAGCCTGTTCGACCGCATCGCGATCGTCTCCGGTACCTCGAACCGTCAAACCAAGGCGCTGGCCGCCTCGGTACGCAACAAGGTCAAGGACGCCGGCGGCGACATCATCGGCATGGAAGGCGAGGACACCGGTGAATGGGTGCTGGTCGATCTGGGCGACATGATCGTCCACATCATGCAAGCGCCTATCCGCGCCTACTACCGCCTGGAAGAAATCTGGGGCGATACCCCGGTCAAGCTGGGTGCCGCCAAGCGCGCGCCGAAAAAAGCTGCCGGCGACGAGCCGAAAAAGGTCAGCGGCCATCTGGCAGCAAGCAAGGCCAATGTGGAAGCGACGCCCGTGATCGAGAAAAAGACACCGGCCAAGAAAGCTACGGCAGCCACCGCCGCCAAGAAAGCCCCGGCAAAGAAAGCCACCGTTTCCAAAGCCGTCGGCAAGACCGTGAAAGTCGCGCCTACCAAGACCGAAGCGGCTGCAGTGAAAGCGCTGAAAGCGCTGCCGGAGAAAAAAGTACGCGCCCCACGCGCGGCCAAGCCGGCAGCCGATGCTGCACCGGCAAAAACCGTGATCAAGCGTATCAAAAAAGTCGAAGCGTAAGCCTCGATGCAGCTCATCATCGCTGCGGTCGGCCATAAAATGCCGGCCTGGATAGAGACGGGCTTCGCGGAATACGCGAAGCGCATGCCGCCGGAATTGCGCATCGTGCTGAAAGAAATCAAGCCGGTGGAGCGTTCCGGCAGCAAGACCGCCGCCACGGCGATGGCGCTGGAACGCGAACGCATCGAAGCCGTCCTGCCCAAGGGCGTGCGCATCATCGCCCTCGACGAACGCGGCAAGGACCTGACCAGCGTCGGCCTGTCGCAGCAGTTGATGGCGTGGCAGCAGGATGGCCGCGACACCGCCTTTTTGATCGGCGGCGCCGACGGCCTCGATCCGCAACTCAAGGCGCGTGCCGAAGGCATGCTGCGCATTTCCAGCATGACCCTGCCGCACGGCGTGGTGCGCGTGATCCTCGCCGAGCAGCTGTACCGCGCCTGGTCGATCACGCAAAACCACCCCTACCACCGCGTCTGAATTCCCATGAAACCGGCCGATAACAAGATCTATCTCGCCTCCAAAAGCCCGCGCCGGCGCGAACTGCTGCGCCAGATCGGCATCGATTTCGAATTGCTGCTGCTGCGCAGCGACGGTCCGCGCGGCGCCGACGTCACCGAGGAAGTCCTCGATGGCGAGTCGGCGCTCGACTATGTGGCCCGCGTGGCAAACGAAAAAGCCGCCTTCGCCTGGGACCTGGTGCGCCGCCGCCACCTGACGCCGCGCCCCGTGCTGGCGGCCGACACCACCGTCACCATCGACGGCGTCATCCTCGGCAAGCCGGCCGACCGCGCCGAGGCCGTGGCCATGCTGCAGCAGCTGTCGGGCCGCACTCACCAGGTGCTGACCTCGATCGCCGTGCACTACAAGGACTTCGCCGAGCAGCGCACGCAGATCTCGCAGGTGCGCTTCGGCGTGCTCTCGCCCGCCTCCATCGCCGCGTACTGCGCCACGCCGGAACCGTACGACAAGGCCGGCGCCTATGGCATCCAGGGCAGCGCCGCGCTGTTCGTCGAGCACATCGAAGGCAGCCATTCCGGCATCATGGGCCTGCCCCTGTACGAAACCGCACAGTTGCTGAGGCAAGCAGGTTTGCCCCTGCCCTGATCCCGGGTATGATGTCATTCGTTGCCTCCACTCCCGCGCCTCCATGAACGAAGACATCCTGATCAATATCACGCCGCAAGAAACGCGCGTCGCCCTCATCCTGCAGGGCGCCGTGCAGGAATTGCACATCGAGCGCACGCTCACGCGCGGCCTGGCCGGCAATGTGTATTCCGGCAAAGTGGTGCGGGTATTGCCGGGCATGCAGTCGGCCTTCATCGACATCGGCCTGGAACGGGCCGCCTTCCTGCACGTGGCCGACATCTGGGAAGCGCGCGGCCACGATGGCCAGAACGCCACGCCCGCCCCCATCGAAAAGATCCTGTTTGACGGCCAGGTGCTGACGGTACAGGTGATCAAGGACCCGATCGGCACCAAGGGCGCGCGCCTGTCGACGCAGATTTCCATCGCCGGACGCATGCTGGTGTACCTGCCGCAGGACAAGCACATCGGCATCTCGCAGAAAATCGAAAAGGAAGCGGAGCGCGAACTGCTGCGCACGCGCCTGCAAAGCCTGCTGCCGCCCGACGAAAAAGGCGGCTACATCGTGCGCACGATGGCCGAAGATGCATCCGACGCGGACCTGAAGGCGGACGTCGACTACCTGCGCAAGACGTGGAGCACCATCACCCATGGCGCGCGCACGCGGCCCGCCACCAGCCTGCTGCACCAGGACTTGAGCCTGGCCCAGCGCGTGCTGCGCGACTTTGTCGGCGATGAAACGGCCACCATCCAGGTCGATTCGCGCGAAAACTACGTGAAATTGCGCGAATTCGCGGAAATCTACACGCCCAGCGAACTGACGCGTCTGCAGCACTACACCGGCGAGCGCCCCCTGTTCGACCTGTACGGCGTGGAAGAAGAGATCCTGCGTGCGCTGGGCCGCCGGGTCGACCTGAAATCGGGCGGCTACCTGATCGTCGACCAGACGGAAGCGATGACCACCATCGACGTCAACACGGGCGGTTTCGTAGGCGGACGCAATTTTGCCGACACCATCTTCAAGACCAACCTGGAAGCGGCGCACGCCATCGCGCGCCAGCTGCGCCTGCGCAACCTGGGCGGCATCATCATCCTCGACTTCATCGACATGGACAACGCCGAGCACCGCAATGCCGTGCTGGCCGAGCTGAAACGCACCCTGTCGCGCGACCGCACCAAGGTCTCGGTGAGCAATTTCTCGCCGCTGGGCCTGGTGGAAATGACGCGCAAGCGCACGCGCGAATCGCTGGCCCACATCCTGTGCGAACCGTGCCCTGCCTGCGCCGGCAAGGGCCAGGTCAAGACCTCGCGCACGATCTGCTATGAAATCCTGCGCGAACTGCTGCGCGAAGCAAAGCAGTTCAACCCGCGCGAATTCCGCATCCTCGCCTCGCAGGAAGTGGTCGACCTGTTCCTGGAGGAGGAATCGCAGCACCTGGCCATGCTGGGCGACTTCATCGGCAAGAAAATCTCGCTGCAGGTGGAGAACGCCTACCACCAGGAGCAGTACGACGTGATCCTGATGTAGCCATGCCCGGCGACACCGCCTTCTGGCGCGACCCGCTTCTGCCCCACGTGGAAAGCCGGCGCGCCTGTCACAGCCGGGCTTGCTACAAGCCCCATAGCCATCCCACGTTTTCCATCGGTGCCGTCGATGCGGGCGGCAGCGTCTTCACGGGCAGCCATGGCCGCCAGAGCGCGCTGCGTGCCGGCAGCCTGGTGCTGGTGCCGGCCGGCTGCGTCCATGCGTGCAATCCCCTGCCCGGCATTGGCTGGAGCTACCAGATGCTGCATCTCGATGCGCAGTGGCTGCGCGTGCACGCGCCGGCGCTCGATGGCGGGACGGCGCGCGTACTCGATTGTCCGCTGCTGTATGCGCAGTTCTGCGCGATGAACGCGTTGCTGTTTTCTGCAGGCAGTGCGCACGACAAGGATGTTGCCCTGCTGGCGTTTCTGGCCGATTGCGCCTGCGCCAGCGCAGACGTGCTGCCTTCGGCGCGCCAGCCGCTGCCGCAACGGCTGGCGCCCGTGCTGGACACGCTGGACGCGCAGCCGCTGGCCAGCCTGGCGCAACTGGCGCAGTCGGCGGGCCTGAGCCGCTATCAGCTGATCCGCGCCTTTCGCGCCGCCACCGGCATGACGCCGCATGCATACCAGCTCAATGCCAGCATCAACCGCGCGCGCGGCAGCCTGCAGGCAGGCACGGCCCTCGCACAGCTGGCCCATGAGCTGGGCTTTGCCGACCAGAGCCATTTCCAGCGCGTCTTCAAGGCCCATGCGGGCATCACGCCGGGACGCTACCGCAGCTAGGCCGGAGCGCGCAATTTTCTTCAATACGCGCCGTCGGCCCATCGCCATACTGGCCGCTCCATCGTTGCCGGAGCCGCCTGGCCATGCAGGACTTTCTACTTATCGCCGGTGCCCATTTCCTGGCCTTGCTGTCTCCCGGTCCCGATTTTTTCCTCGTTGCCCGCAGCTCCCTGGCCCATGGCTGGCGCGGCGCCACGGGCGCGTGCATCGGCATTGCGCTGGCCAATGGCGTATTTATCGCGGCGGCGTTTGGCGGCTTGTCCGTGCTGCAGGCGGGCAGTAAAGCATTTCTTGTGGTGCAGCTGGCCGGCTGCGCCTATCTGTTTTACCTGGGCTGGCTGTTCCTGCGCCATGCAGGCAAGAGCCGCCTGGATGCACGGCCCGCCGCGGGCAAGGCGCACTGGCGCGGCGGCCTGGTGATGGGTTTTGTCTCTGCCATCCTGAATCCGAAGAATGCGTTGTTCTATGTCAGCCTGGCCACCGTGCTGGCCGGCCGGCAGACGGGTCCCGGCACGATGGCGGCGTATGGCGCGTGGATGGTCTTTGCCGTGCTGGCGTGGGATATGGCGGTGGCGCTGGCGATTGGCAGCGCCGCCCTGCGCCAGCGCTTTGCGCGTGCGCTGCCGTCGCTGGAACGGCTATCGGGCGTGATGCTGGTGGGACTGGCGGTGCTGCTGCTGGTTCAGGCTGGCAGCGGATCCAGGTAAAACACGGCATACACTTTCAAGGGCGACGTTTCGGTGGCCTTTTCCGAGCGCACGACGGAGCAGTCGTCTGCCGCCAGGCTGCGCCAGTTCTGGATGCCGGCCTTGGCGAACATGGCGTGCGCAGGGGCATTGGCGGCCAGGTCCAGCACCAGGCAGGCGTTGCGCGGGCCGGCGCCGTAGTTGACGGCGCGGATCTCGATGCCGAAAGTCGTCATCCACGGTTCCCACAGGCCTTTTTCCTTGCCGGCCGCAATGCGGTCCAGCATTTCGCCAAACGTCAGGCCCTTCTTGACGGTATCGCGCAATGCCTGCAACGACGGCGCCAGGCGCGGGTCGGGCTGCTTGTTGCCGGCGCGGATCTCGGCGATCGCCTTCAATTCCTTGATGATGGCCGCATCGCGCTCCGTGTAGTCGCGCATGCGCGCGTAAAACTCGGCATCGAGGAAAGGATTGACGGTCAGCTTGGCGACGCCCTCTTCGCGGCGTTTGGGGGAAGGCGTGTTGGTTTTGGTCATGGCGATGGAGGGGCAAAATACGTTGAGGGGCGCCAGTGTACCACCTTGCAGCGGCGCGGCCACCGGCGTTGCATCAGCCCCGGGGAGCGGCCGTCGATTCGCGCACCACCAGCTCCGGTTTCAGGCGCACGTCGAGCACAGAGGAATCGGGCGAGTCGATGGTCTGCAGGATCAGCCGGGCCGCTTCCGTGCCGATGCCGTGGTGGCGGATGCGGATGGTGGTCAGGGGCGGGCGGATCATGTCCATGTACGGCATGTCGTTGTGGCCCACGACGGAAATATCTTCGGGGCAGCTCAAGCCCAGTTCGCGGATGGCGTCGTAGCAGCCGAGGGCCACCAGGTCGCTGCCCGTCACCACGGCCGTCGTCTGCGGCGACTGGCGCAGCAGTTCCAGCAGGGCGGCCTTGCCGCATTCGCGCGAATAGCCGCTGCTCTCGAAGACGAAGGCCTGCGACGGATCGAGTTCGCTGGCCTGGATGGCGGCCAGGAAGCCCAGGCGGCGCACGTGGCCCGTGGACAGGTTTTCCGGCCCCGCGATGTGGGCGATATGGCGGTGCCCCAGCGCCAGCAAGTGTTCCACGGCCAGGCGCATGCCCACCACGTCGTCGCTGACCACGCAGGAAGCGATGCCCGTCTCGTCGCTGCGGTTGACGGTGACGACGGGCACATTCTGGTCGATGCACATCTTGATGACGGGATCGTGGCGGCGCGCCGTGGCCAGGATCAGGCCGTCGACCTGCTGCCCCAGCAGCCGGTTGATGACGAACAGCTGCTCTTCCTCGTCGGCGCCCACATTGGCGACGATGGCCAGGTAGCCATGCTTGCGCAAGCCTTCCTCGATGCCCAGCAAAATCGGCGGGAACACGGCATTGGTAATGTCGGGCAAGACCACGCCGATGATGCGCGACTTGCGCGTGACCAGGGTGGAGGCGGCGCGGTTCGGCCGGTAGCCGAGCCGGCCCGCTTCGGCCAGCACGCGCGCAGCCACCTCGGCGCTGACCATCTGCCGCGTTTCCGGGTTCATCACGCGCGAGACGGTGGAAAAGTGCACACCGCTGGCCCGCGCAACGTCGCTTAAGGTGGGGTTCTTGTTTGTCATGGGCTTCCCGGATCGCAATACAGTGATTTTATCGCAAAAATTCCCCCTTCCGTCAAAAACCGAGCAAACGCTTGCATTGAAATAAAGCCGTTACCCAAAGCGGTTTTGATCGACTTCGCCACAAACGAGCCTTGACAGCGTGCAAACGCTTGCATAACATGGCTCAGACTTACCACTCGGGCTCTATCGGCCCTTCCCAGAATTCCTATGTCTACTTCCCACAGCAAGCACGCCGACCAGAACGGCGAAACCTTCAACCTGAAAGAAGCCGCCCTCGCCTATCACGCGGAACCCCGCGCAGGCAAGATTTCCGTCACGCCAACCAAACCGCTGGGCGACGCCCGCGCCCTGACCCTGGCGTATTCGCCGGGCGTGGCCTTTGCCTGCGAAGCCATCGTGGAAGATCCGCGCACGGCCGGCACCTACACCTCGCGCAGCAACCTGGTGGCCGTGATCACCAATGGCACTGCCGTGCTGGGCCTGGGCGATATCGGTCCGCTGGCCAGCAAGCCGGTGATGGAAGGCAAGGCTTGCCTGTTCAAGCAATTTGCCGACGTCGACGTGTTCGACATCGAACTGGCCGAGAACGATCCCGACCTGTTCATCGACACCGTGGTGCGTATGGAGCCGACCTTCGGCGGCATCAACCTGGAAGACATCAAGGCGCCCGACTGCTTCTATATCGAACAGCAATTGCGCAAGCGCATGAACATTCCCGTCTTCCACGACGACCAGCACGGCACGGCCATCATCGTCGCGGCCGGCATCCTGAACGGCCTGGAACTGGTGGGCAAGGACATCGGCAACGTCAAGGTGGCCGTCTCGGGCGCCGGCGCGGCCTCGATCGCCTGCCTGGACCTGCTCGTCTCGCTGGGCCTGAACAAGTCGCTGCTGAAAGTATGCGACAGCCAGGGCGTGATCTACCCGGGCCGCGACGCCAACATGGAGGAGAACAAGGCGCGCTACGCGAATGACACCAGCGACCGCGACCTGGCCGACGCCATGGTCGGCGCCGACATCTTCATCGGCGTCTCGAAGGGCGGCGTGGTCAGCGCGCAGATGGTCGAATCGATGGCCGCCAAGCCCTTGATCTTCGCCCTGGCCAATCCGCATCCGGAAATCGCTCCCGAGAAAGTGCATGCCGTGCGCGACGACGCCATCGTGGCCACGGGCCGTTCCGACTACCCGAACCAGATCAATAACGTGCTGTGCTTCCCGTACATCTTCCGCGGCGCGCTCGACGTGGGCGCCACCACCATCAACGAAGAGATGAAGCTGGCCTGCGTGCGCGCCATCGCCGCACTGGCCAAGGAACCGTTGCCGGGTCACGAGAGCAGCGCGCTGACGCCGCTGCAACTGATTCCGTCGCCGTTCGACGAGCGCCTGCGTAGCTGGGTCGCCCCTGCCGTGTCGCAAGCGGCCATCGCCACCGGCGTCGCCACCCGCGTGCCGGCAAACGCCTGATCCGCCTGACAGGCTTGCGGGCCTCGTCCATTTAACGGCAAGTTACCATTGCTTACAAAAAAACCATGGCTGAAAACCATGGTTTTTTGCATTCTCCCCCCTTGAGAGCGCCTATACAGTTATCGAAGAACAAATTCTCCCGCGGGCGTTTTTGCAGCCACCTTCGATTACAATGACGCCTACTTTATGTTGCTACAGTTGCCATAACGGCGACGACGTGCGTTACCAAGGATATTCATGCTCGGCCTGACCTCTGTTTGTGTTTTTCTCTTTTCGGCATTGGCACTGGCTGTCACCAGCGGATACTCCCTTGGCGCGCTGGTTCTCTTGCTGGCCAGCAGCTGGCTGCTATGGAAACGTCCCCGTCTGAACCTGCAACGCCGCGATTATCTGATGCTCGGCACCCTGCTGCTGTACTTCTTCATCTTTACTGCCAATATGCTGTACCACGGCGATCCGGCACGCGAACTCGACATGCCATTGCGGGCACTGCTGGCCGTGCCGGTCCTGCTGCTGCTGATTGCCTATCCGCCGCGGCCTGCTGCATGGTGGAGTGGATTGGCAATCGGTGCCACAACTGGCGCTGCGCTGGCCTTCTCGCAGTTTCTCGCCACCAACGCCACACGCCCACAAGCGGCGACCAGCAATCCTATCCATTACGGGAACGCCAGCATGCTATTTGGCATGCTGGCGTTGTCAGGACTCGGCTGGGCCCGTGAGCAACGGCACTCGACCGCCTGGACATGCCTATTGCTTGCGGGCGGCCTGGCCGGCGTTTTTGGCTCCGTCATCAGCAGCAGCCGGGGCGGTTGGGTGGTGCTGCCTATCTGTCTCGTGATTATCGCGGTACATCACGCCAAACAGCATGGAAAACGCTACCGGATCGCCATGTTTACCTTGTTGCTTGCAATAATCGCAGCGGCCTATGCAATGCCAAGCTCGCTTGTCTACCAGCGCGCGATCATTGCAGTTTCTGAACTGGAAAAATTCGAAAGCACCGGCGATGCGGCGACATCTGTGGGGCAACGACTGGAGATGTGGCATACCGCGCTGGATATGTCCAAGCAGAATCTCTGGCTGGGTATGGGGCGCACAGGCTATCTCGCACAAAAGCAAGAGCTCGTGGCCGAAGGAAAGATGAGTACCTCTATCAGCGCCTATACCAACGCCCACAATGACTATCTCGACGCCTTGGTCAAGCGCGGCCTCCTCGGCCTACTGGCCTTGCTGGCACTATTTATTGTTCCGCTCACCCTGTTTGGGTATGCTCTGCGCCACAGCCTGCCAAGTGCACGGCCATATGCCCTCGCCGGCGTAATATTGTGTACCTGCTATCCTGTTTTTGGACTGACGACGAGCTCGCTTACCCTGAATATCGGCATCATCATGCTGGTCTTCCCCATGGTGATATTGTGGGCGCTGTTGCGCCAGCAAGAGCGTACTGCCTGAGCTCGTTTTCCGCCCGACCGTTTTTGCTGTCTGCTGTCCCCTGCAAGGAACCATACCGATGCTCACGCCCGACCTGAAGCGCCTCACCGCGCTGCACGCGCCCTACAAGAAACACCTGGCCCTGGCCCTGCTGGCGATGGTCGTCACGGCGGCCACGGAACCGCTGCTGCCGTATGCGCTCAAGTTGCTTCTCGATAATGGTTTTGGCGGCAAGGTGAGTTTTTCCTTCTGGCTGGTGCCGCTGATCGTCATCGGCATCTTTGCCATGCGCGGCGCGTCGACGTTTGCCAGCAGCTACCTGATGAGCTATGTCTCTACGCGCATCCTCAACGAATTGCGGCGCCGCATGTTTGCCAGCATGCTCAACTTGCCCATCGACTTCTACAACACGCACACGGTGGGCAAAGTCATCAATTCCATCATGTTCGAAGTGCAGCAGATCATCGAAATGGTGACCAAGGTGTTTACCTCGATCGTGCGCTCCTCGCTGACCGTGCTGGGCCTGCTGGCATGGCTGCTGTACCTGAACTGGGTGCTGACCCTCGTCACCCTGGTGCTGTTGCCCCTGCTGACCATCGTCGTGCGCACCACGGGCAAGCGCCTGAAAAAGCTCAACCGCGACTCGCTGGCCGTCAATGCCGAACTGACCCAGGTCATCGAGGAAACCACGCGTGCCCAGCAAGTGATCAAGATCTTCGGCGGCCAGGACTACGAAAAATCGCGTTTCGAAGAGCGCGCGGAACAATTGCGCCGCTACAGCATGCGCATGACGACGACCTTTTCCGCCACCGTGCCCATCACGCAGGTGATCACGGCCGCCGCCGTGGCCCTGGTCATCGTGATGGCCCTGTTCCAGTCGGAGCAGGGCCAGATCACGGTCGGCGGCTTTGTTTCCTTCATCACGGCCATGCTGATGCTGCTCACGCCCCTGAAGCAGCTGGCCGAAGTCAACGGCCCCCTGCAGCGCGGCATGGCCGCCGCCGAGGAAGTCTTCCAGCTGATCGACAAGACACCGGAACGCACGGGCGGCATGCCCTTGGCTGGCCGCTGCAGCGGTCGCATCGAATTCCGGGACGTGAGCTTTGCCTACCCCGGACACCAGGAACTGGCCCTGCGGCACATCGACCTGAGCATCGCTCCCGGGCAAACGGTGGCCTTTGTCGGCATGTCCGGCGGCGGCAAATCGACGCTGGTCAGCCTGCTGCCCGGTTTTTACTCGGCCAGCAGCGGTGAAATCCTGCTCGATGGACAGAATATCGATGCCATCGCCCTGACCAGCCTGCGCAGCCAGATCGCCATGGTCAGCCAGCAGGTGGTGTTGTTCGACGATACCCTGGCCGCCAATATCGCGTATGGCGACGCGGCCCCGGACCGGCAGCGCGTCGAGGCGGCGGCAGCGGCGGCCTTCCTGTCGGACGTCATCGACGGCTTGCCCGACGGCCTGGAGACGCGCCTGGGCGACAACGGCTCGCGCCTGTCCGGCGGCCAGCGCCAGCGCGTGGCCATCGCCCGCGCGATCTACAAGGATGCGCCCATCCTGATCCTCGATGAAGCCACCTCGGCACTGGATACGGAGGCGGAACGGGCCGTGCAAGCGGCACTGGAACACTTAATGCAAGGTAAAACGACCTTAGTTATTGCTCATAGGCTATCAACAATTGAACGTGCGGACCGTATCGTGGTATTGTCACATGGGAAAATAATGGAAACCGGCAGTCACCAGCAATTATTGGATGCCAACGGTGCGTATGCCAATCTGCATCGCCTGCAATTTTCCCAGCAAGTGGCTTGACCCATCGAATGAATACCTGAAATCGTACTGATACATGACGCCTTTGATTCCCGCCGAACTTCTACAAAAGTCGGACAAAATTCTGTTCATCGCCCATCTGGCGCTGGGAGACTTTACATACCTGCAAAACGGTTTCCGCGCCTTTGCCGCGGCCTACCCCCATATCCAGATCCACCTGTGGGTCGATGAAGTACGCCGCACGTCCGACGCCAGGCAATGGGAAGGCTTGCGCACCTATTCGCTGTACGACTGGGTGGAGCAATCGGGCCTGTTCAGCAAGGTGTACCGCAAGACCTACAGCCCCGCCCTCTACGAAGAGTCACTGCGCGAAGCACAGGCGGAGCGCTATCCTGTCGTCGTGTCGCTGGCCCACGTACGGCCGCAGCAGTACGCGGACCTGGCCCGCGCAATCAGTCCGAACGGACTGGTGATCGGCACGCGCAAGCCGTTCAGCCCGCTACGCCCCTGGCATTACCTGGCCTACCGCAAGATCGATGCCGTCCTGGCGTCGTATGCGGGGCAGGATGCCGGCGAGCACCATATCAGCAGCGTGTATGCCGACTGGTTCCATCAATTGACGGGACTCGACATTCCCGTGGCCGAACGCTATCCCTTCGTGCACATTCCCCAGCCCGCGTTGCAGCAGGCACAGGAACAGTTGACGGCCTGGGGCTTTGCCCCGCGCCAGGGTCCGCTCGTACTGCTGAACCCGTTTGCCAAGTCGCACAAGCGCGGCTGGCCGCTGGAGCGCATTGCCGAGCTGATCGCACGCATGCAGACGCTGCCGAAATGGCAGCATGCCTGCTTCCTGATCAATGCCATGCCGCAGGAACTGGCCAAGGTGAATGCCGTCGTGCAGGCGCACAACTTGCCGCGCACGCAAGCCTTCAGCGCCGTCGACAACTTTTTCCAGCTGCCTGCCATGCTGGCGCAATGCGACCTGATTATTTCGGTGGAAACATCGATCATGCACCTGGCGAATGCCGTGCATGTGCCCGTGGTGGCCTTGATGCGCAAGAAGAATCCCGAATGGGCGCCCTTCGACAGTGCCAACAGCACCGTCATCACGGTGGCGCGGCGCAGCGACTGGGTCAAGGCGATTTCAGTCGATCAGGTATTGAAGACCATCGCGTAGACGACTGCTCAACGGCTAGCCGGTGCCCAGCATGCTGATGCGCACCAGGTCGGCCACATTATCGACCCCCAGCTTGTCCATCAGGCGCGCCTTGTGCACTTCCACCGTGCGCACGGAAATGCCCAGCGCCGGGGCGATATCGCGGTTGTGCTGGCCCGTCACCACCAGATGCATCACTTCCCGCTCGCGCGGCGTCAACGCGCGCAGCAAGGCTTGCCCCTCCGCCTGGCGCTGCAGCAGCCCCCGCGCATGCGCCTCGCGCGAAAACGCTTCATCGATGGCTGCCAGCAACTTGTCGTGATCAAATGGCTTTTCCAGGAAATCGCTGGCCTGCGCCTTGAAGGCCTGGCGGGCCAGGGCGACGTCGCCATGCCCCGTGATAATAATGATGGGCAACATACATTCCAGCTCCAGCAGGCGGCGCTGCAAGCTCAGGCCATCCATGCCCGACATGCGGATATCGATCAGCAGACAGCCGGCCCACTCGGGCCGCCACCCTTGCAGGAAATCCTCGCCGCAGGAGAACAGGGCCGTGCGATAGCCGCGTATGCCCAACAGCAAACCCAGCGCATCGCGCACGGCGGGATCGTCATCCACGATAAACACCGTCAAATTACTTGTCACCATACTCTCCCGTAGCGGCCGCACTGGCACGCGCCAGGGGCAGGATAAACCGAAAAATACCATGCTGGCCCACTTCGGCCCACAGCTGGCCGCCATGCGCCTCGACGATGGTGCGGCTGAGTACCAGCCCCAGTCCCAGGCCGCTGGCCTTGGTCGAGACAAACGGTTCGAACAGGCGTGCCGCCAGGCTGTTGGAAATGCCGGGGCCGCTATCTTCCACGGACAGGCGCAGCCGCCCGCCCTCGAGCCGCTCGGCCGACACCGTGATGCGGCGCTGGCCGCGCGGCTGGCCCATCACCGCATCCTGCGCATTGGCCAGCAAGTTACGCAGCACCAGCTCGATCTGCAGGCGGTCGGCATTGACGGCCAGCGGCGACGGCGGCGCCAGCACCAGCTCGATGCCGTGTTCATGGAACAGGGGCGTGAACTGGCGCGCCATGCCCTCGATCAAGGCGCTCGCCTCGACCGCCTCGAGCTGCATCGCGCCCGTGCGGAAAAAGTCGCGCAGGCGGCGCACCACGTCTGCGGCGCGCCCCGATTCCACGATCATATGTCCCACGGCGCCCTGCAGCAAGGCGCCGCTCTCGCCCCGTTCCAGCAGGTATTCGCACGCCTTGCCATAGGTCGACAAGGCCGTCAGCGGCTGGTTCAGCTCATGCGCGATCGCGGCGGCCATCTCGCCGGCCGCCGCCAGGCGCATCGTGTGCTTGAGTTCATCAGCCACCTGGCGCATTTCATCGACGACAATGCCGATAAAAAATCCCACCAGCGCCAGCACGGCATCGAGCAGTTGCAATTCATAAAACTGGATATCGACGGCATGCGTCCATTTCACCAGAGTAATGATGCATAACTGCAATACAAACACGGCCAGCACGGCGCCATGCAAGCCCTGGCGCGAGGCGGCCCAGATCACGGGGAGAAACAGGAAATAGAAATGCTTGTATTCGGAGCGCACGATGGAGCCGAAGACGCTCCACAGCACGAAGCTGGCCAGGGCCAGATACGCGAGGGTTTCCCAGCGCCAGACGGCGGCGTGCAGGCGCTCGCGCCCCCGCTCGCTGAACAGCACCCAGATCAGCGGCATCGAGACGAGCAGGCCGACCGTGTCGCCGATGCCGAAACGCCATACGGCCGTCCCCCATTCGCCGGCCGGGATGCGCCCCGTCAGCGACAGCAATGAAATATAGCCGAGCGCATTGAGCGCCGTGCCAAGCAGCACGATGGCGACCCAGGCCCCCAGGCGGCGCCGGTTGTCGAAGATATCGCTGCTGCTGAAACTGCGGCGCAGGGCCACGCCGATGCCGCCATAGCCGAGCACCAGCCACGCCGAACAAAGCAGGGTCAGGGGCAGGCCCGCCGGCATGCCGCGCACCAGCACTTCGCCGGCGAGCAAGGCGATAAACCACGGCAACGCCGCCTTGCGGCCGTGGATCAGCCAAAATACGAGGCCCAGCGCGGGATCGGGATTCCAGGGGGTAATGTTCAACCCATACATCGGATCGATGTATGTCGCCCAGTCAAACAGCAGATACAGGCCGACAAAGGCGGGGTAGGACAGGTAGCGGGACAGGAATGGGCGCATAACGGTGTTTTCGGACTGTCCCGCATTATGCATCGCAGGCGTGCGCCACGCCATGCCATCTTGCGTTATAGGCACATAAAATAATTTTCATGCAATATCGCAAGACACGCCGGCGGCGTCAGGCCTCGGCCAGCGGCAGGCGCACCTCCACCAGCAAGCCCAGGCCGCCATTGCCTCTGTGCAATTGAATCGTGCCGCCATGCTGGTGCACGACGGAAGCGACGATGGACAAGCCCAGGCCGCTGCCCGGCTGCGCCTGCTGCGGCGCACGGAAAAAACGGTCGAACACGCGCGCATACAGCTCTGGCGCGATGCCCGGCCCCTGGTCGGCCACATGCAGCACGGCCTGGCCCCGCTCCGCATGCAGCGACACCGTCACGCTGCTGCCGCGCGGGCTGTACTTGATGGCGTTTTCCACCAGGTTGTCGATCAGCGACACGAGGCTCTCGCGCTGTCCGGGCACGCTGAGCGAAACGCTGGCTTGCAGCTCGAGCTCGATATCGCCCGCCTGCGCCAGGCCGGACAGGGCCGCCAGCCGATCTTGCAGCAAGGTATCGAGTGCCTGCCGCCGCGGCAGCTCGCCCGCGCCCGCCTGCACTTCGCTGCGCGTCAGTTGCAGCAGCTGGCCCACCAGGCGTGCGGCCCGGTTTCCGCTGTTCAAGATACCGTCCAGCAACTCTTGCTGGCGCGCGTCATGCGCCTGGCCTTGCAAGGCTTCCACATTCACGCGCATGGCTGCCAGCGGCGTGCGCAGCTCATGCGTGGCATCGGCGATGAAACTGCGCTCGCGCGCGGCACTGGCGTCGACGCGCTGCAGCAGCGCATTGATATTGTCGACCAGTGCCGCCAGTTCGCCATGCGGCGGCTTGAACGTCAGCGGACGCAAGTCCTGCGGCCCGCGCGCCGCCACCTCCTGCGCCACCTTGCGCCACGGACGCATGGCAAGGCGGATCGACAGCCAGGCCGGCACCAGCAGGAATGGCAGGCTGATCAGCAGCGGCAGCAGGTAATAGCCGTGCGAGTTGATCGTGATGAAAAACTGCCAGGCCCCGCCCACTTCCAGTACCGTCACGCGCGTCTCCCCTTCGACCAGGCTGCGGCTGCGCCAGGCCTGTCCCTTAACGTACACCACTTCCATCTGTTCCGGACCGGCGCTGCGGATGCCGCTGGGCGCATTCGGCGACTTGTAGACCAGCTTGCCCTCGCGCCAGACCAGGATGCGCGGCGCCAGTTCCGGCACTTTCCCCATTTCAAACTCTTCGCGCAAGGCTTCGTCGATGGCGCGCAAGCTTTGCTCCTGGCGCACGGGCTGATCAGCCAGGTTGTCCGTCACGCTGATAATGGCGTGCAAGACCCCGCGGGTCACGTTGCTCGCTTCGCCCGTGCCCTCGAACAGCACGTAGGCCACGGCCAGGCTCCACAGCACGGTCAGCATCAGCATTTGCGCAAGCATCAGGCGGCGCACCAGAGTGGGCCGGCGCAGCATGGCCCAGAAACGCCCCATCATGCGCCAGCGCCCGGCGGTGCGGGGGTGTCGCCTTGCTGATCGATGACATAGCCAACGCCGCGCACGGTGCGGATATATCCTTCCCCTATCTTGCGGCGCAAGTTGCCCATATGCACATCCAGGGTATTGCTGGCATTGGCCAGCCCGCCAGGCAGGATATGTTCCTCCAGCACGCGGCGCGTGATGACGCGGTTGGCGCGCATCAGCAAAGTCTTCAGCAGGGCGTATTCGCTGGCCGTCAGTTCCACCGGCCTGCCGTGCACGCTGACCCGCCGCGTGGGCACCTGCAGCAGCAGGCCGCGCAACTCGATGGTGTCGCCGTCGAAGCCGTAGCTGCGGCGCGCCAGGGCGCGCACGCGCGACAGCAGCTCGGCCAGCACAAACGGCTTCACCAGGTAATCATCGGCGCCGCCATCGAGGCCCCGCAAGCGCTGCTCCAGCGTATCGCGGGCACTGAGGATCAGCACCGGCAAGCGGGCCGCGCGCAGCCGGGCCAGCAAATCGAGGCCATCGCCATCCGGCAAGCCCAGGTCCAGCAGCACCAGCTCGCAACTGTCGTGCTCGATGCTGCGCGCCGCATCCTCGAGGCTGCGCACCCAGACCACTTGCATGCCCTGGTCGCGCAGGGCAATGCGCACGCCATTGCCCAGGTCCATATCGTCTTCTATCAGCAGTATCTTCATGGTGAGTATTAAACCACCACAAGCTGAAGAATGGGTAAAGAAGCCGTCTTCATGCAATCTTAATAAAAGGCTCATTCTTCCTTCATGGCACGGTCCGATACTGTCGGCAGTCAATCGAGCCACTCCGGACTCGGTTCTCCACCTGACGGAAAACTCCATGCACGCATCTACAACCCTGTTGACCTCGTTGGCACTGGCCTGCGGCCTGAGCCTGAACCCCCTGGCCGCCGCGGCAGCCGAACCAACGTCGGAAAATGTCTTCACCATCGGCGGCGGCGTCGCTGCCGTGTCCAGCTATTCCGGCTCCGACAAGCTGTCGGCCTCGCCGCTGATCATCCTCGACTACGCCATGTCCAATGGCCTGTTCATCAGCACCTCGCGCGGCATCGGCTACGGCGGCCAGGCGGGCGCCTTCAGCTACAGCGCCGCGCTGGGCTACCGCGGCAACCGCGAAGACCACAAGCGCAAGGGCGTCAACGGCTGGGGCGGCAGCGATTACCTGAAGGGCATGGGCGAAGTCAAGGGCAACGCCAGCGCCCTGCTGAGCGCAGGCTATTCGCCTATGCCGGGCCTGTCGCTGAGCGTCTCGAGCGACATTCCCCTGTCGAACCGCGAAAATGGCGCGAATGTGCATTTCGGCGCCACCGGCCAGGTCTACGGCCGCGCCGATGCCAAGGGCGTGCAGCAAGACAGCGTGAGCATCGGCGGCCAGCTGGGCTGGGGCGAGCGCAAGTACGTGCAGACCATGTATGGCGTGACGGCCACCCAGGCCGCCAATACCTCGTTCAAACAATACACGCCCAAGGGCGGCTTCTATGAAGCGCAGGCCACCGTCAACTGGGAGCACCGCTTCGATGCGCGCTGGAGCCTCAATACCCTGGTCGGCGTCGAACACCGCATGGGCGACGCGGCCAAGAGCCCCATCGTGCAACGCAAGACGGCGCCGATCGGTGCCGTGTATGTCACCTACCGCTACTAAAACGGGGCCGGCGTAAGGGAAACCCGTACGCCGTTTCGCCAATTTACAGGGGGCGGGGGCGTGGATAAGATGGCTTGGTTTTCCCACCACGGCCATTCCTTCCATGCATGCATCGCGCCCTGCCCCGCAACGTGACCGCGCCCCGAACAGCGCCGCGGATGCGTGCGGCATGCCGGGCCAGGATACCTTGCTGCTGCTCTTGCCCGTCAAGCGCGCCAGCGACATCGTCTATGGCGCGCGCTATGCCCGGCGCTTGCAGGAATGGGGCATCAAGGTGCGCGTCAGCCTGCTGCACGTGACACCGGCGCCGCCGCGCCAGGCCAATGGCGTGCCCCAGCACAGCGCCAGCGAAGGCCATGCGCTGGACCTCGCCACGCAACAGATGATGCACGAGGCGGGCCTGTACCTGAGCCGTACTCATATCGAATTCAACACCCACATTTTCGCCGGCGAGCTGCTGTTTACGATCCTCGATACGGCTGAACTGCTGGGCTGCCACGAAGTTGTCTTGCCGGCGCACAGGCACAGCAGCTGGCCGCGCCATTTTTCGGGCGGGCTGGCCGGCAAGCTGGCGCGTGGCAGCCGCAGCACCACCATCTTGCTGGCAAACCACGAGGGCGTCAGCAGCCCGGTACCCGTCTGAGCCGAAACGGCCTGGACGTTCTCTCTTTACATGGACATGCGCACGATGATGCCAACTATTACCCTGTCTGACGGCCTGATGGCGATGCCGCCCGGCATGCGCCGCTGGCGCGAAGTATTCAAGCTGCATTTGCGGGCCCGCGTGCAGCAACGCCCCACCCGCCTCTGGCTACAACTGCTGAACTCGCATCCGGCGTTTCAGGATCTGGTACAAGCCTATCCGCACATGATCCACAAGGTCTACCGCCCTTACCTGAGCCTGACCTTGAATTGCCAGCAGCGCGTGGAATTGCTGGCCGAGCACTACCGTTTCATCCTGCAGCAAGGCTGGGGCACGCTGATGGCGCAGGCGGCCCGCGGTCCCGTGCGCCTCGGCACGGTGCCGGGAAAATCGGGTGCGCCCTACCATTTGCAACTGTGTTCGCTGCACCCGATGGACCGCGAAGGCGAGATGGTGCTGCAACTGATGCATGAGGACAACGTGCTCTATTCGATCGCCTTCTCCTTCTTCGGCTGCCCGCTGCGCGCCACCCTGGGCATGCGCATCGGCTGCGTGCAAGGTCCGAAGGGCCAGGAAAGCGCACAGCGCGTGCGCGAAGCAACGCGCGACTTGCACGGCTTGCGCCCCAAGACCCTGATGGTGCGCCTGGTGCGCCAGCTGGGCCATGAACACGGCTGCCGCAAGATGATTCTTGTCGGTAACATCAACCGCGCCGTGCACCATTCCGCCAAGAAAGGCCGTCTGTTCGCCGACTACAATGCGCTATGGCAAGAACTGGGAGCGCAAGCCCGCCAGGATGGCGATTTTGAGTTGCCGTGCGAAAACCTGCCTTCGCCGGTCATGGAAGAGATTCCCTCGAAGAAGCGCTCGGAAGCGCGCAAACGCCACGAATTGACACTGGCCATGATCGCCAGCCTGCGTAGCGGCCTCGACGACCATCGCTGCCCCGTGCAGATCGCCTTGCCAGGCGCCGCGGCAACCTCCAGCGAGGTACGCCAATCGGCCATCGACGACGACGACTACGCCTCCGCTATCGCCTGAACGACCCTGGCCACCGCACGACGCCCCGCCCCCGCGTCCTTGCCCGCCATCACCCGCGCCTCTCCCTTCCGCTTCCCGCCCCACACGCTTAAACCCGTCCGCGGCACAATCCTGTTACGCTAGCACTATCGGCATGCATTACGGTGCGCCGGTTTCCCCAACGCTTACTAGGAGGCAAGTCATGCGCGTAGACATCTACCGCCGGGCCGAACACGACGGCATTTTTTCCTACCTCGCCGTGCCGGAAGGAAAGATCATTCCTGAAGAAGTGACCAATACCGACTGGCAACTCGAAGCACGCGCCAGCGAAGTGGCCGACGATGCCCAGATCTTGCCCGACTACCATATTGAACAGCCGCACCAGCAGATCGCCGCCAAGGGCTATGCGATCACGGGCCTGAAAGACATGTAAACGTAAAAAAGCCAAACCAGAATGTCTCCGGTTTGGCTTTGTCATTTGCGGCGCGGCCAGCGGTCAGTATTCGACCGCCACCTCTTGCGCACCGAGCACCTGCTCGAGCGCCGTCTGCAACTCGTCCGATGGCGCCACACGCCACGCATCGCCAAACTGCAGCACGCAGCTGACGCCCTGCGGGCTGACCTTGGCGGCGATCGGCAATCCATCCTCGGCCCGGTGCGGCATGATCACATCGCTGATGCGTTTCATGTCCAGCGTCGTGGGCAGGGTCAGGCCCAGCTGGCGGCCATACTGCACGCGCGCGGCGATGATGTCGAAGGCGCTCTCGGCCGTGATGCGCAAGCCGCCCGAGAAACGGTCTTCCGACACCTTGCCCACAACGGCCAGGAATTCATCTTCCTTGAAGATTTTCCGGTTGGAATCAAACAATTCGCCGTACACCGTCACTTCCACCGTGCCGCTCTTGTCGTCCAGGGTGACGATGAGGATCTTGCCCCGCTGCGTCATCTGCGTGCGCAAGCCCGTGATGACGCCGGCCATCATGCGCGGTTCGCGCGACGGCGACAGTTCCGACAATTTCGTGCGCGCAAAACGGCGCGCCTCGGGCGCATACGAATCGAACAGATGGCCGGACAGGTAGAAGCCCAGCGCGATCTTTTCTTCCGTCAGGCGCTGTTTATCGGTCCACACGGGCACCTTGACGTACTCGGGCGGCGCCACCATGTCGCTGTCGTCGCCGCCGAACAGACTCACCTGATTGGCCGCCTTGGCCGCCTGGTCGGCGCATTCCATGGCGAAGGCCACGGACGCGAGCAAGATGGCGCGGTCGACCTTCAGGCAATCGAAGGCGCCGCTGCGTATCAGCGATTCGATGGTGCGGCGGTTGATCTGTTTCTTGTCCACGCGTTTGCAGAAATCGAACAGGCTCGTAAACGGCCCGCCCGCCTCGCGCGCGGCGATGATGGCTTCGATGGCGTTCTGGCCCGAGCCCTTCACGGCGCCCAGGCCATAGCGGATCTGCGTGACCTTCTTGCCGCTGACTGACGGCGCTGCGCCGCTCGGCGTGAAGCGGTAATCGGATTCGTTGATATCCGGCGGCAACAAGGTCAGCTTGCAGATTTCCAGCGAGTCTTCCACCAGAATCTTGATCTTGTCCGTATCGTCCATGGCCAGCGACAAGTTGGCTGCCATGAAGGCGGCCGTGTGGTGCGCTTTCAGGTAGGCCGTGTGGTAGGACAGCAAGGCGTAGGCGGCGGCGTGCGATTTGTTGAAACCGTAGCCGGCGAACTTTTCCATCAAGTCGAAGATCTCGTCGGCCTTTTCCGCCGTCAAGCCGTCTTTTGCCGCACCGGCGCGGAAAATCTCGCGGTGCTCGGCCATCTCTTCGGCCTTCTTTTTACCCATGGCGCGGCGCAGCATGTCGGCGCCGCCCAGCGAGTAGCCGCCGACGATCTGCGCCATCTGCATCACCTGCTCCTGATACACCATGATGCCGTAGGTTTCGGACAGAATCGATTCCGTGCGCGGATCGGGATAGTCGAAGCGTTCGCCGTGCTTGCGCTTGCAGAAGTCGGGAATCAGGTCCATCGGGCCCGGACGGTACAGGGCCACGAGCGCGATAATGTCTTCGAAGCGGTCGGGGCGCGCATCTTTCAGCATGCCCTGCATGCCGCGCGACTCCAGCTGGAACACGGCCACGGTCTTGGCCTTGGTCAGCAGGTCGTAGGACGGCTTGTCGTTCAGCGGCAAGGTCGCCAGGTCGAAGTTCGCCTGCGCGGGATCGAGCTGCTTGATGTAGCGCACGGCGCGGTCGAGAATGGTGAGGGTCGTCAGACCCAGGAAGTCGAACTTCACGAGGCCGACGGCTTCCACGTCATCCTTGTCGTACTGCGACACGACGCCGGAATCGCCGCCCTGCGTGTACAGCGGGCAGAAATCCGTCAGCTTGCCCGGGGCGATCAAGACGCCCCCCGCGTGCATGCCGATATTGCGCGTGATGCCTTCGACTTGCTGCGCCAGGTCCAGCAGCTGCTTGACCTCTTCCTCGTTTTCCAGGCGCTCCTTGAGCAACGGCTCCTCTTCGATGGCGTCGGCGATCGACACGGGTTTGCCGGGCTTGAACGGGATCAGCTTGGAGATGCCGTCGCAGAAGTTGTAGCCGAAATCCATCACGCGGCCCACGTCGCGGATGGCGCCCTTGGCCGCCATGGTACCGAAGGTGGCGATCTGCGAGACGGCCTCCTTGCCATACAAATCCTTGACGTGCTGGATGACGCGGTCGCGCCCTTCCTGGCAAAAGTCAATATCGAAGTCGGGCATCGAGACGCGTTCGGGATTCAGGAAACGCTCGAACAGCAGGTTGTACTGCAGCGGGTCCAGGTCGGTAATGAGCAGCGAATACGCCACCAGCGAACCGGCGCCCGAACCGCGGCCCGGGCCGACGGGCACGCCGTTTTCCTTGGCCCACTGGATAAACTCGGCCACGATCAGGAAGTAGCCGGGGAACTTCATGTTGCAAATCGTGTCCGTCTCGAATTTCAAGCGCGACTCGTAGCGGGGGCGCTCCTTTTCGCGCCGCTCCGGGTCCGGATACAGCTGAATCAGGCGTTTTTCCAGGCCCGCCTGAGATTCGGCAACGAGGAACTGGTCGATCGTCATGCCCTCGGGCGTGGGGAAGTTCGGCAGTTGCGGCTTGCCCAGGGTCAAGGTCAGGTTGCAGCGCTTGGCGATTTCCACGGAATTGGCCAGCGCGGCCGGCAAGTCGGCAAACAGCTCGGCCATGTCGGCCTGCGACAGGAAGCGCTGGCTGTCGTTGAAACGTTTCACCCGCTTGGCGTTGGCCAGCATTTCGCCTTCGGCGATACAGGTGCGGGCTTCGTGGGCAATGAATTCTTCAGGGGAAATAAATTGCACGGGATGCGTGGCCACCACGGGCAAGCCCAGCTTGGCTGCCAGCGCTACCGCATGGCGCACCTGCGCCTCCTGGTTGGCCTGGCCGCCGCGCTGGATCTCGACATAGAAATGGCCGGGAAAAATCTCGGCCCAGCGCTGCGCATTGCGCTCGGCCAGGGCCAGGTTGCCATTTTCAATGGCGATGCCGACGTCGCCGAAATGCGCGCCGGACAGGGCGATCAAGCCATTGGCCGCGCTTTCGCCCGGGTACAGGTCGTAGGTATTCGTCGCCAGCGCCTGCAGCCACTCGATGCGCAGCTCGGCGCGCCCCTTGTACTGGTTGGTCAGCCAGGCCGTCGACAGCAATTCGCACAGTTGCAGATAGCCCATGCGGTTCTTTGCCAGCAACAGCAGCCGCGACGGCTTTTCGCGGTTGTCGTCATTCGTGATCCACACATCGACGCCGATGATGGGCTTGATGCCCTTGCCGCGCGCTTCCTTGTAGAACTTGACCATGCCAAACAGGTTGGACAGGTCGGTGACGGCCAGCGCCACCTGCTTGTCCTTCGCCGCCGCCTTGACCACGTCGTCGATGCGCACCAGGCCGTCGACGATCGAGTACTCCGAATGCACGCGCAAGTGGACAAATCCGGGACCTTGCGGGACGTGCTGCATCGCTTGCGGTGAACCTGCCGGAGCGCCGGCCTCTTGCATTACCATTTCCATCCTGTGTACCGTTTCCTGCAAAATTCAATGGGGTCTATTCTACCGCGTCGCGGCCAGGGACCGGCGATGTGGCGCCGGGTTGCAAGCAAGAAATTCCTGTCGCGCACGGTCCGCCGGCATGCGACCAGGCGGCATGGCGGGTATCCCGCCCGGCCCGCCGGGCTTATAATATCGGCTGTTCAGTCTAACCCGATCGCCATCATGCAAGCCATCACCCCAGCAACACCGTCCGTTTCCGCCGCCGCCAGCCCGCTGGCCGCCACGCCCGCCGTCACTTTTGTCAATATTGCAGCGTATAAATTCATTACGCTCGACGATACGGAAGCCATGCGCCCCTTGTATCAGGAGCAATGTCTGGCGCTGGGCTTGAAGGGAACGATCCTGCTGACGCCGGAAGGTATCAATATGTTCCTGTCGGGCACGCGCGAGCATATCGACGCCTTCCTCGCGTGGGTGCGCAGCGACGCCCGCCTGGCGGACCTGGAGTGGAAGGAAAGCTTGTCGAATGAGCAATCGCACAAGCGCATGCTGGTCAAGCTGAAAAAAGAAATCATCACCATGCGCATGCCGCTGATCAAGCCGGAACTGGGCCGCGCGCCGTCCGTCGATGCGCATACGCTCAAGCGCTGGCTGGACGCCGGCGTCGACGATGCGGGCAAACCCGTGGTCATGATGGAAACGCGCAACGCGTTCGAAGTGGACGTGGGCACGTTCAACAACACGCTGGATTACCGTATCGACAAGTTTACGGAATTCCCGGCCGTCGCCGCGGCGCACAAGGACGAGCTGGAAGGCAAGACCGTCGTCACCTTCTGCACGGGCGGCATCCGCTGCGAAAAGGCGGCCATCCACATGAAGGAAATCGGCTACGACAGCGTGTACCAGCTCGACGGCGGCATCCTCAAGTATTTTGAAGAAGTGGGCGGCGAGCACTACACGGGCGACTGCTTCGTGTTCGACTACCGCACGGCCCTGAACCCGAAACTGGAACCGACGGAAACCGTGCAATGTTTCGTCTGCCGCGCCGTCGTCACGCCGCGCCAGCAGCTGGCGCCGGAATACGTGTATGAAGTGTCATGCCCGCATTGCTACAGCAAGCACGTCGAATAAATTACAGGTAATTTACCCGACGCCCCCTAGAACCGGCTTACTCAGCCGGTTTTTTTGCCTTGGTCGTCACCCATTGGCGCGCCAACACAAGTAATCCGGAAAGTAATACGCCTCCCAGGAAGCTCATCATCAAAGCGGTCGAGAGTCTGGTCGACGGATGTTCCGGCAAGCTCGGTCCCGCAATGAAACGGCTTTTCTCAAGGTACACATTCATGGCACTTTGATTATCAATGGTGATTTGGTTGTAAACCTCCTTCACCAACTCATCATTCAAATCCTTGCTCTTGAAGACCCCTTCTTTGATCTCCTCCAGTGCGCGCAACACTGTTTCACCGGATTTATTGTTGTCGATTAAAACTTTGGCCTTATCGTAATATTCACGCATCAGCAAGTTCTGCTTTTTTTCGCGTTGAAATTTGATGATCGACTCATTCGCCGACAATGCTTCCAATTCTGTCGACATAAGATGGGTTACCGGCGACAAGTAGCGGGAATTCTCCTCCGTAATGGTGACCACTTGCCTGTTTCCTTGGTTTACCGCATCCGGATAATGGCTGACGATCTGCTTCAACGCGCCACCTTTACGCTGGTAACTTTCAAGCTTATCTTTAAGATCGATAATCTGATTATCCAGGCGAGTGATTCTTGTCGTAATTTCAGCATGCTTAAACCGCAAGGCATCGGAATAAATCAGATACACGATACTATCCATTGCATACCGCCCCAGAAACGCAACCATCGCCTGTGCATCGGCAGGATTACGTGCCTCAAAATTGATGCGCAAGCCAATCACGTTGTTGTCGCTATCTTTCGGCGGCTCCATCAATTCTTTAGCATCGATTTTGGTAAATGGATATACCGGCTCAATAATCTTTCCAATGCCATCACGCGAGAAGAACGCCTTGCGCAGCTCACTCAGTGCAGGATCGCCCTGCAGCTTGTTTTGCACTACAAAATCATTAAACCGGCTACCGGTGGTGTAGGCAGCAGCGTAACGTTTATAGTCCGCCAAGGAAATTCCATTCGCTGGCTCCTTGCTCTTGGCATCCATGTCGGTTTTGACAATCAATGGAATCGGGCCACCGAACTGCAAAAATCCATCGCTGCGGTATTTAGAGAAATACATCGTGCTCGATACGCCCAATATCATGATCAGCGCCGTGCCACCCACTAATGTCTTACGACCATTCCACAATATGGAAAATACTTCGCTCCATACGATAGGTTCATCGTTGCTATTTCTTTTCAATTCAGGCATATCATCTAATTTTTTCATAATTCTCTTCAAATATTTCATTAACCGCTACTAAGTCAATTGACCACCGACACGCACCTTTTCTTAAAGTCAACGTGCCAATGTAACCACCGGCTTGTAATCGCATGCAGTCCGGCTATATTGTACTGACCAAAGCAGGTCCTCAATACCGCACTGCGGTGCATATTCACGCACAATCCGCAACAACAAAGTACGTATTTGTTCATGGTCAAAATTATTACAAGCCTCGGTCATTTCGTTCAACATTGGCTCCAATTGTTGCCAAGGAATTTCCGACTCTTGCGCCCGCATAATCAGTGGATGTTCAGTCCCTTCCACATTCTCACCAATCAACAATTCCTCATACAGCTTTTCGCCCGGCCGCAAGCCCACATGGTGAATCTCAATCGTTCCGTCAGGGGTCGACTCGCTTTTCACTTCCAGTCCACTCAAGTGAACCATACGCTTGGCGAGATCAACAATCTTTACCGGATCACCCATGTCCAGCACAAATACATCTCCACCAGCCCCCATCGCTCCCGCTTGCAATACCAGTTGAGCCGCTTCAGGAATCGTCATGAAGTAACGGGTTATCTCCGGGTGCGTGATGGTAATGGGACCACCTGCCATAATTTGCTTGCGGAACAACGGCACGACAGATCCTGAAGAACCCAGCACATTTCCGAAACGCACCATGCAAAAACAGGTATGCGTTTGCTTGCGCGAAAATGCCTGCAAAATCAATTCGGCCATCCGTTTTGTCGATCCCATAACATTCGTCGGACGCACTGCCTTGTCGGTCGAAATCAATACAAAACGCTTCACGCCAGCCGATACCGCCGCCTGTGCCAGGCTCCATGTGCCAAGCGCATTATTGCGAATGCCGTCGATCGGATTATGTTCGACCAGTGGCACATGCTTGTAGGCCGCAGCATGATAAACCGTCTCGACATTGAAGCTGCGCAAAATCTTCTCGCACTTCTCCGTTTCCAGCACCGACCCCAAAAAGGGGAGCAATTCCACCTCAATGCGCAAGGACTTGCGCAAGGCTTGCAGTTCCTGCTCAATGGAGTACAGCGCAAATTCCGACATTTCCAGCAAGATCAGGCGCGCTGGCTGCTGGCGCAATATTTGACGGCACAGTTCCGATCCTATCGACCCCCCAGCGCCACTCACCATCACGGATTTTCCAATAATGCACATGGCCATCAATTCGTGGTCAGGCTCGACCGCATCCCGTCCCAGCAGATCCTCGATCTCGATTTCACGAATATCTTGTACCCTCGCAATACCACTCACCAGACTCTTGATTGGCGGCGTCACGAGTGTTTTGATCTTCAAGGGTTCCAACTGGTCCAGGATGCGACGTTGCTGCGCCTTGGACAGTGAGGGCATCGCAACCAGAATCTTGCTAATCTGTTTATCAACGATCAAATCCGGCAGCGCCTCTGGTGCATAAACACGAATACCGCCCAGAGTTGCTCCTTGCAATTCTTTCTTATCATCAATAAAAAACAGTGGGCGATATTCACCAGCACCGTTCAGAGCTTGGGCCAATTGATTTCCGGAACTTCCCGCACCGTAGATGGCAACCCGCACGCCACCGTCGGTTCTCGCTGTCCGCACAAAATAGGCACGCGCAAAGAATCGACTGGCCAACATGTACATGATGGCGTTCACCCAATAAATGCCGAACACGCCCCGCGACAAGCCATTGAGCCCGCTCACGAACGCCGCCAATGTCACCAGCACGGCCACAGAGAGGGTCACTCCTATCATAACCACATAGACAATCTTGTAGTCGATGAAACGGATGACGGCCCGGTATAAACCAAATCGGATAAAAATCGGAATGGCCACCAGTGGCGCTGCAATGATCAGCCACACATATGGCCGGAACAAGGCGAGGTTGAAGCCGTCAAAACGCAAAAAAATCGCCACGCAAAAAGTAAATGGCAGGAAAAACATATCCACCATCATCGCGACGATTTGTTTACGTAACCGCGAAAAACTTAATAACGGTTTCATTAATTATTACCCATCTAAATATAAACTATGGCGCGTTCACGGGCCAGAACGGCATCGCTAAAATTCACGCCAGCGCCGTCGTCGACACAGGCGCTGTACCAAATACGCTGCAAGCAGTTAACGCGATGCCTCGGCAAGTACCGCTCGTATCACTTCACCGACCGCCCGCATATACTCGGGCGCCAACGTAGGATGAACCAAGAACATCAGGCTCGTCTCCCCCAGCTCATGTGCCACTGGCGTGTGCACGGCACGCTTAGGCAAGCTCTCGAATGCTTTTTCAAGATGTATTTCACTGCAAGAACCGGAGAAGCAAGGTACACCTGCGGCATTGAGTTCAGCCATGAGACGGTCGCGACTCCAACCCGACGCAAGGCATTCCGGCTTTACGAACACATAATACTTATAGTAAGCATGGCCAATCTCGGGCGGCGGCAATGTCAGTCGCAGCGCGGGAATCGTGGAAAACACCTCGGTCAAGAAAGCGGCATGCTGTTTGCGCGTGATGATCCAGTCATTTAATTTGGCAAGTTGCAGGCGACCTATCGCCGACTGTACCTCTGTCAAACGCCAATTCGTCCCGAAGGTTTCTGTCAACCAGCGGAATCCTGGTGGGTGCTCGCGCCGGTAGACAGCATCGTAGCTTCGACCAATATCTTTGTAAGCCCAGGCCTTTTCCCATACAGCCTCGTCGTTGGTGGTCATCATCCCACCTTCGCCTCCGGTTGATATGATTTTGTCCTGGCAAAAAGAAAATGCCGCCGCATGACCGATCGACCCGACTTGACGTCCCTTGTAGGTGGCGCCATGCGCTTGTGCGCAGTCCTCGATCACCTTCAGATTAAATTCTTCGGCCAGGGCCATGATCGCGTCCATGTCGCATGGCCAGCCAGCCAGATGCACAACCAGAATGGCTCTGGTTTTCGGCGTGATTGCAGCACGAATCGCAGCAGGCGAAATATTTTGCGTGTCGCGGTCAACGTCGACGATAACAGGCACGGCACCGCGCATTACTGCACAGCTTGCCGAAGCGATATAAGTACGACTGGTGGTAATAACCTCATCACCGGAACCGATGTCCAGTGCATAAAGTGCAAGCTCCAGCGCTACGGTTCCATTGGCAACTGCAATGGCATGCTTGCTCCCGACATAGGCGGCATATTCACGCTCAAAAGCCCGGCCGGTATCGCCAGTCCAATAGTTAACTTTCCCTGATCGCAATATATCCGTGACGACAGCAATTTCGTCTTCCGGATAAACAGGCCATGCAGCAGGAGGAGGTAATGTAGATTTCATCTTATGATCCATGATGCCAGCCAGGCTGGCGAGTTTTAATCACTTTGGCGGGAACGCCAACAACGGTAACGTCAGATGCGACGTCATGTATAACAACGGTTCCGGCGCCGATAATCGACCAGGGACCTATACTTTTCCCCTGGATAATGGCGCTACCGATTCCCAAATCGCAACCTTCACCAACTTGCACTGCGCCAGAAATATTGACTGACGGTGCAACAGTGACGTAGTCATGAATGTGTGCATCATGAAAAATCGCAGCACCAACATTCACGATAACATGCTTGCCAATCACAATATCCGTAGTCAAGCGCGCGCCTGCACAAATAATGGCACCATCGCCGATCGCTACGCGATTTCCGATCCAAGCCTGCGGATGCACCAGTTTATGAAATTTTACGTCGCAGCTTTGTTCAATGCGCGCAACGATTTTTTGTCTTGCGATCGTATTGCCAATCGCAATGACAACATGTACATCGATATCACTGTGCTGCTCCAGCCATTCCAGTCCACCCAGTACGGGAAATCCATGCACATCGCATCCATGGTTCTCCCGCTTTTCGTCTAGAAAACCAAGAAAGTTGAACTCAGGTGCCACTGCATTGATATCCTCGACAATCTGATGCGCCTCGCGTCCCATGCCGCCAATTCCAAAAATCACCAGGTTCTTATACATTAGCTTTTTTCCTTGATACCACCTTGAAAGCGTGGCATCGTCTCCACTCCTTCAGCGCTAATGCCTTCTTTAACCAGCACTTTCTTTACTGTAAGAAACAATATTTTCATATCTAAAAGAAATGACTGATGATCTACATACCAGACATCCAGTTCAAATTTTCGTTCCCAGCTAATAGCATTACGTCCATTTACCTGCGCCCAGCCTGTGATACCTGGCCGTACCAGATGCCGACGAGCCTGCTCTGAGGAATAGAGTGGCAAATATTCCATCAATAATGGCCTTGGTCCTACCAGACTTACATCTCCTTTCAATACGTTGAACAATTGAGGCAGCTCATCGAGACTGCTACGACGCAGAAACTGGCCAAAACGCGTCAAACGTATCTCATCAGGCAACAATTCACCAATTGCATTTTTTTCATCCGTCATGCTACGAAATTTATAGACGGTAAACGGCTGTCCATGCAACCCAGGACGTATTTGCGAGAACAAGACAGGGCTGCCAAGAAATAGGCGGACCAGCAATGCCAGTACGATGATCAGAGGCGACAGCACAATGATCGCGAACAAGGCCGCCATGAAATCAAAGGTTCTTTTCAACATATGCATCACTACTTTCCAGCATTTTTTTTGGAAAACAAAACATGCTCAAAAACCTTGATGAAGGCGGCCACACCAACACTCAAGGAAAGCTTGTTCTTATAGAACTGAGCAGCCTTCTGTCCCATCGTTTCGCGCTCGGGCAACGGCAACCGGGCCAGTTGCAATACGCCTTGCGCAATCGACTCAGGGTCCTCTGGTATCGCCACGACACCGGCTTCCGCTTCACGCAACAAGTCAGCAGCGTCACCCCGCACTGCCATGATAATTGGCCGCCCAACAGCAAGATAAGCTTGTGTCTTGGATGGAATCGTGATGGAGAACAAAGGATCATCCTTCAGGTGCACCAGCAAGGCATCTGCACGGGCCAATACTTCGCCAACCTCGTTCATCGGCATGCGAGGCACAAAACGCAAGTTCGGCAAGTTATACCGCGCGCATAACGCCTTCAGGTTTTCCACCTCAACCCCGCCACCAACCAGTACAAATTGCACACGGCTCTCTTCCGCCGCCACCAGCTGCGCAGCAGCGATGACCGCCTCCAACGCCTGTGCCTTTCCCATATTCCCCGCGAATACCACATTAAAGCGGCCATTCATAAAGGACAGGTCAGCAACCCCGCCCACTGGCGCTTGCAACCCAGTCTCATCACACCAATTGTAGATGAGCGACATTTTCTTCTCGGGCACCCCACGCTCGGCCAACAGACTCCGAAAGCCCGGCGACAACACAACAATATGGCTGGCTCGGCGATAAATCCAGTTACACACAGCCCCCGCGACACTCAATATGCGGGGATTGCCGATCATGCCCGTCGCCTTCAGGGTGTCTGGCCACAGATCCTGGATATCATAGACAAAAGGTGTACGCCGGAACCAGCCGATCAAGGCGCCGGCGACACCCACCGTCATTGGCGGATGATAAACGTAGATGATATCCGCCTTGCGCGCCATGAAAATCCCGTACAGGCTGGACGACAAAGCAAAGCTAAAGTAATTCAACAGACGTTTCAAGGCAGAGCTATCATGGCTAGCATACAGCGGTACGCGTGCTATCCGCACACCGCCGATGCTTTCGCGATGGCACCACGACTGACGATAACCGGCATAGATCTTTCCCTCAGGATAATTGGGGAAACCAGTAACGACCTCGACTTCATGTCCGAGTTCCTGCAATTTTTGGGCAAATAAAAGCCCCTTGAAGGTTGGCTCTGGATCAAACCACTGGGTTAACAAAAGAATACGCAAGGGGTTCCTTTTCCGTGAACGGGCTTATGCCTTCTTCCACACCACGCGATTAACGTAGTCGGTATAGCTATGAATAATGCGCAGCACTTTTTCCGATACGTTTGGCATGCTGTAATCGGCAATCTGGCGCAAATTGCGCTGCGCGCCACGAGATTGCGTTTCCAGAATCGCCAATGCCTGCAAGATACGCTCGCCATCCAGGCCGGTCATCATCACCGACGCTTCTTCCATGCCTTCGGGACGTTCATGAGCCTCACGAATATTGAGCGCAGGGAAGTTCAGGATCGAAGACTCTTCGGTAATAGTGCCGCTATCAGACAATACAGCACGCGCACGTGCCTGCAGATGGACATAGTCCTTGAAGCCCAGCGGCTTGAGCAAGCGCACCAGCGGATGAAAGACAAAACCCTTGGCATCAATGCGCTTTTGCGTGCGCGGATGCGTCGATACAATGACAGGCAACTGATAGGTTTCCGCCACCAGATTCAGTGCCTGCATCAGCTTGAGAAAATTGACATCCGAATCGATATTTTCCTCACGATGTGCGCTGACCACAAAATACTGTCCCTCCTCCAGGTCGAGGCGTGCCAACGCGTTCGAGGCATCGATGCCCGGCATATAATGGTGCAGGACCTCAAACATCGGGCTGCCAGTCTTGATGATGCGGTCGGGCGGCAAACCTTCGCGTAACAGGTACTCGCGTGCGATATCGCTATAGGTCATATTGATATCGGCAGTATGGTCGACAATCTTGCGATTCGTCTCTTCTGGTACCCGCTGATCGAAACAGCGATTACCCGCCTCCATATGAAAAATAGGGATCTTGCGACGCTTGGCAGGAATCGCAGCCAGACAACTATTCGTATCTCCTAAGATCAACACGGCATCCGGTCGTTCCTGCTCCAGCACCGCGTCCACCGCGATGATGACTTTTCCGATGGTTTCTGCCGCGTTGCTTCCTGCAGCATTCAAAAAATGATCGGGCTTGCGCACTTCCAGATCCTGGAAAAAAATCTCATTCAGCTCGTAATCATAATTCTGTCCGGTATGGGCGATCACATGATCGCAATGCCGATCCAGTACGGCCATGACACGCGACAAGCGAATGATTTCCGGACGTGTGCCAACCACTGTCATTACTTTTAATTTTTTCATCTTTAAACCTTGTACGTGATAGTGTCTGGATGTGCCCGGTCAAATATCTCATTCGCCCACAGCATCACGATCATTTCCTCCTCACCGATATTGGTAATATCGTGCGACCATCCAGGAATGGTTTCCACAACTTGCGGAGTCTCGCCGTCCGTGAGCAGCGTGTAGGTTTCGCCAGTATCGATCTGACGGAATCCAAACCGTGCACGTCCTTTTATGACAAGAAATTTTTCTGTCTTGGTATGGTGATAATGTCCACCACGGGTAATCCCGGGATGTGCCGTGAAGTAGGAAAATTGCCCAGCATCGCGGGTTTTGAGCATCTCGACGAATACGCCGCGCGGATCCGCATGGCGGACCAAAGGATATGCAAACTGCTCCGGGGTGAAATAACTGATATAGGTGGAATACAAGGCGCGTATCAGACCTGTTCCCACAGCCTCGATGACCATGGACGTACGGCTGTCACGAAACGCCTGCAGCTGTTGAGCAAGTGCACCCACAGTAATTGCATAGACAGGCGCGACCTCGCGCTCCCCGGCCGCTGGCTGAGTATCGAGTACGCGCAAAAAGTCAGTAATCACATCATCGACATACACCAGCTGCAACGGCACGGCCGGGTCATTGATCTGAATCGGCAAACCATGCGCAATATTGTACGAAAATGTCGCGACAGCAGAATTGTAATTAGGGCGGCACCATTTACCGAACACATTCGGCAAGCGATATATATAGGTTCGCGCCAAGCCCTCAGACGACAGCGTCCGCAACGCATCTTCCGCGCTACGCTTGCTGACGCCATACGGATTGTCGCGGCTGGCCTGGGAAGACGAAGTATACAGGACAGGGACACCACGTCCATCAGCGCGTACGATTTCGCAAAGGCGCTGCGTCAGGTCGGCATTTCCCTCGACAAACTCGGCTTCATTTTGTGGCCGATTTACGCCAGCCAAGTGAAAAATGAAGTCGGCCTCGGCCACCTTCTCTGCCAAGGAAGACAGCACTTCCCCACGTACGAAAGTGAGGACATCAATGTCGCCGCGCTCGCGCAAGCGGATCAACAAATTCTTGCCGATAAACCCATTTGCGCCAGTAACAAGTACTTTCATGGCATCAGCTTTCTGCAACAGCATTTTCGCCGCGGACAATACTCTTGATGAATTCCAGTTTCATCAGGAGTGCCTGCATGCCCTTCACGTCAAGGCGGTGCGTATTGTGCGAGTTATAGTCCTCTGCGGTCGAAATCTTCTGCTCGCCGTGCTCGACAAATTTTCCGTAATTCAAATCCCTTAAATCAGGGGGAACACGGAAATAATCTCCCCGATCCTCCGCCGCAGCCATTTCTTCACGGCTGAGTAAAGTTTCGTAAAGCTTCTCTCCATGGCGCGTGCCGATGATATCCACCTGATGGCCAGCTTTGTCCAGCAATCCCAACAATGCTTGCACGAGTGTATCAACTGTGGCAGCTGGCGCCTTTTGCACAAAAATGTCACCATTGCTGCCATGCTCGAAAGCGTACAGCACCAAATCAACGGCATCTTCCAGAGTCATCATAAAACGCGTCATCGCCGGGTCAGTAATCGTGAGCGCGGCCCCAGCCCGTATTTGATCGACAAACAACGGAATAACGGAACCGCGCGATGCCATCACATTGCCGTAGCGGGTACCGCAAATGACCGTCTTGGCATCATCCACATTGCGAGACTTGGCTACCATGACCTTTTCCATCATGGCTTTGGAGATGCCCATGGCATTAATCGGGTAGGCAGCCTTGTCCGTGCTGAGACAGACTACGCGGCGTACGCCATTCTGAATTGCCGCCTCCAGCAAGTTTTCAGTTCCGATGATATTGGTCTTGACAGCTTCCATTGGATGAAATTCACACGATGGAACCTGCTTTAATGCCGCAGCATGAAAAATAAAATCAACCCCACGCGTGGCATTGAGAACACTGGAATAGTCACGCACATCGCCAATATAAAATTTCAGCTTCGGATGATTGTACTTCTTACGCATGTCATCTTGCTTCTTTTCATCTCGGCTGAAAATCCGTATCTCACCGATAGATGTATCCAAAAAACGCTTCAACACAGCGTTTCCGAATGAACCCGTTCCGCCAGTAATCAACAAAACCTTGTCTTTAAACATAATATTTTTCTCTATAAATAATTAACATGACACGTCAGGTACGGTTGCGCATACGCGCCACATATATCACCGACACCCATAAAATAATCGCAATCACTGGCTGGAAAAAATTCCCACTTGCAAAAAGCATATTCAGCATGGACATGAGGAAAATCAGCACTGTCGCTTTTCGATCTACATCAGCGCTCATCAACGTGTCGAAGTAATAAGTTGCTTTATAAATCAACGTGATGAAATAAATCAACAAGGCACTAAACAAAGGCAATCCTGCAATTGAAATTATATCAAAATATGCATTATGCATCATTGGCAAATCGGGATAACCGAGAGAGCCGGAACCACCAAATACACCCATGCCCCAGAACAGCCTGTTCAAGCCATAAAAATCGAAGACAATACCTGGCAATTCAATGATGCGATCAAATGCACTTTGCAAGAGGGATACGTCGGATTGAACGTCCTCACCAGCGGCACCTAGCGAACTCTTAAATCCTACTTCAGCAATATCATATAGTCCTGTGCTCCACAAAACAACTGCACCAATAACTAATACAATCACGCCAATCTTAAACAGCTGCTTAAAGGAAACTTTTTCAATTATCGCAATACCTACCGCTGCGATGAAAATATTTGCAATCGCAGCTTTCTGCAGAGAAATAAAGCCGCCAGAAACAATTATGGCTATCAGCAATATTCTTTTCCATCCTTGGAAATAAAAATAGCTCGATATTATGGCCATCCCACAAATTACTCCGTACACGGTCAGGCTTCCTGCGAGTGATGCATATCGAGAAAAACCAGCTCGCTCACTTGACTCAGCAAACCAGTCAATGGGACCGAAGATAAATTGAAAATATAATGACAGGGCGCACAATGCCATGAACTGACTAAAAATCATCCAAAATACATCGACTTTATCGCTCCGGACAACCATTAATGCACTCAAAAATGCCATAATCAAGCTTGAGAAACGGAATATACCGAGTGCAGCACCACCATAATCATCATTGTAAATAACGGACAATAACAAAACATAAAAGAATACACAGCAAAGTATCGCAATAGCAATAACATCACTCTTTGTCAACTTATAGCTCACATAAAACCAGGCACAAGTCGCAAAAAAAATAATGCCCTGAATTGCAACATATGCACTATTTACGTTTCTCAATAAATGAAGGAAAAATGACCATATGAGCAACGATATCAATACATTATAGACTTTAGTCATACCATCCCGCCCCAACACTAGCCTGCGTCAGGCGATCCTCACGCGACCTGACTCCGGCGAGATAATTGCATAGCAACACATAACGATATGCTCGTGAAAAATAGAAATTTCTTTTTGCATCTGTTTTTTGCAAAAATAACTCAACGGCACGACAAAGATATCGATTAAACAGAATCGAGAAAAGGGTTCTTGCCAATACAGTCGAAATTCCTTTTACAGAATAGATCGTCTCGATCATCCTCAGTTTTCGATGCGAATGCACGATTTCTGGTGCCAAGCATGAGAGCATGTACATTCCATCACGTGCCGTGCAAAATATTTTTCGTTTATATTTGACAATATCACCATCATATTCGTGATGATCAATACAAAACCTTCCCATCCTGATCTTCATCCCGGCCTTGAGTATACGCCATGGAAATTCGTGATCCTCGCAACCGTAACCGATAAAACGCTCATCATAAAACAAACCTGCCTGTATCAAATCTCTCTTTTTTGCCACCATATTCATGGAAACAAAACTCCACTGATCCAGCTCCCGAAATGGCCGAGATGAAAAAGTAGGATGCTTTGAATCCCGATAACGATAATAATTACTGCCTCCTACCAGACTGGCAGGGAATCGAATTTCGCCACACAATATGACGCCTGGATTGTTACCCACATCAAGAAAAACATTCTTCAAGTAGTCAGCTTGCGGAACACAGTCATCATCAAGAAAAATCAACAAATCATGACGAGCCTCGCGGATGCCGACATTTCTTTTTTGGGCAACAATATTTTCACATTGCAAATGACGGATATTCAAACACGGATGAACTTCCTGGGCGCGCATGATGATTTCTTCAATTTGTCCGCCACTATGGCTGTCACATACCAAGACTTCAGCCTCTACGCCGGACGGTATCTGTTCAGCCAGACTGGAAAACATCAGTTCTATCTGTTTTTCACGTTTCCAGTAAGGAATAATTATTGATATATTCATTTTCCTTGCTAATTCCTAATTTTTATAACTGCGTATGCGTAATGCCATACAGATGCCCACTACCAGTTCTACCGCCAGCAATGTCACAGCGCCACCCGTTTCTTTGAGATAGTATGCCGCCGGCGCCACAATTACCAAACTCACTGCTGCTCCAGAAAAAATCGATCCCAGATAACCTTTCATATCGCCGCGAGGAATCATGAACAACAATCCCATCACCGAATTTATCAGAATAAAAAGTGGTGCAAAGGCAAGCACTTTTAATGCCGGGATAGCAGCCAAATACTTCACTCCAAATGCTTTTTCAATGAGAATTTCCGATATAAAAAATAAAACCAAAGAAATCACAAGCAGCATCAATGCCATCCACTTTAATATCTTTGTCGCCAGCGCTCGAGACACCTCCGGCTTATCAATATATAAGGCGTTCACTTTGGGGAAATATGCTTGCAAAATGGGAGAAAATAATCCACACACCGCCTGCTTGACGGTATTTGCGACATTCAAGTAGCCGACCGATTCCGGTCCGGCAACAAATCCGACTACTACCGGCGTCATCAGCGTATACATACTGGTTAACAGTGTCGATGAAAATACCTGGACACCTTCCAAAAATGATTTCCGGATTTCCAGAAATGAAAATTTCACCCAAAACACAAGACGTTCATGATATATCGTCAAGATCGCAAATATTCCGGCCAGTACATTAGGAACAGCCAGCAAGAACATCGCCATATTGATGTCGCCTTCGCCGTTCACCAAGAAATAAAATGATATCAATACGCATGCACGTGACAAGATGGAAAAAGCGGTAATCGAACCCATCTTTTCCAGCCCTTGAAATAACCAAATAGGGTATATTACTGTGCCAATTACCGCTATAAAATTTATAAAAAGCAACTCTTTGATTGCACTGTAAGCATCAAATACCACAATCAAAAACAGCATCACAAATAATGAAATGACACTTAGTATTGCTTTCGCCCACATGGTGCGAAAAAAGACATCCGAAATAATACGCTTGTCTTTTCCCGCTATTGAAATACTTTTTGTCGCGCTATAATTAAAACCAAAGTCGGTCAACAAGATCAAAAACTGCATTGTAGCCAAAGAAAAACTAAGAATACCGAATTTCAATGGCCCCAACGTATGCATCAAAAATGGGAAAACCAAAAGCGGCATCAAATAATTAACGCCCTGATTCCCCATAAGGTATACAACATTCAACTTCTGTCGGGAAATCACATCCAATCCCCGTAAAAAAAAGAAATCATTAATTTTATTTTTCTAAATGCAAAGCCGAATCATCAACACTAGAAAATCACTCTATTTATAATGACTTAGTGTTGCGTAATATATTACGGGCTCTTGATGAATTTGCGACACGAAACTCGTAATTGCCTTTGGGTATAAACCATTGCCGCTTTAGTGCATCCCATACCTGCAAACGCTCCCGCGCAATTGTCAACTCCACAGTTCGTTGCTGGCCGCTCTGCAAATGCACCTTCTCCCACCCTACCAGACGCTGCGGCGGTTCACCATCGAAGGGGATGGATGCATAAATTTGCATGACTTCAGCGCCGCTGCGACTGCCAGTATTTTTCAGACTAAAGCTGATCTTCACGTCACCATTCTGAGCTAATTCAGTTTTCAGATCCGTATAATCAAAGCTGGTGTATGACAATCCGTAACCAAATTCGAACAATGGTTCAATCTTGTGATGATCGTACCATCGATACCCCATCATCAGCCCTTCGTTATATCTGACACTTAAATTGCTTGATGAAATATTTTTCTGAGGTAAATCTTGTTCCATCTTGGGGAAAGAAATAGGTAACTTCCCCGAGGGGTTAACATCACCAAACAAGATATCAGCGATAGACTCGCCTCCGCTATCTCCTGGATACCACGAAGCCAGCACCGCAGAAACGCTATTCAGCCATGGCATAGTCACTGCGGTACCGTTTTCCAGTACGACCACAGTACGAGGATTCTTTTTCGCCACAGCCTCGATCAATGCGCGTTGATCGTAAGATTGATTGGCGGGATCGGTATGCTGGTCAGGCAACGCCAACGAAACCAGATCCCGCCCTTCGCCGCTGAACTGTGAAGCAAAAATAATTGCCACGTCAGCAGTCGCCGCGGCATCCGAGGCCGCACGACTATCATTGCCATCAAAATAACGAACTTGAGCAAGCCCAGCCTTGGCCTTGATTGCCTGCAATGGAGATGAGGACGAATATGGAGCACACTCCGAAAACATTTTTTCAGGCAATAAGCAGGCCACAGGATTGTTCACTGAGGCAAAAGGACCACCGGAGCCACCTCCTGCCATTACGCCAACAGAAGCGTGCGCACCGATGACGACGATAGATTTGACAGCCTTGCTATCAAGCGGAAGAAGTCTTTTGGCCTCACCATTTCCGCCTTGATTTTTTAACAAAACAATAGAAGCGTCGGCCACTTTTTTGGCGACTGTACGTCCATCGGCGCGATTTATGATGCCACCAGGAACGGGTGGAGAGTCCATAATGCCGACCTGAAACAGCGTTCGCAGCTTCCGTGTCACCATATTATCCAGCCTGCTCATGGAGACGAGGTCAGCAGTAATTGCAGATTTCAGTTTCTGATTAAAGTACGTAGGCTCTCCACCAGCGCCTACAGCATCATCCAGCGAGCCTGGTTGCTCTTCATCCAATCCAGCGTTAGCCGCCCTCACGGTATCACTGACAGCGAAACTCCAGTCGGACTGCACGTATCCCTTGAATCCCCATTCATTTTTCAACACGGAATTCAGGAGATAAGAATTTTCACATGCCTTGACTCCATTGACATAGTTATAAGCACACATGACATTACCAGGCTGCCCATCCTTGATCGCTATTTCAAATCCGAGCAGGTATAGTTGCCGCATAGTCCGCTCATCGACCACCGAGTCCGAAGTAAACCGGTTTGTTTCCTGGTTATTCAATGCAAAATGCTTGACCGTAGCGATAACCTTCTGCTGCTGCGTACCTAGCGTGCGCTGAGCCAAAAGATACCCAGCCAGTACGGGATCCTCGCCCAAATATTCAAAAGTACGACCGTTCCTTGGCTCCCGGATCAAGTTAATGCCGCCCCCAAGCCCCTCAGCGAAGCCCAACGTCCGTAACTCTCGCCCGATTAAAGCGCCGTACTCAAATGCCATCTCCCGATCCCAGCTGGCAGCGAGGGCCAATGTCGATGGCATCACCGTCGCATTCACATTGGCAACCCGGACGCTGGTCGATGAATCCGCCATGTTGATATCTGGAATACCAAGGCGCTTGATACCAGGAATATAGCCCGCTCCATTCAACGGCGAGGCGCCGGGCCCGACCCCATGGACCAATTGGATTTTCTCTTCCAGCGTCATTTTCTGTACCAGAGCGGTAGCCCGAGCATCAGGGCTCCCTTCCGCCACGCGAGGAACTTCAGCATTATTGTTGCCACACCCCAGGAGAAAGGTAGCAATAAAAAAAACGGCTGACGAAGAAAAACCCGAGGACTGCATTGTTGTTTAACCCTTTTCTATTATTAGTATTGGCAATACACGTGAAAACTCAATCTCACGCGATGTCCTCCGATGACGGCATTTCAAGTACTCGTTGCTCTTTCGAATTTCAATAAAAAATAGCTTCAGAGCGGGAATAAATAGCAGGTCTCGAAGCGGGTAACGGAAGCAACATGAGGAACATAAGGGCGTGCAAATCATTGAAACGTCGCTGCTCACCCTTGACAAAAACCTCAGAATTGAAGGGCTTGACATTTTATACGAAAATACAAACTCCGACCACAAGCGCTTTACATTATTGCATCATTTTCAAAGAGGCAAGAAAAACACATAAACAATAAAAACTTAAAAATAGAATCTCAATAATATCAATAAAATACTGAAATATAATGACAGGAATTATTGATAAAAGTTATCATAAATGAAATTGTTGAGGTGCAAGTCATACTACACGCATAATATCATGCAGGATAAACATGATTAGCACACGTAAAGATAAATCTTACAATTGGATATATTTGTTACAAAGTGGGTTGGCGCCAGCGCAAACAATCCATGCAGAAAATGCAGGACTCAGGTGGCGCATAGGCAGAAAGCTGAAAGTGGCTGGAACACCATTCAAACCGGCTGCGCGTCGCGGTTTGCGGCCAGCGACGCTCACTGTCTCGACGGCTCAGTACATTCGCACAGCTGCGCTTCTCTGCTACAGCTCACTGCGCTTACCACGGTGCTATTAGGCGCTGCAAATCGATTTGGCAGGAAAATATAGCAAAGCCACTCTTTCCTGCCACTACCCACATAAAATGAGGACAAAAAGGAACTCAATGGAATAGCCGTATGGAAATACGGCTCCAAAAGATATCAGCTCTTCAACAATCCACCCAGCAAGGCCGCCACTTTCTGCTTCGGCTTGGCCACGACTGGCGCCATGCTGGCCGCCGCCGGGGCTGCCGCTTTGGCAGGCTCATATGGCTTCAGGAACCAGGGATCGGTCTTTTCGCGACGGGCGCCGGGACCAAAGGCTGGACGCGTGCCGCGCTCGGCGGAACGGCTGTCGCGGCTGTCGCCCGCATGGCGGCTCTCGGGAGCGCGTGCAGGACGCGCCTCGCCACCTTCGCTGCGGCGCGGCGGACGGCGCTCGCTGTCGCTGCTGCGGGCGGGTGCCGGATTGAAGCCGGCGAGTTCACCGCGCTTGATGCTTTGCTTGATGAGTTTTTCGATATCGGCCAACAAGCGCTCGTCTTTATCCGAATAGATCGAAATGGCGTCGCCCGAAGCGCCCGCGCGGCCCGTACGGCCGATGCGGTGCACATAGTCTTCCGCGTTGTACGGCAAGTCGAAGTTGATGACGCAAGGCAAGTCGGAAATATCGAGGCCGCGCGCCGCCACGTCGGTGGCCACCAGCACGTCGATCTCGCCCTTCTTGAACGCTTCCAGCGCCGCCATGCGTTCCTGCTGGCTCTTGTCGCCATGAATCGCCGTAGCGCTCATGCCTTCCTGTTCCAGCACGCGGGCCAGGCGCGAAGCGCCGATCTTGGTGTTGGAGAACACGATGACCTGCTTCAGGTCGCGCTGGCGCAGCAGATGGGCAACCAGTGCATGCTTCTGGTCTTCCGGCACCTTGTAGACCACCTGCGTGACCTTGTCGGCCGTCTGGTTGCTGCGCGCCACTTCGATCGTCAGCGGATCGTTGAGGAAGGTCGCAGCCAGCTTCTTGATTTCTGGCGAGAACGTGGCCGAGAACATCAGGTTCTGGCGTTGCTTCGGCAGCAAGTTGATGATGCGCTGCAAGTCCGGCAGGAAACCCATGTCCAGCATGCGGTCCGCTTCATCCATGACCAGCATCTGCACCTGGCTCAGGCTGATGTTCTTTTGCTCGATATGGTCGAGCAAGCGGCCAGGCGTGGCGATAACGATTTCCACGCCGCCGCGCAGGATGACGGTTTGCGGCTTCATGTCCATGCCGCCGAAGACGACGGTCGAGCGCAGCGGCGTGTGCTTGGCGTAGGCCTTGACGTTTTCGGCCACCTGCACCGCCAGTTCACGGGTCGGCGTCAGGATCAGCGCGCGCACCGGGTGGCGCGCTGGCGACATGCTGCTGCTGGCATGCGCCAGCAACAACTGGATGATCGGCAAGGAAAAACCCGCCGTCTTGCCCGTACCCGTTTGCGCGGCGCCCATCACATCGCGGCCTTGCAGCACGACGGGAATCGCTTGTTCCTGGATCGGTGTCGGGTGGGTGTAGCCTTGCTCGGTCAGGGCGCGCTGGATTTCAGGCGCGAGGCCGAAGTCGGCAAAAGTCAGGGCGGGAGCAGCGGATGCGGCAGGTGCAGGGGCGGCGGCAGGCGCCGCTTCAGGGGTAATCGCCGGGCTGGGCGTAGGAGTCGATTCGGTTTCAGACATAAATTTTCTGGTGTGCCTCCGCACTGCGGAAGCCATGCTTTCTCAATAAACAACATTTCGGGGCACAGGCAGCTCCGTCTTGCAAGCCATGGATCATCGTTCTTGCGGCACCTGCGCGCTCCGGGACATGCTGAACGGCGTATGCGGGAGCGTCGAAGAGGTGTGCTGCGATGGCGGCGGAGATCGCGCCGGCGGAACATCGCGCGCAGAAGATACAATATCAGTGCTGTAAACGATACCCTAATTCACCGCAACTGTACACGGAAACCGTGATTTTTGAGCAAAAAGCGTTCCAGCAAAGGCACGGCAGGATGCCGTATGATGCCTGCTCCGATGCCAGCTCCGCCGCCCCCTGCCCTCACCATGCCCACCCCGCCTTTACCCCACGATCCGCAACCGCAAGCGCCCAGGAAACCGGACAATGACGAGTGCTGCCGCAGCGGTTGCACCTTTTGCGTGCTGGAAATGTATCAGGAAGACCTGGCCGCCTACGAAGCGGCCCTGAGGGCATGGCAGCAGCGCCAGCAAGCCGCTGCCGCGCCCGCCACTCCAGCCATCAAAAAACCGCGCAAGCGCCCTTAAAAGCTTTCCCACTCATCCACTGGCGCCGTGCTGCGCGGCGTGGCGGCCAATTGACGGGGCGCCGGCGCCACCGCTGCGGGCGCCTTGACAGCCTTGGCAGGCGCGCGCGGCACGCTCGCGGCGGCGCTGGCAGCGTTGAGCTTGAAGATGCTGACCACGGCGCTCAGGCTGGCGGCCTGCTCCTGCATCGATTCGGCCGCCGCGGCCGCCTCTTCCACCAGGGCCGCATTTTGCTGCGTCACCTGGTCCATCTGGGCGATAGCCTGGTTGACCTGCTCGATGCCGGCGCTCTGCTCGCTGCTGGCGGCCGTGATCTCGCTCATGATGTCCGTCACGCGGGTGATGCTGGCAACGATGTCATCCATCGTGCGGCCCGCCTGGTCCACCAGTGCCGATCCCGCTTCGACTTTCTCGACCGAATCGCCGATCAGGACCTTGATATCCTTGGCTGCCGCAGCCGAGCGTTGCGCCAGGTTGCGCACTTCCGTGGCGACGACGGCAAAGCCGCGTCCCTGCTCGCCCGCGCGCGCCGCCTCGACGGCCGCATTCAGAGCCAGGATATTGGTCTGGAAGGCGATGCCGTCGATGACGGCAATGATGTCGACGATCTTGCGCGACGATGCGTTGATCGACGCCATCGTGCCCACCACTTCGCTGACGACCTTGCCGCCCTCGATGGCGATGCTCGACGAGGTCAGCGCCATGGTATTGGCCTGGCGCGCATTGTCCGCATTCTGCTTCACGGTCGAAGTCAGCTCTTCCATCGAGGACGCCGTTTCTTCCAGCGAACTGGCTTGCTCTTCCGTGCGCGACGACAAGTCCTGGTTGCCGGCGGCAATCTGGCTCGATGCCGTGGCGATGGTGTCCGTGCCGCTGCGCACCTGGCCCACCAGGTTCTGCAGGCTGGCATTCATGTCTTTCAGGGCCTGCATCAATTGCCCCGTTTCGTCTTGCGATTGCACAACAATATGCGCGGTCAAGTCACCCGCCGCCACTTGGCGCGCCACGCCGACCGCCTCGATCAGCGGACGGGCCACGCTGCGCGCCACCCACAGCGCCAGCAGCATGCCGATGACGACGATACCGACCAGCAAGCCGATCAGGCTGGCGCGCGAAGCCGCATACGTGGCATCGGCGCTGGCGCTCGAACGCGCGCCGCCCTCCGTATTGATGGACACGAGTTTATCCAGGGTCACCATCATGTCCGCCATGACCTTGGCCGACGGCCCCACGGCCAGCGCGCGCGCCTCTTCCTTTTTCATCTCGCGCGACAGGCTCAGCATGGTTGCATGCAGGCGCATGAATTCATCGTTGAGCGCGAGGAAACGCTCGAAGACTTCCTTCTCGCCCGGCTCCGAAATCAGGGCGCGGTAATTGTCGCCGTCCGTCTTCAGCTTGCTCTGCGTTTCCGTCATGCGCGTTTCATTCTGCGCCATGTCGGCATCCTGCGCGGCCAGCATGTGCGCCAGTTCCCAGCGACGGAAATCGCTGACATCGCTGCGCATGGACATGGCTGCCAGCACGCTGGGCATCCAGTTGGCGGACAGGTCCGTTGACGCGGTATTGATACGCGCCATGGAAAAGATCGCCGACACGCCCAAGGCCGCCGTCAACAGCAGCACGGCGCCAAACGACAAGATCAGTTTGGTGGCAATTTTCAAATCAAAAAACCATTTCATGCGTTGCTTTCCTTCATTAAACGGGACTGGACAGGTACCCGCCGGCAAATGCACGGCACGGGCAGTGAGGCGATCCATGAAAGCATCGCAAGGTGAAGCAGAAAGGCCAGGTTCAGCAGCGAGAGCAGCGGCACCTGCCGACACACACGTCAATTTCCACAAGGCAACATTTTATCACTACCGTATTTCAACGCCGGTTGGTTTGATCGCGGCAGACGGCCAAAGTTCGCGGAAAATGGCTGCAGGCCGTCTTTTTGCCCGGGCATGGTGGTTGCCAAGCGGGGAAAAATGAAAAACCAGGCGTAGGAGTCGGATGACACGAGGCAATGTTCCTAGCCTACATAAGCACGTCGGCTCATCCGATGCCCGCCTGCACCCCCTCGTCTTATAGTGGATACAAGATTCAGCACAACGCTAGCAAGCCAGAAACGCAGCGCCATCCAACAAAATCAGAAGACGAGGCCCTACCATGTACAAAGCTTATAGCAACCTGACCCCAGCAACGAATAACCACGCCGCCGTCCAGCACAACTGGCAAGCCGCTCCCGCCACGCCCATGATCAGCATCACGGGTGCGCAACAGAACGAATTGCTGCGTGCCTTGTCGCGCACCGATCTGGAGCGCCTGTTTTGCCAGCTGGAACTAGTCGCCCTGCCTGCCGGCAAGCACTTGTTCGATTGCGGCGGCAAGATTGAATACACGTATTTCCCCACCAACGCCATCGTTTCCCTGCTGTATGTGATGGAAGACGGCGCCACCACCGAGATCGCCGTCATCGGCCGCGAAGGCGTCGCTGGTGTGGTGCTGTACGAAGCCGAGCGCGCCACCTGCACGGCCATCGTGCAGACGGCTGGCTACGGCTACCGTCTGAAAACGGCCTTCCTGCGCGAAGTGTTCAACGAGGGCGGCGCGCTGGCACAACTGCTGATGCGCTACACCAGCGCCATGTTTGCGCAAATGGCACAGAACGTGGTGGGCGGCCGTCATTGCAGCATCGAACAGAAACTGTGCCGCTGGCTGCTGGACCGCCTCGACCGTTCCCTGTCTAACGAGCTGAAGGTCACGCAAGACACCATGGCCAACATGCTGGGCGTGCGCCGCGAAAGCGTCACCGTCACGGCCCGCAAGCTGCAGGACGAAGGCTTGATCCAGTACCGCCGCGGCACCGTCGAAGTGCTGGACCGCGAAGGCCTGGAAGCGGCCGCCGGCAATTGCTACAAGGCAGCCCGCGCCGGTTTTGAACAGTTCCGCAGCGGCATCAGCGCGCACAATTAAGCAGGACGCTGGTCAGCGGACAGGCAAGCGGGTATCGTGGAGACTCCTGACTACCCCGGAGACTGGCCATGAAACTGATCGGCATGCTCGACTCGCCCTATGTGCGCAGGGTCGCCATCTGTTTGCAACTGCAGGGAATTTCCTACGAGCACTTGCCGCTGTCCGTGTTCCGCAACATGGATGCCATACGCGAGATCAACCCCGTCATCAAGGTGCCGACCCTGGTACTGGACGACGGGCAAGTGCTGATGGATTCCACCTTGATCCTCCACTATCTATCGCTGCTGCGTGCGGACACCCCCGTGCCCGCCCTCGCCGACAGCGTGCGCGCATTGCGCCTGACGGGCCTGGCGCTGGCCGCCTATGAAAAAGCCGTGCAAATCGTCTACGAACGCAAGCTGCGTCCGCTCGACAAGCAGCACGCGCCATGGCTGGAACGGGTCGGCATGCAACTGCACGCCGCCTGGACCGCGCTGGAACACGAGTGCGCGCAGCTTCCCCTGCCTGGCGAGACGGGCAGTATCGACCAGGCGGGCGTGACCATCGCCGTCGGCTGGAGCTTCGCCCAGCTGGAAACACCCGATATCGTCAAGCCGGCCGACTATCGCTGCGTGCACGCCTACACGCGCTCGGCAGAAACCCTGCCCGCCTTCCTGGCCACGCCGCCCGTCTGAAGGATTACTTGCCTGCGCCGCCCGGCCCGGGTGCGGCCATAGCCCCATCGAAGTGCCACCAGAGCGGCCTGAGATCGTCAAATGAGTGGCATGCGGGCGCAAAGGCCGCCCGGGCAGGATGATCGAAACTGCCCACCAGCAAGGCCACCGTCGGCGCATCGTCAATGGCGCCGATGGAACTGCCGCACGCGGTGCAAAAGGCCCGGCTCGAATACCCGGAAGAACGGTATGTTGCTGGTGCACCAGCCGTGCCCGTCCAGCGTACCTGATCGCGCGCAAACTCCACCCACGCGACAGTGGGCGCGCCCGTGTGCTGCTGGCAATTGCGGCACGAGCAGCTGTGCGGATTGCTGCCCTCGCCTGTCACTTCGAAGCGCACGGCGCCACATAAGCAGCCACCGGCCTGCACCACATTCTCCATTGCCTCTCCTCGTTTGCACTGTTGCGTACCCGGCCAGCGGGCACGTACCCGGTACAATATTGCCATAAACCCACCCTGGCGCAGCCCGCAGTAGGTGACGCCGGCACTATGAAAGAATGAATGGAAGACATCAATTGCGAAGGCTTGCCGCACATCCGCGTAATGGCAGGCGAAAACACTCACGGCCCCGTGTATGAAACCCTGCCCGCACGCCAGATTGACGAGCACGTCTATGAACTGCTGGCCTCGCCCGGCCTGACCCTGAACCTGGCGCGCGGCGACATCGTCAACATCGCCGACCCGCTCGCCCCCGCCGAAGTATTGAAGCGCGGCGGCAACTTCTGCATCCATATCTACGACGCCAACGACGTGCCGCAAGAAGCAGTGGACCAGCTCGAACGCGACGTGCAAAGCCAGCTGGGCGGCACCATGGACGGCCAGTACAAAGGCAACCTCACCTTCAGCGTGCCGGGACACCACGGGATCTACAACGTCAACGGCCCCTTCGACGCCTTCCGCACAGCGACGGGCGTGGAATGGTATTTCGCCAATATCTACGTCAACCTCGATGACGACGACGATGAAACCTTGCTCAATTGGTGGGTGGAAATGTAATCGCTGCGTACGCACTCACGGCGCGGATTCCTGCCCGTCCTCTCCACCGGCCAGCGCCCCATGCGGCCGGCACCAGACGAACTTGCCCGTGGCCGGCTGGTACAGCAAGGGACTCTCGTCAGACAGGGCCAGCAAGCAAGGCCAGCATGCGACGAGCGCGGCCGGTGTCAACGCGTAGGCGAGTTCTCGGCTGGCCATGAACAAGACGGGTGCCGCCCCCGCAGCCTGAAAGTGGGAAACGAGAAACGCGGCCACGCGGCCCGATTGCGCCGGGTGCTCGCTGGAAACGGCGTCAAACTCGGCCAGCCACTCCGGCCCCGCTATCGTTGGCTGCAGGCGGTGTTCCTCACGCAACTGCATCGGATGCGTTTCAACGGGATGCGCCGACACATGGCGCGTCCACAGCAGCGCCGCGGCGCGGGGCGTCAGCGCCTGTACCTGCGCCAGCATCTGTGCCGGCACGGAAAAATCGGCATCGAAGAACGGCCAGTCGTGGTCAGGCTGCAGCGGCCGGCCAGCGTCATCGCCCAGGTCCCCTACGATCGACATATTTCAAGGTAGCGGCTCATCACCTTGTCCATGCCTTGCTCGATGCACTCGACCACCAGCGCGTGGCCGATCGACACTTCCAGGATGCCGGGAATATCCAGGAAACGCGCCAGGTTGTGCAGGTCAAGATCGTGCCCCGCATTCACGCCCAGTCCCAGCGCCTGGGCACGGCGCGCCGCTTGCAGATAGGTATCGAAGACGGCATCGGCCTGCTCGCTGCCATAACTCTCGGCAAACCGTTCCGTGTACAGCTCGACCCGCGCCGCGCCCACTTCGCGCGCCCAGTCCAGCGCCGGGTAGTCAGCATCGACAAACAGGCTGACGCGGATGCCCAGGTCATTCAATTGCGCAATGGCGGGACGCAGCAGCGCCGCATGCCGCTCGATGTCCCAGCCGTGATCGGACGTCAATTGCCCCGGCATATCGGGCACCAGGGTGCATTGCGCTGGACGCGCGCTTTTCACGACCTGCAGAAATTCCGCCGCCGGATATCCCTCCACATTCAGCTCGCGTCCCCGCTCCGCGCACAGACGCTGCAACGGGGCCACATCATCGTAGCGCGCATGGCGCTGGTCCGGACGCGGATGCAAGGTGATGCCGGCGGCGCCCAGGTCGAGAAAGCGCGCGGAAAAAGCGAGCAGGTCGGGGTAGTTGCGGCCGCGCGAATTGCGCAGCAGGGCGATTTTATTGACGTTGACGGAGAGATCGGTCATGGACAGGAATGGAATGAAGGCAACAGGTATTGCAGCGATTGTAGCGGATCGCCCGTGCAGGGCACGGCCAACCGAACTCGGCGCTACGTGCTACGATGCAAAACAAGTTCCACGCTTTCAACAACACGCCATGAAATACAAATTATTCCTGTTTGACCTCGACGATACCCTGCTCGACTTCAGGGCATCCGAAAAACGCTCGTTCCTGCACACCATGCACGAACTGGGTTTGCGCGACGGCATCGACGGCTTGTTTTCCCAATACCAAGCGATCAACGTGGACCTGTGGAAACGTTTTGAGACGGGTGACGTGAGCAAGGATTTCCTGAAAGTGGAGCGCTTCCGCAAGACGTTTGCACTGAACGCTATCGCCATCGATCCGGAACTGGCCAGCCGGCTGTATCTGGATTCGTTGCCGGACACGGTCGTGCTCATCGATGGCGCCAAACAAGTGTGCGAAACCCTGTCGCGCATCGGCGAAGTGGGCATCATCACCAATGGCGTCGAAGCCATCCAGAACCGCCGCATCGCCGCCTCCGGCTTGGGCGACTACATTTCCTTCGTCGCCACCTCCGAAGCGTGCGGCCACGCCAAGCCGGACGTGCGCTTCTTCGAATATGCGGCCGACATGGCGCGCGCCTTCAGCAAGGAGACGACCATCATCATCGGCGACCGCCTGGACGCCGACATCCTGGGCGCCAACCGCTACGGCATCGACAGCTGCTGGTTCAACCCGGACAGCATGGCCAATACCTCGGCCGCCATCCCCACCTATGAAGTGGCCAGCCTGGACGACATCGTGCCGGCACTGGACGTGATGCAGATCAACTTGAAACAGGCTTGATCTTCAACAAGGACTGCGCCTGAAATACGCCGGCAGCGGCACGAAAACACGCCGCTGTTCGCGTACCATCAGGCATCGTCCATCCTGATGCCTGCCCATGCCTTCCTACACCATCCTGCTCGTCATCGCGGCCTTGCTCCTGCTCTTTGCCATGCTGGCCATGCGCGGAAACGCGAAGTCCCGTAAGCCGCTGCGGCTGCACAGAAAACCCGTCATGACGGCGCGCGAGCAACAGATGTACCACCTGCTGCAAACGGCATTACCGGAATGCACGGTGCTGGCACAAGTGGCGTTTTCCGCGCTGGTGACGGCAAAGGGATGGGCGAACAGAAACCGTTTCGATCGCAAGGTGGCCGATTTTGTCCTGTGCAGCCAGCAACTGAACGTCATCGCCGTGATCGAGCTCGACGACAGCAGCCACGCCGGCCGCGAACGCCAGGACAGGGAACGCGACGCCATGCTCAGGCTGGCCGGCTACGTGACCTTACGCTATGCCACCTTCCCCACACAGCAGGCGCTGCGCGCCGACATCGAACAGCTGCTGCTGAAAAAAGCGGAAGTCGTATCGGCCTGATTGCGCCATCCAAACATCAATCGCGCGTCAGCACTTCCAGCAACTCGATCTCGAAGACCAAATTGGAATGCGGCGGAATCAAGCCCACCTGCCGCTCGCCATACGCCAGTACCGCCGGCACCCACAGCTTGCGCGTACCGCCCACCTGCATGCCCTGCAAGCCCAAAATCCAGCCCTGGATCACCTTGTTATTGCTCAACACGCAGCGAAAAGGCTCGCCCCGCTTGTGCGACGAGTCAAACTCCGTGCCATCTTCCAGCCAGCCCCGGTAGTGCGCCGTAATCAGCGCACCGCGCGCCGCCGCGTTGCCGTTACCCACGACGATATCTTCCATCTTCACTTCAGCCGTCATCTCGTTTCATCCATCATCAATCGCAATGCCGCAATTGTACGACAGCACGAAAAAAGCCCCGGCAGTCACCCGCCGGGGCTTGATCTATTGCTGCAAATTCTGGTGGGTCTCCCGTGAGTCGACCATTTCACTCACGGATTATGAGACACATGCTCTACCCACTCCGACTAAAGGCTTGCAAAACCCTGCATTCAAGTCTGCACTGAGGCAAACTTTCGAGCAGAATTATAATGCTAAAGCTTGAATCCAAGCATGATATGGCGTTCGATCGGTTCTAGCATCTGCCAACAACTCTGCGTATTCAGGATTCACTAGCTCATCAGGCTTTATAGCAAGCAATGTACGAATATATGTAGACCTAAAGCGGAGCAAATCAGGACGCACATTCAAACCAAAGGTCTCTATCATCAATTGCCCCCTTAGCGTCTTAGCCCTGGCAAGGGCCAGGCGAGACAAGGGGTCGTAAAAAAACTCAATATGATCTAAGGGATCTTCTGTTGCTGGGTCAATAAATGGCCCATTATCGCGTGCTTTTGGAAATTTTGTTCCTTTATGTGCTCCATCATTGCAAGTTGGACAACCAAGTAGGAGATTTGTCCAAGTAAAAGTTAAAGATGGATATTTTTGCTTCGGACGAAAATGCTCAATGTGAGCAGTAGCAACAACAGCTATTAACGACTCACAATAGGCACATTTCCCTGAAAACATTTTATCAAGTGCATCTCTTACATGATGCGAAGCATATTTAGCAATTGCCTTATTGTAAGCAACTGTGTCATTATTTTGTCGAGCCTTTCGCAGATCTTTCAACCAACCATTAGCGCGACTTTTTAAGTAGGCAGGCTCTTGAGTTCGCGTTACCTTTATCACTTAGAGAGCACCTTTGCCAAACTATTAATCTTTTTCTCAAGATCAGTTGAAAAAACCTCCACGCCATATGGATTATTTTCTGAAACGAAGAGCGACAGCTGCTTAAGCTCCTCTTCTTCATTTTTCTTAAGTGGCACCGGCTTAGTTTGCAGCTCAGAAAAACGATTTAATTTCTTTTCAGTTTGTGGCGAAAAAGTGGAAATTAGTCCGAATGCCTCTGAGCGAAGAATATTATCCACATCCATAGAATAAAGACTTTGCGTAATTGGCAAGACAGCCTCTGCACCCCCACCAACCTTTAAGGTCAAGGCATCTGGGCCTGCACCTGCAGCAACCATTGGACTATGCGTTGTGACAATAAACTGAATGCAAGGAAATTGATTCCTCAGCAATTCAGCAATATTTCTCTGCCATAACGGGTGCAAATGAATATCTAACTCATCAATAAGCACAACACCTTTCTCTGCCAATGGATTTTTGCTATTCGGGAAAGCGGCTATAAGTCTCCAAACCAAATCTCCGGCAAGCCCCAAAATACTACGATAACCATCGCTCAAACCAGCAGTTGAGACTTTTACGCCATTAACATCAAATAAAATACGCCCCTCGACATCAATGGAGCTATATCTCACCCCCTTTGGCAACAAGCCATTAATCGCTGCAACACCCAAATCAAATAACCGTCTTGCATCCGGATCTTTTTGCTTTGCATCACGATAATCCAAGTAAATCATCCATTGCTGGAAAGCCGCCAATTCCTCGCCCTCATTAAATTGACTCAGAAAGTTCGTATATCGGCTCGGAGTATCAAGAGTGGGAACAATAACCTGATTGCTACGTGTAAGCCTCCGGAACGCACCATACCCAGCAGCAAACCACCCTTCGCTACGAGGAGAGAAAGCATTCTGGCGCAACCACGTTAAAGCTCTGTCTGGCGATTCATGTATTCCCGGCTGATTATGTTGTTTTGAACGGATAGTGATGGGTTTGCTTCCTGATATATGTTGAGTATATCCAAATGAAACACGCTTTTTTTGGTCGCCAAAATTACCTGAATCATTATCATCTTTGTGCAATCTGACAGAAATTTTCCCAGCCACATCTTCATTATTTAGCCAACCTATTGGACGAGGAAGAAGTTGCGAGGCTGATTCAGGCCCTGCGAGCATTAATGCGAGAGATTGAAGCAATGTTGTTTTCCCTCCCCCATTCTCGCTCAGCAATGTTACCCATTGCGGGCGTGGGTTTGCTTTCGAACTAAATTTCAAATTCAGTTTGTCAAAGCATTTAATATTCTCGATTGTTAATTCTTCAACCCACATTAGATTACCTCAATAAAATTTGACGAGCTTAATCATCAGCCCTGTCTCCTACATTTTCGTTCGATTGTCAAGCATCATCGAGCACATCAGCTACACAAAATAAGCTCACAGCCCGAACGAAGCTAAACGGAATGCTTAACACTATACCAAGTCGCCACAAGTTCGCTAGGGACTAATATACATCAATCACTGCCCAATATCTCTGCAACAAGGGATTGTGGGGTAATCATCAGCACCGGAAGATTGGCCGCATGTGCAGCCAGATGCCCCGCCGAAAAATGAGCATAACGTCTCACCATTTGAGCAGATTGCCATCCGCCTAGTTCCTGCAATACATGCAACGGGGTACCACGCTGCACATGCCAACTGGCCCATGTATGCCGCAGGTCATGCCACCGGAAATTATCAATACCACAACGCTTTAGCGCCTTATACCAAGCAGCCGTTGTAGCGGCAACTATAGGTACACCATCGTAAGTAAAAACGCGCACTGCATGACGGCCATACTGCAAAAGAAGTACGCGCAGGTGGCAGGGTCAGGTCCGCCATTCAGACACAAGCCCAACCATAGCCACGTTGAACAACGATAATGACCTGTACTTTACTTAATTGCAAACACAGGGTCGAACGGCAGGCAAAATGCGCAGCGCCTCCTATGCACTCCGTACCGCTATAAGATGAAATTAGTGACGAAACCAGCTAGTCTGTCCGAATAACAAACCTTGCGGTGAGCGTCTCGCGCATAAAAAAAGCCCCAGCAGTCACCCGCCGGGGCTTGTTCTATTGCTGCAAATTCTGGTGGGCCTCCCGTGAGTCGAACACGGCACCAACGGATTATGAGTCCGCTGCTCTAACCAAGCATGAGCTAGAGGCCCGGGGACTGCGGCGTGGCGGCGCTGTTGATGCCCGCCTCGCGCGGCCGTTTTGGAAACGGACACGCGAGGATAGGGGTATCAGGGGCGTACGTCAAGCCCTATTGGCTTCTAGTTGCCTTCCAAGAAGCTTTTCAGCTTGTCGGAGCGCGATGGGTGGCGCAGCTTGCGCAGCGCCTTGGCTTCGATCTGGCGGATGCGCTCGCGCGTCACGTCAAATTGCTTGCCCACTTCTTCCAGGGTATGGTCGGTGGACATCTCGATGCCGAAACGCATGCGCAGCACTTTCGCTTCGCGTGGCGTCAGGGAATCGAGCACATCCTTGACCACGCCGCGCATCGATGCGTGCAGGGCCGCATCGGCCGGCGCCAGGGTGTTGTTGTCCTCGATGAAGTCGCCCAGGTGGGAATCGTCATCGTCGCCGATCGGCGTTTCCATCGAGATCGGTTCCTTGGCGATTTTCATGATCTTGCGGATCTTGTCCTCGGGCATCTCCATCTTGATCGCCAGGGTGGCCGGATCGGGCTCCGCGCCCGTTTCCTGCAGGATCTGGCGGGAAATCCGGTTCATCTTGTTGATCGTCTCGATCATGTGCACGGGGATACGGATCGTGCGCGCCTGGTCGGCGATCGAGCGCGTGATGGCCTGGCGGATCCACCAGGTGGCATAGGTCGAGAACTTGTAACCGCGGCGGTACTCGAACTTGTCGACGGCCTTCATCAGGCCGATATTGCCTTCCTGGATCAGGTCGAGGAATTGCAGGCCCCGGTTCGTGTATTTCTTGGCGATCGAAATAACCAGGCGCAAGTTGGCCTCCGTCATTTCGCGCTTGGCCTTGCGCGCCTTCATTTCACCGGCCGCCATCTGGCGGTTGATGTTGCGCAAGTCCGGCAGCGGCAGCACGACCCGCGCCTGCAGGTCGATCAGACGCTGCTGCAGTTCCTTGACGGTCGGAATGTTGCGGCCCAGGATGGCGCTGTACGCGTGTCCTGCGTTGACTTCGCCATCGACCCAGTCGAGGTTGGTTTCATTGCCCGGGAAGACCTTGATGAAGTGGGCGCGCGGCATGCCGCAGCGGTTCACGGCCACGTCGAGGATCTGCTTCTCGATATGGCGCACTTCGTCGACCTGGCCACGCAGAGTGTCGCACAGCTTTTCCACCACCTTGGCCGTGAAGCGGATGCCCAGCAATTCTTGCGAAATGGCTTCCTGCGCCTTGGCGTAGGGTTTCGAGTTGTAGCCTTCTTTTTCGAAGGCGCGGCGCATCTTGTCGAACTGCTGAGAAATGACGGCAAATTTTTCCAGCGCCGTGCGTTTCAGGGTTTCCAGCTGTTCCGCCGAGAAACCGGCGGCGCCCGACGCGCTCGCTTCTTCTTCCTCTTCTTCTTCCTCTTCTTCCGCTTCGCCTTCTTCCTCGTCTTCTTCGACGGGGGCGACCACGACAGGCGCGGCGACCGGTTCGTTTTCATCGACGAGACCGTCGACGATTTCGTCGATCTTGATCTCTTCGTTGGCGATGCGGTCGGCGGCGGCGATGATTTCGGCGATCGTCACGGGACAGGCGGAAATGGCCTGGATCATGTCTTTCAAGCCATCTTCGATACGTTTGGCAATCTCGATCTCGCCTTCACGCGTCAGCAGCTCGACCGAGCCCATTTCGCGCATGTACATGCGCACGGGGTCGGTGGTGCGGCCGAAATCGGAATCGACGGTCGATAATGCGGCCTCGGCCGCTGCTTCCGCTTCGTCGTCGCTGGTGACGACGGCAACGTTATCGGACAGCAACAACGTTTCCGCATCGGGCGCGTGTTCGTAGACGGCGATGCCCATGTCATTGAAGGTACCGATGATGCCTTCGATGGCTTCCGGATCGACGATGTTTTCGGGCAAGTGATCGTTGATTTCCGCATACGTGAGGAAACCGCGTTCCTTGCCGAACTTGATCAGGGTCTTGAGTTTCTGGCGCCGGCGCTCGAGTTCTTCCTCGCTCGCTTCCGTGTCGGACGAAAACGCGTCTTTCAGCAGCGCGCGCTCCTTCGCCTTGCGGTCCTTGGCCTTGGCCTTGTCGACAGCCTTCAGCTCGGCCCGTTCGACGGCGTTCAGCGCGGCGACTTCATCATTTTCTGGCTGGAATTCTTTGGGCTTGCGGCCGCGGCGGCCTGGCACTTTTACCGACGGCAAGACATAACCGGACGTATCGATGGCTGCCAGGGTGGCAGCATCGGTGGTCTGGCTGACCACAGGCGGCGCGCTGGTTACGCGGGCTTCTGGCCGGTCGAGCGCCTTTTCGGCTTTCGTGGTAACTTTAGTGGGCTTTGCAGCCGCTTTGGATTCGGGTTTCTTGATTGGCACAGGCGCTTTCGATTACACAACGACTTGCTTTACGGTGGATTAGGATAAAGTTTGCTGCCAGCTCCCTGTCTACCTGCGGGAACCACCATCTTCGAACCTGCCGACTACGCAAATTCGACACTGTTACGTTACTTACACCTCATCGGCCACGATCCGCGGGAAGCGCAGCAATTCCTGTCCACCGGCTGTTGCCAGCCGTCTCGGCAAAAATTCCTGCATCGACCGCGTTGGGAGCGAGAGCCTGGCGCGGCTTGCCAGCGTCTGCGAGCCCTGCCCGCAACGCCGAAAACGCCAGTTGGCCCTGGCTGCCGACACGATCCACCGCGCCGATCAAGAGCCTAACTTACTGAAAACAAATACTATTTACGAAACAGAACTAGCTTGCCAAAGCACACAATACTTAGCATTTAATTATAGCACGCGAAAAATGTTTTTCCAGTGCGCGCCATACCCCCAGAGCAAGGTTATCGATTCACCAACTCGGCATCGCGCTCACGCTCCAGCTCACCTTGCTCCTGCATGATTTCGCGGTAGCGTACACCAATTTTCTCGGATGGCAAACCCGACGCAAACAATTGCTGCAATTCCGCCTTCAAGGCATTCAATTTGATCTCGCGGATGGTGCTCACCAGCCACGACAATTCGCTGTCGTAATCGGATTCCGTGCCGGCCGCGATCTCGCCGATGATCTCGTCGTATTCGCTGCCCAGCTCTTTCAACTGCTGCGCCAACGCGGCAAAGCTGCCGTGCTCGCCCAGCGCCTGGCCCACGGCCACCAGCTGCCCCAGACTGTGCGCCGCATCGGGCCCCAGGTGCTGGAAGGCGGCCAGGGCGGCCTCGTCGATGCGCAGGGTCAAGGGCGGATGCGCCACCAGCATGCGCATGATCTTCAATTCCAGCCCGACAGGAACGGGGCGGCCCGATTTCGGCGGCGCGCGATGCGCCACGGCAACAGGCTTGGCCAGCTCGAACAACGCCTCGATCTCGGCCGGCGTGGACTGCGTCAGCTGCGCCAACCCGCGCACGATCTGCAAACGCAAGGACGACGGCGCCATCAGTTGCAGCAGGGGCTTGGCGTCGAACTGCACGCGGGCGCGCCCTTCCGGCTCCGACAGATCATGCTCGCCCGACACTTCCTTGAGCAGGAATTGCGACAGCGGCATGGCTTCATGCACTTGCTGCTCGAAGCCTTCGGCGCCGAATTCGCGGATGTAGCTGTCCGGATCGTGTTCCGACGGCAAGAACAGGAATTTGATGGTCTTATTGTCCGACACGTGGGCCAGGCTCGCTTCCAGCGCGCGGCGGGCGGCGCGGCGGCCGGCCTTGTCGCCGTCAAAGCTGAAGATCACGCTGTCGGTCTGGCGCAGCAGTTTTTGCACGTGCGTGGGCGTGCACGCCGTGCCCAGGGTGGCCACCGCTTGCGGGAAACCCATCTGCGCCAGCGCCACCACGTCCATGTAGCCTTCCGTCACCAGCACATAGCCGGCGTCGCGGATGGCCTGGCGCGCCTCGAACAACCCATATAGTTCGAAACCCTTGGAAAACAAGGGGGTTTCCGGCGAGTTCAGGTATTTCGGTTCGCCATGGTCGAGCACGCGGCCGCCAAAGGCGATGACCTGGCCCTTGGTATTGCGAATCGGAAACATGATGCGTTCGCGGAAACGGTCGTAACGCTTGCGGTTATTGCCCTCTTCATCGACCTTGTCGATCACCAGGCCCGCTTCGGCCAGGGCCACCACGTCGTAGTCGGGGAAGACGGAGCGCAGGTTGTCCCAGCCGCCGGGCGCGAAACCCATGCCGAAGCGAGCGGCCACTTCGCCCGTCAAGCCCCGGTTTTTGAGGTAGGCGATGGCTTCCGGCGCGTGGCGCAATTGCCCGCGGTAATAATCGCAAGCCTGCGTCATGGCATCGGACAGGGCCAGGCTTTGCGCCTGGATCTGCGCGCGCTGGGCCGGCGGGATCTTGTCGTCCGCTTCCGGCACGACCATGCCCACGTTCTGCGCCAGGTCCTTGACGGCATCGACAAAGCCCATGCCCGAGTATTCGATCAGGAAACCGATCGAGGTGCCATGCGCGCCACAGCCGAAACAATGATAGAACTGCTTGGTAGGGCTGACGGTAAAGCTGGGCGATTTTTCACTGTGGAACGGGCACAAGCCCATGAAATTGGCGCCACCTTTTTTCAGTTGCACATAGCGGCCCACGACATCGACGATATCGACGCGGTTGAGCAAATCGGAAATGAAGGATTGAGGTATCACTGGCTAGGGCGGGTCTTGTTATAGGTCAGACTATACTACCGCACGTGGCCGGAGGTTGAGCCAGGTCAACGTGTGGGCTGTTAACAGGCTGCCAGCGCGACGGCTGGCAGCCTTTACTACTATTGTATGCTTACGCTGCCGGCGTCAAGGCTTTCTTGACCAGGGCGGAAACAACGGTCATGTCGGCGCGGCCCGCCAGCTTCGGCTTGACGATGGCCATGACCTTGCCCATGTCTTGCGGACCGGCGGCGCCCGAGGCGGCCACGGCAGCAGCCACTTCGGCCGCCACTTCGTCTTCCGACAGACCCGCAGGCATGTAGCCGATCAGGTGCACCAGCTCGGCTTTTTCGATGTCGGCCAGGTCGGCACGGCCGCCCGCTTCGAACTGGGTGATCGAATCCTTGCGCTGCTTGATCATCTTTTCCACGATGGCCGTCACGTGGGCATCCGTCAATTCGATGCGCTCGTCGACTTCCTTGCGCTTGATTTCCGCCAGCAACAGGCGAATCGTGCCCAGCTTGCCCGCTTCCTTGGCGCGCATGGCGTTTTTCATGTCTTCGGTAATTTGTTCTTTCAAGCTCATGGCAATCCTCGTGTTGGTAAGTGGGGCTCGATGCTGATGTGCGCAGACTAAGAGTACCTGACATAAGCTACTGCGCATCGCGATTTGCGGCCTCCGATGCTCACTGTGCATTCGCACAGCTGCGCTTCTCAGCCGCAACTCACTGCCGCTCGCTATGGTTCTGTCAGGTACTCCAAGCAGGCAGCCACAAAAGCGAAAACCCGCTGCGGCGAACCGGAGCGGGTATGCGACTCATCTGAAGTATCACTTCAGGCGAATCAAAACAAAACCCGTGGCGAACAATGCGCCGAACTACCCGGGTTGGTTCTGACTGAACAGTCTTAGAATAATTTTTTCGGCAGTTGTTGGCTGCGGATGCGTTTGTAATGACGCTTGACAGCAGCTGCCAGCTTGCGCTTGCGCTCAGCTGTTGGCTTTTCGTAGAATTCGCGTGCGCGCAATTCGGTCAGCAGACCCGTTTTTTCGATGGTGCGTTTGAAGCGACGCATTGCGACTTCGAACGGCTCGTTTTCTTTAAGGCGAATAGTGGTCATGTAAAATTCAAACCGTTGAGGTGGTGTATAGGAAGAGATAGATAGTAGCAGCTTTTATTCGGAAAGGGAAGCCCCTCCCCCACTTGCGTGCGGCATGCAGCCTGCGATCGCTGCCGGAATGTGGCGTAAACCACGCACCGGGGCCGGCGCACCGGGCGCCAGAACCCCATCCTACAGACTTGCTTACTGCAAGGCAATACCTGCCGCCACGCCGGAAGCCCAGGCCCACTGGAAGTTGTAGCCGCCCAGCCAGCCCGTCACGTCGACCGATTCGCCGATGAAATACAGGCCCGGCACCTTATTCGCCATCATGGTCTGCTGCGACAGCTCGCGCGTATCGATGCCGCCACGCGTCACTTCGGCCTTGCGGTAACCTTCGGAGCCGTTCGGCACGATGGACCAGGCATTGATGGCCTGCCCCAGCTTGCGCAGCTGGGCGTCGGGCATGTCGGCGATGCGCGCGTCCGGCGCCAGGCCGTTGACGGCCAGCAAGCAGTCCGCCAGGCGCTGCGGCAGCCATTGCGCCACGATATTGCCCAGCTGTTTCTTCAGGGTGCCCTTGCCTTCGATCAAGGTCTGCGCCACATCCACTTCCGGCAGCAGGTTGATGACGATGGGCGTGCTGGGCAACCAATAGCTGGAAATCTGCAGAATCGCCGGGCCCGACAGGCCGCGGTGCGTGAACAGCAAGTCTTCGCGGAAACGCGCGCCCGTTGCCTTGCGGCCTTTCAGGCTGCCCGTCTCCACGTCCACTTCCAGCGCGATGCCGGACAGTTCCGCGAACGGCGCCCAGCTGGCCGGATCGAACGTCAGCGGCACCAGGGCCGGACGGGGCTCGACCATCATCAAATCGAATTGTTTGGCGATGCGGTAGGCAAAATCCGTGGCGCCGATCTTCGGAATCGACAGGCCGCCCGTGGCGATGACGATGCTGGCCGTCTCGATGTCGCCGCTGTCCGTCTGCAGCACGAAGCCGCCATCTGCTTGCTGGGCAACATTGTCGATCTTGCACGGCATGCACCAATGCACGCCGCCAGCGGCGCACTCGTCCTTGAGCATGTCGATGATCTGCTCGGCCGATTCATTGCAGAATTGCTGGCCCTTGTGCTTTTCGTGGTAGCCGATCCGGTATTTTTTCACCAGCGCGAGGAAATCCTGCGGCGTATAGCGCGACAGTGCGCTCTTGCAGAAATGCGGGTTTTCCGAGAGGAAATTTTGTGGCGTGGCGTTAATATTAGTGAAATTACACCGTCCACCACCCGAGATGCGGATCTTTTCGGCCAGCTTGGCCGCGTGATCGATCAACACCACGCGCTTGCCTTGCTGGGCGGCAACAGCCGCACACATCATGCCGGCCGCGCCCGCGCCGATCACTGCCACATCAAATTGTTTTGCCATAAGAATTCCGGTCACCGCTGATTACAAAGACGCCATTGTAAACTGCGGCGGCGCGGCTAGCGCGACCGTGCTGCAATCTGCCGCGACGCCATCAGGCATTGCGCGACCTGCTCGGCGATCGATGGCGGCACGGGCACTTCGCCCCGCAGCACGGCGGCGATCCAGTCGGCCGTGGTGGCCGCATCACGCTCGGCCGGCAAGTGCGGCAATTCGTCCACCAGCAGCTGCTTTTCCACCAGCACCGTGCGTTCGCCGCCATGGAACCAGTCGATCTGCTGCGCCTTGTTGGCATTGGCCACCGTCTCGCCTTCCGTGCCGCGCATCAGGAACGCGTCGCCGCGCGCCGGCGGCGACGCCGTGAGGAAATATTCGCCGAGCATTTCCAGGTATTCCGGATGCGTGTACGACACCAGCCGCAGTGCGGGACCCGCGAACGGCTGCATGATCTTCACCAAGGTATGCGTGGAATTGCGCACGCCCAATACGCGCCGCAAAGACAGCATGTACGCCAGGCGCGGCGCCAGCGCGGCGATGGGCAGGAAGGCGACCTCCCCGCGCGCCATGGCGGCCTCGGCCTGCGCATGGTCGGGCGAGGCCGGCACGCCCAGCGCGGCCAGCACTTCGGCCGTCGTGATGCGGCCCGGGTCGCTGGTGACGCCATGCACGAGCACGGGCGCGCCCGCGCGCGCCAGCAGCAGCGCCAGCAGGGCCGTCAGGTTGGCCATCTTGCGCGCGCCGTTGTAGCTGGGAATGATGATGGGCGCAAACTCGCCGGCCGGCGCGGCCAGCGGGACGAACGACGCTTCGGCCGCGTCGAGGAAGCCGGCGATTTCCTCGACGGACTCGCCTTTGATGCGCATCGACAACAAAATGCCGCCCAGTTCCAGGTCCGACACGCGGCCCTCGAGCATGGCGCGGTACAGGGCGCAGGCGTCGTCGCGCGTCATGCTGCGCGCACCGTTCTTGCCGCGTCCTATTTCCTTGATGAAACGCGCGGCGGGAAATGGCTCGCCGGCCACGTCGGTATGGGGTATGGAAACAGTAGTCATGGCACCAGCTTACACGGATTTTTCCCCAGGCAGACGGCCTGGCGGCAGCAAAATGCGCCAATGCAACAGTCCGCCAGAAAAATATTTCCTCCCGAAATATGCATCGCGTTGAATCCAGCCATGCCACCGCTGCGTATATCCATACACAGGAGGACTCATCATGGAACACGCGACCAAACAGGAAAGCGCCTTCGTCGGCATCGAAACGAGCAAGCTGTTGCTCAAGGCCGTACTGATCTCGGCCGGCGAGGTGCTGTGCAAGGTACTGGAAAACGACCTGGCCGGCTACCGCTGGCTGCGCAGCTGGCTGCAAAGGAACGACGTGCCCGTCATGGGCTTGCGCGTCTGCATGCGCCTGGACGATCCGTACAGCGAGGTGGCCGCCCGCGTGCTGGCCGACATGGGCATGCTGGTGTGCGATGCCCAGCCGGGTCCGCTGGAAGCGTATGCGCGCGGCTGCGGCTTGCCTGGCGGCGCAGTGCGCGGCGCCGTGGTGCTAGCGCAGTATTGCGCCGCGACACGCCCTGCCCCCTGGACGCCGCCGTCGGCCGCCTACGTGGAACTGCGCCTGTGGCTGCGCCGCCTGCAAGCCGTGCGGCAATTGCGCAAGCAGGAGATGCTGCGGCTGGAAGACCATTTCCATGCGGGACAGATTGCACTGCATCAATTGCTGCGCCAGCAGATCGCCTGCCTGGATGCGCAGATACGCCAGCACGAAACGGCCATCCTCGCGCACGTGCGGCGCCACCCCGGCCTGCCCAGGCCGCCTGAGCTGGCCGACAACTACCAGCGCATCGCCCGCTACACCTTTGGCGCCAGCCTGGCCGGCGGCCATTGAACAGCTGATTAATGGGGGCCGGCAGCGTGCCGGCCCTGCCATAAAAACAACTCATCCATTCCCGTTTTACCCCCTTCCCCGCCGCCAGCCCGCATTTCCGCTACACTATTGCCTCTTAAAGAACGCAATAGCGAAAGCCTAGCCAGAATCATGAATACGCCAGACATCGAAAATATCAACGTCACCTCCTTCGCGCCCATGCCGACGCCGGCCGAACTGCACGCCAAGCTGCCCCTGTCGGAAAGCGCCTTCGACACCGTCAGCCGCGGCCGCGAAGCGCTGCGCAACATCATCGACCGCAAGGACCAGCGCCTGTTCGTCGTCGTCGGTCCCTGCTCCATCCACGACCCCGTCGCCGGCCTCGATTACGCGCGCCGCCTGAAAGCGCTGCAAGAGGAAGTCAAGGACACGATGCTGCTGGTGATGCGCGTGTATTTCGAAAAACCGCGTACCACCACGGGCTGGAAAGGCTATATCAACGACCCGTACATGGACGACTCGTTCAAGGTCAACGAAGGCATGGAAAAGGCGCGCCAGTTCCTGCTCGACGTGTGCGAACTGGGCCTGCCCACCGCCACCGAGGCGCTGGACCCCATCTCGCCGCAATACCTGGGCGACCTGATCGCCTGGACGGCCATCGGCGCGCGCACCACGGAATCGCAGACGCACCGCGAAATGTCGTCGGGCCTGTCGACGCCCGTCGGCTTCAAGAACGGCACCGATGGCGACATCAGCATCGCCGTCAATGCCATCCTGTCGTCGGCGCATCCGCACTCCTTCCTGGGCATTAACGGCGAAGGCAATGTCGCCATCGTGCGCACGCGCGGCAACGCGTACGGCCACGTGGTGCTGCGCGGCGGCGACGGCCGCCCGAACTACGATTCGGTCTCGATCGCCATCGCCGAACAGGCACTGGCCAAGGCCAAGCTGCCGGCCAACCTGGTGGTCGACTGCTCGCACGCGAACAGCTACAAGAAGCCGGAACTGCAACCGCTGGTGATGGCCGACGTGGTCAACCAGATCCGCCAGGGCAACCGCTCGCTGGTGGGCGTGATGATCGAATCGAACATCGTCGGCGGCAACCAGAAGATCCCGCAAGACCTGTCGCAACTGACCTACGGCTGCTCCGTCACCGACGGCTGCATCGACTGGGACACGACGGCCACCATGCTGCGCGATGCGCATGCGCATTTGTTAAACCGCCCGGCATAAGCCAGCTGCGGATACGAAAAACGGCGCCTTGTGCGCCGTTTTTTTCCTCATCCTGCCATCTGCACATGCGGCAGCACGGCAAACGATCCCGCCAGCGCCTGTTCGGCCTTGCTGGCCGGGATATTGAGTTCATTGACATCCAGGTAGATGCGCCCATCGAGGATGCGCACGGCGTACAGGCGCGCCATGCCCTGCACGGGCGCCACCAGGCGGCCCGAATCGAGCTCGATGATCCAGCTGTTCTTCGGGCCCATCAGGTTTTTCTCCATCAGCACCCCGTGCGCCAGCGGGCCGCCCAGGCAGGGCACCGTGTCGAGCAAGGCGTACACCGTATCATCCAGCGCGCGGAACAGCGCCACGCCCGGCAAGTCCTGCCACGCCAGGCCCCGCTGCACCATGCGCGCGCCGGCCAGCGGCATGTCCTTCAGGCGGCATATCATTTTCCATTGTTCTGGCATCGCGGACTCCCGTGAAAAAGGCACATGCCTGTCTAAGCAAGAGCGGTGCCAGTGCCGCTGCGGGCGCAGAACGGCCAAAATACGGGAAAAGACCCACCGCAGCGCACTGCGCGAGTGCACACTGCCGCCGAAATGGTGCGCCCGCCGCACGGTGGACTGCCCGGCTTTCCTTTACAATGGCGGATTACTCCTCCCTATTTAGCACCTTCATGATTGTTCTTGGCGTCGAATCCTCCTGTGACGAAACCGGCCTGGCCTTGTACGACACGCAACGCGGCCTGCTGTCGCACGCCCTCTATTCGCAAGTAGCCATGCACGAGCAATATGGCGGCGTGGTGCCGGAACTGGCGTCGCGCGACCATATCCGCCGCGCCATCCCGCTGCTCGATGAAACCCTTTCCAAGGCCGGCATCACCCTGCCCGAGATCGACGCCATCGCCTACACGCAGGGTCCCGGACTGGCCGGCGCGCTGCTGGTGGGGTCCTCCGTCGCCTGCAGCCTGGGCCTGGCCATCAACAAGCCCGTGCTGGGCATCCACCACCTGGAAGGCCATCTGCTGTCGCCGCTGCTGGCGTCGGAGCCGCCGGAATTTCCGTTCATCGCGCTGCTGGTATCGGGCGGCCACACGCAACTGATGCGCGTCGATGGCGTGGGCCAGTACACGATGCTGGGCGAAACCCTGGACGATGCGGCCGGCGAGGCATTCGACAAGTCGGCCAAGCTGCTGGGACTGGGCTATCCGGGCGGCCCCGCCATTTCGCGCCTGGCCGAATTCGGCGATCCGCTTGCCTACAAGCTGCCTCGCCCCATGCTGCACTCGAAGGATTTCAACTTCAGCTTTTCGGGGCTGAAGACGGCCGTGCTGACGGTCGTGAAGAACCATGAAGAAAAAGTCATCGCCAATATCTGCGAGCAGGACAAAGCGAACATCGCGCGCGGCTTCGTCGACGCCATCGTCGACGTGCTGACGGCCAAATGCGTGTCCGCCCTCAAGCACACGGGCTTGAAGCGCCTGGTGATCGCCGGCGGCGTGGGCGCCAACGCGCAATTGCGCGCCTCGCTCAACGCGGCGGCCGCCAAGAAACGCTTCAAAGTGTATTACCCGGAGCTGGAATTCTGTACCGATAACGGCGCCATGATCGCCTTTGCCGGCGCCATGCGCCTGCAGATCAACCCGCAGGCGGCCAAGCACGATTACTCGTTCAATGTGCGCCCGCGCTGGCCGCTGGACGAAATCCGCGAAGTCTGATCCCCGCCGCTCACTCCAGCAGGAAATTACGCGTGCCCGCCAGGGCCGCGCCCTCTTCCACCGTTTCATCCTTCAAGTCCACGCCCGACAGCTGCCGCCGGAACGCCTGCGCCAGCAGGTAGTGCAGCCGGTACGCGGCCGGCGCATACGCCAGGCCTTGCGGACGCACGTTCGAGATGCAGTTGCGGTGCTCGTCCAGCAAGCCTACTTTTGGCGCCCACGTCAGGTACAGGCCCAGGCTGTCGGGGGAACTCAGGCCCGGCCGCTCGCCGATCAGCACCAGCACGGCGCGCGCCTTCAGCAACGCCCCCACCTCGTCGCCCACCGCCACCCGCCCCTGCGCCACGATGTGCAGCGGCGACAGCGTCCACGCTTCCAGCGCCAGCCGTGCGCGCAAGGCGGCCAGGAACGGCGCCGCGTGGCGCTGCACGGCCAGCGCCGACAGGCCGTCGGCCGCCACCAGCGCCAGATCCACGCCCGTTACACCAACGGCCAGCCGTGCGCGCGAAGCGTCGTCGAGCCGGCGCCCCAGGTCGGGCCGCTGCAGGTAGACGGTGCGCGTGGCAGCGGCGCTGTGCAGCTGCACGCTGGCCAGCCCCTGTTCCGCCAGCGCCTGCGCCAGGGCCTCGCCGTCGAGCGCCAGGTGCACGGCGTCGCGCGCCTGCGCGTGGGCCAGCTGGAAGGCCAGCTGCGCGCGGGTGGGCACGCTCACGCCGCGGCGTCCCAGCGCGATGCGCGCCGCCGTATGCGTGCGCAGCGCGTGCCACGGCTTGTTCTCGTCCATGCATCCTCCCTAGTCGTCCAGGCGCAGCAGGGCCGCCTGGAAGGCGGGCGCCAGCGCCGTGTGCAACAGGCCCTGTGCATCCGTGATCTGCATGCGCGCCAGCCAGGCCTCGAATTCGGGCGCAGGACGCAGGCCCAGCACGCGGCGCGCATACAGGGCGTCGTGGAACGAGGTGCTCTGGTAGCCGAGCATGATGTCGTCCGCGCCCGGCACGCCCATGATGAAATTGCAGCCGGCCACGCCCAGCATAGTCAGCAAGGCGTCCATGTCATCCTGGTCCGCTTCCGCGTGGTTGGTGTAGCACACGTCGCAGCCCATGGGCAGCCCAAGCAGCTTGGCGCAGAAATGGTCTTCCAGTCCCGCGCGCAGGATCTGCTTGCCGTCGTACAGATACTCGGGGCCGATGAAGCCCACCACGGCATTGACCAGCAGCGGCTGGAACGCGCGCGCCACCGCATACGCGCGCGCCTCGCACGTCTGCTGGTCCATGCCGTGGTGGGCGCTCGCCGACAGCGCGCTGCCCTGGCCCGTCTCGAAATACATGACATTGCGACCCACCGTGCCGCGCCCCAGCGACAGGGCCGCCGCCCGCCCCTCGGCCAGCAGGGACAAATCGATGCCGAAGCTGCGGTTGGCCGCCTGCGTGCCCGCCACCGACTGGAACACCAGGTCGACGGGCGCGCCGCGGCGTATCGCTTCGAGCGTATTGGTGATGTGCGTGAGCACGCACGACTGCGTGGGAATCTGGTACTGGTCGATGACGGCGTCGAGCAGCTGCAGCAGTGCCACCACCTGCACCACATTGTCGGTGGCGGGATTGATGCCGATCACGGCGTCGCCGCTGCCCAGCAGCAGGCCATCGAGCATGGACGCGGCAATGCCCGTGGCGTCATCGGTGGGATGGTTCGGCTGCAGCCGCGTGGACAAGCGGCCCGCCAGGCCCAGGGTGTTGCGGAAGGCCGTGACGGCCTGGCATTTGCGGGCCACCAGCACCAAGTCCTGCAAGCGCATGATTTTTGAGACGGCCGCCGCCATCTCGGGCGTGATGCCGGCGGCGACCTCGGACAGCGTTTGCGTATCCGCTGCGTCGTCGAGCAGCCAGTCCCGGAAATCGCCCACGCACAGGTGCGAAAGGGACGCAAATGCGGCACGGTCATGCGAATCGATGATCAGGCGCGTGACTTCATCGTCTTCATACGGCACCAGCGCCTCATTGAGAAAGGTCAATAAGGGCACGTCCGCCAGCGCCAGCTGCGCCGCCACCCGCTCCCGCGCGCTGGCGGCCGCCACGCCCGCCAGCACATCGCCCGAACGCAGCGGCGTGGCCTTCGCCAGCAGCTCCTTCAGGCTGGCGAAGGCATAGGTATGGCCGTCTATCGTATGGCTGAAGCGGGGCATAGATTGAACTCCAATGCATCTCCAATGCCCCATTCTACGCCAGGCTACAGGCTGCGCAGCGCGCCTTCCACGGTCGGATAGCGGAAGACAAAGCCGTCTTCCGTCAGCCGGCGCGGGGCGACCCGCTGGCCTTCCACCAGCAAGTCGGCCTGCTCGCCCAGCAAGGCGCGCATCAGCCACGCCGGCGTGGGCATGAACGCGGGCCGGTGCAGCACGGCGCCCGCCACCCGGGCAAAGCGGCGCTGCTCGATGGCGTCCGGGGCGCAGAAGTTATACGCGCCGTTCACCGCATGGTCTTCGCTGCGGCGCGCCAGATGGGCAATGCCGCGGATGACGTCGCGCACATGCACCCACGTGACCCACTGCCTGCCGCTGCCCAGCGGACCGCCCACGCCGAAGCGTATCGGCAGCAGCATCTGCGGCAGCGAACCCTGGTGGCCGAAGACGAGGCCAAAGCGCATGCAGCCCACCTGCACGCCGTATCGTTCCGCCTGGCGCGCGGCCGCTTCCCATTCCTGGCACAGCTGCGACATGAAGATGGCTTGCGGCGCGCTGTCCTCCGTCAACGCCGTGGCATCGCCCTGCGGCTGCACGCCGTAGTAGCCGATGGCCGACGCCGACAGCAGCACCCTCGGCTTGTGCTGCGCGCGGGCGATCCACGCCACCAGGTCCTGCGTCAGCGCCACCCGGCTGCGGCGCAGGGCCGCCTTGCGCGCTGGCGTCCAGCGACGTCCGACGATGCGCGCGCCGGCCAGGTTGACCACCATGTCGATGCGCTGCGCGGCCGACAGCTCGTCCAGCGCCGCGATGCAGCGCACCTGGCCGTCGAAGGTCCATGCGGCCTGTTTCGGCTGGCGCGTCAGCACCGTCACCGCGTGGCCATCGGCCAGCAAGGCAGCCACCAGTTGCTGGCCGATGAAGCCCGTGGCGCCCGTCACCAGCACGGACTGCGGCGTGCTGGCAAAGCACAGCTGCTCCTCCTGCTCTGCCGTCTCCTGTGCCTGGCGCCGTCCCAGCTGCCACACGGCATACGCGTCGCGCAGGCCGGACAGGCCCACGCCCACGCCGCACAGGGCGAGAAAGACGCTGAGCCAGCCATACGGCTGCCACACGAGGGCCGTCGGCAAGCTGGCCCACTCGCTGCTGTTCAGGGCCAAGAGCGCGATGAAGGCGCCAGCGTTAATCGCCAGCACCGTGTGCGTGACCCGTTCCGTGGCGGGCAGGAGACGGGTCTGGTCTTCCACCACGAAATCCCACAGGGTCAGCACGATTTCCACGCCAAACACGATCACCAGTACCCAGGCCCAGGCGCCATGCCACTCCCAGGCGGCCAGGCCCACGAACAGCAGGCTGTAGATCAGGGCGCGCGTCGCATGGATCGTCAATTCGAGGCGCGCCGACGCCTTTTGCGGCAGCGCCTCCGTGATTTCATGGTGGTAGATGGTGTCGAAGGCGCCCAGGCAGCCTTGCGCCGCCATCAGTTGCAGGGCCAGCAGATGCGTATTCATGGTGTCTCCTTGTGACTTGCCGGCGCCGCGCTTTCGCGGAATACGCCGACCTGGGTAAACGTGGTGCCGAACAGCGCATGGCGGATCTCGATGCGGATGTTGAACTGCTGCGGCGTGTCGTTGCGGTGGCACAGATAGGTCTTGCCGGGCGTGAGCACGCCGGGCAGCGGCATCCGCCAGCCGAAAATATCCCAAAAATAGCCGTCGCTGGTGAAGTGCAGGTTGCCCTCCTCGACGTGGAGCAGCAGCTTCATGCCCAGGCCCATGCCCACGTATTCGAGCACTTCGCCTTTTGCGCTTTCCGCCATGTAGGAGGTGAAGCGGATCGGCGCGCGGCCATGCAGGCGGTAGGTGCGCTGCTTGTAGATGAAGGGGCAATCGGGGCGCGAATAGACTTCGATATCGACGGGGAAATCGTGATCGTCATGCGGAATCAGGGCGCCGTCGATGAAGGGACGCGTGAGCCAGCCCAGCACCTTGCCCAGGCGCGAGCTGGAAAGTTCGGTGAGTTCGCCCTGGTAGTACAGGGGCTGGCCCGGCGCGGGATTTTTCTCGAAGCGGCGGCGGATGTCCGGGTGCAGGGCGAGCCACTGCGCCCCCATCACCTTCCGGAACAGCTCTCCTTCGGACGGCCCGTTCACGACTTGCCCGGCTTTTTCGGTTTGGCCGGCTTGTCGTCCGGGCTGAGGAACTTGGCCACCTTGCCGCCCATCGACAGCATGCGCTGCAGGGTCGCCGGCGGCAGATTTTTATAGTCGCTGTAGGTGCTGCTCAGCATTTCCAGGAAGGCCAGCACTTCGCCCATGCGCGCCAGCGTTTCTGGCGGTATGGCCGCATCCTGTTCGCCCTCGATCGCGCACTCGCGCAGCACCGTCAGGGTCGGATCGATCTCGCGCCGCTTGCGCTCTTCCATGATGACCCTGAAGATTTCCCACACATCCTGCAAGGCGACGAAGTGGTCGCGCCGGTCCTTCAACACGTGCGTGATGCGGACCAGGCCCCAGCTTTGCAATTCCTTCAGGCTGTTGCTGACATTCGAGCGGGCCACGTTCAGGCTGGCCGCGATGTCTTCCGCCGTCAGCGGTGCATTTGCCAGGAACAGCAGCGCGTGGATCTGCGCCACCGTGCGGTTGACGCCCCAGCGGGTGCCCATTTCGCCCCAGTGGAGGATGTATTTTTGCGTGGTTGGACTCAGTTCCATGGTTTTCTCTTATTTCTGTCGTTACAGAAATGTAAGACGGAACGGAAACCGAGTCAAGCGCGATTCGTCAGGACTTTGCGGGCGGCTGCCCCATGGCGCGCAGGAACTTCTGCTGCGAAGCGTGCAGCTGGCCGTAACCGAGTTCGCGGTAGGCGAGCCCGTGGCGGGGCGCCAGCTCGGCCAGGATGCGCGCCAGCGCCGGGTAGTGGCGGTGGTTCCAGGTGGGGAACAGATGATGCGTGAGGTGCAGATTCAAGCCGCCGAGCCAGTAGCCGAGCCAGCGCAGCGCGCGCGGCTGCGGCGTCCAGTCGCAGGATGTGTAAAACGTGTGCTGGTACCAGTCGTGCGGCAAGGTGCCGTCCGCCCCCGGCTGGAAAAACTCCACCTCGGCCCAGTGCGTGCCCAGGATCAGCGCCACCAGCGCGCACGAGGCGATCATCTGGCCCACGAAATACGCGCCCAGCACCACGTTCCAGGCGATGCCGTGCTGCTGCAGCACCCACATGGGCAGCGCCAGCACCAGCGCCACGTGGCCCAGCTTCCAGCCCAGGAAGGACAGCCAGCCGCGCCAGCCCTGCAGGCGGCTGTGCGCGGCCACGGGCGTCTTGCCGAAGCGGTCCAGCCAGTCGCCATACCAGTTCAGGTAGGGCAGCGACAGGGCCGCCACCACGGGCCAGTACAGGTACTGGTAGCGGTACTGGGGCGACCAGCGTTGGTACGGCGTCTGGCGCAAAAACGGATTCGGTTCCGTGTCGAGGTCATAGCCCTCCACGTTCGCATACGTATGGTGGAAGTGCACGTGGCGGATGGTCCAGAAATCCGTGTCCACGCCCACGGGCAGGCCCACCAGGCGGATCAGCACGCGGTTCCAGGCTCCCTGGCGGAAGACGGCGCTGTGGGCCGCGTCGTGCAGGGTATTCATGGCCAGCGCCATGGCCGTGACCAGGCAGGCCACATAGCTGGCGACAAACGGCCAGGTGCTTTCGGCGTTCAGCGCCAGCGCATACAGCCCCACCGTCAGCGCGGCCAGGAAGAGGATCTTCGCATGCATGCGCAGGTCGCCGAAGCGGTGTTTTCCTTCGTCCGCCAGGTAGGCGTCGGCGCGCGCGCGCAATTCACGGCGAAAGGCGGACTCGCGGGCGGGCTGGAAGCGCAGCGGCGGCAGCGAAGGTACAGGCTGCGTCACGCGCGCGTCCCCGCCGCTGCGGGCCACCACAGGCGGCGCGCGCCATCGAGGCCATGCGCCAGCAGCGCGGCCAGGAAGACCATGCCCCACGCGTCGCGCGCGCCATACCAGCCCAGGAACAGCAGCGGCATCGCCACGGCGATGGCCACCCAGGCGATGGCGCCCCAGCGGCGTGCATCGGACAGGCCGCCCAGCGCCAGGGTGCCGCCAAAGATCAGCGCGAACAGGATGGCCTGCTGCGCGCCGGCCAGCGCCGCCTCGTGATTGACGTAATAGATCACCAGTCCAAACAGGATCACGCCGCCGATGCCGATGAACAGCTCGGGCACGTGGAAGGTGCCGCGCGACTGCCAGTGGGGAAAGCGCGCGCGCAGCCAGCCAAACAGCTTGCCGTTGCTGGCCAGCAGCGGGTTGTGCGTGGGTGTCATGCCCTTCACGCCATAGCGCATTTCCACGCCCTCGAGCTCGGGCTGGAAGCTGCCGAACAGCCTGTCCCACAGCAGCAGGGTGCCGCCGAAATTGCGGTTGATGTAGCGTTTGTCGGTGCCGTGATGCACGCGGTGGTGCGAGGGCGTGACCATGAAGCTATCGAGGATGCCGGACTTGTTCACCAGCGCATTGTGGTTGTAGAACTGCACCGTGTAATGCAGGGACGAGACGACGAGGAAGATTTCCAGCGGCACGCCCAGCACGGCCAGGATCGCGACAAACGGGAAATTCGTCAGCGACGAATACCAGGAATTGCGCACGCCCAGCGACAGGTTGAAATGCTCGCCCTGGTGGTGCACCACGTGCACGGCCCACAGCAGGGGGATTTTGTGATGCAGCCGGTGCATCCAGTAAAAGCACAAATCCCAGGCAAAGAAGGCAAAGATCCATTGCGCCGCCACGGGCCACTGGTCGACGATGTGCAGGTTCACATGGCGCAGCAGCAGGGCGAAAGCCGCCACTTCCACGCCGCGGAACACCCACATCAAGATATGCCCGGAATTGAGGTTGAAGATGACGTCCTTCCACGGCACGGGCGTCTTGCGCACCCATTTGAGGATCAGCAGTTCGGCCAGCACGAAGGCCAGCATGACAAGAAAAGAGAGGGCGAAGGGATTCATCATGATGCGGTTTCAGTAGAAATGGCGCGGCGCGCAGCCCAGAATACCTGCATTTTCGCCAGCATGCCGCCCGCCACGCCCACGGCCAGGCCGGCGGCCAGGTCGATGCTCACGTGCCGGCGCAGCGCGATGATGGCGTAGCAGATGCTGATCCCCAGCAGCGCGACCAGCGCGGAACGCAGCAGGTGGCGCCTGTCGCACAGGGCCCACACGCACAGCAATGTCAGGGCGCCGTGCAGCGACGGCAGGCAGTTTTGCGTGGAATCCGCCGCCTGCAGCATGCGCAGCGCCTGCGTGCTCCAGGCACTGCCCTCGCCCACGGGCGGATACGCGAGGGTGGTCGGGTACAGCAGGAAGACCACGCCGCAAGCCAGCGCGGAAAGCGCCATGGCGCGCGCCAGCCAGCGCACGCGGGCCGCATCGGCCGCCAGGTAGGCGTAGGGAATCAGGACGAAGAAGGACAGGTACAGCCAGATGGCGCCGTCGTTGTAGGCAATGGCGCGGTCGATGGCCGTTTCGGGCAGCAGCGCGCCCTGCCCTTGCAGCAGGTCGCTGGAAAAATACACGAGGCCGACGCTGCCCCAGCCGGCCAGCAGATGCAGCAGGCGGCTGCGTACGGTCATGGAAGTATCGTTCATGCGGTCGCCAGGCGCCGGATGCGGCGCCGTTTCATGGTGGGGTCAAAGGGGGGCAGTTCGCCGCTTACCGTCCAGGCCAGGCCGTCGACGGCCACGCCCAGCTCCCGCAGCACCGTTTCCAGATGCGCGCGCAGGGCGGCCAGGCCGGCGGCGTCCACGGCCGCATGCAGCTGCAAGGCGTTGGCGCCCGACTGCACCAGGCGGTAATCTGCGTCCGGCGGCAAGGCTTGCGCGAATGCGCGCGTCAGGACGTCTGCAAACACGGCGACGGGCGCGCCGCCGTTCGCCGAAGGCAAGGATGGCAAGAACAGCATGTCGTCGCAGCGCCCTTCGATGCCGGCGATGGCGCGCGTGGCGCGGCCGCACGGGCATGGCGTGTCACGCGCAATCAGGATGTCGTCGAGGCGGTAGCGCACGATGGGCTGCGTGATACGCGTGAAGTCCGTAATCACGGGCACGAAGCGGCGCTGCTCCGCATCGAGCCACTGCGGTTCGATGTGCACGTATTCCTCGTTCAGGTGCAGCACGCCATGCTCGCAGCTGCTGGCGAGGAAACCTTCGGTGGCCTGGTAGATTTCATGCACGGCGCCAAACGCCTGCACGATCAGCGCGCGGTCCTGGGCTTCCAGCACTTCGGCCACCGAGATGACTTTTTTCGGCGCCAGCGCCAGGCTGCCATCGATCACGCGCAAGGCCAGCTGACGCAGCACCTGGGCCGGCGCAACGATGACGGAAGGTTGATAGTGCGCCAGCCGCGCGCACAGGCTGTCGAACGGTTCGAACAGGTCGTAGAAGGCAAACGTCAGCCACGGCGAGCGCACGGCCGTGTACAGATTGCTGTTCGCGCGCAGGAACAGCGCCACCTTTTCGCCGGAAAACAGGCCATCGGGCAGCGCCTTGGCCAGCATCACGCCCGCCCATTGCGCTTTTTCGCGGGGGCTGACGGTAAACACGGCGCGCCGCGACGACGTGCCCGACGACAGGCCCACGGTGATGTCGCCCACGGCCGGCGTGAAGTCGCGGCTGTGCTCGGCCGCCATGGCCGCGTCCATCGCCTGCGCCAACGTCACCCCCTCGGTGTTCATGGCGTCGAAATGCTCGAGCATCAGCGCCTTGTTCATGGTCGGCCACTGCGCCAGCGGCAGACCGCGGAATGGGGCAAAGTAGCTGCTGCGCGCGCACAGCACGTCGAGGAAGCGCGCCAGCTGCTTGTGCTGGTAGGCGCCCAGCTGCGCGCGGCTTGTGAACCGCAGGCGGCGCGTGCGCCAGTACGACAGCAACAGCCAGACGATACGCTTCACGGGCGGCCCGCCACAGGAACATAGTCCGCCGTGTCTTCATGCGTGATGCGGATGTGCGCATTGCCCGAGCGGTGCAGCTGGTGCAGGCGGTTCAGGGTCGCATAGTACGGCGCGCGCTTGTGCTGGATGAGGAACGACAGTTCGGACGGCCCGCGCAGCTGCTGGAAGCTTTCCGGCACCCAGGCCGCGTCCGACGCCAGCAAGGTCCAGCCGCTCTCCTGCAGCACGAAGGCGCCCAGATGGCCGATGGCGTGGCCGGGCAGGTCGACGATGTAAATCTCACCCGTGCCGCTGACGTCGCGCCCGTGCGTGAATGGCAGCAGGGCGGCCGGCAAGGCCGTCTCGGGCACGCTTTCCACGAAAGCCAGGCGGTCGGCGATGTCGTTGGGCAGCAGCTCGGGCACGAAGGCCTGGCGCACGGCAGCCACGCCGGACAGGCTGCGCACGGCGTCCCAGCCCGTTTGGGAAGCCATCAGCCGCGCGCCGGGGAAGTCGCGCAGGCCGGCGATATGGTCGGCGTGGAAGTGCGACAGCAGCAAGGTGTGGATGTCGCCGGGCGCCACGCCATGCGCGCGCAGCTGGCCCTGCAAAGACTCGTTCTCGTCGAAGGAAATCGGCGTCACCCACGCATACATGCGGTACACGCCTTTCGACGTGGCGGCGCGGAAGTGCTCGGCGTAACCCGTGTCCCACAGGTACAGGCCCGCGCGCGTTTCGATCAGGTAAGCGCGCGACGGGAAGCAGCGGCTGGCCAGCCCGCTGCCTTTCAAGACCATGCAGGACGGGTGGGTGCAGTGGCCGACGCGAAACGCGGTAATGCTAGCCATTGCGCTCCTTGCCCACCTTGTGCGCCGCCGCCTCCTGGCGCATCCACTGCGCCGTCAGCGCAATGCCTTCCTGCAGGCTGACGATGGGACGGTAGCCCAGCACCTTGCGCGCCTTGGCGTTATCGAGCGTCATGTCGAAACTGAGCGCGCCGATGCTGTAGGGCGTGAGCGACGGCTCGCGCCGCGTGAAGCGCGAGGCGAACTGCATCAGGCGGGCAGCCAGCGCCAGCACGCGGTAAGGCACGCTGACGATCTCGAACGGCTGCTGCAGATGCTCGCAAAACAGCGCGCGCAAGATGTCGCACAGACGCGCCGGTTCGCCGTTCGTGATGTTGAAGGCGGCGCCTGAAGCGATGGTCTTGTGCACGGTGGCCAGCCACATCGCATGCACGACATTGTCGACATAGGTGACGTCGATGGTGACCGCGCCGCCCCTGGGCAGGGGCAGCTTGCCGCCGCGCTCCTGCAGCACGCGCGCCAGGCGCGGGATCAGGACCTGGTCGTGCGGGCCGAAGATGGCGCGCGGACGCAGAATCACGCAGGTCATGCCGCGATGGCGGTCCACCGCCTCCTGCACCAGCTTTTCCGCCATCGCCTTGGAGCGCGCATACGCGTTGACGAAAGCGTCGGGACGGAAGGTTTCCGGCACTTCGTAGCGGTTGCGGTAATCGAAATACATGGCCGGCGTGGAGATGTGCACGAAGCGCGCCACATGCTGGCTGGCGGCCGCGCGCAGCAGCTGGCCCGTGGCCGTGACGTTGGCGGCGATGAAGTCGCGCTCGGGGCCCCACGGCGAGGACAGCGCGGCGCAGTGCCAGACGGTGTCCATGCCGCGCACCAGCTCGTCGACCTGGCGCGGCGACGCTTGCGCCAGGTCGAGCGCGACGAATTGCGCGCCCATGCGTTCCAGTTCACGGCCCACGGCGGCGTTGCGGCCCGTGGCGCGCACTTCCACGCCCTGCGCCAGCAGGGTGCGCACGGCATTGCGCCCCAAGCCCCCCGTCGCTCCCGTGACCAGTATCCGCCTCATCGCACTGCCCTCATAAATCGACGATCATGCCGCCGATGGTCAGGCCTGCGGCCGTGCCCATCATCAGCAAACGCTGGCCCGCCACGGCCCGCCCCGTCATCACCGCCTCATGCAGGGCGGTGGGCAAGGAGGCAGCCACCTGGTTGCCGTGCGTTTCAAAGATCTTGATGATTTTAGCATCGGGGACGTCGAGGATGCGCGCCGCATGCGCGAGGCCCAGCGGGCTGGCCTGGTGCGGCACGACCACGTCGACTTTTTCCAGGCCCGCGCCCGATTCCTGCATTAATTCCGCGAGGAAATCCGGCATCACCTTGACGGCCAGGCGGAACACGGCCTTGCCATCCATGCGGAACAGGTAGTCGCCCGGTTCGCAGCCGTTGCGCGGGTTGCGCTCGGTGCCGCCGCCGCGGATTTCGCAGTAACGCCGCCCTTCCGGATACGTGCCCATCTTGTAGGCGCGAATGCCGGCGCTGCCGTCGCCCCGCTCGACGATGACGGCGGCGGCGCCGTCGCCAAAGATCATCGACGCTTCCGGCTCGCTCCAGTCGACCCCGCGCGAAGCGAGGTCGGACGAGACGATGGCGATGCGCCGGTAGGCGCCGCCCGCCAGCATGGACGCGGCCACGCGGAAGGCGGCCATGAAACTGAGGCAGCTGGCGTTGACGTCGAAGCTTTGCGTGCCTGGCGGCAAGCCGGCGTGTTCGGCCACGAAGCAGGCCGTGTTCGGCAACGCTTGCTCGGGCACGCCGCAGGCGCAGATCAGCAAGTCGATGTCGGCCGGACGCAGGCTGGCATTCTTCAGCGCGTCGAGCAGGGCGGCGGCGCCCAGCTGGCTCTGCGACTCGTCGGGCGCGGCGACAAAGCGCGACAGCACGCCGCTCTTGCGCAAGGTATAGCCGGCCGGGTGGCCCAATGTCAGGTCCAGGCTCTCGGAGGTAACGCTGTGCGACGGCACGGCTTTGCCCGTCGCGATCAGGCGAACTGGAATCATGTCAGCCTTAAAAAAGTAAAGTAAATACGGTTGATGTAGGGTCTATGCGCTAATCGCGTGCCAGCGGCGGCAAATCGACGCCGCAGTTCTTGCAGAAATTGGCATCGTCATCGAGCCCTTCTTTCAGGCACGTGGGGCAGGTGCGCGTGGTGACCAGCTTGGAACTGCGCTGTACCGTCATTTCCGCGCTGATAATGCCGGTAGGCACTGCCAGGATGCCCCAGCCCAGCAGCATCATCAGGGAAGCGATGGTACGCCCGATGTCCGTGCGCGGCGTGATATCGCCGAAACCCACGGTGGTCATGGTGCTGATGGCCCAGTATATCGACGTGGGGATGCTGCTGTAGCCATTTTCCGGCCCTTCCACGACATACATCACAGTACCCAACAGAAAGACCACCATCATGACGAAAGACAAGAAAATGAGAATCTTGCGCCGGCTGGCCAGCAAAGCCCGTCCCAGCACCGTGTATTCATGCACATAGGACGTGAGCTTGAGGATACGGAACATGCGCAGCAAACGCAGAATACGCACGTCGATCAGCACGTGGGCGCCTGGCAGCAGCAAGCCGATGTAGGTGGGCACGATGGCCAGCAAATCGATAATGCCGAAAAAACTCTTGGCGTAACGCACCGGATGCTGCAGGCAGGACAGGCGGGCGAAATACTCGATGGTAAATAAAATGGTGAAAAACCATTCCAGCGCCGTCAGCCAGGCGCCGTAGCGCTCGGCCACGGAAGCGACACTGCTGAGCACGACCACCGTCACGCTGACCAGGATGGCGGCGATCAGCGCCAGATCGAAGGCGCGGCCCGTGCGCGTTTCCGCCTCGAAAATGACGGTGTACACCTGCTCGCGCCAGCCCCGTTCGGGCTTGCCAAATTTCTGCTGCGTTTCCTGCGCCGCCAGCTGCTGCGGCGTCAGGGGCGCCGCTCCGCTCTTCGTCGCGGCTTTCATGTGGGTAATGTGCTCATATACTATTATTGTATAGATAATTTACAAAGCACGGCGACACGCACGGTTGCGCTACAGTTTTCGCTACGACAGCTTTTTCGCCAGCAGCACGGCATTGCGCCGGTCGCGCTCGGCCTGCACGATGTCCGTCGTGCGCGCTTCGCTCAAACCCACGGTGTGCAGCACGGTGGCCGTCAGCTGCAGCGCCGACTCCAGCGCCTCGGGCACGACCAGGGTGGCGCCCGCCTGTATCAGGGCCACCGCATGGGCCTCGTCGCGGGCCCGCGCATACACGGGCAGCTGCGGATACTCGCGGCGGATCGATTTCACGGCATGCAGCACGGACGCCGCATGGTCCATCGTCAGCACCACGGCGGCAGCCCGGTCCGCATTGACCTTTTGCAGCAGTTCCGCGCGCGAGGCATCGCCGAAATACACGGGGAAGCCGCGCGGATGCAGGGTCGTCACCAGGCGCGCATCATTTTCAATCGCCACATACGCGATATCCTGTTCCGTCAGCACCTTGGCCAGCAGCTGCCCCACCCGGCCGAAACCGGCGATGATGACGGTGCTGCCCTGCGGCGGCAGCGCGCCGTGCGCCAGGTCGGCCAGCTGATGGTGGTGGCGCTGTTCCCACCAGTTGCCGAAAGCGCGCGCCGCCTTGGCCAGCGCCGGCGTGGCAAACAGGCTCAGGCCCACCACCAGCATGACGAACTGCGCCACCTGCGGGCCGATCAGTTTTGTGCCCAGCGCATAGGCGACGACGATGAAGGCGAATTCGCCGCCCTGCCCCAGCAGCACGCCCGTTTCCACGGCGCGCCCCCAGTGAAAGCCGCCCAGGCGGAAAATCACGCCGATGACCAGGGTTTTCACCGCAAACAGGCTCAGCACGGCCAAAGGAATCAGGATCGGCGACTTGAGGATTTCGCGCACGTCGATCTGCATGCCCACGGACATGAAGAACAGGCCCATCAGCAAGCCCTTGAAGGGCTCGATCGTCACTTCCACTTCATGGCGGAATTCCGTTTCCGCCAGCAGCAGGCCGGCCAGCAAGGCGCCCAGCGCCATCGACAGGCCCGCCAGGTACGTCAAGCCCGCGATGCCCAGGGTGCTGAGCAGGGTCAAGGCCATGAACACGTCGGGCTGGCGTTTCTTGACGAAAAACTGGAACAGGGGGCGGATAACCCGGCGTCCCAGCAGATAGATCAGCAGGATGGCGCCCGCCGATTTCACGGCGGCAAAGCTGAGCAGATACGCGAGGTCGTCGCTGCGCCCGCTGGCGAACACATCGATCAGGATGAACAGCGGCACCACCATCAGGTCCTGGAACATCAAAATGGAAAAGCCCGCCTGGCCGGCCGGCGTCTGCAGTGAGCGCTGGTCCGTGAGCAACTGCATCACGACGGCTGTGGACGACAGCGACAACACCAGGCCCAGCACGATGGACGCTTCCAGCGACAAGCCGAAGTAATACGCGACGCCGCCGATCAGGCAAGCGCTGACGGCCACCTGCCCCACGCCCGCGCCGAATACCCAGCGCCGCAGCGCCCACAGCCGTTCCGTCGACAGTTCCAGGCCGATCATGAACATCAAAAACATCACGCCCAGCTCGGCCAGGCCGCTGACCTGCTCGGCACGCACGAACGAAAAATACGTGAGCCACGTGTAGTCGCCGGCCCACAGGCCGAAACCGAACGGGCCGAACAGGGCGCCCACGGCCAGGAAACCGAGGACCTGGTTGACTTTCAGGCGTTGCAATAAGGGAATAAAAATCCCGGCCAGGGCAAGAAACAGCAGGGTTTCCCGCAAATACGGTAAGGCGTGTTGCTCTTCCAAAATAATCCTAACTAAATATCATTCATGCTGAATTGGTCGTGTCGCCTGCGCGGCCATGGCGAAGTAAGTGCACACACGATATTTTGCCACAAGGCAATAAATTCGCTACGGGCGCGCCCCTTGCGGCGGTGCCAGCATGTCCGCGCGGGGGCGGTCCCAGCCCGGCACGTAGGCGGGACACGGCCGGTTGCGGAACTGCTGCAGTTCGACGGTCGTAAAATTGGGCAGCATGCCGGGATTGAAACGCACGTCCGTCAGCTTGTCCGCATTCAACCTGGGCATGCGGGCAAAGCGGAACCAGGCGTCGGCATAGCAATTGTCTTCCTGCAGCGCGCGCAAGGCGGCCAGGCTGCCCGCCGCCTGGGCCGACACGGCGATGCCGGGCGCCAGCTGCTGTTCCCGCTTGCCCGTTTCCGCCAGCCCCGCCGGGCAAGCGGCGGGCGCCAGCGCATCCGGCAGCAGGCTCAAGGTGCCGCGCCGCAGGGTGTACACGTCCGTCTTGCTGTCGAGCGAGACATAGATCCAGCACAAGGGGTTGCTGGGGAAGGCCGTCATCGCCACGTCCCACACGCGCGTGCCGGGATCGAGGCGCTGCACGGCCGCCTCGATGCGGGCACGGCCGAGGGCCGAGGCCACGCCCTGCGTGCCGATAAACGTGGCGGCCAGCGCGAAGGCCAGCAGCAGCGGTCCCCGCCCCCGCTCGCCGGCCCGTCCCTGCAGCACGGCCAGGATCGCGCCCAGCCCCAGCAGGATGACCAGCGAAGCGGGCGCCAGATAGGTTTGATAGGTAAAGAAACACAGGGCCGCCGCCAATCCCGCCAGCAGCACGCTTTTGACGATGCCGTAGCGCAAGGACATGATCACGGGCACACCCAGCAACACCCAGAACATGGGCTCGACAATGAAGACCATGTCGCCATACAGCCAGCGGCTGTCAAACGGATAGAACGGGTGCAAGCCATAGGAATTGAGGAAATCCATGCCCATGTGCAAGCAGAATCCCAGCAGCAGACAGGCTGCCAGGCCGATGCGGGCGGGCACGCTGTCCTTCAGCAACCGGCGCGCGCCGGGCCACAGCAGCCATAGCAGGGCCAGCAGCAACAGCGCCTGCGGCAAGGCCAGCAGCAAGGTATGCGTATGCCCGCGGTGGTGCAGCATGTAGCCGAACGGACGCGGCAGCAGCTTGGTCAGCACCAGGTCCAGGTCGGGCGCATTGCTGGCAAACCAGGCCGTAAAGAGAAACAGCGCGCGCCGGGTGCGCTGGGCGGGGACCTGCGGCTCGGGCGGCAGGCTGCGGTGTACCAGTTCGCCGACCCCGAGGCCGATGACCGAATGCGTAATATTATCCATCGGGCAATTTTACAGGATGGCCGCCCCCGCGTGCTCGTGCGCTACCGCAGTTACAGTTTCTCCAGCTGCTCGCCGCGCATGCCCACCAGCAAGGCACGGCCATCGGGCAGGACGCGGAACTCGCCATAGCGGGCCTTTTCCCAGCGCGCCGCCTCGCCTTCCTTGAAGAACCAGGCGTCGCTGACCAGCACCCAGCGCCCATCTTTCGGCGTCAGTTCGAGCAGGAATTCGCCGGGCGCCAGCGCCTCTTTGGTGTACGGGCGCAGCAGTTCCGCCACGCCGCGCGCATCGCGCATGGCCACCACGAGGGGCCGGCCAGGCGCCTGCTCCACGCTGGCCAGAGTAGACAGGACACCCAGGTTGACGAAATTGAGGCGCATGTAGTCGCCCTGCATCAGCGAGCGGGGATCGACGGGTTCCAGCGCCACGAAGATGGATTCCCCCTTGGCAATCAGCTGCTCTTTTTGCCAGATGCCGCCATTGGCGACCAGCAACACCAGCAGCAAGCCGCCCAGCACGCCCACGCGCACGGCGCGGCTTTCGGCCAGCGCGGCGGCCGGCTTGCTTTCCACCAGGTGCAATACCTTGCCCCGCGTGGCCAGCCACGACAGCACGCACAGCAGCGCACCGGCCATGGCCAGCAGCGCCGCCTTGCTGGCCAGCGGCCAGGCCAGCTGATAATAAAAGCTGCCGAGTATCCACGCCGCCGCCAGCGCGGCCGCCACGGCCACGCGCGAGCGCCCGCTCGTCAGGCAATACGCGAGGATCAGCAGCACGGGCCCCAGCGCCGGCATGAACCACGCCAGCACGATCAGCACCAGCGCCACGCCGATGGCGGGCAACTGGCGCAGCGCCGGCCAGCGCCACCCCGTCCAGGCGGCGGCCGCCGTGGCCAGCACGAGCGACACCCCGTTCAGCGCCTGCGCATACCAGGCGCCGCCCTGGTGCCGGGTCGCTTCGCGCGCCAGCTCGCCGGTTATGCCGCCGCCCACGACACCGCCCAGCATGAAAGTCATGCCGGACCAGAAGACCAGCCCCAGCAAGATTGCCACTACCCAGCCCGTCGACAGCGATTCCAGGAAGGCGGCGATGGGCGCGCCGCGGCCATCGTTGAACGCCTGCTTTTGCAGCCAGTGGGCGCCCAGCCAGAAGGCCAGGGCCAGCATCCAGGCCAGATACAGTTGCGTGGGGTCGTTCTCGAAAATCCAGTCGCGCGTGCTATCGACGATGCCCAGTCCCAGCAAGCCGCAGGCGACCAGCCCCAGCAGCACGCGCAGCCAGTCGCGCGGCAGGGAGGCGGCCACCACCAGGCACGCCAGGCACATCAGCAGCGAGGCCGTCTGCGTGGCATAGTCGCGGAACAGGGCATAGCCAAGCAAGCCGCCCCCCACCAGCAAACAGGGCACGGCCAGCTGCTCGACGAACAGGGCCACGCCGCGCATGCGGATCACCAGCACGGCCGCCACCAGCACGATGGCCGCCACCACATACGCGCCGGGACCGTGGCGCACCACGCTTTCCAGGCCCACGCCCAGCGCCACGACCAGGGGAATGGCCGCCAGCCAGGCGCCAAACGCCGTCATCAGCACCAGCGGCCAGGGCCGCACATCCTGCACGGGCCGGGCGGCGCCGGGCGGCAGCAGGCCGGCGCGCGTGGCGTCGTCGATCAGGGTAGCGAGCGCATCGGCGCGGTTCACGCTGTTCATGCGGCCTCCTTGCGCGAGCGCCACAGGATGCCTTGCACGGTCAGCGCCAGCAGCACGGCCGCAAACAAGCCCAGCATCAACAGCCTGCCCACGCCATCGCCATTGCCGCCGCCATTGAACAGCACGTGCGTCAGCCCTCCCACCAGCAGGGTGTTGAGGCCCAGCGCGACGGCGCTCAGGCCGAACACGTCAAAGAACTGGCGTTTGGCCAGCAGCACGCTGGCGACGGCCAGCAAGCCCAGCCCGGCCCAGTACGGCGATGCGATATGGCTGCCGAACAGGGCGCTGACGGCCGTGCCCGTGATGAGAATGGTGGCCAGCACCAGGCCCAGGCGCAAGGCCCAGTTGCCCGCGCCCGTCCAGCGCGCCAGCAGGGGCGAGACGAAGGCACAGCCAGCCAGCACGACCAGCCAGCCGCTGACGAAAATGCCGATGTCTTCCGACTCGATGCGCCAGCTGTGGCGCGCCTGCGCCTGCATCCACAGGGCGGCGGCCGTGGCCAGCACCAGCATCCACGGCGTCCACAGCACGTCGCTGCGCGCTGCCAGGCACAGGGGCAGCGCCAGCACGGCCCACAGGGCGAACAACTGCCACGGGTCGGCGCCCGTCTGGTACGTCTGGCCGAAATACGCGAACAGGCCGCCGATGGCCAGCAAGGCCAGCAGCAGCAAGGGCACGCGCGCCTTGGGCACGGCGAACGCGCCCACGCAGACGGCGGCAAACACGCCTTGCAGCAGGGCAAAGCGGCCCATGCGGCCCAGCTCTTCCCAGTTGGCGGCGACCCAGCAAATCAAGCCCATGCCCAGCAGCGCGGCGCCCAGCACGGCCACGCCGCGGGGCAGCCAGTAGGCCAGGCGGGCAGGTTCGCGCTGGAAGCCGGCCACTTCCTGCAACTGCCGGGTTTGTTGGGCATCGAGCGCATTGTCCGAGGCGAGCTGGTACACGGCGAGGCGTAAATCCATCGTCTGCTTTCTGTTGATTTTTAGTTTTTAAATAGGGAAAGAAAGCGTCAGCGCTCGACGCTCACGCCGCGCCAGAAGGCGACATGGCCGGCAATTTGCTTGGCGGCATCCTTGGGGTGGGGGTAATACCAGGCCGCGTTGGCATTCGTCTGGCCATCGACGACGACGTCGTAATAGCTGGCCGTGCCCTTCCAGGGGCAGACGGTGGTATGGCTGCTGGGACGCAGGTAGTCCTGCGTCACGGCCGCCAAAGGAAAATACACATTGTTTTCAACGACTTGCACCTGCGCATCGGTGGCTTGCGCAATGACGGCGCCATTCCAGCTGGCTGTTGGCATTTGACTATCCTCCTTCTGCGCCGAGTGTAGCGCAAAAAGTCTGCCATGGCGCGCGCCATTGGCGCCCCGTTCAAGCGCCGCTGATGATCTGGCGCAAGGCTTGCTCAAACACTTCGGGCGGCTGGCCGCCGGAAATCAGGTGGCGCTCGTTGATGATGACGGCGGGCACCGAGTTGATGCCGTTCTGCTGGTAGAACTGTTCCTGCGCGCGCACTTCGTCCGCGTAGGCGCCGGACGCCAGCACCGCGGCCGCCTTCGCGCCATCGAGCCCCACCTTGCCGGCCGCAGCCAGCAGCACCTCGTGCGAGGATGGATCCTGGCCCTGCGTGAAATACGCATCGAACAGGGCCATCTTGAGTGCTTTCTGGCGCCCTTCCAGCCCGGCCCAGTGCAGCAGACGGTGCGCGTCAAACGTGTTGTAGATGCGGCCCCGCTTGTCCATGGCAAAGGTAAAGCCCAGGCCTTCGCCGCGCGCGCGGATCGCTTCGCGCGACTGCGCCATCTGTTCTTCGGTGGAACCGTATTTGCGGGCGATGTGTTCGCCGATGTCCTCGCCTTCGGCCGGCATGTTCGCATTCAGTTCGAAGGGCTGGAAGTGGATGTCGGCCTGGACGGTGTCTTGCAGCTTGTCCAGCGCCTGCTCCAGCGACTTGAGGCCGATCACGCACCAGGGGCAGGAAACGTCGGAAACGAAATCGATACGGATGGGGGTGGGTGTGGCGGGAGTGGAACTCATGGTGGGCAGCCTTTGCGCGAGTCGGTGGCGGCCGCACCGCGCGGCGCCGCAAGCACAGCATATGCGTGCGGGCCGCCGGAAATCAAGCGCTTACTTCTTCTTGACGGGCGCCTTGGCCCCATCCTTCTTGCCGCCGATCTTGCTTTCCTTGCCAGAGAGCAGGTTGGCGATATTCTGGCTGTGGCGGTAGGCCAGCAGCACGCTCATGACGATCACGGCCAGCAGGATGGGATCGACGCCGAACAGCAAGCCATAGTAGAACGGCGCGAACAGGGCCGCCACCAGCGCTGCCAGCGAGGAATAGCGGAACGCATAGGCGATGATCAGCCAGGTCGCCAGGGTCGCCAGGCCCAGCCATGGATTGATACCGAGCAACACCCCGAGGGCCGTGGCCACGCCCTTGCCGCCCACGAAGCGGAAGAACACGGGCCACAAATGGCCGAGGAAGACGGCGATGGCGACCAGGGCCACGGCCGTGTCGCCCACGCCCAGCACCGCGGCAAAATGGTCGGCCAGGAACACGGCCAGCCAGCCCTTGGCGCCGTCGCCCAGCAGGGTCATGATGGCGGCGCCCTTGTTACCGCTGCGCAGCACGTTGGTGGCGCCCGGATTTTTCGAGCCATAGGTGCGCGGATCGGCAATGCCGTAGACCTTGCTCATCACCACGGCAAACGATATCGAGCCGAGCAAGTAAGCGGCCACTGTCATTGCCACGGTTGTAATTACTGGATTCATTTCTTCCCTTTATTGTGTTTATTGCACCAGCATCGAGGCTGGCGCAGCAGAATATACACCAGCGCCCGGCCCACGGACAGGGCGGACCCGGCTTTCTTGCTCTCTTAATCCTGCAAGGCGCACTGCACCGGCTTGGCGTGCAACAATTCGACAAGCACCTGCGGCGCCAGCGAGACGAGAAAACCGCGCCGTCCGCCATTGATATAGATACGTGGCAATTCCAGAATCGACGCTTCCACGTACACGGGCATGGCCTTCTTCGTGCCGAAGGGCGAGGTGCCGCCGATCAGGTAGCCGGAATGGCGCTGCGCCACCTCGGGCTTGCACGGCTCGACGGACTTACAGCCGATCGAGCGCGCCAGGTTCTTGGTCGACACCTTGCAATCGCCATGCATGAGCACGATCATCGGCTTGGCCGCCTCGTCCTGCATCACCAGGGTCTTGACCACAGAATGTTCGGGCACGTTCAATTCGCGCGCCGAGACGCTGGTGCCGCCATGCTCCTCGTACGGATATGGGTGTTCTTCAAAGGAAACTTGATGCTTGCGCAGCAACTGCGTCGCCTGGGTTTCGGAAATATGCTCTTTTTTAGCCATGCGTGATACGCTGATCGTTCAGTGAGGAGTGCTAATTATGCAGCAAGAAATCCGCTTTGCCACATTCAATGTCTGCAACCTGGCCCCGGCCGGGGAAAAACTGTATGACAACCTGGAACCGCTGAGCCCCGCGCAATACGAGGCCAAGGCGGAGTGGACGGCGCGGCAGATCGACCTGCTCGACGCCGATGTGATCGGTTTCCAGGAGATTTTCTCGCAGGCAGCCCTGCGCGACGTGCTGTCGCGCACGCGCCATTACCGCGAAGCCACCCTGGCCAGCTACGATGCAAGCGATGCGGCCGGACGCATGCTGCCCACGGTGGCGCTCGTGTCGCGGCTGCCGCTGGCCGGCGCCGGCGTTGCCTGGGCGAATTTTCCAGCCGGCGTGAGCGTGGCCGCCGACCAGCATACTGCCGATGAACAAGCCTGCCGCTTCGCCCGCGCGCCCCTGTACGTACAGGTGCTCTTGCCTGGAGGACAACTCACGGACGTGGTGGTGGTGCACCTGAAATCGCGCCGGCCCGACTACCGCCATGGCGACGGCAGCGATGCGGCCGCCTATGCGCTGGCCAACCTGCGTTCGCTGCAGCGGCGCGGCGCGGAAGCCGTGGCCCTGCGCGTGCTGGCAAGCGAATTGGGCCGCAGCGGCCGTCCCCGCATCGTGCTGGGCGATTTCAACGACATCGCCAATGCCGTCACCACGTCCATCGTCATGGGGGCGGGCGCGCCATGCGAGCCGGGCATGGAAATGCGCGAGCGCCTGTACGACGCCAACGCCATCCAGCTGCGCCAGGATGCGGCGCGCCACGGGGGCTACACGAATATCCACGACAGCAACTACATGACGATCGACCACATCCTCGTATCCGAGCATTTCCACCCCGCCTCGCCGCGCGCCATCGGCGTGGTGCAGGAAGTCCATTGCCTGAACGACCATTTGCTGCTGGGCCTGCCGCATGCGTCCGACCATGGCCAGGTGCTGGCGCGCATCAAGTTGCTGGGCAATATCGATTGATGTAATCGCTATTGCAACAGCATCGCCAGCGCGCTGCCCTCGACTTGCGCGCTGGCATAGCGTCCCTGGTATTGCTGGCAACCCTGCGCCCGCAGATAGGCCAGCTGCTGCGCCGTTTCCACCCCTTCGGCAATCACCAGCAGTTGCAGCTCGCGCCCCATGGCGATGATGGTGGCGGCGACCGCCGCGTCGGACTCGCCTGCCCCGCCCTCGGCCGCCGCGGGCAGGAATGAAGGATCGATCTTGAGTGTATCCACCGGGTAATGACGCAGATTGGCCAGGCGCGAATAGCCGGTGCCGAAGTCGTCGATGGCCAGCCTGGCGCCCAGCGCGCGCAGCTGCGCCAGCACGCCGGCCAGGCGCGCGCCGCCCTTCATCAGCAGGGACTCCGTCACTTCCAGTTCCAGGCTGGCGGCGGGCAACCCCGATACGGCCAGTGCTTCTTGCACGCTGTGCAATAAATTATTGTGCAGGCATTGCGCCTGCGACAGATTCACGGACACGCGCCAGGCCTGGCCCGCATCGTTCCAGGCACGCGCGCGCAGGCAGGCGTGGCGCAGCACCCAGTTGCCTATCGACACCATCAAGCCACACTCCTCGGCCACGGCGATGAAGCGCTCGGGCGGCAGCACGCCCAGTTGCGGGTGGCGCCAGCGCAACAGCGCTTCGGCGCCCACGATCTGCCCGCTGGCGACGTCGAGCGCGGGCTCGAATTCCAGCACGAATTCATCGCGGCCCAGCGCCGCGCGCAAGCCCTGCTCGAAGCTGGCCCGCTCGACGATCTGCGCATTCATCTCGGCATTGAAAAACTGAAAATTATTGCGTCCGCTTTCCTTGGCGTGGTACATGGCGATGTCGGCGTTGTGCACGAGGGTGTCGATGCTGTCGCCATCGCTGGGAAAGATGGCCACGCCGATCGAGGTGGACACATGCAATTCGTATTCGCCCAGCTGGTACACCTGCGTCACGGCATGCAGCAGGCTGGACGCCACATGCGCCACCTGGTCGATGCCGCCCACCTCGGCCAGGATGATGACGAACTCGTCGCCGCCATGCCGGCTGACGGTGTCGACGCCGCGCACGCAGCGCACGAGGCGCCGCGCCACTTCCTTGAGCAGCAGGTCGCCCACGTGGTGGCCCATGCTGTCATTGATGTACTTGAAATGGTCGAGGTCGAGGTACAGGATGGCCAGCATGCTCAGCTTGCGCCGCGCGGCGGCCAGCGCCAGCGACAAGCGGTCCAGCAGCAGCACCCGGTTCGGCAGGTCGGTGAGGAAATCGTGCTCGGCCAGGTGGCGCGTGTGCTCCTCGTTTTTCTTGCGCTCGCTGATATCGCTGAGGATGGCCAGGTAATTGCTCAATTGCCCCTGCGGGTCGCGGATGGCCGTCAGCGACAGCCAGGCCGGATAGCGCCCGCCCGCCTTGCGCTGGCCCACGATATCGCCTTGCCAATAGCCGTTGGCATCGACTTCGTCCCACACGTGCTCGAAAAACGCCGGCGCATCGGGCTCCACGCCGTGCAGCACGAAGGCCTTGCCCAGCATGTCGTCCGGGCTGTAGCCGCTGATTTCGCTGTACGCGGGATTCATGCTGACCACCAGTTGCTGCGGGTCCAGCACCACGATGGCCTCGCGCGCATGTTCGACCACCTGCGCCGACAGGTACAGCGCTTGCTCGGCCAGTTTGCGCGAGGAAATATCGCGGATCACCGCGTAAAACAGATAGGTGTGGTCGAGCGTGACGGAGGTGAGCAGCACTTCGCCCCAGAACAGCTGGCCCGCGCACGTCTGATAGCGCCAGTCGTGGCGCCAGTTGCCGTGGTCGTGGGCCTGGGCCGCCAGCTGCGTGCCGCGCAGCGAGGACAATTCGCCGTCGGGCTGGCGCAGGGGCGAAAAATCGCTGAGGCGGCGCCCCAGCAGGCGTTGCCGGTCTTCACATTGAAACAGGGCAATAGCGGCCGGGTTGGCGTCGGCGATATGCTCGTCGCGCAGCAGCACGATGGCGTCGGCGGACTTGTCGTACAACTGGCGGAAATTATCGCCCATCAACAGCAAGGCGCCCTGCGCGGCCCCCTCCTGGCCGCTGGCCGTGATGTCGGCATCGATGCAGACCACTTGCCGCACGCGGCCGGACTGGATGACAGGAAACACGGTGGAACAGATGCAGCGCGGCGCGGCGCCATCGGCGTCCAGCTTCCACAGGCGCGCGCTGCGCGCCTTGCCGCTTTCCCACACGGCCGCCAGTTCGCCGGAAAAATCCGCCAGGGCGGCGGCGTCGGGCAGCGAGGCGGCCACCCTGGCCCACGGCTGGCCCAGCGCCAGCTCGGCC
>NZ_WFLI01000049.1 GCF_009208555.1 Janthinobacterium violaceinigrum | reverse complement strand
TCGCCCCCGGCGTCAGCCTGCACGTGCGCGACTGGCCCGCGGCGCAGGGCAGCGGCGGCGATGCCGACGTGATTGTGCTGCTGGCCGGCCTGGGCGGCAACGCCTATGGCTTCGACAGCCTGGCGCCCGCGCTGGCGCGCCGCCACCGCGTGCTGGCCATCACGCGGCGCGGCTACGGTTCTTCCAGCAAGCCGCTGCCTGCCGATGCTGCCGGCGATATCAGCTACGCGCCCGCCACCCTGGTGGCCGACCTGCTGGCCGTGCTCGATGCCCTGCACGTCCAGCGCATCATCCTGGGCGGCCACTCCGTCGCCGGCAACGAGCTGACCCTGTTCGCCGGCAGCCACCCGCAGCGCGTGGGGGGGCTCGTGTACCTGGACACGACCTTCGACTACCTGGCCAGCGGCGGCTACAGCGAGGAAGCGGAACGCCTGTCCTTCGAGGCGCCCCCGCCCGGCCCGGCCGACCTGGCGTCGATGGACGCCTCGATCGCGTATGCCAGACGGGTCAACAAGCAATGGTGGCCCGCGCTGGAGGCGAACTGGCGCAACAGCCTGGAAGTGCTGCCCGGCGGCGCCGTGCGCTCGAATACGGCGCCCGCCATCGCCCGGGCCATGGACATGGCCGCGCACAATTTTTCGCCCGACTACCGCCGCGTGCGCGCGCCGGCGCTGGTCGTCACCGTCGATCCCGGCACCTTGCGCAACCTGCTGCCATGGCTGTCGCCGCAAAGCGATCCGGCGATCCTGGCCGAGGGCATGGCGTTTTTCGACATTTTCCGCCCGCTGCGCCTGGCCGATGGCGACAGCCTGGCCGCCGCCCTGCCCGGCTGTACCCGCCTGCTCATCCGCAACGGCTTTCACAGCGATTTCTTCATCGAGCATGAGCGCACCGTGGTCGATGCCATCGAAGCCATGCGTTGGGAAAAGTAGACAGGTCATCAAGGCGAAAAGCATCAGCTGTTGCGTAAATTCTGCCCGCGCCATATTATTGAGAATGATTTCTATTCTCATTTAAATGGCGTGCCAGCCGTGCACGCTTCCACCCGCGCACACATACACCATCATGACTGATCCGCACCGCAACATGCCACCCTTCCCGCCACGGCACGGCGTCCTGGCCCTTCACCTGGCGCTGGCCGCCGGCCTGCTCGGTGCGGGCGCTGCCCACGGCCAGACCGGCGCCGAAGCACCCGCCAACGCTACGCAAACGCTGGCGCCTATCGTCGTCACGGCCGGCACGCAGACGGGCACGGAAGGCAGCGGCTCGTATACCAGCAGCGCCAGCACGGCCGCCACGGGCTTGAACCTGTCGCTGCGCGACACGCCGCAATCGGTGTCGCTGATCACGCGCGAACGCCTCGACGACCAGGCCCTGCGCTCCGTGTTCGATGTGGTCAACAGCGCGCCCGGCGTGTCGGCCAAGGAAATCGACAGCGTGCGCAGCTATTTCTCGTCGCGGGGCTTCAAGATCGACAAGCTGCAGATCGACGGCATCCCCATGGCCGGCAGCGACGCGGGCGAAGCCAAGGCCGACACGGCCATCTACGACCGCGTCGAAATCGTGCGCGGCGCCACGGGCCTGATGAACGGCACGGGCAGTCCCTCGGCCTCGATCAACCTGATACGCAAGCATGCGGACAGCAGGACATTCACGGGCTCGGCCAGCCTTGGCCTCGGTTCCTGGCAGCGCCGCGACGGCGTGATCGACCTGAGCGCGCCGCTCAACGAGGCGGCGTCCGTGCGCGGGCGCGTGGTGGTCAGCGCCGAGGAGCGCGACAGCTTCATCCGCCTGGAACGCGCCGGCAAGGCGCTCGTCTACGCGGTGGTCGATGCGGACCTGGGCGCGGCGATGCGCCTGAGCGTGGGCGCCAGCGAGCAGCGCGACCGCCACCGCGGCAACCAGTGGTCGGGCCTGCCCCTGTTCTACGCCGATGGCGGGCAGCCCGACTGGGACCGCGCGGCCACCACGGCGGCCGAGTGGAACCGCTGGGACACGCAGCAGCGCAGCATCTTTGCCACCCTGGAACAGCGCCTGGCGAACGGCTGGAAATGGCAAGCCTCGGCCACGCGGCGCAGCAACACGGGCGACCAGTACCTGAACTGGATGAGCGGCAGCATGGAACGCCATACGGGACTGGGCCTGGAAGCGCTGGTGATCGGCTACGGCGTCGACGAACACCAGACGGACGTGAACCTGACGGCCGTGGGACCGTTCACCCTGCTGGGCCGCCAGCACGAACTGGCCGTGGGCCTGCTGCACGGCGAGCACACGATGCGCTGGCTGTCCAGCGACGCCAGCTTCACGCCGCCCATCGGCGACTTCCGCGCCTGGACGGGCGCCTACCCCGAACCGGCGTGGGCGCCGCAGCAACTGGGCAGCGACACGCGCACCACGCAGACCAGCGCCTACGGCGTCACGCGCCTGCAACTGACGCCCATGCTCAAGCTGATCGCCGGCGCGCGCCTCACCAACTGGCAGCGCGACGGCAAGCCGTCGCTGTGGACCGATGTCGCCTATACCCAGCGCCAGCGCGGCGTCGTCACGCCATATGCGGGACTGGTGTGGGACCTGGGGCCGCAAACCTCGCTGTACGCCAGCTACACGGACATCTTCGATCCGCAGGATTACCGCGACCGGCACGGCGGCTACCTGGCGCCCCTGAAAGGCAAGAGCGGCGAAGCGGGCATCAAGGGCGAGCTGCTGGACGGCAAGGTCAACGCGGCGCTGGCCGTCTTCCACGCCAGGCAGGACAACTTCGCCATCGCCGACGGCACCACCTTCGTGCCGAATACGCGCGAACAGGCGTACATCACCATCGATGGCGCCACCACCCGGGGCTATGAAATGGAAGCGAGCGGTGACCTGGCGCCCGGCTGGAACGCCAGCATCAGCTGGACGCAGTTTTCCACCGAAGACGCCAGCGGCAAGGCCATCAACACGGCCCACCCGCGCAAGCTGTTCAAGCTCTACACCAAGTACCGGCTGCCGGGCGCCTGGCAGCAGCTGGCCATCGGCGGCGGCGTGAACTGGGAAGGCCGCAGCTACACCAGCGTGAGCAATCCCGCCACGGGCATGCCCGTCCAGGTGGGCCAGAACGCCTACGCCGTCGCCAGCCTGCTGGCCCGTTACGACATCAGCCGCCAGTTGTCGCTGCAGGTCAACGTCAACAATCTGTTCGACAAGCGCTACTACGCCAACCAGCTCGATGTCTTCAACAACATCACGTTCGGCGCGCCGCGCAACATTTTGGCCACGCTCAAATATGTCTTCTAGGATGGCTCCCATGGCTGAGGCAATGGCCTACAATGGCTGGGCTGCACGCCGCGCGCCTGCCCGCTGACAGGCCGCACGGCCCATCTCCCATCAGCGCCACCGCCACAAGGAGTATCCGCATGAGCCAGCAAGCCACCATCGTCCTCGTCCACGGTTTCTGGGGCGGCGCCGCCCACTGGAGCCGCGTCATTGCCGAATTGCGGCGCCAGGGCCACACGGCCATCCGCGCCGTCGAACTGCCGCTGACGTCGCTGGCCGACGACGCCGAGCGCACGCGCAAGATGGTTGCGCAAGTCGATGGCCCGGTGTTGCTGGTAGGACACTCCTACGGCGGCGCCGTCATCAGCGTGGCCGGCAATGCGCCGAACGTGGCGGGCCTCGTGTATATCGCCGCCTTCGCCCCCGACGCGGGCGAGAGCGCAGGCAGCATCACGCAGGAACACCCGCCCCTGGGCGCGGCCAGCCTGGAAGGCGACAGCGACGGCTATCTGTGGGTCAAGCCCGCGCAATACCACGACAGCTTTTGCCAGGATCTCGATGCGGAAGAAGGCGCCGTGCTGGGCGTGGTGCAGAAAGCCCCGCTGGCCAGCACGTTCGGCGACACCGTCAGCGACCCGGCCTGGCGCCACAAGCCCAGCTGGTACCAGATTTCCAGCGCCGACCGCATGATTTCCCCCGTCAACCAGGAGCGCATGGCGGCGCGCCTGCAGGCGCGGAAAGTCATCACGCTCAACGCCAGCCACGCTTCGCTGGCTTCGCGCCCCGTGGAAGTGACGGCGCTGATCCTGGAAGCGGCTGCGGCGGTGGCCGGGGCATAGGCAAAAAGAAGGCTCCTGGGTAACAGGAGCCTTGTGGCGTCGGACGCGTCATGCGGCCCGGGCTGCACGCGCTGGGGTAGTCGCAGCAGCCGGACGCGGCGTCCACGCCAAGGAGGTCATGACCATGTGCCACCTTCGCCAGGACAGCTTCATCGTAGCAGCTAATTGCGCGGCAAAACTCTCCAATATTTGCACGGTGGCGGCCTTTGCCGCTACAGCCAGCCATCCTTCTTCAAACGGCGGTGCAGCAGATAGCAGCCGACAAAGATGCCGACGATGACGGCCGGATAACTGCCGCGCCATTTCAGCTCCGGCATGAATTCGAAGTTCATGCCGTACAGGCTGAACACCATGGTGGGCACGGCCAGGATGGCGCCCCAGCCGGCCAGGCGCTTGACGACTTCGTTCTGGCGGATCGAGATCTGGCCCAGCGCCACCTGCATGGCCGAATTGACCATTTCGCGCATCTGCCCCGCCGTGTGCGTGACCCGTTTCACGTGATCGAGGATGTCGCGGTAATAGATGCGGTTTTCCTTGGGCACGATATCGCCATGGAAGCGGATCAGCTGGGTGCAGATTTCATGCAGCGGGTTGACGGCCGCGTCCAGCTTCAGCAGCTCCGTCTTGAGCTGGTAGAAATCCTGCAGCTTGTCTTCGCTCAGACTGGGCTTGAACAGCTGGGTTTCATATTGCTGGAACTTCGCCTGCAAGTGGTCGATGCAGGGCTGGTACTGGTCGACGATGAAGTCGATGATGGAATACAGCACGTAGCCGGGTCCGCTGGCCAGTTTTTCCGGCACGCTCTCCTTACGCTCGCGCAACTTCGCATAGCCGGCCGAGGGACCGTGGCGCACGGTAATGATGAAGCGGCAGCCCAGGAAGACGTGGGTTTCGCCGTACACGATGGCGTCGCCATCGAGGCTGGCCGTGTGCAGCACCATGAACAGGGTGTCGCCGTATTCTTCCAGCTTGGGCCGCTCGTGCGCCCCTTCCGCATCCTCGACGGCCAGCTCGTGCAAGCCGAAGGCCGCTTGCAGCGCCTGCATGGCGGCCGTATCGGGACCGGCCAGGCCGATCCACACGAAACAGGCGGGGTCGTCGAGGAAGTCGCCCACCTTGTCGATATCGAAGTGGGCGATCTTCCTGCCATCGCGATAGGCTTCGCAATTGACGACGGCGGCGTGCTGGCTCAAATCCATGTTCATTTCCAAAAATAAAAGATAGTTGCAGCTTAAGGCAGACATGGTTGTCGCTCTGTTAAGCATTTCACGGCGCAACAAGGCGCGCAGGCATAGTATGGAGGAAACTTACCAAAAGGAACGCACCTTGCCCAGATTGCCCTCCCCCGACCAACGCCGCCAGCTGCTGCTGGACCGCCGCGATGAAAAAATGGCCCGTTCGCCCCATGCCTATGTGCGCGGCAATACGGCGCAGTATTACGAATGGCTGCAGGCGCAGCCGGGCCACAGCTTGCCGGAAGGACCGCCCATCTGGATCTGCGGCGACTGCCACCTGGGCAACCTGGGACCGCTGGCCGGTGCCGACGGCAGCGTGGAAATGCAGATCCGCGACTTCGACCAGAGCGTGATCGGCAATCCCGCGCACGACCTGGTGCGCCTGGCCCTGTCGCTGGCGACGGCCGCGCGCGGCTCTTCGCTGCCGGGCGTGGTCACGGCCAGCATGCTGCAGCACATGCTCGACGGCTATGCCTTTGCCTTCCTGCCCGGCGAATTGCAGCTGGCCCTGCCACGCCCAGCCGTCGTGCGCACGGCCTTGCGCGGCGCCGTGCAGCGCTCGTGGAAGGAACTGGCCGAGGAACGCTTCCTGGAAACCCGGCCCATCATCCCCATGGGGCGCAACTTCTGGCCCATTTCCAGGGAAGAAAAGAAAGCCATCGCCGCCCTGTGCGCGTCGTCGGACCTGCGCGCGCTGGTGACGCGCCTGAAATCGCGGGGCAAGAAAGTGAAGCTGGAAGTCATCGACGCGGCCTACTGGGTCAAGGGCTGCAGTTCGCTGGGTCTGCTGCGCTACGCCGTGCTGCTGGGCCTGGGCGACGGCGAATACTGCCTGATCGACATCAAGGAAGCCGTGCAAGCGACCTCCGTGCGCTATGCGCACGCCAGCATGCCGCGCGACAACGCCAAGCGCGTGGTGGCGGGCGCGCGCCACCTGTCGCCCGCGCTGGGCGAGCGCACCATGCCGCAGCGCTTCCTGGGCCGCGGCATCTTCGTTCGCGAACTGCTGCCGCAAGACCTGAAGCTGGAAATCGACGAACTGAGCGTGGAAGACGCGGCCAGCACGGCCAGCTACCTCGCGTATGTGGTCGGCTGCGCGCATGCGCGGCAGATGGACTGGTCCACGGGCATGCACTGGATCAAGCAATTGCAGACGGACCGGCACGATGGCAATCCGATTCCCCCGTGGCTGTGGAACAGCGTGCTGCAGCTGATCGCCAGCCACGAAACGGGCTACCTGGAACATTGCCGCAGCTATGCCCAGCGGCGCCAGGCCAGTTAGCACGCTCCATTGACATTCAGGCACGTCGATGTAAAATGAGAACCATTCGCATTTAAGAAGAGCCTGCACGCGCCTGCGCCAGCGGCACGGGGACTTCCGCGCCCAACCTGGAGTGTGCCGTGACGTATGCCGTATCCCCTGCCGCCGAGTCCCAAGGCCCCCCATCATTGAGCCAGCTGTATGGCCAGCACCATCCGTGGCTGCTGCGCTGGCTGCGCGGCAAACTGTCGTGCACGGACCACGCGGCGGACCTGGCGCAGGATACCTTCGTCAAGCTGCTGGCCACGCCCGGCGAGCGCGCGTTCACCCTGCGCGAGCCGCGCGCCTACCTGACCACCGTGGCGCGGCGCCTGCTGATCGACCATTACCGCCGCCAGTCGCTGGAACAGGCCTGGCTGGCCACCCTGGCGCAGCTGCCCGCGCCCGTCACGCCGTCGGCCGAAGAGCGCCTGCTGATCCTGGAAACCCTGCACCGTATCGACGCTATGCTCGACGGCCTGGGCGCGAAGGTGCGCACGGCCTTTTTGCTGTCGCAGCTCGAAGGCATGGCGTATGCGGACATCGCCGCGCGCCTGAAAGTAAGCGAGCGCACCGTCAAGCGCTACATGGTGCAGGCGCTGGCGCAATGCATCCTGCTGCTGGCATGAGCACCACGGTCGATACGCGCGCCGCGCAGGAAGCGGCGCACTGGATGATGCGGATGCAAGGCGGCGAACTGGACGACGAGGCGCGGCAGGGCCTGGCCCGCTGGCGCGCCCGCCATCCGCGCAATGAGGCGGCCTGGCAACGGGCCGAGCAAGTGTGCCGCACCTTCGGCATGCTGCCCGCGCCGCTGGCCGCGACCTTGTCCATGCCCGTACTGGACCGCCCGGCCGGCGCACAGCGCCGCGCCGCCCTGAAAACCCTGGCCGTGCTGATCGTCGCCGGACCCGCCGGCTGGGCCATGCTGCGCGTGGCGCCATGGCAGCAATGGTCGGCCGACGTGCGCACGGCCACGGGCGAAATCCGCCACCTCGCCTTGGCCGATGGAAGCGAACTCAGCCTGAACACGGCCAGCGCCGCCGATATCGCCTACGGCGACGCGCTGCGCCTGTTGTACCTGCGCGGCGGAGAACTGCACGTGGCCACCAGCGCCGATGCGCGCCAGCGTCCCTTCATCGTGCGCACCAGCAATGGCAGCATCCGCGCCCTCGGCACGCGCTTCACGGTGCGCCAGGAAGACAGCCTGCTGGACGCGCGCACCCACGTGGCCGTGGCGCAAGGCGCCGTGGAAGTGCGGCCCGCCGGCGGGCGCCCCGTCATTCTGCAAGCGGGCTGGCAAGCCAGCTTCGACGGGAAGGCCGCCAGCGCGCCGCAGCCGCTGCCCCCCCATGCGGACGCCTGGACCAGGGGATTGCTGTATGCGGACGACACGCCGCTGGCCCAGGTGCTGGCGCAGCTGGCCCGCTACCGCCACGGCGTGGTGCGCTGCGATCCGGCCGTGGCGCGCCTGCGCGTGTCGGGCGTGTACCGGCTGCATGACACGGATCAATTGCTGTCATTGCTGCAGGCTTCGCTGCCCATCCGCGTGCGGCGCCACAGCCGGTTCTGGATTTCCGTCGAGCCAGCATAAAAAATTTTAAAAAAATGTCCCTTTCGCGCATGTGCCCCGTCAATCCACACAGGACCAACACATGAACGAAGGGAAACAAGCAATGAAGCATTACCGCACTACCCGCATGACCCTGGCCCTGCTGGGCAGCCTGGCCCTGGCGCCGCTCGCGCACGCGCAGCAGCGCCAGGAAGCGCCCGCGCGCCATTACCAGGTGGCGCCCGGCCCCCTGGGCACGGCCCTGTCCGCCTTTGCAGCCGATGCGGGCGTCAGCATTTCCGGCGCCGCCAGCCTGTACGCGGGCTTGACCAGCCGCGGCTTGAACGGCAATTACCAGGTGGCCGAGGGCTTTGCCCGCCTGCTCGACGGCAGCGGCCTCATTGCCATCGACCAGGGCGGCGGCAACTACGCCGTACGCCTGCAGCCGTCGGCCGCCGACGCCGCCACCCTGCCCGGCATCGCCGTGCGCGCCACGGCCGAGCGCAGCACCAGCACGGAAGGCACGCATTCGTACACGACGCCGGCCACGGCCAGCGCCACGGGCCTGGTGCTGTCCCTGCGCGAGACGCCCCAATCGGTCAGCGTCATCACGCGCCAGCGCATGGACGACCAGGACTTGCTGACGGTGCGCGACGTGCTGCGCAACACGCCCGGCATCGCCGTCAACCAGTTCGACACGGAACGCAGCACGTTTTCCGCGCGCGGCTTCGACGTCGACAATTTCCAGTACGACGGCGTGCCCACCACGTACAAGGTGCAGTATTCGGGCGGCGAATCGGAAATGGATTCGCTGATCTACGACAGGGTGGAGGTGACGCGGGGCGCCACGGGCTTGCTGACGGGTGCCGGCTACCCGTCCGCGTCGATCAACCTGGTGCGCAAGCGGGCCAGCGCCAGGCAATTCGAGGGGCAGCTGTCGCTGGCGGCGGGGTCGTGGAGCGACTACCGGGGCACCGTCGACCTGGCCGCGCCGCTGAACGAAGACGGCTCCGTGCGCGGCCGGGTGGCGGGCGCCTGGCAAGACCGCAAGTCGTTTACCAATGGCTATTCGAACCAGCGCCAGCTCGTCTACGCCACCGTCGAGGCAGACCTGGCGCCCGGCACCGTGGCCACGCTGGGCGCCAGCTACCAGAAGAACGACCCGAAAGGCAGCAACTGGGGCGGCTTCCCCCTGTGGTACAGCGACGGCACGCGCACCGATTTCGACCGTTCCGTCACCACGGCGCCCCGCTGGTCCGCCTGGGCCACGCAGCAGACGAACGTGCACGCCACCGTCGAGCACGCGCTGGGCCAGGGCTGGAAGGCGCAGGCGCAAGCCATGTACAGCCGGCACACGGAAGACACGCCGCTGGTGTTCCTGGCCGAACGGCCCGACAAGGTCACGGGCCTGGGCATGCTGGGCTACCCGAACCGCTACATCGGCGCGCGCGACCAGAGCAGCATGGACGTGAAAGTCTCGGGGCCGTTCAGCCTGGGCGGACGCCAGCATGAAGTCATCGTGGGCGCCAACTACACGGTGCAGCACGCCGAATTCAAGGTCAAGGAAGCGCTCGACCCTGAACCGATCGGCAACTTCCTGGCCTGGGATGGCAGCTACCCGCAGCCGGCCTGGGGCGAGCCCGTACTGTCGGAACGATACACGACCAAGCAATATGGCGCCTATGGCGCGGCGCGCCTGAACGTTGCCGACAACACCAAATTGATACTCGGCGGGCGCCTGAGCCGCTGGGACAAGGACCGCATCGGCTTTGACGGCAGCGCCCGCTTCGCCTTTGCCAAGAGCAAGTTCGTGCCGTATGCGGGCGTGGTGGTCGATCTGAACGACACGTATTCGGCGTATGCCAGCTACACGGACATCTTCCGCCCGCAGGAAAACCAGGACCGCACAGGCGCCTGGCTGGACCCGCTGACGGGGCAAAGCCTGGAGGTGGGATTGAAGGGAGAATTGGCCGGAGGACGGGCCAACGCATCCGTCGGCGTCTTCGAGATCAAGCAGGATAAGCTGGCCCAGCCTGACGGCGCCCACAACATTCCCGGCACCACCACGCAAGCGTACTATGCGGCGCGCGGCGCCACCAGCCGCGGCATCGAGGGGGAACTGTCGGGCCGCCTGGCGCCGGGCTGGAACGTGACGGCCAGCGCCAGCCACTTCCGCGCCAAAGACCGCGAGCAGCAGGACATCAACACCCTGTCGCCCCGCTCGACGGCGCGCCTGTTCACCACCTGGAAGGTAAAGCCCGACCTCACCGTGGGCGGCGGCATCAACTGGCAAAGCAAGTTCTACTTTGACGACGAGGGGCCGAACGGCAAGGAAAGAGTGACGCAGGAGGCCTACAGCACGGTGAGCCTGATGGCCACGTACCAGTTGTCGCGCCAGCTGACGGCCCAGCTGAACGTGGAAAACGCGCTGGACAAGAAGTACATCAACATCAATACCTACGCGCAAGGCACGTACGGCATGCCGCGCAGCGTGCGGGGGACCTTGACGTACCGCTTCTGACGGCCATGCAAACCGGGCGACCAGTGCCCGGTGTGCACGACATCAAGGTCAATCAGTAGCGGTAGTTCAAACTCAGCATCGCATTGCGCGGGTCGCCGTAGCTGACGCGGCGGCCCGTGCTGATGCCGTAGTAGCTGCGGTCCGTCAGGTTGTTGAAGTTGAGGGACAAGGCCAGGCGGTCGGAAATCTGGTAGCGCGCCATGGCGTCGAACACGGCGTAGGAACCCTGGTGCACGGTGGTCAGGCCGCCGCGCACGGCCCGGGTTTGCTGCCAGGTGCGCGATTGCCAGCGGGCGCCGCCGCCCACCGTCAGGCGCGGCATGGGCTGCCAGGTGCTGTACAGGCTCAGCTGGTCTTCCGGCGCCAGGGTATTGACCTTGCCGCCGGCGTCGCGCGCCACCTTGTGCGTGTAGCCGGCCTGCAGCTGCCAGCCCGGCATCAGCTGGCCCGACACTTCCAGCTCCACGCCGCGCGAGCGCACGCCGTCGATGGCGCGGTAGGCATCCATGCCCGTCACCCTGTTGACCTCATCGACCGATTCGGCGTAGTTATCCTGGCGCACCTCGAAGGCGGCCGCGCTGGCATTCAGGCGGCCGTTCAGGAACACGCCCTTCACGCCCGCCTCGATATTCTTGCCCAGCACGGGGTCCAGCGTCCGGTTGTTCACGTCGCGGCTGTTTTGCGGGCTGAAGATGTCGCTGTAGCTGGCAAACGCCGTCAGGTCGGGCGCGAAATCCCAGGTCAGGCCCGCGTACGGCGTGAAGACCGACGCTTCGTCGATGTCGGCCGTGGGGTTTTCGTACGAGGACAAACGCCCGCCGAGGATCACGTGCACGCCCTGCGGCAGCGAAAAGCGGCCCGTCGCATACACGGCCTTCTGGCGGATGACTTCGCGCGCCGTGTCCAGCACCCACGTTGGCTCCGGCACCTCGCCCCGGTAGGTATAGATATTGTCGACCTTGATGAAGGAATACGGGCTGAAGACGTCGTCCGACTGCTTGCGGTAGGCGTTCGCGCCCACCACCAGTTCATGCGTGCGGCCCAGCAAGGTGAACGGCCCCTTCGCGTACACGTCCAGGCCATTGCTGGTGGCGTCGCTGTTGTACTGGCGCGCCGTGACGGCGGTGCCGCTGCCATCCGCCTTCGGGAAGCTGTCGAGGTAGGCGACGGGCGCGTACAGCGCATTGGCCTGGTGGATCAGGCGCAGATTGGCCATCCAGCCGTTGTCGAGCCTGTGTTCGAGCGAGGCAAAGACGGATTTGGCTTCCGTCTGCTGCGTGCTCCAGGTGGGCGCGCCGTTGAACGAACGGGGCATGGTGAAGCGCTTGCCGTCCGCGTCGAACAAGGGAGCGCCGCCCCAGTCGCTGTTGCGCGGCACCGTGTGCTGGTAATCGGCGCCCACGGTCAGCAGGGTGCGCGGCGACAGGTCCGCTTCCACGGTGCCATACGCGAGTTCCGAACGGCGCTGGTAGCGGTCGACGAACGAGTGCTTGTCCTGATACGAAGCGACGGCGCGCGCGCGCACGCTGCCGCTGTCGTTCAAGGGGCCGCCCACGTCGACCATGCCGCGGTAATTGCTCCACGATCCCGCCGACAGGTCAGCCAGCGCGCGCAGTTCGCGCGTGGGCTTCTTGCGGATCAGGTTGACGGTGGCGCCCGGCGTGCCGGCGCCGCTCATCAGCGCGTTCGCGCCCTTGAGCACTTCGACCCGGTCGTACAGGTCCATATTGGCCAGCGATTCGCCCAGGTTCAAGGACGCGTCGCGCGTCCACGGCAAGCCGTCGTAGCTGAAATTGTCGAGCGAAAAGCCGCGCGCATAGTAGATCGTGCGTTCGCTGTCGATGTGCTGCACGTACACGCCCGGCGTATGGTTCAGCACTTCGCTCAGCTGCACCAGGCCGAAATCGTCCATCTGCTGGCGCGTGACGACGCTGATCGCATGCGGCGTTTCGCGCGGCGACAGCACCAGGCGGTTGGCCGTGCTGACGGCGCCCGTCGTGTAGGACCCCGTGTCTTCCGTCACCTGGCCCAGGTAATTGGTGGTGATCAGCACTTCCGGCATGGTGGCCTCGGGCTGGGCGGCCGCCTGCACTGCGCGTTGCACGGTATAGACACCGCTGTCCGTCTTCAGCAAGGCCAGCTGCGTGCCCTGCAAGGCGCGGCGCAGCGCCTGTTCCGCCGTGAAATCGCCCTGCACGGGGGCGGCGCTGACGCCGCGCGCCAGTTCCGCATCGATGGAAATGCGCACGCCGCCACGGCTGGCAATCGCAATCAGGCTCGCGTTCAACGGCTGAACGGGCACGTCGTAGCGCATGGTGGCAGGCGCGGTTTGCACGGAGGGCGTCTGCGCCAGGACGGCGGGCGCGGCGCAGGAAAGTAACAGTACAGCCAGGGGAATCTGGCGCATCAACAATGGTGGCATGCTGGGACTCTATCTTGGTGGTGAAGGAAAAGTGGTGCTACACCAGGTATGAGCCGCGGCGCGCCAAAAGTGACAGTGCCGACGCAAAATAAATCAGCTGTGTTTCAGATCAATGCCGGACCACCAGCCGCCGGGACCTTGCCGCAAGGTGACCGGCAGGGTTTCCGCCAGCGCCAGCAGGGTGGCAGCGCTGTCGTCGAGCGAGTAATTGCCCGACACGCGCAGCGCGGCGGCGGCCGGCGTGATGTCGAGGTAGCCGTGGCGGTAGGGCCGCAAGGCGGCCACGAGATCGCCCAGCGGCTGGTCGACGGCCACCAGCATGCCCTGCTCCCACGCCGTCGCCTGGCTTGCCGCCAGCTCCGGCAACATGCGCAGGCGCTCCCCGTCGAAACGCGCCGCCTGGCCCTGGCGCAGCACGCGCGCCAAGCCGTTGCCGGCGGGACGCACTTCCACGTCGCCGTGCACGGCCAGCGCCACGGTGCCCCGTTCTTCGCGCCGCAGCATCAGCGCACCGCCCTGCACCGCCACCGTGCCGTGCTTGCTGCGCAACAAGAAGGGGGAAGAGCCCGCCGCCACGCGCGCCAGCAGCTGGCCCTGGCGCAAGGTGGCTTGCCGGTGTCCATGGCCGACATCCGTGTCGGCCGAGGAACGGGCATCGAGGGTCAGCACGCTGCCGTCGGCCAGCGCAAAGCGGCCCCGCGTGGCCGTGGCCGTATGCAGGTCGGCGCTCCAGTCCGGCAAGAAAGGACTGCCGCGCAGCAGCCAGGCGCCGCCGAAGGCCGCGCCCGCCAGGCACAGGGCGCCCTGCAGCAGCTGGCGCCGCTGCCTGTCGTGCTGCGCGGCGCGGGTCAAAGTCTGTCCGACGGTCCCCGCCCCGCCCGCGCCCTGCAGCGGGCCGACGCTGCGTTCCACGGCTTGCCCCAGGGTGCGCCACGCGGTCGCATGGCGCGCATCGGCCGCCAGCCAGCGCGCAAACGCCTGGTGCTGGCCCGCATCGGCCTCGCCCGAACTGAGCTCGACCAGCCAGCCGATGGCGGCATCCTGGACGGAAGGGGCAGGCATCGATGCGGAAACGCTCATGCCGCGTCCGCGGCGGCCAGGCAGCAGCGCAAGCCTTGCGCCATGTACTGGCGCACCATGCTGGCCGACACGCCCAGTGCATCGGCGATCTGCGCATACGTGAGGCCGTCGAGCTGGCTCATCAGAAAGGCGCGGCGCGCCTTGACGGACAGGGTATCGAGCGCACGCGACAGGCGCTCCAGCGCTTCGAGCAGCACGGCGCGCTCTTCCGGCGACGGCTGCACGGCGTCCGGCAGCTGGGCCAGGGTCTCGATATACGCCTGCTCGATATCGCGCCGCCGCCACTGCTGCAGCAAGATGCTTTTCGCCACCGTCGTCAGGTAGGCGCGCGGCTCGCGGATGGCGGCCAGGCGCCCCGCATGCAGCACGCGCACAAAGGTTTCCGACGCCACATCCTCCGCTTCCGCCCGATTACGCAAGCGCAACAGCAGGCGCTGCAGCAGCCAGCCCTGGTGGCCCGTGAACAGGCTGGCGGCCAGGGCGGCGTCATTCGAGGGGAAAGGCAAGGCAGACAAGGAGCGATCCGGCGATATGAATGATAATGATTCTCATTATATTGCAGAGACTGGAGGATGTCGCGCAATTTTGCTATGGTTGTCCTGCGCGAACAACACTCCCAACCTTTTGAAAGCACTGCCCGTCCATGTCCAGCCTCCCGATAGACGCCCTCTCCGTGATTGCACGCCAGTGCATTGCCGCTAGCTGCTTGCAGCGCTTTTGCCGGCGCCATGGTATCGGCCATCCGGCCCTGTCCGCGTTCACCGATCACGTCTGGAAGGTGGCGCAGCTCGGGGCCGGCGATTTTGCCGCCTGGCAGCAAGGCTTCGCCTGCCTGCCCATTACGGGCATGGGCGACCCATGGCCGGACGACGCATGCCAGGCCGTCCCCGGGCATCTGCGCGATACCTTGACGCAGCTGGTGCAACACGTGCTGGAAACGAGCGCATCGACCTGGTATGGCGACGATCTGCCGGCAAGCAGGCGGCAGCTGGAAGCGGTCTTGCGCATCTGCAGGCAACATGGCGTGGCCGTGCCGGAGCTGGAGCAATATGCACAACACGATGCGTCACTGCGCGCAGGCTGGGGGCCGGCCCTCACGGACGCAGAGGTTATCGCCTGGAAAGCGCTAGCCTAGATGCAAGATAACTGGGTTTTCAATTTATGACATCAAGGCAAGCTGCTCCAGGCATGCGGCCAGTGAGCAAAGCATATTTAAAAAGTTTCTCACTGGCGCGCCGAAAGCCTGCGACGCAATCGACTGCATGTAAATGTCGCTTCCGCCTTGAGCATAAACTGGCCAAAAGTGCATCGAAATACGCTATATTAAAAAATATATGAATGCCGGCACCAACCATTACAAAACATAAGAAGAAATTCGATGCCCAGCCAAAAAGAAAATATCTGCCCGAAGTGCTGTACCGATACGCAAGTACGTGCATAGAAAATTGTAATTGGAAAGGCTAGCCCTAGATCGCTTTTTGAAGAAGAGCCAGCAGGATATCAACGTACCGACCAGCTCGCGATTGACGAATGCAAGAAGGAAGCGCTGGGAAAATTCCCTTTGGAGCAGTTCATTGACGGATTTTATTGTGCCCGTTGCGGAACTGGCTTTGTTGCCGATGGCACCAGGAAGCATTTTTCGGCAAGCAGGTGATCGAATCCGGCTCGCGCAAATCATTCGGACGCAACAGCCGCCCATATAGCCAATCACCGTGGGGTCTCTCATCTTGCAAGAAAAACTGGAACTGACAAGAATTGGCTCAGATGACGACATGATGGAGCTATGCATACAGGTGTGCGATGGCACCTCGACCTTCTCGAACAGGGTATATGTTAGCCATCAATATATGCGGAACACCATTACTGGCCTGCACACGTTCAAGGACCGTGTGCATGGCGGCATCTACGATCTGCGTTTCGGCGAGTTCGGACCGGAATATGCATCGGGCGCATTGCACGCGCGCTTCCATTTTCACGAACGGGGCAAGCTGCTGATCAGCGTCACGATGCAATCAAGCTATTCAAATTTCGGAGTGAAGAACGTGGCCAGTGAAGCGACGCTTTATCTGATGTCCGAGCCCGCATTGCTGGATAATTTTATTCAGTCATTACGCGCCCTCAGCGATGGGCAGCAGCAATGCGCAATGTTGGAAGGGATTGATACGGCATGGAGCCTATAAAGAGAGCGATATCCATGCAAGGCCAGACACGGCAAACAGCAAGCAATGCACGTAAACCAACTCATGTTTGCCGATGACCCATCCCCGCTCGCAGGCGGCATTCCATGTTGCACTCAGGCCTCTACCCTTTCTTGCCATGAATGATCTTGAATTTGCATTGCGCGTGTCCGTGCCAATCGGTCAACTTTACCGTGAGGCAAAGCAAAGCCAGCACCAATTTCCCAGAAACACGCTTATTGCGACAAGGTCGCTGGCAAGCATGTGTTGCGACAGGCTGTGCCAGCCCGGCACAGCGGATTGGCCGGAAGGTTTGGACGAGAAAATTCGCACGCTCGACCGGACACGGCGAATTAACCCCGTGACCAGGGACCACCTCGACCAGTTACGCCGTTGGGGCAACGCGGCAGCACACCCCGAAGACAGCCTGATTGACGAAGTCCACCAGCAAGTATACGCTGGCCGCGCCCTCGCCTCGGTCATCGCGCTTTTTGAAACCGTATTTCAGGAAAGCCATCATGGTGCGGCGTTGCCCGCCTACGAAATCATCGATCAGAATGAAGACGCGCTGCGGGAAACCTGTTACCGGGCGCTGATCGAAAACAATCCCGCTGACCAATATCAGGTTGCGGCGCTGTTGCGCACTCAGCTCGACGCGAGGATTGCCGAAGCACATACGTCGCCTGACCCCGAACTACGGATGTATTCGCTAGGCATGGAACTCCATGTGCACGAAGACCGCCGGCTCGACCTGCTGCGTTACGCGAGCGACTCCGGCCATGCGCCGTCTCAGTATCAGTATGGCTTGGCATTAACTAAAGGCCATCGTGGAAAGGAGATGGTTATGCTTGGTGTCAACATAATTGCCATGGCTTGCCGTGACGGCGAAATCGATGCACTGGCCTGGTGCGGCCAGTCGGCGCTGCGCGGATGGTTCGACGAGCCCGTCGACTACGTGCGTGCGCGCGAGCTGCTGCAGCAAGCGGCAGCCGAGGACCATCCGGCCGCGCTCAGTTCGCTGTCGGAGATTTATCGCGATGGCTTAGGGGTCGAACCAGATGCCGCCATGGCATTTTCCCTCACCTTACGTGCCGCCAATGCCGGTTACGCACTCGCGCAGTATGAGACTGCCATTGCCTTGATGCACGGAAAAGTGCTTGAGGCCGACGAGCCAGAAGCGCTCAAATGGCTTAGGCGCGCGAGCGACGCCGGTCTGCCAAGGGCTCGGTATGCACTTGCACGTATCTTGCTTGATCGCCGCGAAACTGACACGGCAAGCGACATCGAGTCACTGCTGGTCAGCGCCGCCGTGAGCATCCCTGCAGCGCACCTGGATCTTGCAGAGCTATACATCTCCGGGCCGGACCACGCGAAATGGGTGGAAGCAGCGGGACGGATTCAAGCCGCGTATGAGCAGGCACTTGGACAAAACGACAGCGCGCTGGCACAACGCTGCCTGGAAGTGGCGCCACCGATCATTGCCAAGCTGGAAGCCGCCCTCCCTGCGATGTCCGATAGCGTTACCGAAGAATTTATTGTCACCCGTTTCATGTTCGATGACAAAAAAGTGCCATATCCAAGCCGCGCAGCGCGTGGCCAAAAAATACTCGAATTGACTAGAGCGTTAAGCAAAGAAAGGGGCACAGCGTCGAAGCAGAAACTACGCTTGCTGTCCGAACTCGGATCAAACATGGGTGGACTGAAAACCAGCGGACAGACAGCGCGTTCTCTTTCCACTGCACGGCCATTCGTGCAGCGGGTTGTACGCACAAACGTTGGCCGCAATGACCCTTGCCCCTGCGGAAGTGGCAAGAAATACAAGCAGTGCCACGCCTAGCAGCATGCAAGCGCCATCACCTTGACGCCAGCGACCAGGCATGGAACGCGCACTTGTACCTTGCCCGGTCAAGCGCGCGCCATGACCTTCCCATCCAGCCCGCCAATCAGCTTGTCCAGGGTCACCGGATACTCGCGCACCCTCACCCCCGTCGCGTTGTAGACAGCATTCGCGATGGCGGCCGCCACGCCGCAGATGCCCAGCTCGCCTACCCCTTTCGCTTTCATGGGCGAGGACATGGGGTCCGTTTCATCGAGGAAGATGACGTCCTGGTGCGGGATGTCGGCATGCACGGGCACTTCGTAGCCGGCCAGGTCGTGGTTGACGAAGTAGCCGCGGCGCCGGTCCACCACCAGTTCTTCCATCAGGGCCGCACCCACGCCCATGGTCATGGCGCCGATCACCTGGCTGCGCGCCGCTTTCGGGTTGAGGATGCGGCCGGCCGCGCACACGGCCAGCATGCGGCGCACGCGCACTTCGCCCGTGTCGCTGTCCACGCCCACTTCCACGAAATGGGCGCCAAACGTCGATTGCTGGAATTTCTTGTCGAGATCGCCGTACTCCATATGGTCTTCGGCTACCACGTCGCCATGGAAGGCGGCGGCGGCCAGGGGCACGCTGCGTTCGCCCTCGCTCACTTGCCCATCCGAAAAGCGCGCCTGGCTTTCATCAAAGCCCAGCTTGCCCGCGATGGCCTGGCGCAAGCGCACGCACGCCGCATACACGCCGGCCGTGGCACTGTTGCCGCCCCACTGCCCGCCCGAACCGGCCGATACGGGAAAATCCGAGTCGCCCAGGCGCACGACCACCTTGTTCAAGGTCACGCCCAGCATTTCCGCCGCCGTCTGGGCGATGATGGTATAGCTGCCCGTGCCGATATCCGTCATGTCCGTTTCCACCGTGATCACGCCGTTGCCGTCCAGGCGCACCCTGGCCGCGGACTTCATGACCAGGTTGTTGCGGAACGCGGCCGCCACGCCCATGCCCACGAGCCAGCGGCCGTCGCGCCGCGCGCCCGGCTGCGGCTGGCGCGCCTTCCAGCCGAACTCCACAGCCCCCGTGCGCAGGCAGTCGATCAGGCGGCGCTGGGAAAACGGCCTGCCCGGTTTTTCCGGGTCCACTTTCGTGTCGTTCAGGATGCGGAAGACGATGGGGTCCATTTTTAATTTATCCGCCATCTCGTCCATGGCGATTTCCAGCGCCATCAGCCCCGGCGCCTCGCCCGGCGCGCGCATGGCATTACCTTCCGGCAAGTCCAGCACGGCCAGACGCATGGCCGTCATGCGGTTCGGCCCCGCATACAGCAGCCGCGTCTGCATCACGGCCGTTTCCGGCTGGCCCCCTTTCAAGTCGCCGGACCACGATTCATGGCCGATGGCCGTGATCTTGCCGTCGCGCGCGGCGCCGATGCGCACGCGCTGGATGGTGGCGGGACGGTGCGTCGTGTTGTTGAACATCAGGGGCCGCGTCAGGGCTACCTTGACGGGACGCTGCGCCGCGCGCGCGCCCAGCGCCGCCAGCAAGGCTTCCGCGCGCACGAACAGCTTGCCGCCGAAACCGCCGCCGATGTAGGGCGAGACGATGCGCACCTTGTCTTTCGGCACGCCCAAGGTGCGGGCCAGGTCGCCCCGGCCCCAGTCCACCATCTGGTTCGCCGTCCAGACCGTCACCTTGTCGCCGTCCCAGGCGGCAATCGAGGCGTGCGGCTCCATCATGGCGTGCGACTGGTCGGGCGTCGTGTAGCTGGCGTCCAGGCGCACGGGGGCATTCGCATACGCGCCCGCGAAGTTGCCCGTCTTGCTGTCGGGCTTGCCGTCCTTGGGCTTGACCGCCGCACTCCTGGCCTGGGCCAGGTCGAAGGCGCCCGGCTGCGCCACATATTTCACGTCGAGCAACTGCGCGGCCGAACGGGCTTGCTCGAACGTTTCCGCCACCACCAGCGCGATGGCCTGGTGGTAATGCTGGATGTCCGGGCCGCCCAGCAGATTCGCCGTGTTCATCTTGCCTTTTCCCAATTTCCCTGCCGATTCCGCCGTCACCACGGCCAGCACGCCGGGCGCGCGCCGGGCAGCGCCCGTATCGATGGCATCGATGCGCCCCTTGGCAATGGCCGCGCCCACGACGTAGCCATAGGCGGCGTGCGGTGCTGCCTTGTTCTGCTCGTACGCGTACGGCGCCGTGCCCGTGGTTTTCAGGGGGCCGTCGATGCGGTCCGTGGCGCGGCCCACGACTTTCAGCTGGTCGATGGGATTGGTGGTGGCCGGTGTCGTGAATTTCATGGCTTTAGCCCTTCCGTGCGGATGCCTGCGCCATCACGGCCGCAATCGTGCGCTGCGCCAGGATGAGCTTGTAAGCGTTGTCGGCCGTCGGTCTGGCGCCGGCCAGCAGGCGCGCGCTCACGGCGGCAGCGCCGTCGGGCATCGACTGCTCCGCCGCGGCCACTCTCCACGGCTGCGGTGCGACGCCGCCCAGGGCCAGCCTGCCCGTGCCATCCGGCAAGATAATCGCTGCCACGGACACGAGCGCAAACGCATACGAGGCGCGGTCGCGCACCTTGCGGTAGACGTGCGTGCCGGCTACGGGCTGCGGCAAGGTGACGCTGGTGATCAGCTCGCCCGGCTGCAGCACCGTTTCCCGCTGCGGCGTGCTGCCCGGCAAACGGTAAAAGTCCGCGATGGGGATGCTGCGCGTGCTGCCGTCGGCCCGCACCGTGTCGATGGCCGCGTCGAGCACGCGCATGGCCACGGCCATGTCGCTGGGATGCGTGGCGATGCAGGCATCGCTGCCGCCCAGGATGGCCAGCGGCCGGCTGAAGCCGGCGATGGCAGAACAGCCGCTGCCCGGCACGCGCTTGTTGCACGCCTGGTTCGTGTCGTAGAAATACGGGCAGCGCGTGCGCTGCAGCAGGTTGCCGGCCGTCGTCGCCTTGTTGCGCAATTGCGCCGAAGCGCCGGCCAGCAAGGCGCGCGACAGGACTGCGTAGTCGCGCCGTACGGTGGCATGGGCCGCCAGCGCCGTGTTGCGCACGAGGGCGCCGATGCGCAAGCCCCCGTCCTGTGTAGCTTCCACTTTATCCAGGGCCAGGCCATTGACGTCGATCAAATGCGCGGGGGTTTCAATCTCCAGCTTCATCAGGTCGAGCAGATTCGTGCCGCCCGCGATGAAGCGGGCGCCCGGCGTGCGCACGGCGGCGACCGCCGCTTCGGCCGGCGTGGCGGCCTTTTCATAGCTGAACACTCTCATGCCGGCCTCCCCGCCACTTCCGCGATGGCTTCGATGATGTTGGAATACGCGCCGCAGCGGCAAAGATTGCCGCTCATGCGTTCGCGCAATTCTTCCGGCGTCGCCTGCGGCGGCGCGTTCAGGTCGACGCTGACGTGGCTGGGAATGCCCTGGCGGATTTCGCCCAGCGCGGCCACGGCCGAACAGATCTGCCCTGGCGTGCAATAGCCGCACTGGTAGCCGTCATGCGCGATGAAGGCCGCTTGCATGGGATGCAGTCTGTCGGGCGTGCCCAGTCCCTCGATGGTGGTGACCGTGGCGCCATCATGCATCACGGCCAGGGTCAGGCAGGCATTGATGCGCTGGCCGTCCAGCATGACGGTGCAGGCGCCGCACTGGCCGTGGTCGCAGCCCTTCTTGGTTCCCGTCAGGTGCAGGTGTTCGCGCAAGGCGTCGAGCAAGGTGGTGCGCGTGTCGAGTTCCAGGCTGCGGCGCTGGCCGTTGACGTCGAGGCTCACCTGCATCAGGACGGGCGGCGGTGCAACACCGGCCTGGGTGGATGCAGTCACCGCTTCCGCCGCGCCCGCCACGCGGGGCACGGCCACGGCCGTGGCCGACAGCGCGCCGGCAATCAGCAAGCCGCGCCGGCCCGCATTGATGTGATTACACTCTGTCATGTCGCGCTTCCTCCTGGCTGTGGACTGGCTGGGTGGGCGCATGCAGGCCCGAAGTGCCAGTCTGGCAGCAGCAGATGTACGCGTCTGTACGCGAACGAACGCAGAACAGCCGTCAGCCGCCCATGTGCGCCTGTCCTTTGCGCAAGCGCAAACTGCGCCGGGGCGTGCCGACTCCGCCCAGCGCCGCGTAGCCCGTGTGGCGGGCGCAGTGGTCGAGCGCCTGGCGCAGGGCCGTATCGACGTTGCGCAGCGACATGTCGTGCCGCTCGGCCACTTCCTGGCGGGTCAGCTCGTCCACGCGCAGCGCTTCGAGCACTTGCCGGTGGCGCCGCGGCAGCAGTTCGACGGCCTGCGCCAGGCGGCGCACATCGGCCTGCAGCTCGGCCAGGCGTTCCGGCCCCGCCGCCGTATCGGCGAGGAAATCGACCAGGCCGGCGGCGTCATCCCCGTCACGCTCGTCCGCATACAGCCAGGCGCGGTTGCGGCGCAGGCTGTCCACGGCCGCGTTGCAGGCAACGCGGAACACATAGGCGGCGGGGCTGTGCGCCAGCGGCGCGCCATCGCCTGCCGTCCACGCGCCCAGGCGCAGCCAGGCGTCGTGCAGGCTGTCGCTGGCCAGCTCGGCGCAGCCCAGGTGGCGCGTCAGGCGCCGGTGCAGCGCCGCGTAATTGCCTTCCAGCACCGCCTGCAGCCGGGCGCCCTGAGCGGGCAACGATGGCGGCGGGGCCACATCGTTGGCCGCCCGCAGGCGGGGCCGGATGGCGGGCCGGTACCAGGCCATGCCCGCATGGCCGCCAGCACCCGGCATGCGCAAGGGCAAGGCATCGGCCGCCTTCGCCATGCCGGCCATCATGGCGACAACCTGCTGCGCTCTTGCGCCGTCAGCTGGCGCGTGGCCGATTCCGGCAACGTCCCCAGTCCCAGCACGCGCACGGCGCTGCGGGGGTTGTAATCGGCCGCCTCGATGCGCGCGCCTTCCTGCGGGGCCGTTTGCGCGCTGTCGGGCGGCGCCTCGCTGCCAAAGCCCAGCACGCGCACCGTGAACACGGATGGCTGCGCGGAACGGGTGGCGGCGCGCTCGCGCTGCACCACGTCCTGCGCTGCCGCCGTGGCCTGGGAAGCGGCCGCGCTGGCGTTCGTCATGGCCGCCACGTTGACGGACGCCGCCGTCGGCATGCCCTTGGCCTCGCCCTTGACCTGGATGTTGGCCGCATTCATCACCTTCAGCGCGGCCAGGTTGACGTTGCCCGAGACGCGGATACCCGCCTCGCCCGCGTCGATGGTGCCCAGCGGGGCCAGCAAGTCCACGTCGCCGGCCGGCACTTCCGCGATCGGCGCCAGGGTGGCGATGCCGGCACCCGTGCTGGGCACGTCCGACGACAGGGTCACGTTGCCCCAGTTGTCATACACGCGCTTGGGCGGCGTGTAGACGATGGTCGACTTCGAGCCGCGCCCCGCGTTGATGTCGCCCTGCGACGACCAGCCGAGGATGTCGCCGCCAAAGGTCGTCATGATGCGGCTCTGGCCCAGCAGGATGCTGCCGTGCGAGAACAGCTCGATATTGCCGCCGCCCTTGGTGATGATGCCCGAGGTTGCCGGCGGCGCCTCGCCTTCGATGCCGAACACCTGCTTGCCGCCCGGCGTCAGCAGCTGGATGTCGCCGCCGAAGTTCGTGTGCACATAGCCGCTGCGGGGGTAGTAATCCCAGCGCTGCTCGCCGTCATTGCGCACCGCGTACAGACCGCGGTACATGACGATGTCGCCCGCATAGGCAAGCGCCTTGCCATTGGCGTCCGTGGCCGGCGCCAGGGCCGCGATGGCGTTGCGGCTGCGCAGGAAGCTGCCATAGCGCGAGCTGTCCCAGTCGTTGTACTCGCGCCCGCCCGCCTTCAGTTCGGCGAAATACACATTGCGGGCGAACACGCGCTGCTGCGGCTCGGGCAAGGCCAGGTAAAAGGCCAGAACCTCGGCGGCCGTGCCCTTGAAGGCATAGCGTTCACCCAGCCACGCCGCCAGTTCGGCGTCGTACGCTTTCACTACCTTGCCGGCCTGGTCGGCCAGCGGCACGCCCTTCTGCGCCACGTTCGCCGGGTCGAGATACGGCTTGACGAAGCGCAGGTAGTCGAGACCGGCCGCGCCCACGCCCGCCTGCATGGCGATGCCGGCGCCCGGACGCTTGTCGCCCGCCACCACGGGACCGAGGCTGACGACGCTGCCCTTGTCCTGCATCAATATGTTGCGCCCTGCGCTGATGTCCAGCGTGCCGGGACCGGCCACGTTGAAGGAACTGTTCAGGATGTCGCGCCCGGCCGACACCACCGATACGTCAAATGTATTATTGTGCACGAACAGGTTGCTGTAATTGCGGAACGTCATGTCGCCGTCGCCCCTGGCACCCACGGCTTCCAGCTGGGCCGTGCCGCTGCTGACGATATCGCGGCCCGCCTTCATCCACACCGGCTGCGCCCCCTCGTACCAGGTGACGCCCGCCCGCGGGGCATCATCAAACGCGACCATGCGGCCGCTATTCACGCCCATCAGGTCGCCCGTGACGGCATAGATGCGCGCCGCCTGCGTGCCGCTGTTGGCCGGGCCGGCGGCGGAATCGGGGCCGAAGGCGAACAGGGGATAGTTCACTGTCGACGATGGCACGCCCGTGCTCGCGACATTGCCGGCCAAGGGTGTCAGGCTGCCAGGCCTGAGGTTCCACGCCGCGAAGGCGGGCTTGAACGGCGTCGCCATGCTGTCGGCGGCAGCGCCGGACTGGCTGATGGCATAGCCGCCCGCATAGATGGAGTCGCCGGCCAGCCATTGCAGCTGGGCGTTGGGCGACGGCGCCAGCAGCAAAGGCGCGGCATACAGCGATGCGGAGCCCCAGTCCGTGATGGCCTTGCCATAGTACAGGCTGCCATGCGGCGCCGCGACCCGCACGATGGACGGGTAGACGATGGCCAGGTCGGTGGCCGTGTCGATGCCCGCCGTCAGCGGCGTCATGTTGCCGCCGGCGGAGAGCAGGTCGAGCGCCGTGCGCGGCGTCCACAGGCTGAACCAGCTGTAGCCGGCGCCCTGCTCGCCCGACGCGCTGGTATAGGACGAGGTATTGAGCTGCAGGACGCGGCCGGGATCGGCCACGTCCTGCAGCACCTGGTCGCCCAGGGTTGCCACGCTGAAGGTGGCGTCGCCGGGCACCAGGGTCATGCCGCCCCGTGGCGTCGCGCGCGTGGCGCGGAAGGCGTCGAAGGCGCGCGTTTCCAGCGGCACGTGGTCGGTCCCCCAGGTGCCGTACTGCAGCGCAACGGTGCCCAGCTGGCCCGCCGCCACGTCGGCATGGCCGCGCAGGTCGGCCAGCGCGCCATTCAAGTGTCCGTCGCCGGGCTTGCTGGCGGGATTGAGGGCGCCGCCCACGCGCAGGTCCAGGTCGCCGCCGCCCGTCAGTTGCAGGCTGCCATCGGCAAGCACGCGGCCCGTACTGCCTACGGCCAGCAGCAAGCCTTGCGAGCGCACATTGATGTTGCTGTCGTAGATAGCGCCGACCTGCCGCGCCAGCATGCCGGCGTCGCCCGCCACGTCGGCGCGCACATTGCCGCCGCCCAGGGTGCCGAAGCCCGTAAAGCCCAGCACGGTGTCGGCCAGGCCGCTGCGGGCAGCATAGGTGCCGAAATTGATCCACCACGCCGTCGGCTGGGCCGGGCCGCCCGTGGCCACGCCACCGCTGCCCTGGCGCCACAGCCAGTTGCCCACCGCCACCGAACCGCCCAGGCCATCCTTGTTGACGGGACGCCCGTTGCTGGCCGCCGCCGCGCCCACCAGCGAACCGCTCAGATCGCCAGCCACCTGCAGCAGCAGATTGCCGCCCTGGTCCGGATACCAGGCGCGGTAGAGGCTGTCGCTGCCGCCGTCGACGAGGCGCTCATGCGCGCCGTCGGGGTTGGACAGCACCGTGCCGTCCAGCCCGCGCGCGCGCGGCAGGTTGTACGGGTCGCCGGCCGCCGTCGCCACCGACGACATGCCGGCCGTGTACACACCATACAGGCTGTCCATGCGCAAGTTGCCGCCGCTGACCAGGTCCAGGTCGCCCGTGCCCGTGCGCAGCACGCTGTAGCGCAGGCTGGATGCCTTGTAGTCGAACGTGGGCTGCGACGTGCCGCACCAGGTGGGATTCTCCTCGCACATGGTGGGCCAGCCCAGGCCGTCAAGGTCGACCACGTCGCCCGCCTTCACGCTGGGGTCAGCAAACTCTTCCGCGCCCGCCCTGGTCCACACGTATGCCACCTTCAGCACGCACATGCTCGGATCGTTGGCACAAAATACCTCGACAGTCTGGCCGAACTGGCTGGTGAATTCCTCGGTGATGGGCTCGCCCGCCACGATGCCGGGAATGCCTTCGCGCTCGCCCAGCTCCTGCGCTTCCTTGGTCCAGTACTGCACGCCCTTCGGCGGTATCAACACGCCATACATGCCGTAATGGCTGTCGGCCAGGCGCAGGGTGCCGTGCGCGGGATGCGCCTGCACGGCGCGCGTGTCGGCCCCGTCCAGGTCGGCGCCAGCCACCAGGCGCATGCCCCACGCCTGGGAGCCGTCGGCCAGCATGGGCGCGATGGCCCACAACCGGCCCTGGCGGCCCGCCACTTCCGGGCGCAGTTCGATGGCGTCCACGCCCGGCAGCAGCTTGACGTTCGTGCCATTCGGGATCAGCGCGCCGACGGGCAGCACCACCTTGCCGCTGAGGGTGATGACGTTGAGCTCGCCCAGCAAGCCGGGCAAGGCGACGCCTTTCGGCCAGGTCATGGCGCGCACCTTGATCAGCTGCCCAATCACGCTGCCCGCGTCGAGGCGCGTGCCGGATGGCAAGGTTTGTGCCGTGGCCAGCAAGGTGCCCGCCGCGTGGAGGACCTTGCCGGTGCTGTCGCGCACGGCGGCCGCCAGCACCGTGCCGGCCGGCAAGGTGAGCACTTGGTTCAGGACCACGTCCACGGGCAGGCGCGTGTTGGCGCGGACATTGAAGGCCTTGACGGGCACGTCGTAATTGAGCGTGACGCCGCCCGGGAAGATGGTGCCGTCGGCCAGGGTCACGCCCTTGCCCGGCACGATGACGTCGCTGCCGTTGAAGTCGCGCCCCGGCAGCAGTTTCCAGCCGCTGTCGTCCTGGGTGGCAGGCGGCGGCGCGAAGCCGTCATTGATACTGCCGTAGATGCTCAAATCGCCGCCGGCGCGCAGCAGCAGGCTGCCCACCTCGCCCGAACCGCGCACGGTCGTGCGCTGGAAGCGGGGATTGAGGCTGGCGTAGCGCATGCCCGACAGATCCAGGTCGCCCTGCACCACCAGGTCGCCGTCCGCCGTCTTGCTGACGATATCGACGCCGGGACGCACGTGCAGCGCATCGGCATACGCGGCCGTGGCCAGGCCCGCCAGTTTGCCGTTGCGCAAGGCCGTATTCGCCAGCGCCGCGTCGATGAAAGCCGTGCTGTCCCCGTGCTTGCTGTCAAGATACGCCTGGTTGATCACCTGGTAAGGACGGCCGCTGGCCGACAGGTCTTGCACCGGCTGTCCATTGGCGCCCGGCACAATGGCGTAGGCCGCATCGTCGTAGCGCTGCATGGCGTTGACGGCGATGGATTTCGCGCCGCGGATGGTCAAGCCGCCACCGGCGGCGATGGCGATGTCGCCAAAGGTGGCCGCGTCCGCATCCGTGCGCGCGCCGCCGCTGCCCAGGCGCGGCGCATACAATTCCACCGTGCCGCGCGCGGCGCCGTCGTATTCGCCCTTGCCCTTGCCCGCCACGGCGGCAGTGCCATGGCGCACGTCGATCTGCGCGCCGCCGGCCAGGTTCAATACACCCTCGCCCGCATTCAGTTCCACCGTGGCCCGGTTCGGGCTGTCGATGATCTTGCCATAGCTGTCGACGCGCAGGACGGTGCCATGCGCGTCGAGCACGGCGTTGCCGGCCAAGGTGACGCCATGCTTGCCGGCCAGGCGGATGCTGCCCACGCGCTCGCCGCTGGCGTCGATCACACCGGCGACGGTGAGACGGCCATTGTCGACGGCCACCTGCACTTCGCCCGCCTTGACCTCATTGCCTATCGTCAAGTCGCCCCGTTTCAGCTGGAAGCTGCGCCCGCCCGTCACGCCGCCGTCCGTCAGGCGCTGGTTCAGCGAGGCGAACTGGCTGTCCAGGGTGCCGCCCGCGCCCAGGGTCTGCGCGCGCACGTCCACGCTGCCCTGCTTGTAGGGCACCACGGTGCCGCCCGCGTCGTAGCTGCCGCTGGCGCCGCCCAGGATCTTGCCCTGCAAGTCCACCGTGCCGGCCCCGCCGTCGAGCGCCACGGCCTTCAGGCTGCCGGCGCGATTGTTTTCCGCCGACAGGTCGATCACGCTCCCGGCCCCCTGGCGGATGTCGCCGGCACGGCTGTCCAGGATGACGTCGCCGCCCCAGCTGTATTTATCCACGTCAAAGAAGGTGCTCTTGCGGCCCGCCATGTCGATGCGCGCCGCGTCGGCCACGGTGATGTCGTGCTGCGCGCTGACGGTGAGCTTGCCGCTTGGCAGCACCACGGCCGTCGCCACGCTGACGCTGTCGCCGTTCAAGGCCAGCTGGGCGCCCAGCGCGTCATGGTTCTTGACGGGCGCGGCGGGAGCCACGCCGGCCGGCGCCGCCACCGTCAGCGCGCCGCCCGCCGTATAGCTGTGCGTGGAACCGGCGTCGCCCGTCAGCAGCGGCGTGCTGATGTGCAGGTTGCCGCCGCTGTACTGGAAGCCCTTGCCCGTCTCATATGCGCCCTGCGCCTGGTAGACGGACAGGCTGCCCTTGTGGTTGGCCGTGACTTGTCCCGACGCTTTCAGGTTGACCGTGCCAAAACCGAGCGCCAGGCGGTCGAACGAGGCGACACCGGCCGGCTGGGTGAATGGGCCGAAGCCGAAATCGATGCGTTCCGCTTCCAGGTTCAGGGTGCCGCTGCCCGTGCCGGCGCCGTGCGCGATCACGTTGCCGGCCGCCGACACGGCGCCGCCCCAGATCAGGTTGGCCGTGCGGATGGTGGCCGCCGTGCCGGCCCCGCCCTGGCCATACATGGCCGGCGTGGTCAGCACCAGGCGTTCCAGGTTCGATTTGCCGCTCGCCTTGTCGTAGGTGTCGAGCACCACGTCGCCATAGAAATTGACGCTGTCGGCCGCGCTCAGCATCAGCGCCTGCAGGGCGGGCGCGCCCGTGCTGGTATCACCGCGCAGCAGGCGGTCCAGCACGCCCTGGTTCAGGGTCAGGCCGGAGGGACGCGTGCCGCTGGCCTGGGCCGCCGCCAGCGCCTCGTTCGAGCCGATATTGATGGCGCCCACGGCCAGGCTCAGGTTGCGCGTGCCGTAGCGGGCCGTGTCGTGCAGCTGGAAGCTGCCGCTGGTCGACAGCAGCAGGGTACCTTCCGAGTACAGGCTGGCCGTGTCCGTGCACGCCAGCGCGCACATGCCGATGCGGATGCCGCCGCGCGCCGTGCCGCCCACGGGCGCCACGTTGAGCAAGCCGTTCGACGCGGCCAGCATGTGGATGTCCTCCTTGCTCTTGTAGATGAAGCCGTCGTTGGCGTCGTAGGCGGCCTTGCCCTTGCCCAAGGTGCTGATGCCTGCGCCGGCGGCGATATCGATCACGCCGATGCCCAGCTCGGTATTGCTGGGGTCCTGGGCGATCAGGAATACTTCAGGGGCGGACAGCACGGCGCCCGCGCGCAGGTAGATGGCGCGCGCAAAATTGTTGCCGAAATTCACATAATTGCCGCCCTGGCCAAATTCCGTGATCGGCGAGCTGCCCACCACGATGCGCGCCGCGCCGATATTGTTCAGGCTTGAAGCGCGCACGCTGACCTGCCCGGCGCCGCTGGTGCCCGGCGCGCCGTCGCCAAGGATCTCGATGTCGCCAGCGGAAGGACTGCTCGACATCAGCACCACGGTGCCGCCGTAGCCCCCCTCGGCGGCGGCGAACTTGCCCGTGCCGCGGAACTGGAGCGTGTCCGCCCCGCCGCCGGGCGCCATGGTCAGCTTGAGCGTTTTCGCATCGGACGGCAGCAGCGCGCGGGGAATGCCCCGCGTTTGCGCGTCGGCCAGCGCGAAGGCGGCATAGCCCGTTTCGTTGTACTGCGAATACGTGCGCAAGACCTTGGCCGGCGTGAGTATCAGCTGGCTGGCCAGCGGCGCGCGGATGTCCGTGCCCGCGATCGACAGGGTGCCGGGCGCGGCCCAGGAACCGTTGCGCAGCGGCTGCGCCACGCTGCCGGCGCCGCCCTGGCCCGCCAGGCCGTTCAGTTCCACGCGGAAGGCGCCCGGCAACAGGGCGTAGGTGGACGGCATCAGCGTGTAGGTGCCGGCCGCCAGGCCCGGCACGCCGCTGCCTATCGTCACCTGCCGGCCCACGGCCGGGTCGGACGCCGCCTTTTCGCCGCCCGAAGGCGCTTGCGGCGCCTGCACGCCCGGCACGATGGCGTACACGGGGTTGGTGGCCAGGCCCGGCAGCACAAAGCCGCCGTTCGCTCCCACCTGCAACAGCGGATGGTAGCGCGCATCGGTGGAGCCGCCGCGGCCGGCGATGAAGCCGGCGCCCGTCAGTTCGCCGCCGCCGGACAGGTCGAGCAGCGCGCCCGGCTGCACATCCACGGCCACGCCCGCCATTTCCACGCCGATGCGCAAGCCGCCTTGCGAATTGACGCCGCCCACGCCGATGAAGGTGGCCGCCTTGCCATCCACGTTCCAGTTCTGCCCGTCGACGGTGCCGCCATACGGCATGACCATGCCGGCGCCGCTGACGGAGGTGATGCTGTTGGCCAGCAGATTGACCGTCAGGCTCTTGTCATTGTCATAGCGGGCCACGCCGATCTCCAGGCGGCCCAGCGGCGCGCGCACGACGCCGCCCTGCTCGATATGCGCGGCCGCCAGCTCCAGCGAGCCGAAGGCGGAAGACGGCATGGCCGGCACGTCCGCCGTGCTGCGGCCGATGGTCAGGCTGTGCGCCGGATCGTAGCCGAACTTGCCGCCAACGGAACCATAGCCCACGCGCACGGCGGCGCCGGCGCCCGTGGCCGGATACAGCTGGGCCACATTGAGGGTCATGTCGCCGGGCGAGGACAATACCGTCGACGGCTGGTTGCCGTCCCAGCCCAAGGGCGACAGCAGGAAGCGCAGGTCGCCGCGGCTGCTCAGGCGCACGTCGTCAGCCAGGATGTTCACCATACCGCGCACGTCGATCAGGTCGCCCGCAATACTGATCTGGCTGGCAACCGGCGACACCCCCGCGCTGCCTGGCGTCGTATAGAAATCGCGGCCGGCCGGCTTGATGCTGGCCAGGCGCACATACGGCGCCGCGATGCTGATGCGCGCACCGGGCTGGCTGCCGGGCGTGAGCACGGGCGCGCCGTACAGCTGGAAGCTTTGCTGCAGCCGCAGCGCCACGTCGCCGTCGAAGGAGGCGGCGCCCAGCAGGGCCAGGTTGGCGAAACCGCCCGCCTCCACCTGCTCCACGGAAAAACGGCCGTGGCCATACTGCAGCGTTGCCGCGGCGTCCTGCGCGCTCACGTGCGCGGCCAGGTCGCTGGCGCCCTGGCGCTGCGTCATGGCCAGCTGGCGGCCCTGCAGCACCTTGGGCGTGGCCAGCACTTTCAGGTATTCGGGCGTGCCCGTGGCCACGGACAGGGTGCCGCCCGCCGCGCCCGCGCCGCCCGCCCTGGCCTGCAGCTGGCCATCGAGATACAAGCCATTGTTCGACGCCAGCGCGATGCTGCCGCCCGCGCTGGCCACGTCGATGGCGTCGCCATTGACGTCGAGCACGGCATGCGCGCCGGACGCGTCGAGCACGGCGCCGTCGCGCACGACGACGAACAGGCTGGCCGCCGACGTGCTGCCCTGCGCATGGTCGATCTCGCCGCCGACGACGATGCTGCCGCCATCGACCACCTTGCCGTAGCGCCGGCCCTGCGCATCCGTGGCGCTGACGGCGCGCGCGGCCACGTCCAGCACGGCATGTTCGCCGATCCAGATGGAGCGGCCATGCCCGGCCGCTTCCACCGCCTCGGACACCGCCCCGTTGACGCCCACGCCGCCCAGGCTGATCTTGCCGCCCCACGCGTTCAGGCGCCCGTCCACCGTCAGCTGGCCCACGCTGGACAGCTTGATGGACTGGCCCGCATCGACGCTGACCACGGCATTCTTGCCCACCAGCAATTCGGCGATGGCCATGTCGGCCGCGCCGGACTGGATATCGCCCACCTGCAGGGCCAGGCTGGCGCCCTTGCGCTGCGTCAAGGTGCCCTTCAGCGGATTTTCCGTGACCTGTTCCGGCGTCCACAGGGCCAGTTTTTCATTGTCCACCACGCGCAATACCGGCATGCGCACATCCACCTGCGCGCCGTCCGCTACCGTCACGCCCTGCTTGCCGACCAGGCTGTAGCTGGAAAAGCCCTTGTCGAAGAAGTCGCCGTCCAGCTGCAGGCTGCCCGCGCCGGATTTTTCAACGTTGCCGATCATGATCTTGTTGGCCTGCAATTCCAGCTTGCCGCCGCCCGCCACGCCGTGGCCGCGCACTTGCGCGCCCTCGCCCAGCACCAGGTCGGCCGTCGCGCCATAGCTGGCCAGGGTGACGTTGCCGCCCTTGCCGCCCTGCTGTTTCGCCTGCGCCAGGATGGCGGCGCCCGAACTCGCGTCGATCAGGCTGCCATTGCCGATGCGCACGTCGCCATATGTGCGCAGCGAAACGCTGCCGCCGTTCACGTAAGGCAGGCCGGCGGCGGCCAGCGGATCGCGCAGCACATTGCTGAACAAGCCGCTGGCATCGAGCGTGACGCCGTCGGCCAGCACCAGCGTGCCTGGGGGCACGCCCGGATTGACGAAGGTATCGAGCATGCCCAGCGCACCGATCTGGTTCAGCACGTTGCCGGCCGCGATGCTGCCGCCACGGCTGCGCAGGCTGGCATTGATGGCCACGTCCTTGCCGAACAGGGTGATATTGCCGCCATCGGCCACCTGCAGCGCGCTATCGACGGTGATCGCGCCCTTGGCGGCGATGCGCAGGGCGCCCAATTGCTGATTATTCAGCAAGGTGGTGTCGAGCAGCAGCTTGCCCTCGCGCTCAGTGGACAGCACGCCTGTCACGTCGAGGCCGGCGGCGATGCCGTCCTGCACGCGCGTCAGGCGCACCTCGTCCATGACGGCCGACAGCGCATGCTGCAGCACGCCCGTGCGCTTGTCGAACATGGGCTGATACTGGCCCACGACCAGCTGCCCCCGCTGCGCGGCCGCCAGCTGCGACTGCTGGTAACCGTCCAGCAGCGCTTGCGGCGCCTGCGCCTGGCGCTCGCCCTGGAAGACGTCGCCCGCGATGCCCCCTTCCAGCACGGCCGATCCCGTGGCCACCACCAGCTTGCCCGCGTCGCGGCCCACCGTGTAGCCGTTTTCCAGGCGCTTTTGCGCGGCGATCAATGGATTGGCGTAAAAGGCGCTGGCATCCTTGCCCCAGCGCGCGTGCTCTTCCTCGTAACCCTTGTACACGCCCGCATACGCAAGGTCCGCGGGCGCGCTGCCTGCCTCATACAGCTTGCCGTCCGCGCCTTTCAGCCAGGTCTGGCGCAGCGCGCCCGTCTGCACGTCCAGGGTGCCGCCCGACAGGTTGATGCTGGAGCCAAGCTGCGTGACGACATCCTTGCCGCCGAAGCTGACCGTGCCGCCCTGCGCCATCCATTCGCTGACGGAGTGGCCCTGCGTGCCCAGGTAGCCGGCCACTTCCAGCAAGCCGCCGGCCGTGTACCAGCGGTCGCTGTCGTAGCCGTTCGTGCCTTTCGGTACGAACACGAGCTTGCGGCGGTCCACCCAGATATTGTTATTGATCAAGGCCTTGCCGTCGCGGTTGACGGGCGCATCGCGCTGCTCGTTGCCCTGCACGTTGATTTCGACATTGTTCGCTTCCATCGCCACCTTCACGCCCACGGCGCCGGAGACGTCGAGCTGCGCGCCGTCGCGCAGCAGGCTGCGGCTGGCCGCGTTGACGGCGATCTGGCCGCCCGTGGCCAGGGTCAAGGAATCGCCCATGAATTCCACCGTGCCGGCGCTGCCGATCTCGATGCGCGACTGGTCGCGGCGGTCGTTGACGGCGAGGATGTTTTCCGTGGACGTCACGGCCGGGCCGCGCATGGCGTCGCGCTGGCTGTCGAGCGCCGTCGTCTTGCCGTCGTCCTCGACGAGAATGGCCGTGGTGGCGCCCCGTCCCACGGTGACGGCCGCGTCGCTGCCCAGCGCGTTCAGGTGGATGGTGCCGCGCGTGGCCGTGGTGGTGGACGCCAGCAGCACGCCGTCCTGCTGCACCGTGCGCCCGGCCAGGGTGACGTCGCCTTCGCGCGCCTGGATCAGGCCCGTGTTGACCACCTTGCCCGCTGTGCTGCCGGCCGCGAACTGGGGCGTGACTTCGCTGCCGCGCGTGGTCGACAGGGGGTTGCCATCCGTGCCCACGCCTTTCTTGATGGCGAAACTGTCGCCGGCGGCCAGCAGGGCCTGGCCTTTCGGCGTGCTGATCTCGCCCCCGTTGTGGACTTCCTGGCCCAGCAGCATCACGTAGCCGCCCCCTTCCGTGCTGCCCTTGGGCGCATTGCTGGCCAGGCGCGCGCCCGCCTGCACCTGCACCTTGCCGGCCGCATCCGTCAACGTCGTGGCGCCAGCCGTGCCGGCGCTGTAGATGCCGTTTTTCTGGAATTGCGCATCGCTGATGCGGGCCGCGGCCGCCACCAGGCTGCGCGTGTCGACCTGGCTCGTGCCCGTAAACACGATGCCGTTGCGGTTGACCAGCAGCACCGTGCCGTCGGCCTTGATCTGGCCCTGGATCTGGCTGGGACGGGCTTGCGGATCGTTGACCCGGTTCAGCACGGCCCAATCCTTTTGCTGCTGGAACGTCAAGGTCGTGTCCTTGCCGACGTTAAACGTTTCCCAGTTCAGGATGGCCTTGTCCGCCGTCTGCTGCACCACCACGGCCGTCTTGCCCGCCGCTACCGTCTGCACGGGGGCCTGGGCATTGAGCCAGCCGGCCGTCAGGCTGTTGGTGTCGACCTGCAAGCCGCCCTGCGCCAGGCCGTTTGGCGCACTGGCGCCGCCCGCGGCAGCCTGGCGCGCCTGCGCCTGGGCCGCTTGCTGGGCGGCGATGGCGCGCGCAGCCAAGTTCAGGTTGTTGAGCGAGCGCTGCAACTGCGCATTTGCCTGCTGTTGCTGGCCCTCGGGCCGGCTGCCCAGCGGCAGCGGCTGGCCATTCGGCAGCCGGCCCGAGGTGGCCGCCGTATTCTGCGCCGCGCCCTTGGCCGCGAACCAGCTGCCGCTGAACGCCTGCTGCGCGCGCGCGGGCGTGGCAAAAGCGCCCGCCATCAGCATGGTGGTCAGCGCGTAAGCGAGCGGCGTGAGCCGCAAGCGGCTGCCCAGCGTGGAGGACCGCTGCGCGCCCGTGTCGACGTTTGGGACTGGGCGCTGGGCAGTGTGAAGCTTGGTCATGGCAATGGTTTCCTGGCTAGAGAGAAGGGAACGGAGCCTGGCGGTAGCGCAAGCGTCCATGCCTCCATGACGTAGCTGGACGGCGGAAGGGATAATGTTTTTTGAAAAATATTTTTATCTGCCCTGCCGCAGGGCAAACGGATATCAGCTGAGCAGCACGATGCCGCCAGGCAGGCTGGTCATTTGCGCGCCATACAGGTCGCGTATCATCGCCAGCGCGCCATCGGTTTGCCCGATGGAAAAACGCATGCGCACGAGGCGGCGACCCAGCTCGGCATTGCGCAGCAGCACGCGGCCAGGCCGGTAGCGGTTAATTTCATCGACCACCTCGGACAGCGGCTTGCCGACGAACGACAGCGCGCCCGTGCGCCACGCGCTGGCCTCGCCCGCAGCCGCGGCCGTGACGGCTTGCGCGGCCCCGTCGTCGTACACCAGTTGCTGCCCCGCATCGAGGGTCTGGCGCCGCTGCTGCCAGACCACGTCCACGGCGCCCGCCAGGCAGGTGACGCAGACGGCATCGCCCGTGTGGCGTATATTGAAGCGGGCCGACTGCGCCAGCAAGCGCCCTGCCCCCGCCGCCACCGTCACGGGCTGGCGCGCGCCGCTGGCGAGGATTTCCGCTTCGCCGCCCAGCAGTTCGATCGATTCCGGCGCCAGCACATTGATGCGCGTCTGCGTATTCATCTGCACCGTCATCTGCTGCGACAGGGCCACTTGCCGCTGTTCACCCGTGCCCGTGCGGTAGTCGGCGCGCAATTCCTGCAGCGATGGCCAGGCGCCCAGCGGCGGACGCAAGGCCAGCACGGCCACGCCGGCCGCCAGCGCGCCGACTACCGCAC
>NZ_WFLI01000048.1 GCF_009208555.1 Janthinobacterium violaceinigrum | reverse complement strand
ACCGCGAACACGGCCTGATCTTCAGCGGCGGCGACATGGCCATCGGCGGCTATCTGGACGGCAACCGCATCGCCACGGGCTGGGCGGGATCGGTGACGAATGCCAGCGCGACGATCGAGGCGCTGGGAAGTTTGAATCTGGGCGCGAGTCAGGTGAATGTGCTGAATAACCATCTGGTTTTTGAAGAGGGAAGGGAAATTACTGAAAAAATTTCTGAGTATCAAACTGTGGCCCCGACGGATGGGACTATTTTTGACGGCACCACGTATGCAGAAGGAGCACCAGGAGTAAGTATCCTTGGGAAGCTTTATAGCCCTGGAAATTATATGCTGTTGCGAACACCGGACGGTAAAGGATTTAATCTTTTCTGGCATCGGGAAGTTACCCGTACAACGAAGGAAAGTGTCGTTATGGGCTCAGACCCGGGGCGAATAATTTCCGGTGGCAATATGAAGATTGGTTCCAGTGCCATTGTCAATGATAATAGTCATATTCTAGCCGGCGGTGCGCTTGATATAGATCGTGCGATTTTGCAGAACAAGGAAGTGCAAGGAAAAAAAACTGTTCACGAGGTAGGTACAGTAACGAAGACAGAGCTGTTTGCTACGGCTCAGAACCAAATGTCGCGTGCATCTGTTCAGACAATAGATATGACAATAATGCTTCCGTCTAACACGCCAACTACGGCACGTATTGAGCAATTTTCTGCGTCAATAGGACAGGGGGCAAAGCCTGCAAGTGTTTCCGTTGCAGGTGTCAATGCTGCAGTCGAAGGGATAGGGCGTACGACGGCAACTGTTAATACATCATCTGTTATCGTGGCTTCAGTTGGTGTTGAAAGCTCCGGTCATGTGAACGGTAAGGAAATCGGTTACGTGGATGGGGAGGGCGCGATTCAGAAGACTGATCGCGCTGGCAACTCGGCCTCTGATGCGGTCGTTGGTGTCGCTCCGACTAGTCAGCTCAATGCAGCGAAAAGTATCGCCGCCGATAGCGCCTCTGAATTGAATCATGTATCGACTGTGGCCGCAGGTCTTGTTGCCGGACAAAGCGCAGCACTGGCGTCTGGTGGAAATGGCATTAACGGTAGTACGCGCACGGGCGATGCGGCCCGCGCTGTCGCAGTTGACACGGTGTCCGGCGCGCGTGTTAATGCTGCCAGCGGTGGCGGCCAGTATGGCGGGGGAGTCGATGCGACCTTACTTGCGCGCTCGTCGGCAGGCACGGCTACGGTCGTGCCTGGTGGCAATGGATCCGGCGGCGCTCATGGTGGAGCCATCGGCCAGGCTGGCGATGTGGGGAGGGTGACTTCGACTCAGTTGAGTGGTATTGCAGGCATCGAGGCTGACCCGCACACTGGGCTCACTACCGTAACTGGAGCGGGTATTACGGGCGATCAAGTGCGGGGCACGAACGGGCCAGGTGGTATCGCCGATGCCAGTACGATAGGCCGGGCCGCCGAGATCGCAACGCTGGCGTCATCGTCTGTCTCTGGCGTAGACGGCGCGCAAGCGCCGGGTGCGGCTGAACTCGGTTCCGTTACGCGCGTTGGTATAGCGGCAGTTCCTGTTCAGGGAGGAAATGGACCCGGTAGCGCAGCAAACGCCGGGACAATCGGGCAAGGCGGTGCAGTCGGACAGTTGGCTACGAAGGCCGTGGCCGCGGCTGAAGGAGCGCAAACGGGCGCGGCGACAGGCTTGAGCCCACTGAAAGACGTGGTCATCGCTGCCTCGACAGGCAGTGCTGCAAACGCAGGCGCTGTCAGTGGCGAGGGACAGGTACGCATGAATGGCATTACCCAAGTGAAGCTGGGCAATCCTTCCACGCGTGCGCAAGTGGTGCGGACAACGGGTTCATCCCTGCAAATTCCAAATGCCAGCCTGTATCAAATCCGGTCCGCGCCATCATCCCGCTATCTGGTGGAAACCGATCCGCGCTTTGCCAGTTACCGGGAGTGGACAGGATCCGACTATCTGTTAAGTCAAATAAAAAACGACCCATCAGTGACGCAAAAACGCCTCGGTGACGGCTTCTATGAGCAGCGCCTGGTGCGCGAGCAAATCGCAGAGCTGACGGGACAGCGTTTCGTGGGCGATTACACCAGCGACGAACAACAGTACAAGGCACTGATGGACCAAGGTGCCGCATTTGCCAAACAGTGGGATCTTCGTCCCGGTATAGCGCTGACAGCGGAGCAAATGGCGGGATTGACCAGCGATATCGTCTGGCTGGTCGAGCAGGATGTGGTACTGGCCGATGGCAGCACGCAAAAGGTATTGGCGCCGCAAGTGTATGTGCGGGTACGCGAGGGCGATATCGATGGGCAAGGCGGATTGTTGGCCGGCAAGGAGGTCAACCTGAATCTGGAAGGCGATTTGGTCAATAGCGGTACGATTGCGGGACGCACGATCGTCAAGCTGAATGCGGACAACATCGAGAATATGGGCGGGCGCATTAGTGGTGACGCCATTTCCGCTACCGCTAGAAATGATCTGAACAACATTGGCGGCACCATATCGGCGAACAGTGAATTGCTAATCAGTGCAGGCCGGGATGTGAATGTAAAAACATCCACGCAATCCCTGGATAGGGACGATGGGAAAAACAGCCTGAGCCTCACCAGCCTGGATCGTTTGGCTGGCCTTTATGTGACCGGTGATGGAACAGTCAACGGCGGGAATTTGCTGGTGTCCGCTGGTCGGGATGTCAATATTGCGGGTGCATCTATTGCTAATACGGCAAATGGGGGCGGTATTGGCATTACAGCTGGCCGCGATATCGCCGTCACGACAGTGAGTAGCCATAGCGAGCAGCGGATGGAAGGCTATGCAGGGCGCTACACGACCGACTCGTCTGTCAAGGAAACGGTCAGTAATATCTCCGCTGCAGGCGATATACGTATGAGTGCCGGTGACAATATCCTGCTGAAGGCGGCAGGTGTCCATGCCTCGGAAACGTTGCAGCTCACTGCCGACCGCAATATCGATATGTCTACGGCACGTGATACAGAAACGCATCAAAGCTGGTATGGCAGCGGCTCGACCAAGAATAGCAGTCAGGGAAGCGAGTTGGGCGGCAAACAGATCGTCATGCTGGCGGGCAACGATATTAATAACGTCGGGGGCCAGGTGGTTGCAGCCGACAAGCTGATCGCTGGCGCCGGGCGCGACATCAACGTGGTCACCACCACGGTCAACAACGCCAGCGAGCGGTGGACGGATAACATCTCGAGCAGCACCACCGTCGGCTCGACGGCAGGCATGTACGTGACGGGCACGGACCAGGGCCATGCCCTCGTCGTCCAGGCAGGGCGCGATGTGACGGTGACGGGCGGCGTGATCGCCAACGCGGGCGTAAATGGCCAGACCAGCGTGATTGCGGGCAATAACCTGACCCTCAATACCGTCACCGTGGCCTCCACCCACAATGACATACGCAACGCCGACAATTACAGCAAGCAGAGCAAGACGGGGGAAGTGGGTAGCCAGATCATGGGCGCTGGCAACGTCAATTTGCAGGCGGGCCATGATCTGACGGCGCGCGCGGCGGACGTGCAGGCGGGCGGCACCTTGGGCCTGCTGGCGGGCAATGACATCAGCCTGGTCAATGGTTTCCAGAATGAAGTGAGCGATACCGCCAGCAAATCGACGAAGGAGGGCTTCTGGAACAAGACCACGACGACCAAGCATGATGTGGTCGATACCACCACGGCGATCGGCACTTCGCTGGGCGGCAGCAGCGTGACGGTGCAGGCGGGGCACGATCTGCAAGTCACCGGCTCGAGCATCTTGAGCGACGATGCGACGCGTTTACTGGCAGGTAACAACATCACGATCGACGCGGCCACCAATACCGTTTACGAGCTGCACCATTCCAGCACCAAGAAAAGCGGCTTCATGAGCAGTGGCGGCATCGGCTTCAGCTATGGCACCAAGACCACGACCGTAGACCAGGAACGGGACGCCACCTTGCAAAGCGGCGAGGCGCGCAGTTCGATAGGCGCGACGGGCGGTGCGTTGACGATGGTCGCCGGCAATAACGTGACGATAGGCGGCAGCGATATTCTTGCCGCTACGGACCTAGATATCATCGGCAAGAGCGTCACCATCAAGCCGGGCCAAGACAATGAGAAGGGGAAATTTGAAGTCAAGACGACGCAGGATGGTTTGACCCTGGCTTTGGGCGGCAGCGTGATCAGCGCCATCCAGACCTTGCAAACCATGAGTACTGCAGCCAGCACGGCCAAGGATGGCCGCGTCACGGCGATGGCGGCGGCGACGGCGGCCATGGCGGCGAACGGTGCTGCCAAGGAGATGATGAAGGAAGGGCCGAGCATCAGCATCAGCCTGACGGCCGGCCATTCGGAAAGCATCCAGACGCAAAATACGGCCAGCACCACGCATAGCGGTAGTGTATTGACCGGCAATAATATCAACATCACGGCCCTGGGTGGCGGCAAGGATAGCAACGTCAATATCCTGGGCAGCGACCTGAACGCGAAGAATGATATTCGCCTACATGCCGACAATAACGTCAATCTGCTGGCCGCGCAGGACACGGAAAGCCAGCACAGCAAGAGCTCGAGCCTGAGCGCCTCCGTCGGCGTGAAGGCGATCGTCAGCACACAGGGTACCTCGTTCGGCTTCACGGCCAGCGTTAGCGGCAGCAAGGGGCATGAGGATGGCGACGGCACGACGCAGCTCAATACCCATGTGAATGCAGGCGACAAGCTGGTTATCACAAGTGGTGGCGACACCAACATCAAGGGCGCCGTGGTCAGCGCCAACCAGGTGATTGCCGACATCAAGGGCAATCTGAACCTGGAAAGCTTGCAAGACCTGGCCAAGTTCGACAGCAAGAGCCAGAGCATTTCCGCCAGCGGTACGGTGGGCATTGGCGCCAGCTTCAGCGGCAGCTATAGCCAGAGCAACATGCACAACGACTATGCCAGCGTGCAGGAGCAAAGCGGTATCAGGGCAGGCAACGGCGGCTTCCAGATCAAGGTGGGCGGCAATACGGACTTGAAGGGAGCCGTCATCAGTGCCACGGAGGCGGGCAAGCTGAACAGCAGTTTGACCACCGCGACCCTGACGCATAGCGACATTGCCAACCATGCGATATCGAAGGGTAGCAGTGTGGGTGTTTCGGGCGGTTTTTCGGTAGCGGGCAAGGAGACCGAAGAGAATAAGAATTTGACCAATGTTGGCGGTAAAGGCGGCACCACCGCAGGTCTGCCTTCCATGGTCGCGCTCAGCGAAAACGCCACCAGCACGACGCGCAGCGGCATCAGCGGCGGCACTTTGCTCATCACAGACGATGCAGCCCAGCGCGCGGCGACGGGCAAGGGCGCGGATGAAGCTATCGCGGATGTGAACCGCGATGTGACGACCGGAGTGGATAGCAGCGGCAAGATCGGCAATAATTTCGACAAGGCCAAGTTGCAGGCGACGATGGATGTGACGGCGGCGTTTGCGGCAGCGGCTGCTGAGAAGCTGGGAACATATGCTTCCGAGAAGCTGGAGGAAGCGACTGCATTGGCAGAGGAAGCATATAAGCTTCGAGAAACCGATCCTGAAAGAAGCGCAGAGTTAACGCGTCAAAGTGTTGAGTTAACAGAGAATTGGAAAGAGGGGGGGCTAGCGCGGGTCGCGTTGCACACGGCAATTGGCGGGCTTGCCGGCGGCACCAACGGCGCATTGGGTGCTGGCGCAGCGGCGTTGTCGACGGATAGCATTGCCAAGCAGTTGAAGCAACTTGATATGCCTGAAACGCTGCGTGATGCGTTGACGCTGGCGGCGGGCGCTGCAGTGGGCGCGGCTGCTGGTGGGGCGACGGGGGCGGCTGCTGCGGCAAATGAGGTGGCGAATAATTATCTGAAGCATGAGGAAATTCTTGAGCTTGGCCAGCAGGAAGCTGCGTGCGATGGTGGTAAAGGTAATGCGGATGCCTGTGAGAAGGCAAATAAATTGAGATTCACCAGTGCAGATCGCGATGCGGAATTGGCGGCATGTACAGGAAATAATGGCGCAAAGTGTGAGGAGCTTCGGAGTTTAGTCCTTGGCTCGGTCATGGGGATAGTTCAACAACGGGATGGGCATAGTGATGAAAATTACATCGTAGAAAGTAATAGAACATTTGACATTGCGATTTCGAGTGGAAGTACAGATGGAAATGATCCTAGGAATATGCCTTACGATCCATCAATTGAAGGCATTCGCATTTTTACCAGTAGCGATGGAAGCAACATTACAGGTCAGGGTAACGCCGATCTCTATCCTCCGACTCGCTCATTGATTGGCGACATGTATCGGGCCTCAATGCGAGAAACCCTTGACTCAAGCAATTCCTGGGATGTGCGGGCAGGATATGGCACGACGGCGTTGATTTCCGCCATTCCCGGTATGTATAACGATATGTCGTCAGGATTTTTGAATTCACCAAACAACTTGATTGGCGGGTCAAATTATATGGTCGACGGGTGGAAAGATGGAAATTGGAATCTTTTCTCCGCTGGACTCATGCGTGCTGGCATAGGGGTTTTAGATCTTGGTGGTGGAGCTTTCGTACTTAAAGGCAGCATTACGGCGAATCTAAAAGCACAAGAGTATGCTGCATATAGTGCTTATTCCAGGTCAACGTACCAGGCAAGCGCAACTGCGGAAAATCAGATCCTATTGAATCAAAATCCACGGATAATTGCAGGTGCTGAGCCTTCTTCTCTTCTTCAACAGCCAGGAGCGGTTGATAATTTGCTTTACGGAGCTAGAGTTGGAGAGGGGTTGCCAGGAGCTCAAGGCGTCGTCATCCCTGGACGACCAACAACTGATCAGTTGGCAAATTTGTCAGCAAAGCATGAGGTCGAATTTGGAGTGACTTATACGCTAGGTAATGGAAAAGGTGGTAGTGGAGGTTTCTATACATTGTATTCAGGAACTAAGAAGACGGTCAGTATCGGAGAAATATCAGGGGATAAGATGTTGATTAGCCATACTCACCCTGATGGTGCCGCTTTTGCAAGTGGGTATTATGAAATTGTTAATGGTCGCGAAGTTTTTAAAGGGGATCAAGGAGTTCTGGAGTTGCTGCAGAAGGCAGGCTCCCCTCAACGAACATCAACGATAATTCCGTTGGAAAGAAGTGATGGAGTTAAGGCTCCACCATTTAAATTTTCCGTTGAGGATAGCAATCTTGATTATGGAATTAGTAATGGTACAATTGTGCCAAGGAGGTAATTTATTATGAGTAGTTTAATTGTGGATAATCCTATTGATTTCGATGTTTGGTGCAGAATAGAAGATGGTAGTCAAAAGCTTGCCGCGGCCTGGACTGCAAATATGAACTCTCAATATATAATAGATGCATTCAAAATTGTTCGTGAATCTATAAAAATAGATGGTTATATACAGATTTTTGTGAGGTGTGGCTGGGATGATATTCCTGGTTTGCTGTTGAAGCTTCCGAAATTTGTGCAGAAAGACACTCTTATTATTACCCAGTCTTCTTATCGCCCATCGGATTGTCCACGTTACTGCGAGATACATTCGCTGCGATATGTCGCTCAACTATGTCCGGTTTGCAATGGTTTTTATATAAGTAACGTTATAAATGGGAAGCGATTTGTCGCCTCGAAAAATTGAGATCGAGCAGTGATCTGGAGTATGTCGTTGTTTAGTTTCGTGCGATCATATTCCTCGTCGCAGCATGCCTTTGTTCCGCGCTAAAGCCATGCTTGATGAGTTAATCGCCGGCTTGCCAGCGCGATCGTCCCAACGGTTCCAGCAGATCGCATAAACTTCAGTCACTGAGCAAACGCAATCACCCCCAAACGAGCCGGGGCCAGATACCGTCTTGAATGCCAAGTCCTTTTGCTAAGTAATGCGCATCAAAGGGCTTGTCAGTATGGATCACGCCATACATCAGATGTGCTAGCAAGGCTAGGGTCAAGTCCGCCTTTCGTACACGGTCTCAACATTTGCTGTCTCGATCTACAGCAAGTTGAGATTCACTAAATGCCGATACGACCCGACTGACTGTCCTGCTCGAGACGTGAAAAGCGGCGGCGATGTGGGACATGGTAAAAGCGGTTGACAGATAAGCGCGTGCCATGGCCTCATCTCTGTCGCTATAGTGCGCCCGAAACTGCTCTAATGACAGCGTGACAGCGCGGCGCTGCGACCTTGGCGTATCTCTGGGCGTCTCGACGCGCTGCGATTGCTGATGTGCTGAAATGAAGGCGTCATCGCCTAGAAGAATCTGGTGGCAGGTGCGTGCGAGCGGACTCGCCTCGCCCATCCCGGCGGCGATAAGCCGGTAATAAGCAGGGATTGCCTCGTCGCGCGTAGTGCCAAACTGGTTCAAGAGCCAGTCACGCGCCAACCAGCACGGAGCTGGCGCGTCATCCAAAAAAATAGCGATGGCTGCTTCAGTGCCACTCATCGGGTGACACGACCATGTGCGCCCGGACTGGATTCAATACGACGTAGCGGGCCAATTCCAACAGGTAGTTTTCTTTCTGCACCAAGATAGCTTTGTAGCGACCTTGCAATACGTGTCTTACAAGCTTGTGGTGCTGATTAAAATGCTGGGTATATAAGCCGTTCAGTTGGCGCATGCCCTGCGACATATTTGCCTCGACCGTTTCAACGAGCAGATGATAATGATTGCCCATTTGGCAAAAGCTATGCACGATAAAATGGTGCCGCTGGCATACCAAGGCAAGCACTTTTTGCCAGGCAAGGCGATCGATATCGTTCCGGTAAATGGCACGACGCCGGCCGTCGTGCGAAGTAACGTGGTAGAGAGCACCGGCGAACTCAGGTCGTAGTGGTCGCGTCATGTGGTAGAGGGTATTTGAGCCGCACACATTGGCACTGAGATTGCGCAGAGGTTTGGATGTCGGTATGGCTGAGTTCGTGTCGTAATGGCGGACCTGCCCACGTCTCGGTGTAAAAGGTCTGGTATGTTAAAAATAAATTGGTCGGTTTGGGATAATAATTCCACTGTTTCATGGGATTTCAATGCTAATAGTATTAGGGTTGAAATGAAGATGCCTCCGCTTGGGGTTGCCAACTTGAAGAGTAAAAGCTTGATCGCAATTTTTGGTAGGTTTGATGAGTTTGGCTCATCAAATCTTCTTTTGTATTCATATGAAGGTATTCTTCAACGGGCATTTAAAGCCCCACCTCTTGGGAAGTGTTCGCAATTCACTTCAGTTTCGGAAAGTAATGGAATTGTAAGTGTGGGTATTGGTTTTGAGACTGATTCTGAATGGGCGGAAAAATCTGCTCAGTTCAATGTCATTGATGGAACATTAACTAATTATCATAGAAGTTATTGATTGGCCGAGCGGGTAGAGCAAGAGCCAGGGTCAGGTCTGTCATTCGTACACGATCTCAACCTTGCCCATCTCGATCTGGGATAAGTTACACTTTATTAAATGCCGATACGACTCGACTGACTGTCCTGCTCGAGACGTGAAAAGCGGCGGTAGTGTGGGACAGGGTAAAAGCGGTAGGCAGATAAGCGCGTCCCATTGTTTCGTCTCTGTCGCTATAGCGGACCTGATATTGCGTCAATGACAGGGTGACAGCGGGGTGCTGAAGATCGGGGTATCCTTAAATTTATCGGAGCGCTGCGATTGCTGATGTGCCGAAACGAAAGCGTCATCAGCCAGGAAAATCTGGTGACCGGTTTGAACAAGCGGATTTTCCTCTTCCGTTCCGTCCGCGACGAACCGGCAATGACAGATAGGACCGCTGAGGGTATTTTTGAGGGTATCGGTAACTGAATGGTTTGGAAAGTACCGAAAAATCAGGCGCTTAGCCAGCTCGTTGATCATCGAGTGGGAATAATCTCCCGTCCGGCATCGTAAGGCTAATGCCGGATCAATGAAACAGCCAAGCTCTTGCATTTAGTTTTTTACCTGGCGGCAGTCGCAATACCTGCATCGGCTACGTCGTCTGCCCCAAGCCGACCAGCCGTGCCAGAGTCTCCTGCGCATTCATGGATTTGGCCAGCGAGACGGCGCTCATGCTGCGGCTGACCACAGCGTCGATGCGGGCAGCCGTGCTGCAGCAGCAGTTCGGCGATGTCCAGGTAACCTTTGTCGGCCACGCCGGCCAGCGGCGTCTGGCCCTGGTCGTTGGGGACGTTGGCGTCGGCGCCCGCTTCGAGCCGCAGGCGCGACGTTTCCATATGCCTTGATCGCATCCATACCTCACGCGCCTGCCAGCACGTAGCGTACCGAGCGGGCCATCATCAGGGGCTTGTCGCTGCTGTCGTCGTTGGCGGAAAACAGGCTGATGTCGAAAAACAGGGCCGCGTTCGTATGCGACGGCTGGGTCTGCGAATCCCAGGTGGCGATAAAGGCAGCCAGCTCCTGCGCCAACGTGTCGATCGAGGCCTGGTGGTCGCCATTGATCAGCAGCTTGACCGAGGGCAGCAAGGCGATCGGCAGCAGCGGCACCAGCCTGGTTTCGGCGGCGGCCACGGCGCTGCGCGCGCCACGCACGGCGCCTGCTGCGGCTGGCTGGCGTAGCAGTTCATAACCGTAGCTCACGGCAATCTTCAGCGTGCGCTCCAGATTGCCGGTAGCAGCGCTGCGGGTTAGCAAGCTTTGCAGGAAGGCTTGCAGCGCCGCTGCCAGCTGGTCGATGGAACCGCTGCCGATATCGACGTCGTGGTCTGCCTGCAGCAGCGGAATCAGCGGTGCAGGAAAGGCCGTGTACGGCGTCTGGTAGACGAATAGCGGGCTGGTCTGAACGCCGTCGACCAGGTCGGCATTGCGCACCACCGAAGCCGATAGCGTGAAGTTGGGCACCATCACGGCATCGAGACTGGCCACCGTGGCCTGGTATTGCAGCGCGCTATCGCGCGGTACCCCGGCCGGATAGGCATATACGGCTTGCGATGGCGTCGACGACTGCAAGGTGAGCGCCGCCATGCCGGCGCCGCTGGCATCCACCGCCAGCGCCGGCCACAGCGGTGCCGGGTTGGCGGACGCGGCGCGGACCAGCAGCGTGCTCAGGTCCGGGCCGCTGCCAGGTGCCCGGGTCAGCGTGTAGGCATAGGTGCCGGGAACGATCTCGGTGCCGGCCTTGGTCATCGACATCAAACGCGGCGGGGTCACCGCTGCCGTCGCTGGCCATGCGGCGGCCACGGCCGCAGCCAGCGCGGCGAAGGCGGCCACCGCACCCACGGTGGCGGCGCTGGCCGGGCTGCCGCAACGGTGCGCGGCCAGCAGGCCCGCATCGGCGCCAAGCGTGGGCCAGACCGTGATGAACTGCGCCAGCGCGGCGAACAAGGCGTCGACATTGCCGGCGTCGGCCTGGCGGCCCAGCGCGTCGCACGCAGCGGTGCCGACGTCAATGCGCAGCGCGCACTGGTCCTGGTCGGCATCCTGGTGGGTCCAGGTGGCGTCGGCATTCCAGCGCACCAGGTCGTTGCCGCTGAGCGGCACGGGGATGGACGCGCTGGCGTTTTGGCCGACCAGCGTGGGGGGCAACGGATATGCCCGCAGCGAAATCGGCAGCACCACGCCGGCGATGTTGCCGGTGGCGCTGTCGGCCGGATGGACCAGGGTCAGCCAGGTGGAGGTCTGGTAGCCGTTGCTGTCTGGCAAGGCGGTGGGCCGTTCGATCTGCGCCACTTCGTAGCCGATGTCGACGGTGGGCATGCGCGCGCTGGCCGGCGCCTGCAGGCTGAGCAGGAACGACGCGAGCACCGGTGCGTCCGTGTCGGCCAGCACCACCTTGGCGGTGGACAGCGAGGCATTGTTCAGGCGGGCCGAAGAGTCGGCTGGGTTCAGGCTGGCGCGGCCGGACAGCCGCGGCGCCATGCGTGCATCGGTGAACGGCGCATCGACCTCGACGCTGGCCTGCACCACGCCCTCGATCAGGTAGGCGCTCGACAGTTGCTGCAGCAGCGCCTGTTCCATCGAAGCGACCGCGTCCGCGCGGCGCGGGTCGGGCTGGCCGTATTCGCCGGGGCCCTGGCCACCCAGCACGTACTGCACGCGGCCTGCCACGGCGGCGGCCAGCGTGCGTTTGGCGCTGACGATGGTATCGAAGCCGGCCAGCGAGATTTCCTGCGCCGGCACCGCATAGTCGGGAGCCAGCATGCGGTCCATGGCTTCCAGGAAGGTCGCGCCCCATACGTCAAGGTCGATGCCGGCAAAGCTCAGCGGCAGCGCGGCGCCGCTCAGTCCCGTGCCCGACACGTAAGGCGTGACCGGCACCGAGCCCGACATCAGCGAGGTCGACAATGGTGGAATGGCGAACGAGCGCACCGTCGATGCCGGATCGAAGCGGTAGCCGATCGCGGGACCGCGCCGATTGCCGAAATTGACGATCCATAGCGCGTGCTGGCCGGGATTGTCGCTCTCGGCATCGGCTGCGCCGGTAGCCACGCGCACGCCGGGCAAGGCGCTTTCCACCGCGCTGGCCAGGGCGTCGAGCGACAGCGCTGCGGCCTGGCCGGCGGCCGCTTGCGGCGGCAGGTTCACTGTCGCCAGGCCGATGCCGGGGATGGCTTTGAAGTCGTCGGCGATCAGGTCGGCATTGCGCCGTTCGGTGATCGCTACCTTTAGCTCGACGATCGGTTCGGCGAACGCCGGCGCGATCTGCACCGACGCCGACCAGGCGAGCGGCGGCGGCAGGATCAGGGCGCCGGGTGCGATCAGGGCGACGTCGGCCAGTGCGGCGGCCAGCGCATCGAGCGTGGGTGCCGTGCCGCCGGGCGGCGTGTACTGGCCGAGCAGGGCGTTGAAGGTATCGAACTGGCCGGTGGTGTGGGCTATGCCCGCGAACGGCGGCAAGGCGACCCCCGGCGCCAGCAAGCCCAGCGTGCCGGCATTGGTGCGCGCCACGCCCGCCACGCTGCCCGCATAGCGCGCGGCGATGCGGGCCAGCGTATCGGCCTGGCCGTCGCTCTGGGCCAGCGCGCACATCGGCGGCGTGATCCAGCACGCGCTTGGCCGGACCAGCTGCGCCGTGGTGGCGTTGTCGCGCGCCAGCGAGGCGGGCGTGACGGTGTGGCCGGCTTGCGCAAAAGCGCTCACCAGCGACGCGAAGGTGGAATCGGCAAGCGACGTTACCGTGGCGCCGCTGGCGGCGTCCAGCACCGGCGCGCCGGCCAGGAACAGGCCGGGCAGGTCGATGTTCAAGGTGCCCAGCACGCTGGCGTCGTTGCCGGCGAACTTGGCCGCGATGGCCGCGAGCGTGCTGTCCGTGGCCTGGCTGCGGTACACCGCGTGGCGGTCGTGGCCCTGGTTGTCGATGGAGGCCGGAAGCGCCAGCTCGGCCTTGGGCGCCAGCACGGCACCCGCGTTGACGGCGGGTGCCGGCGCAAGACCGTCCCAGCGCGCCATGCCCAGCGCCGCCAGCGGCACCGGCTGGTTCGCCGCAAAGTGGGCCAGCGTGGTGCCGGCCGCGGGCGCGTCCGCGCTGACCACGCCCAGATACAGCGAGGTACCGGCCGCAAACAGGTTCGGCACGGTGGCGTTGGCGGCCGCCAGGGTGGCGATCGGCACGCCGAAGCGCTGCGCCAGCGTGCCGAGCGAGTCGTGCGCGGACGGCAGCAGGTCGTCGACCGACAGCGTCACGGGCGTGGCGAACAAGCCCGCCACGTTCTGGTTGGCGAGGGCGATTTCGCCGATGGTGACATTGCGCTGCAGCCCGGAGAATTTGCCCACCAGCGTGGCAAAGCTGTCGTTGTCCGTGGTGAGCTGGGCACCGGCAACGGCGAGCGCCAGGCCGTTGCGCAGCGCCGCCTGCGGGTTGGCCGTGGCCAGGCCGCTGACGGAACACTGGCTGGCGGCGGCCAGCGCGGCCAGGGTGTCGCCGGCGCCAGGGATGAGGGGCCGCGGCGGCGCCACCAGGTCGTTGGCCGGATCGAGCAAGGCCCATGGATTTTGCCGCACCAGCAGCTGCACATCGATCTCCCGGGCTTTTGCAATGCCGTCCAGCGTATCGCCGGCCACGGTGGTGTACAGCTGCGGCACGTCGAGCGGCGCCGCGCCGAACACGCTGGCGTAGAGCGTGGCGCCGTTGGCGTTGAACAGCCCGGCCGGCGCCAGCGTATGGCGCGCCGCGACGTCGCCCAGCGTTTCGCCGCCGCTGGCGCTGAAGACGGCGGCGCGGGTTGCGCACAGCGCGTCGAGCACGGTCCAGGCCGACATGACGAAGCCCTGGATCTCCGTGGAGGACAGCGCATGCTGAACTTGCGGCGCTTCCAGCGTGGTCGCAACCGTGAAGCCGATATCCGGCTGCGCCAGCTGGTAGTAGACGCGCGCGTAGGTGGCGCGATCGGTGGCCGCGTTGCGTAGCGCGCTATCGGGGCTTACCGTCGGCGAGACGCAATACTTATCGAGCTGCATCGACAGTGCCACTTGCAGCGCGGGATCGGCGCTGCCGTCGCCGCTGAGCGTGTAGGCCAGCGCCGTCGCCGGCCAGCGCGCCATGCCGAGCAATTCGTCGAAATAGCGTACGGGCTGGCTCAGGGTCTGGGCGCCACCCGGCATCGGCAAGGTGTTGCCGTATGGGTCGGCAAATTCGAACGCGAGGGTCACCTGCGCGCCGGCGTCCACGCCGGCATACGGGCTGCGCGCCGCCGCCGGCAGTGCGGGACTGCGGCTGCCGCAGGCGTTGAGCGCGAACGGCGCGATCGCCACTGCCTGGTGGTAGTCCCAGTGGTCATTGAGCGTGTCCGATGGCGCGTTGGCGCCGTTTTCCGTCGGCAGGCTTTGGGCCGGGCCGGTCGGCACGGCCGCGCCGCTGGCGTAGAAACCGGCCGGGCCGGCCAGGTTGGGCACCACCCGCTGCGTCAGCATGTGGAACAGCTCGGCAACGATGCTGTCGCCATCCATCGCGGTCGCCTGAAGCGCGTTGGACGGGTCCGGGTTCGGGCGGTTGAGCTGGAAACCGGCGTTGCCGGCCGCGATGGCGGGGGCGCGGCTCAGTGCCCCGGCGCTGAACTGCAGCAGGCCCGTGGGTACGAGCAGCGCCGCGTGGGCATTGCCCGCGTAGCTCGCCAGCGCCGCGGGCGTCAGGCCATTGCGCGCGGCCAGCGTGCCCAGCGTGTCGTCCAGGCGCACGGCGTCGGTGCCGGAGGGAACCTCGGCCAGGGCGCCGGGGCGCAGCAGTTGCGGCACGTCCGCGTTGATGGTGGCAATGGCGCCGGCATCGAGCGCCAGACCAAACGTCTGCAGGGCATAGGCCTGTGCATCGTTCAGCGAACTTTGCCCGGGCACCAGCCAGGTTGCCGGCTGCACGAACACATTGCTGGTGCCGGGATCGAGGTTGTCGCCGGCGATGGCGCAGTTATTGAAGGGCAGCATGGGCGCATGCGCGCCATTTTGCGACTTCAGCACGATCAGCAGCGTCAGTTCCGCTTGCGCACCCTTGCTGAACAAGGCGGCCGGCAGCGCGCCATTGGGCGCCGCGTAGCGCAGGTAGTAGCCGCCGCTGCGCACGATCGAGCATTCCCACAGCATCTGCACGAAGGCCGCTGCCTGCGCCAGCGGGGCCACATAGGTCGGGGCGCCGCTTTGCTGGTCGAGCAGGAATGGCGAGCGTTGCGACCGCAGCAGCGGCGCGGCGCTATGACTGAGGGTCGACAGGTTGGTCTGGACCAGCGCGGTCGGGGCGCCCAGGTCGTCCGAGAACATGCCGCTGGCCGTCGATGCGGGATTCGGCGAATACAGCAGGAACAGGGTGGCGTCGTCGTGGCCCAGTTGCGCCAGCACGGCGTCGAGCAGGGCGAGCCCGCTGTCGTCGACGCCGGTCACCATGATGGTCGAGGCGCCGCTGGCGCTGGCCGCGGCCGCGCCGGACAGCTGCTGCACGCCGACCCGTACCGCCGTTGCCCACGCATACGCCCTGGCGCCGCGGACGCTCATACCCGCGCCGGCGGTTTCCTGGGTGCCGATGGAAAGGGCGTACGGCGGCTGCGCGGCGCCGTCGGCCTGCAGCTGCGCGCACAGCGCGTCCGGGAACATCCAGATATCGGGGCTGCCGGTGACGCTGCCAGCGGCGGCCGGTGCATACACGGCGTCGGCCGGCAAGCTGGCAGGCTGCCAGGCCAGGTGGCGCTGCAAGGTGTAGCGCGTGGGCGCAAGCCGGAACAGCGGCAGCGCGGCAAGAGAGACGGGCGGGGCGAAGGCGGCGCCGCCGATCGCGGCGATAACGTCGCGCTGCTCGCTACTGAGCGGAAACGCCAGCGGGGCGGGATTGGCAATCCAGCTGGTTTTTCCATCCGGCGCCAGCGTGAACTGGTAATTGTCGGCCAGCGGCGGCGCCAGCGCGAACTGCTGCCCGGTTTGCGCGTACAGGGGCAGGGTGGCGATGGTGCCCAGCGCATGCGGCTCGTGCATCTGCTCCAGCGTCAGCTTCCGGAACGCGCTGTCGGCCGGGTCGGGCAAGCGCAGGCCGGACAGCATGAAGCGCGACGCCATCGGCGCAATCGTGCGCCACTGGGTGGCGGCCAGCGCGGCAAGCAGCTGCTTGACCGTCATCTGCTCGGCGTCGGCGACGATGATCTGCGCATTGGCCGCAAAGACCGGCGTCTGCGAGGCGTCGAGCGTAGCGGCCAGGCCGTCCAGGCTCAGGTTGAACAGCGAGGCCAGGCTGGTGAAGCTGTCGCCCGCGCGTACCGCGTAGGCCAGGTCCGGCAGGTCCAGCATCGCTTGCGGCGCCAGCAGCGCCGTCGCTGGCGGCAGCGCCAGCAGCGCCGCAGTGACCGTGGCCGGCGTGGTCATCAGCATATCGGCCAGGCTGTCGATGCTGTCGCCGGCCAGCAGCGTATGGGCTACCGGGGGCAAAGCCAGGGCAAGACCGGCCGGCAGCGGCGCGGCCGGGTCGGCTGACGGCAGCGTGTTGTGCGCGATGACCCAGGCGGCGGCAGCCGCATTGTCGATCAGGCCGCCGGCCAGGCCGATCAGCGAAGCGGCGACCGAGGTGAAGGTATCGCCCGCAACCGTGGCATAGGGGCCGAACGGCGAATGGGGCGGCATTGCCAGCTGCGCAAAGCGCACGGGATCGATGGGCAGGCGCAGGGCCGCGATCGGGTCCTGCGTGGGAAACACCGCGGGATTGGCCTCGAGCAGGGCTTGCGCCTGCGTCTGCAGGCCTGGCAACTGCTGCAAAAAGCTCTGCGGCGCGGCGCGCGCCAGCAGGCGCGTGACGATCAGGTTCACGCTTTCGCCGGCCAGGCTGGTCCAGGCCAGGCCGCCGAAAGCGACGCTGATCCCGGCGCCGAGCAGGGCGCCGTTGGCGGCGTTGTGCCGGGCCAGTCCGGCTGCGCTCAGCTGCGCGTCGGCCGGGAGCACCTTGTTGAAGGCCGCGGCGACGCTGGCAAAGCTTTCGCCCAGCGCGACCTGGTGCTGCACGCCGGCAAACGTGATGCGGCAGCCCTGCGCCAGCAGCGCCGCTTTGGCGCGGTTCGGCGAGACCACATTCAGGGCGGGCAAGCCCGGGTCGCCCAGGGCCGCGCGTACCTGGGCGATGCCGAATGGCTGGTCCAGGCTGAAAGGCAAACTCTGCATGACGTCGCCGGCCGCCTTGACCACCGAGCGCATCAGCATGGCGAAGTATTGCTCGAACACCACCTGCGCCATCGGCGTGGGCGCGGCGGCGCGCACCATCGGGGCGGCCGCATCGCCGCTGTGGGCGACGAACTGTTCGTAGTCGACCGCCAGCAGCGCGAAATAGGCGCGCATTTTCTCGAGCGTGGTGGCATCCAGCGCGTTGTAGGCGCCGAAATCGAGCGGCGCGCCCGCGCCGGCCGTCATGCTGAGTACGGGCGGCATGGGGAACACGGCCACCCCCGTCTCGTCGCCGTTCGCCTGCGCGGCCGGCGCTGCGATGGTGAACCGGTAGTTCAGCCCCAGGAAGGTGTCCAGGAAGCCGCTGTAGCTGAGCGCGGCCGCCAGCGTGGCGTCGTCGGCGAACGCGCGAGCCAGTAGCGCCACGTCGTCGTGGCTGACCAGGGTCGCATCGGTTTCACCCAGCGTGGCGCGCGCATTGAGGATGGCGCAGCGCACCAGGCCCTCGAGCACGTCGCCGATGCCGGCATCGGCGGCGCCGGCCTGGGGCGCCGTGTGTGCGCGCAAGCCGGCGGCGCGCGCCGGGATACCGTTGCCTATGCCGAGCAGCATGACGCCAGCCACGCCGCCATTGGCCCTGGTGAAGGCGGGCATCGCGTGCACGGTGACGGCGCGTGGCGCGGCGAAGACGGTTTGCGGCTGCCAGTCGAGCGTGATGTCGCCGGCGTCCAGGCGGCGCTGGATCAGCTGGCGCCGCGCCAGGCGGGAAAAATCGGCGTGCATGCGCTGCTGCGGCGCGTGCACGCCGGCGTTGTCGGCAAACAGCTGCAGGCGCGCCGGCGCACCGCTGCCGGAAGCCAGCACCCACGGCGTGGGCGAGGCCGATCCGATGCTGAACGAGGCGCTGACGGTGGCGCTGAACGAGCAGTGGATGGTGAAGAACACGATCTTGATGCTGACCTGGACGGATACGCCGACCGACATCGAGATGAGGATGGGCTGATGGGCTTCGATGACCACGATCACGCTGGCATAGGCCGTTACCGAGACGCTGGCCTGGATGATGTAGAAGTCGATGGTGCCGTACAGGCGGCCGACGATGGAGACGGTCCCCTGCAGCCAGTAGTATTCTGCCTTGTCTACGGCGGCGTCGCTGGGGTTGAACCAGCCGATCACACCCTCGACGATGCCGACCACGACCACCGACAGTCCGCCCGACAGTATCCCTTCGTCGATGGTCTTGCCGACGCCGACCGACAGCGCGATGCCGAACTCGATGACGGGGTCGAAGCGGCCGTTGCTGATCCTGGGGACGCGGCTCGAGGTGTCGCCGTCGAGCAGGGCGAAGTAGAAGCCGCCATAGCCGATAAAGGGGAACACTTGCAGGCAGAATGAATTGCTGAAATCCAGGCCCTTGGGGAAGCCCAGGTCGATGCGGAAATTGCCGTTGCTGTAGATGTCGATGGTAACTTGCGGCAAGGTCAGCGACACCTCGCCAAACTCCAGGTGGCGCATGGCGTCGGGCAGCTGCAGCTCGATATGGTAGACGCCGATGGTGTCGGTGACCTTGCGGTACAGGATTTCGAACTTGAGTCCGGCAAAGCTCTTGGCGCGCTCGCCCGCCAGGCTGATCAGGAGGCCGTACAGGTTCGGATCGTTGAACACGAACGCCAGCTTGACGGTGCCGAGCACGGTAAAGTCGGCGCCCACCAGCCAGCTGCTGTCGCTGCGAAAGCGCAGTCCGTCGGGCGAGGTGAGGTTGGGCAGGTTCGAGCCGCCGGCCGGCAGGGCCAGCTGTTCCAGCTTGGCGATGACGGCTTCCACGTTGGCCGGCTGCCAGCTGGGCGCAAAGCCCACGTGCTGGCCGATGCCCACATAGCGCAGGTCCAGCAGCTTGTCGCCGCCGCCCGGCACCGCGGGAGGGTTGTCGTTGATCGGGTCCCAGGCCAGCGGCGGCTTGCCGGAGTCGCCGCCGAATTCCACGCCCAGCAGATTGCCCGCGAGCGTGATCTTCGTCGTGCTGGGGCCCTTGGCGTTCTGTTGCCAGGAGATGCCGAGCTGGGTCAGCGTCAGGAAGCCGAGATCGATCGTCTTCACATAGTCGATGTCGACCTTTTTGTTGGTGATGTCGACCTTGAGCACCAGGGCGTCGAGCGAGATGTCGAGCAGTTTGTCCCACGGCGCGCCGAACGACACCGTGTAAGTGGGGTCGACCAGGTGCACGAGGTGGCCCAGCATGGTGCCGACCGTCTCGTCGACCAGGTGCACGGTGAAGGTGCAGCCCACCTTGGGATCGCTGCTCAGCGCGGCGTTGACCTGGGCCCGGATCGGCCCCAGGCCGATCACCCCGTCCAAGGTGGCGCTGTACTTCTTGACGGGCCCGGACGCATCGATTGCCACGCTGATGGCCATGTCCTCGACCGTCAGCAGGCGCGTGCCGAACAGCGCGATGCTGGCGCTGGCGATGGCGCCGATGCCCAGCTGGCGGCTGGCTTTGTCGATGTCGATCCAAAAATTACCCACCGAAATGGTGAGCAGGTCGGCCGGCACGTTCAGGTCGCCGCCGAACAGGGTCTTGTTGACGGCGGCCAGCGACAGTACGACCGGAGCGCCGCTCTGGCGGCCCGTGATGTGCAGGCTGGGCAGATACACGTCGACGTCGAACTGCATCTTGCCGTCGTAGTCGAAACCCGCATGCAGCAGCAGCGTCTGTACCGTGCCGGGCCGGAGGAAAGTGACGTCCCACGTTGCGCTGAGCGACAGCGTATAGGCGTCCCACAGGGGCCAGGGCTTGAGCGTGCCCACGACCAGGGTCAGCGCGTTGACCTGGGCCGAGGTGGTCAGGGTCATGTTGTAGCCGATGAAGCCGAAGGTGTCGAAATACGGCTTGAGCTCCTGGGCCGGGCCGCTGAAGAATGCGTTCCACGATTGGCCGCCGACCAGCGAACCGAGGCTGAGCAGGCTGGCGCTGAAGGCGCGCGGCATCACCGACAGCTGGATCAATGGCGATTCCGGGTCCGACAGCGGCAGCGCCAGGGTCACGTCGAGCACCACCTGGCCGTCGCTTGCCGATCCGGCCGAGATCGTCGCGGCCAGCGCGACGTCGGTGAAGTGCTGGACGGTGCCGTCGGCCCCCGTGTTGGTCGCGTACTGGACGACGACGCGCGGCTGCTCCAGCGTCAGGATGCCGTCGATGCCGAACGGCGCGATATTCAGCTCGGCCCCGAGCCGGAACGCCAGCTGCCCCTTGGCGTCGCGCAGCAGATCGCCGCCCAGCGGGAGTGCGGCCTTCAGCTGCAGCAGGTCGGCCAGCGCGCGCAGGATGCCGTCCGGGAACAGGCTGCAGGCCAGGCGCAATCCCTGGTCCGCCTGGGCGCTGGCGAGCACCAGCGCGGTGCCGGTGAGGGCCAGCTGGTCGTAGGGCTCGAATGCGATTTCGGGAAAGCTGCTGCCCAGCGCCCAGTCGGCTGCCGCGCCGCTGGCCAGCTGCTGCGGCTGCAAGGTCAGGGTGATGTCGATGCTACTGCCGAACGCGAAGGCGATCGACGCCGCGCGGCCGTCCAGGTTCAGGAAACCGTCCGCGCCGGACGGCACGCCGGCACCGGCAAGCGTAAAGCCGGCCGCCGGCGGGTCGAGCGGGATCGTGGCCGCATCCACCAGCAGCAGCACGGCGCCGTCGTCACGTTGCAGATTGCGCCGCACCAGGTCGTCGAAGCCGCTGATGCCCAGCAGGGCATCGTCGATCCGGACCTGGCCGTTGCTGCCTGCCTGTTGCCTGAGGGCGTACGCGAGCTGCTGTGCTGTGAGCATGGTTGTTCTTATACGGTGAGGAGTATGGGGAGATGGTCGCTGGTGCCGTCGGCCAGCACCGCTGGCGCACTGGGAATGCCCGCGGGCGTGCCGATCTTGCCGAAATTGAAGCGGTCGCGAAAACGGTCCACCGGTATCGGATTGTCGCCGCGCGTGAAATCCGACAGCGCATAGCTCATGGCCCGCCCGATCCGGTTTGGAGTCTGTGCGACCCGGTCGATCGCCTCGCACAGACAGTTGTCGATGTTGCCCGCTTCGGCGCCCAGATGGATCAGGGCAAAATCGAGCGTCTCGTTTTTACTGTAATTGCCCGGCGTCGCGTCGGGTCCGCGCCTGAGCATGGTGGGGCCGAATTGCGGAAAACGGTTATAGAATGTCTGGATCGGCCCCGGATACAGCTTGGCGAATCCCTTACTGAATGTCGAGTTCATCGACAGGTAGCCGGAGCCCGTTGGCGCGCTGACATCGACGTTGAAGTCGCCCGCGATCAGGATGATCTTCTTGGCCGCGTCGACAAACGCGATGCGCCGGATCGCGTCGGCGGCACGCGCGCCGTTGGCGGTGTCGCAATGGACGGAATACAGTTCGAGCGTGCGCTGGGGTGCGGCCACTTCGGTAAACGTGGTCAGGAAGGGGCGGCGCGAGGTGGGATCGGGAAACCCAGTGATGTCGGCGAACGAGGTCGTCCCGGCCCAGGTGCTATCGGCCGGCACCACATTGGCGTAGGCGCCCGTGTAGGCGGCAGGCGTGCCCGCCGCAGCCGGCCCGGCGGCCGTATTGATCCACGGGCCCGTGAAGGTGACGCTCTTGCTGTTCCAGAAAACGCCGATGCACTCGGTGTAGCGGCTGCCGCCGTCGATGATGTCGATCTGGGTCGAGTTGATGCGTTGCGGCGGCACCAGGTACCAGGTGTTGCCCAGCATCGAACGCAGGTGCGCCAGCAGCAGGATCAGTCCGGCCGGACCGCCGCTGCTGCTGTCGGCCAGGGTGCCCGGTTCGCCGGCGGAGGCACGCGGCTCGACCACGACAAACACGTCGGCCGCGGTGCGCCTGACGGTGCTGACGATGTAGCTCAGCGTGGCCAGGGCGCGCGCGGCGTCGTTCTTGGTGCGGCTCAGGTTTTCCGCTTCGGCATAGCCGGTGGCCGTCTGCCCCACGATGCGGCTGCTCGAGAAAAATTTGATGTTCCAGACCAGCACTTTCATGTTGCGTCCCCCTGCGGCCCGCCCAGCGCCCGCAGCGCGGTCTGGCGCAGGGCCGCGTGCGCCAAACGGTCCTTGGCGCCGGCGGGTTTTTGGGCCTGGTCCTTGGTGTAGGCGGCATACCAGCCCAGGCTCGAGTTGTGCTGGTCGTCGGGATTGCCAAACAGGGCCATGTCGATTTGTCCTCCGGTGGGAAAGCTGATGCCCAGGAACTTGAGCGCCAGCGCGTTGAGCAGCAGGTAATAGGTGGAGGCGCCGTTCTGTCCCAGCACCAGGGCACGGAAGCCCAGGTCGAGCACGCCTTCGATGCTGATCGTGTCCTTGCCGCCATCGCTGCCGGGCAGCTTGAGGCCCACGAAGACCTGGTAGTTGCCGGCGGCCGGACTCCAGGCCGCGATGAACTGGGCGATGAAGCCCGCTTTGGCGGCCAGCGCGCCCAGGGTGCCCAGATCGAGGTCGAACACCAGGCCGTACCAGGGATAGGCCAGATCGCTCTGGGTCAGCGCGCTTTGCAAGCCCAGATAGCCGGCTCCACCCGGCGTGCTGACGGAATCGGCTTGCAGCAGCGCTGCCAGCGACAGGGGAAAGTGCTGGTACAGGCTGTCTGGCCTGGCGACGCTGGTGGCCAGGTCGAACGCCATGCCGCCCGCATCGAAGGCAAAGCGCGCGCTGTCCTGCTGGTCGGGCGCAAATGCCATGCGTATCATCAGCTTGCTGAAGCGCAGGCCGGCGGGCGCGTCGCCGCCGCTGCGGCCGAACGAGAACACGTCCATCTCGAGCGCGGCAAAATCGAGCAGGCCGGCCAGCGCGAAATACGTATGGGTCAAGCCGTCGTTGGCGGAATCGAATTCGGTGACGAATTGCGCGCTGCCCACCTCGATGGCGTTGAACACATTGCCGGCCACGATGGGGAAGACCTTCGGCTGGTTTTGCGCTGTGCGGAACAGGTAGGTGTCGTGCACGACGCCGGCCACGGTCTGGTGCTGCAGGGCGCCGAACAGGTACAGTATGCTGTCGGCGGGCGCCTGGTCGACCGCGTCGCCAAACAGCTGGCGCGCCATCAGTTCGACCTTGCTGGCGAACGAGACGATCGCCGAGTTCAGAAAGCGCACCTTGAGCGAATCGACCTGGAACTGGTAGGGAGCGCCGCTCGCGCGTAGCGGCGTGACGGGCGCGTTGTAGTCGACCAGGCCGAACATCGACGACGGCCGCAGCGTCAGCGGGGTGACGCTGGCGTCGATCTTGCTGATCTCGATCGCCAGGTGATGGGCGCGAAACAGCGACGGGTCGATTCCCGCCGCCAAGCCCTTGCATTGCTGGGGGAGCTGGGCCAGCGGCGTGCTCACGTTCAGGAACAGGATGCCTTGCCAGTTCGGATCGGTGACGGCCGTGACGAAGGCGGCGAAATCGATGTCGCCGCGGCCGTTGTCGAACTGGGCGATCGCGTCGCTGATCTGCGCGCCGATGCGCGCGCTGGCGGCGCCGTCGTCCAGGTTGAAGGGCACAGGCGCAGGAGCACCGGCTACGCGGGCCTGCGCCCAGCTTCTGGGATCGTTGATCAGGTCGGCCAGCGCGCCGCGCGCGAATTTCCAGATCATGGCGGTGTGCAGGGCCGGCGGCGTGGTGGCCGGGGTCCACTGGTCGGCGTCGAGCGCGAAGCGCCAGTCTTGGATGGTGATCTCGCGCTGCGCGGGGTCGGGCGACAGGTAGGGGGCAATCGCGGCGGGATTGCTCATGACCAGCAGCAGCTGGTTGCTGGCCAGCGCCGTGCGCAGCGGATCGCCGTTGGCGATGGTGTGCAGCGCGAAGCGGCTGCCGTCGGCCATTTGCGCGATGACGAGGGACTCGATGGTGTGCAAGGTGGGGTCGGCAAACTGCGCAAGCAGGCCTTGCGGGGTGACGCTGCCCAGGCCGGTGCTGGCGCTGGCCGCCACGCCAGGCTGCGCGCGCCACGCGGCGGCGGCTGGCGCGCTGCCGCGCGCGGCGATCGTGGCGCGCCGCAGCGGGCTGATGACCCGGGTTTCCAGCATCCGGCAGGCGGCCAGGTCCTGCCCGTCGATGCCCGCATACGGCAGCAGCGGCATGGCATTGGCCGCGGTCATGGCGGCCGGCAGCGTGTTCGCTCCCACTTCCAGATACACCAGCGGCGCCAGCGCGCCGGCGTTGGACGGCTGGTACAGCACCGCGCCGTCGGGCTGGGCGAAGTAGCTGAGCGCAGCAGCCTCGCCCGCCAGCCACGCGCAGGGCAGGGCCCAGGAGGTCGTCGCGCCAGCCGTCAGGCGGGTGGGCGCGGCGTTGGCCGCCGCGGGATCGAAACCGTCGGCAAACGCGGGCGCGCCGCTGAAGAAGGACAGCGCATTGGCTGCGGCCAGGCCGATATATTCGACGCCCGACAGGCCGCACATGAAGCGGCTGCCCGCCGCCGTGGCCATGACCGTGGCGGCGCTGGGCGCCTGGGCCTGCTGCTGGCCGCTGGCGGCGACGAGAAAGTCGCCTTTCGGGATCAGGGTGTAGAGGTCGTCGGACGACGCTGGAAATGCGCTGGGCCGGGCCGCCAGCACCAGCCGCGCCGGCGTGGCCGTGGGGCCGCTCGCGTCCTGCACCGGCGCCAGGGTCAATGCGTGGCCGGTGACGCCCGCATAGCAGGAGGTGAGGGCGCCGGTGGCTGCCGCGAATGCAAAGAAGCTGCGTTCCTCGGCCGCGCTCCACGGCGCCAGCGTCGCTTGCAGCGTGGGTGTCTGGGCCACGTCGAACAGGGGATAGTGCAGTGAACTGAGCAAGGTGGCATCGTCCGTGCCGCTGCCAGCGGTGGGATAGTAGGTGCGCATGCCGACATCGAGCAAGGCCAGGTCGGGCACGCCGCCGGTGGCGCCCAGTGCCAGCTGGAATTGCAGGCTGCCGGCATGCTCGCCCTGCAGCGCGATGCTGACCGGGCCGGTGCCGCCCAGCGCACTGGCGCCAAAGCCGCAGCTGAACGCAATGGCGCCCGCGTTCTGCGACAGCGTGAACCCTGGCTGCGCCGGGTCCAGGCCGAAGGCCGTGCCCACGCCGACCGTCAGCGCGTAGTTACGGTAGGGCAGGTATAGCGTGCGCGAAGTGCGCAAGCCGCCTTGCGCCAGCGCCAGTACGTAGCCGTTGAGCTGGCCGTTCGCGGGCACGCCGCTGTCGAACCAGGCGATGCGCGGCGAGCTGAAACTGGGCTGGCCCAGCAAGTTCCAGGCGGCGATGGCAAAGGCCGTCTCGCCACCGGCCGCCAGCGGCTGTTCGAGGAACAGGTAGGTGCCGGGCATGGCCCAGGTCTGGGCCAGGGTCAGGACGGCGCCGCCTTGCGCGCCTGGCGGCAGCAGGAAGCCGCGGCGCACCGAGCCGGGCGGCGGCACGGCGCCATCGTCGGAGGCGGCGTACAGCAGCGGACAGCTTGGCGACTGCAGGAACTGCAGGCCGGCGGCAGCGGCGTTCAAGACGGGCTTCCAAACGCGATGGTTACATAGTCGCCGGCCAGCAGCGGCAGCGCGAACGCCTGCACGTCGTTGACCAGCGCGTTGGGCGCGGCAAACTGGACGGTGAAATAGGCCACGGCGCCCGGATTGGCATTCGTCGTCAGCGCAAGCCGGCTGAGCGATACCACGCGCTGGGCCTGCGCGACCGGCAGCCAGGTGGTGTAGCGCTCGAGCAGATTGGCGACGGTGGTTCCCACCGGCAGGTATACCGATTCCGGGTTTGCATTGTTACCCAGCTGTAGCAGGACCGCGATCTCGGGAATGACCACGTCGCGCCCGAAGAAAGTGGCAGTGAGCGCGGGATTGCTGCGCAGGGCGGCCAGCGTGGCGGCCCCCGTGATCTGGACGTTGGTGCTGGCGCTGGCGCTGCCCGGGGCGCCGGCCGCAATGACGTTTTGCGGATAGATCAGGCGGTGATGGCGAAATGCGCTGCCCGATTGCTGCAGATCGATCAGGCTGTTTACGGGACCGGATGGGGGCTGCGGCGGGACCAGTTGCGGTGCGGCGATGGTGCCGAGGAAGGCATCGAAGGCTTGCACTGCCGTGCCGTTGGCCACATTCGTGCTGACGTGCCATGCCAGCGAACCGGTGGCGACATACGCCGAGAACGCCTGGTTCGGCGGCGCCAGGTACTGGCGCTGCGATGGCTCGCTGCGCAGGCGCATGCCGGGGCGCAGGTCGACCGAGGCCGGGGCGCCGGTGCCGATGCCCGTTTCCAGGCCGCAGCCGTACAGCAGCAGCTCGCCGAGCGGCAGCGGCAGGTACTGGATCAGGGTGGCGGCGATTTGCGCGGTGGCGCCCGGTACCAGCAGCGGCGGCGAGCTGAGCTCGAAAGCCGTCTCGATGCCGGCCACGAACGCCAGGAAATTGCTGCGCAAGGCGGCGCGCGACGCGGGCCTGGTGTTCCACGCGTTCAGGCCGGTGAGCGTGAGCTTGAGCGTGACGCTGGCCCGGGTCGGCGGCGGATTGAAGGTCACCGCCATCGAGAAGTCGGGGTTGCTCAGCTTGAGCGTGGATGGATCGCCCAGTCCCGTCCACAAGTTGGGGAGCGCCAGCGGCACAGGCGGCGACTGCTTGCCATAGGTGAACTGCGGCGGCAGCAGCCAGGCCTGCAGCTCGCCAGGCGCATCGGGCCCGCTATACGAGGTGTACACCACATAACTGTTGTTAGGACTGAATGACGGCACGGTGATCCTCGCTTATGCACGCTGATGCGTTTATCGGGCGGTCAGCCCGGCCTGGGTATACACGTAATAATCGGTGGGCCGCAAACTGCCCGCCGTGATGCGCAGCTGAATCTTGTAAGTCTGGGAACCGATGTTCATTGCCTGGCCAATCCAGTAGCCGGCGCTTTGCTGGATGGGGTAGCCGGGGCTGCCAAAGACGTTTCCTTCGATGACGCTGAAGCCGGTGATGACGACCGTGTCGCCGGAACCTGTGTCGATCGGGTAGGCGGAATAACCGATCAGTGCGCCGACCGGCACCACGCTGTGCAGCGTCATGCTGCCCTCGCCGGTACTGCCGGTGTTCAATTGGTTATCCATCAGATAGATGCCGGCCGTGATGCTGCTGCCGCCGGCACCGGCCACATAGGCGGTGTCGACGGCGATCACGACCTGCGCCTGCACGGCTGCCGCAGAGGCGGGCGCCTGTACGGCACGCACGAAAGCGCCAGCCATGCGGACTTGCTCCGGCGCCGGATTAGCGCGCGGTAATGAACGGATCCCAGTTGATGTAGTAGTCGGTCGGACGCAAGCCGCCGGCCGTCACTTTTACCTGGATCTGGTAGGTCTGGTTGCCCGCATTGGTGGCCTGGCCGATCCAGTAGTTAGGCTTGATCTGCAGCGGATAGCCCTGGTTGCCGAACACGTTGCCCTGAGAAACGTTGAAGCCGGTGATGGCGACCGTATCCCCCGAATTCTGATCCAGGGGGTAGACGGTGAAACCGATCAGGTTGCCGACTGGGCATACCGTGCTCAGTTCCAGCTGTCCCTCGCCGGAGCTGCCGGAGTTCAGCTGGTCGTCCATCATGTAGACGCCGGTATTGATGTTGTTGCCGGCCGTTGCCACGATGAACGCAGTGTCGATCACGATCGAAATCTGGGTTTGCGGGTTGGGAATGGCGGCATTCTGGGGAACGGCGCGGACGAAAGGTTGCTGCGTTGCCTGATAGCTCATGAGATTCTCCCGTCCGGTTAGTGGGCTGCGATGCCAGGATTGATGCTCAGGGAAATGCCGGAGCCGCCTGGCGCCTGGACATTGAGGCCCAAGGCATAGTTGCCGCTGGTGCCGCTTTGCGCCTGACCCGTGAAGTTCCAATTGTCAACGCGCTGCGGCTGGCCGCTGTCGCCCCAGACGTTCGAGTTGCCAATCGACTGGATCTGGACGGAACCGCCCGAAGCGACAAAATTTGGATCGATCGGTATGATCGTCCAGCAGATGAACGAACCGCGCGTGCAATTGGTTTGAAGGTTGACGGAACCCTCGTTTTGACTGCCGCCCGAAGTGCGGTTGTCGACCAGGTAGATGCCCTTGGTCTGTCCCGCCTGTACGGCATTGGTATCGATCCAGATCTGGATGAATACACTGCACTGTGAAATTGGAGTTGCCATATCAAATGCCTCGCTTTTTGTTGAGAAACGTGGAATTTCAGGTACCCGGTAGAACGCTGTCGCACCGTCATCACTGCAGAGATATGTATCGTCTTGCTGGTCAAGGACATCGTCGACTTGCCTATGCCGATATTGATGAGCGCCGCGACAAGATAAACTCTAGCGGAATTCAGAATAAGATTTCTCTTCAATTGTAACAACGTTAACTAAATTTTCATTTTGTTATGTTTACTACATAAACCGCCTTGTGGAAACCGTTGTATGGGGATGCAAAAACCGCCGCTTCAATGCCGAATGCGCAGGCCGCCACGTGGCCCGCCTGTTGCCGCGGATCGGGGATTTTTCCGGCGTGGCCATTCTGGCGGGCGATCCCACGGGTACTATTGACGATGCCTGCGCCGCGGCCGTGAGGGAACCGTTCCCGACGACGTAGGTCGTGGCGGCGCGTTTGCGCAAAGATGAGCACCTTACCTTTTGGAGTATCGATGATAGACACGGCACTGAACTTTGTAGTTCACGAACTGAACAGTTTTTTGAGGGCACGCTTGGGCAGTACCGATTTGGTGGCGGTGCTGTCCGGCTTGTCGGCCATGGATGGCTCGGCCTTGCCGGTGTTCGAGGGCAAGCTGGTCGTCACCCTCGTCAATATCGGCCAGGAAACGACCGCGCCGGCGCCCGGCATTCCGGTCCGGACCTCGGGTGGTGGTTACGCGGGTGCTCCCGCGCCGCTGCACCTGAACCTGTACGTGATGATGTCCGCGTCCTTCGACCACTACGCGGAGGGCCTGAAAGTACTCAGCTACGTGTTGGGCTACTTCCAGGCCCGGCCCGCGTTTGACGCGCAGAGCGGCCCTGGCTTCCCCACCGGCCTGGACAAGCTGTCGTGCGAACTGGTCAACCTCAGCACCCAGGAATTGCATAATGTGTGGACCGTACTGGGCGCCCGGTACCGGCCGTCGGCGCTCTACAAGCTGCGCATGGTGACGCGGCAACAGGATGGGCCCGGCACGGTAATGCCCGCCATAGGCTAGCGGCGGTACGTCCCGGCGGCTTGCCATGCGCTGCAATAGCCATGAGGGGAGGCCGCCGATGCAGATGCAAGGCATCGCTATCTCTCCAGATCGCTTCGATTCGCGCAGGCCCCGATTTCGCAGGGGTGCGGGTTGCTGCACAAAATGCACAGAGAACGTCCCGGTGGCTTCATGACAGCACTGGCCATTGCCTGCCCACCTGTCCTACTAGTGGTAATTGGATAGTTGAAAGGTAGTTACTAAATCGCTAAAGTTCTCAAGAAATAAATATAGTTGCTATATAGAAATAGTTATTTTATAATTTACTTACATAAATAATTATTTGAGGCAACATATGCACCTGCGCTTGACGCCATGGTGCGGTGTATTTTTGTTCAGCGGCACCCTGTGTGCCGCCGTGTCCGCGCAGACCCGTCCTGAAATCGCGCCGCCCCTTCCCATCCCGTCTGGCAGCAGCCAGCGCGACGATGCCAGCCAAGAACTGATACGCCAGCAAGAACGCGAGCGCGTCCTGCGCCAGCAGCAGGAACGCACGCCCGACGTGCGCCTGCTCGAGGCGCCTACGGCCGCATCCGCCAACCGCCTGCCCGCAGGCGAATTGCCATGCTTTACCATCGACCACCTGGAGTTGCGGGGCGAGGACGCCGCGCAATTCCAGTGGGCGCTGGCCGCCGCCAGCCGCGACGACCTGGGTGTGCCGGACTCTGCGCTGGGCCGTTGCCTGGGCACGCAAGCCATCAATGTGCTGATGGGCCGCATGCAGAACGCCATCATCGCGCGCGGCTTTGTCACCACGCGCGTGCTGGCCGAGCCGCAGGATTTAAGCCGTGGCACCCTGGCCTTGACGTTGATACCGGGGCGCATCCGCCAGATCGGCTTTGCGCCCGGCACCAATCCCCGCGCCACTTGGTGGAATGCCGTGCCGGCGCGGCCCGGCGACTTGCTCAATGTGCGTGACACGGAGCAGGCGCTGGAGAATTTCAAGCGCGTGCCGACGGCCGAAGCCGATATCCAGATCATGCCGGCCGAGGGCGGCAATGCGAAGCCGGGCGAGAGCGACCTGCAGATCCAGTGGAAGCAGGGCTTGCCATTCCGCCTGGCGCTGGGCCTCGACGACGGCGGCTCGCGTTCGACGGGCAAGCTGCAGGGCAGCGTGACCCTGTCGTACGACCACTGGCTGACCCTGAACGACCTGTTTTATCTGAGTCTGAATCAGAACGTCGACGGCAACCGCCAGGGTCCGCGCGGCACGGGCGGCATGGTGGCCCACTATTCGATTCCCTATGCTTACTGGCTGCTGGCGTTTACAGCCAGCGACAGCCGCTACCACCAGTCCGTGGCCGGCATCAGCCAGGACTACAACTACAGCGGCGCCAGCCAGAACCGCGAAGTCAAGTTGTCGCGCCTGGTGTACCGCGACGCCTCGCGCAAGACCACGGTGTCGCTACGGGGCTGGCAGCGTTCCGCGCAGAACTTCATTGACGACACGGAAGTGGAAGTGCAGCGCCGCCGCATGGCGGGCTGGGAACTGGGCATCGGCCACCGCGAATTCCTGGGCCAGTCCACGCTGGACCTGAACCTGCAATACCGGCGCGGCACGGGCGCGATGGATGCGCTGGCCGCGCCCGAGGAAGCGTTCGGCGAAGGCACGTCGCGCTTCAAGCTGCTGCTGGCCGACGCGGCCCTGGCAGCGCCGTTCACGCTGGCCGGCCAGTCGCTGCGCTATTCCGGCAGCTGGCGCATGCAGCACAACCGCACGCCGCTGGTGCCGCAAGACCGCTTCGCCATCGGCGGGCGGTATACCGTGCGCGGCTATGACGGCGAAAGCAGCCTGTCGGCCGAACGGGGCTGGCTGCTGCGCAACGAGTTGGGCGTGCCGCTGGGCAGCAGCGGCCAGGAAGCGTATGCGGGACTCGACCACGGTGAAGTGGCCGGGCCGTCCGCCGCCTGGCTGATCGCCACCAATTTGACAGGTGCCTTCGTGGGCTTGCGCGGCCAGTGGCTGGGCGTGCAGTACGACGCCTTTGTCGGCTGGCCCGTGCGCAAGCCCGAGCTGTTCCGTACGGCCAGCCATACGGCTGGCTTCAGCCTGAACGCCAGCTATTAATCTGAGACACCGCGACTAATCAGCCGTTCTCTTCTCTCTATCGCATCATTTAATTGTCATTAGGACATTTCATGAACAAGAACCTGTACCGCATCATCTTCAACAAACGCCGTGGCCAATTGATGGTGGTCGCCGAAAATGCTAGTTCGCAAGGCAAGGCGGCCAAGGGCGAAGGCGGCTTGGACAGCGGCGTGTTTGAAGGCGATGGCGGTGGCGGGCTAAGTTTCAGTGTGAATGGCAAGTTGCGGCCGCTGGCGCTGGCGATATTTGCCGCGCTGGGCATGGTGAGCTTTGTGGCGGGGCCGGCCATGGGACAGATCGTGGCCGATCCGAACGCGCCGGGCCGCCAGCGCCCGACCGTAGTGCAAAGCGCGAATGGCGTAACGCAGGTGAACATCCAGACGCCGAGCGCGGCAGGTGTATCGCGCAACACCTACAGCCAGTTCGACGTGACGGCGAATGGCGCCATCCTGAACAACAGCCGCGGCAACGTGCAGACGCAGACGGGCGGCTGGGTGCAGGGCAATCCATGGCTGGCGGGCGGCAGCGCGCGCGTGATCTTGAATGAAGTCAATTCGGCCAACCCCAGCCAGCTGCGCGGCTATGTGGAAGTGGCGGGCCAGCGGGCCGAAGTCGTCATCGCCAACCCGGCCGGCGTGAGCGTCGATGGCGGCGGTTTCATCAATGCCAGCCGGGTCGTGCTGACGACGGGCACGCCGATGCTCAATGATGGCAGCCTGGACGGCTACATGGTGCAGCGTGGGGTAGTGACCATCAACGGCCGTGGGCTGGATACGTCGCTGAGCGACTACACGGCCATCCTGGCGCGCGCCGCGCAGATCAATGGCGGCATCTGGGCGCAGGAACTGAAGGTGGTGACGGGGACGAACCAGATCGATGCGGCGCATGGCGTGGCGGGCGCCGCAGCTGGCGTAGGGCCGGCCCCGGCGTATGCGCTGGACGTAGCGCAGCTGGGCGGCATGTACGCGGGCAAGATTACCTTGATCGGCACGGAAGCAGGTCTGGGCGTGCGCAACGCGGGCGTGTTGGCGGCCACGGCCGGCAATCTGGTGCTGCAATCGAATGGCTGGTTAAGCAACAGCGGCAATATCCAGTCAGCCGGCAGCGGCAGCCAGACCAGCATTGCGGTGACGGGTGACGTGGCCAACAGCGGCACCGTGTATGCGGGCGGCGACAGCCAGGTGCAGGCGCAGGGCAGTATTGCCAACAGCGGCGTGATCGGTGCGCAGAACAATGTCGAGGTGCACGCCACGGGTGCGGCGGCGCGCATCGATGGGGCGGCGGGTTCCGTGCTGGCCGCAGGTCTGAATCTGGACAACACCTTGACGGCTAGCGGCAAGCTGAACGTTTCCGCTGGCGACACCATTGCCGTGCATGGTACGGCCGTGGCGGGCGGCGACAGCAGCCTGGCGGCACGCCAGCTGGATTTGACTGGGGCGCAAGTGTCGGGCGCGAATGTCGGCCTGGGCGCCAGCGCGGGCGACCTCGACGCCAGCCGGGCGCAGGTCAGCGCGCGCGAGCGCCTGCAGCTGGACGCGGCGCGCACCGTGCGCAGCGACGCAGCGCAACTGACGGGCCAGCAATTGGGCGTGAACGCGCACGACCTGTCGAACGTGGGCGGCCAGCTCACACAGCTGGGCAGCAGCGATCTGGCCATCAGTTTACCGGGTAGCCTGGACAACACGCGCGGCGTCATCGCCACGAACAGCCAGGCCTTGCACCTGCAGGCGGCCAGCCTGAGCAACCAGGATGGTCACATCCAGCATGCGGGCACGGGCGCGCTGGAGATTGGCGCAACCCAAGTCAACTTGCAGCGCGGCAGCATCGTCAGCAATGGCGCCATGGCGCTGAGTGGGGAACAGGTCGACCACCGCGATGCCCGCACGGTAGCTGGGCAATTGAACATCAACGCCGGGACCTTGGACAACCGGGGCGGCAGCCTGGCGCAGAGCGGCCAGGGAGCGACCGGCGTGCAGGTGCGCAACGGCTTGGACAACCGCAGTGGCGCGCTGGAAAGCAACGGCGCTTTGAGCGTGCAGGCAGGCAATATACAAAACCAGAAGGGCCGTATCGTCTCGGCCACGGATGTGGCGCTGTCGACTGGCGTGCTGGACAACACGGAAGCGACCCTGGCAGCCGGCGGCAAGCTGCGCCTGGATAGTAGCGACGTCGACAATACGCGCGGCCAGATCCAGGCGCTGGCGGGCGATGCGGCCCTGACGGTCGCAAAACTGAACAATACGGCCGGCAGCGTCTTTGCCGGCGGCAACCTGGCCACTCAGGCCAGCGAAGTGCTCAACAGCGGCAACCTGTATGCGGCCGGCAGCCAGGCGCTGCAGGTGCGCGGCGTCGTCAGCAACAGCGGCGTGATCGCTGCGCAAGGCGATAACCGCATCGACGCCCGCCGTATCGACAGCGCGGCCGGCAGCCTGCTGGGCGCCGGCATCCGCGCCGACGGCAGCCTGGCCGGCAACGGCCAGTTGGCCCTGACGGCCACGCAAGCGATCGGCGCCCATGGCCAGAATCTGGCGGCAGGCAAGACGAGCATGCACGCTGCTGCCATTGACCTGAGCGGCAGCCAGACGGGCGGCGCGGCCATCGAGTTGAATGCCAGCGTAGGCCATGTCGTCACCGATGGCGCACTGGTGACGACCACGGGTTTGCTGTCCGTGACGGCGGCCGGCAGCAGCCAGGCCTTGTCGAACGTGCGCGGCACCTTGAGCGCGGGCCAGCTGGACCTGAAAACGGGATCGCTGGACAACCGCGGCGGCACGGTGATCCAGACGGGGATGGGCGATACCACCTTGCAAGGCAGCACCCTGGACAACACGGGCGGACGCATTGCCGTCAACAGCGCCAACCTGGCGTTGACGGCGGAACAGCTGACCAACCGCGACGGCAGCATCGAACACGCGGGCACGGGCAGCTTGCACATTGAAGCAACGCGTTTCGATGACGAACGGGGCAAGGTGACGGGCAATGGCCTGGTTGATATCCAGGCGGAAACAATTAATCACCGTCATGCCGTCACGTCCGGGCAGCAAGTAACAGTACAGGCCAGCCAGCTGGACAATAGCGACGGCACCGTGCAGCAAACGGGTGCCGGACAGATGCGCGTGGACGTGGCGCAGGCGCTGGACAATACGCGCGGCAGCATTGCGGGCAATGGCAGTGTGCAGGTGCAGGCTGGCGTGCTGGACAACAGCAAGGGGCGCATCACCTCGGCTGCGTCGGCCGACATCGTCAGCAAGGGTGTACTGAACAATACCGATGGCGTGATGGCAGCGACTGCCGACTTGCATGTGGGCGGTGTGACTATCGACAACACGCGCGGTGTGTTGCAGGCGGACAATTTGCATCTGGATGCCGCGAATGTGCTGAACCAGCAGGGTACGCTCAGCGCCGGCACGGACCTGACGGCCAAAGTGAGTGGTGACCTGAACAACGCGGGGCTGCTGTACGCGGGCCGCCATCAGCAACTGACGGTCGGCGGCTTGCTGAACAACACGGGATCGATTGCGTCCGTGAATAACACGACGATTACCGCTGGCAAAGTCACCAGCAGCGGCTTGCTGGGCGCAGGCGTGAAAGCGGATGGCAGCCTGGACACGGCAGGCGATCTGACCATTAATGCCGATGGCGTGTTGCAGGCGAGCGGACAGAACCTGGCGGCGGGCAGCACCGTGCTGAAAGGCGACTCCATTGATTTGTCGGGTAGCCAGACAGGCGCGGCAAACATCGCCATCACGGCAACTACTGGCGATGTGCAAACGAACAAGGCCGTGATTTCCGCCAGCAACGTGTTGGCCATCACGGCCAATGCCAACAATGGCCAGTCGCTGATCAATAACCAAGGCCAACTGGTGGGCGGCCAGTTGCAGTTGAACGTGGCGAACCTGAACAACGCCAGCGGCGAGATCGTGCAGACGGGCACGGGCGACACTGTTATCACCACGGCCAAACTCGACAACACAGCGGGTCGCATCGCCGCCAACAGCACGAACCTGGCCTTGAACGCGACGGTGCTGACGAACATCAATGGCAAGCTGGAGCACGCGGGTGCGGGTCTGCTGGCCATCAACGCGGGCCAGTTCAACAACCAGTCCGGCAAGATCACGGGCAATGGCAAGCTGGACATCAAGGCAGCCGCCTTCGACCACCGCAATGCAACGACGGTGGCCAACCAGCTGACCGTCAATGCCGGCAGCCTGGACAACCGCAGCGGCAGCCTGGCACAGACGGGTACTGGCCTGATGACGGTGAACTCTACCGGCCAGCTGGACAACACGGGCGGCAAGATCGAGGGCAATGGCGATGCGCTGGTCAAAGCTCAGGTATTACTGACAAGCACGGGCCGCATCGTGGCGGCGCAGGATGCCACATTGAACGTGGGCAGCCTGGACAACACGGAAGGCACGGTGGCAGCCGGACGTCATCTGCAACTGTCCGGTGGCGACATCGACAATACCAAGGGGCAATTGCAGGCCGTAGCCGGCAACGCCACCTTGAACGTGGCGAACTTGAACAATACCGCAGGCAACGTGTTTGCCGGCGGCAACCTGAACGCGACACTGGCTAGCCTGAACAACACGGGTAGCCTGTATGCGGCAGGGAATCAATCCTTGACCGCAACAGGTGGTGTCGTGAACACGGGCGTGATCGCGGCGCAGGGCAACACCAGCTTGACGGCCAAGATGCTCGACAGCAGCGCAAGCAGCTTGCTCGGCGCGGGCATGCAAGCCGATGGCAAGCTGGGCACAACTGGCGACCTGACGATCAGCACAACACAAACGCTGGCCGCGCATGGCCAAAACCTGGCGGCGGGCAGCGCCAATCTGACCGGTGCCAGCATCGATATCGGCGGCAGCCAGACCAGCGCTGCGAACATCGGCCTGACGGCAACAACGGGTGACGTCAGCACGACCAAGGCGGTCGTGACAACGGCGGGCACGCTGAACGTGACGACGAGCGCCACCTTGCACAACACGGAAGGCACGGTGCAGGCAGGCCAGCTCGACCTGCATGCGGGCAATCTGGATAACGCCAAGGGCACTATCTTGCAGACAGGCACGGGCGACACGGCCATCGTCACCGGCAATTTGGACAATACAGCGGGCCGCATCGCGGTCAACAGCCAGAACCTGAACATCGATGCCGTCAGCGTCAGCAACAAGGACGGCAAGATCGAGCATGCAGGCACGGGGACGTTGAATCTGCAGGCGGGCGTGCTGGACAACAGCAAGGGCCGTGTCACCTCGGTGGCGGCTGCTTCTGTCGTTAGTAAAGGTATGTTGAACAATACCGATGGCGTGATCGCCGCGACCACTGGCCTTCATGTGGGTGGTACTGCGCTGGACAACACGCGTGGCGTGTTGCAGGCGGACATGTTGCGTCTCGATGCGGCATCCTTGCTGAAC
>NZ_WFLI01000047.1 GCF_009208555.1 Janthinobacterium violaceinigrum | reverse complement strand
CCAGCGTGCGGCTGGAGCTGAACCTGGCTCGCAGCACCCTGGCCAGCGCCCGCAAGCGCCTGGCCGCCCTGTGGGGCAACGCCGCGCCACGCTTTACCGTCGCCGAGGGGCGCCTGGAAACCTTGCCGGAGCTGCCTGCGGCCAGCGACCTGGCGGCGCGCCTGGCCCAGGCGCCTGCCGTGCGCCAGGCGCAAAGCGCGCTGGCCCAGCGGCAAGCCATGCTGGACGTGGAACAGCGGCGCGCCACGCCCGACGTCACCGTGAGCATCGGCATGAAGCGCTCGGAAGAACTGGGACGCAACCAGGCCATCATCGGCCTGGCCTTGCCCCTGCCCCTGTTCGACCGCAATGCGGGCAACAAACTCGATGCGCTGCGCCGCAGCGACAAGGCCAGCGACGAGCTGATCGCCGCCCGCATCGCCGTGCAAACGGCCGTCGCCGCCGCCAGCGAACGGCTGGCCACGGCCAGGCTCGACGTGGAAAGCTTGCGCCAGGACATCTTGCCTGGCGCCCAGAGCGCCTACGACGCGGCCAGCAAGGGTTTCGAGTTCGGCAAGTTCGCCTTCCTCGACGTGCTCGATGCCCAGCGCACCTTGCTGCAAGCCAAAAACCAATACCTGCGCGCGCTGACGGAAGCGCAACACGCCGCCGCCGACATCGAGCGCCTGCTGGGCACACCAGCTCCCCTGTAAGGAACACCATCCATGAACATCACACTCAACAAAAAGCAGGCGATCGCCATCGCTTCCATCGCAGCGGCCGGTATCGTGCTGGCGGCCCTGATCCTCGGCACGGGCAAGTCCAACCCCGCGCCTGCCCCTGCCGCCAAGGCGGAAGCGCATGCTGAAAAGAAAGACGAACACGGCCACGAAGCAGTGGAAGGCAGGCTGGAATTGACGGCCGCGCAAAGCCGCGCAGCCGGCGTCGTCATCGCCACGGCCGCGCCCGGCCGCATCCAGACCACGGTGGCCCTGCCCGGCGAAATCCGTTTCAACGAAGACCGCACGGCCCACGTCGTGCCGCGCCTGTCCGGCGTGGTGGAAGCCGTGCAGGCGGACCTGGGCCAGCTGGTGAAAAAGGGCCAGGTGCTGGCCGTCATCGCCAGCACGGCGCTGTCGGAACAGCGCAGCGAACTGCTGTCGGCGCAGCGGCGGCTGTCGCTGGCCCGCTCCACGTATGAGCGCGAAGAAAAATTGTGGCGCGAGAAAATTTCGGCCGAACAAGATTATCTGCAGGCGCAGCAAACGTGGCGCGAAGCGGAAATCGCCGTGCAGAACGCGCAGCAAAAGCTCAGCGCGCTGGGTGCCGGCAGTGGCGGCAAGGGGCCGCTGAACCGCTACGACATCCGCGCGCCGTTCGACGGCATGGTGCTGGAAAAACACATCACCCTGGGCGAAGCCGTCAAGGAAGACGCGAACATCTTCGTCATTTCCGACCTGTCGACCGTGTGGGCGGAAATCGCCGTGCCCGCAAAAGACCTGGCCACCGTGCGCATGGGAGGCAAGGCGGTAGTCAAAGCGTCCGCCTTCGACGCCAGCGCGCAAGGCACGATCACCTATGTGGGCGCGCTGTTGGGCGAGCAGACGCGCACGGCCAAGGCACGCATCAGCTTGCTGAATCCCGACATGGCGTGGCGCCCGGGCCTGTTCGTCACGGTGGAAGTGGTGTCAGGTGAAGCGGACGCGCCCGTTACCGTGCACAGCACGGCCATCCAGACGGTGGAAGACAAGCCCGTCGTCTTCGTGCAAGTCAAGGATGGCTACCAGGCCACGCCCGTGGTGCTGGGGCGCAGCGATGGCAAGTTGACGCACATCAAGCAGGGCCTGGCCGCCGGCACGCCGTACGCGGCGCAAGGCAGCTTTGTCCTCAAATCGGAGCTGGGCAAGGATGCCGCCGGCCACGAACACTGATCACGTCAAGCCAAAGGAAACCATCATGTTTGAACGCTTGATCCGCTTCGCCATCGACCAACGCTGGCTGGTGATGCTGGCCGTGGCCGCCATGGCCGGCCTGGGCATCTACAGCTACCAGAAGCTGCCCATCGACGCCGTGCCCGACATCACCAATGTGCAGGTGCAAATCAATACCCAGTCCGCCGGCTATTCGCCGCTGGAAACCGAGCAAAGAGTCACCTTCCCCATCGAGACGGCCATGGCCGGCTTGCCCAACCTGGAGCAGACGCGCTCGCTGTCGCGCTACGGCCTGTCGCAGGTGACGGTGATCTTCAGGGATGGCACGGACATCTATTTTGCCCGCCAGATGATCAACGAGCGCTTGCAGGAAGCGAAGGAAAGCTTGCCGGCCGGCATCACGCCCAAGATGGGTCCCGTTTCCACGGGCCTCGGTGAAATCTACCTGTGGACGGTGGAAACGCAGGACGGCGCGAAAAAGCCGGACGGCACGCCGTACACGCCCACGGACTTGCGCGAAATCCAGGACTGGATCATCAAGCCGCAATTGCGCAATGTCACGGGCGTGACGGAGATCAATGCCATCGGCGGCTACGCCAAGCAGTACCAGGTGGCGCCCTACCCGGAAAAACTGGCTGCCTACGGCATCAGCCTGCAGGACGTGGTGACGGCGCTCGAGCGCAACAATGGCAACGTGGGCGCCGGCTACATCGAAAAGCAGGGCGAACAGCTGCTGATACGCGCGCCGGGCCAGGTGGCGTCGAAAGACGACATCGCCAACATCATCGTTGCCAATGTGCAGGGCGTGGCCATCCGCATCCGCGACGTTGCCGACGTGGTGCTGGGGCGCGAATTGCGCACGGGCGCGGCCACGGAAAACGGCCGCGAAGTGGTGCTCGGCACCGTCTTCATGCTGATCGGCCAGAACAGCCGCGCCGTCTCGCAAGCCGTCGACAAGAAAATGGTGGAAATCAACCGCAGCCTGCCCAAGGGCGTGCACGCCGTCACCGTGTATGACCGCACGGTGCTCGTCGACAAGGCCATCAATACGGTAAAGAAAAACCTGCTGGAAGGGGCGGTCCTGGTGATCGCCATCCTGTTCCTGTTCCTCGGCAATATCCGCGCGGCCGTCATCACGGCCATGGTGATACCGCTGGCCATGCTGTTCACGTTTACGGGCATGGTGCAATACCATGTGAGCGCCAACCTGATGAGTTTGGGTGCGCTGGACTTCGGCATCATCATCGATGGCGCCGTGGTGATCGTGGAAAACTGCGTGCGCCGCCTGGCCCATGCGCAGGAGAAACTGGGACGGCCCTTGACCTTGCAGGAACGCTTTCACGAAGTGTTTGCGGCATCGCAAGAGGCACGCCGGCCCTTGCTGTACGGCCAGCTGATCATCATGGTCGTGTACCTGCCCATCTTCGCGCTCACGGGCGTGGAAGGCCGCATGTTTACGCCGATGGCCCTGACGGTGGTGATTGCCCTGCTGGGCGCCATGCTGCTGTCGATCACCTTCATCCCCGCCGCCGTCGCGCTGTTTATCGGCAACAAGGTGGCGGAAAAGGAAAACGCCATCATGCGCGCCGCCAAGCGCTGGTATGCGCCGCTGCTGGACAAGGTAATGCGCAACACGCCCGTCGTGTTGACGGGCGCCGCCGTGGCGGTATTGCTGTCGGGCTTGCTGGCCACGCGCATGGGCAGCGAATTCGTGCCCAGCCTGAACGAGGGCGACATCGCCATCCAGGCCCTGCGCATTCCCGGCACCAGTCTCACGCAATCGCTGGCCATGCAGCAGCAGCTGGAACGCAAGCTGATGGACAGCCACAAGGAAATCGCCCGCGTGTTCGCCCGCACGGGAACGGCCGAGATCGCTTCCGACCCCATGCCGCCGAATATTTCCGATGGCTACATCATGCTCAAGCCCCGCAAGGAATGGCCGGAGCCGACAAAATCGCGCGAGCAATTGCTGGCGGAAATCGAGGCGACGGCCAGCAGTTTGCCGGGTAACAACTACGAGTTCTCGCAGCCGATCCAGCTGCGCTTCAATGAACTGATTTCCGGCGTGCGCAGCGACGTGGCCGTGAAACTGTTCGGCGACGACATGACCGTGCTCGACAGCACGGCGGCAAAGATCGCCGGCGTGCTGGGCAAGATTCCCGGTGCCACGGAAGTGAAGGTGGAACAGACGACGGGCCTGCCCATGCTGACGGTGCAGATCGACCGCGAGCAGACGGCCCGCTATGGCCTCAACATTGCCGACGTGCAGTCGGCGATCGCCACGGCCATCGGCGGACAGGAGGCAGGCACGCTGTTCCAGGGCGACCGCCGCTTCGACATCGTCGTGCGCCTGCCCGACAGCCTGCGCAGCGACCTGGAGCAATTGAAACGCCTGCCCATCGCCCTGCCCCTGGGCGCGGCGGCGGAAGGCCGCGCGCGCTTCATCCCGCTGGGCGAAGTGGCCAGCCTGCAAGTGGCGCCGGGGCCGAACCAGATCAGCCGCGAAGACGGCAAGCGCCGCATCGTCGTCAGCGCGAATGTGCGCGGGCGCGATATCGGCTCGTTTGTGGCAGACGCCACGCAGCAGCTGCAAGCGCAGGTGGCCATTCCCGCCGGCTACTGGACCAGCTGGGGCGGCCAGTTCGAGCAGCTGCAGTCGGCCACGAAACGCCTGGAGCTGGTGGTGCCCGTGGCGCTGGCCCTCGTCTTCGTGCTGTTGTTCGCCATGTTCGGCAACGTGAAAGATGGCTTGCTCGTGTTCAGCGGCATCCCGTTCGCCTTGACGGGCGGCATCGTCGCCCTGTGGCTGCGCGACATTCCCATGTCGATCTCGGCGGCCGTGGGCTTTATCGCCCTGTCCGGCGTGGCCGTGCTGAACGGGCTGGTGATGATCGCCTACATCCGCCAGCTGCGCGAACAGGGCATGCCCCTGCAGGAAGCGATACGCGAGGGAGCGATCACGCGCCTGCGGCCCGTGCTGATGACGGCGCTGGTGGCGTCGCTGGGCTTCGTGCCGATGGCCATCGCCACGGGCACGGGCGCCGAAGTGCAGCGTCCGCTGGCCACCGTGGTGATCGGCGGCATCCTGTCGTCGACGGCCCTGACCCTGCTGGTGCTGCCGCTGTTGTATCGGCTGGCGTACCGCAAGGAAGAAGAGGTGGAAAGGCACACCGCGCCCGCAGGCGCGGCGGTGTAGTCATGGAGCCAGGCGTAGCAAAATCGTAGCGAGCGGCTTCGATTTACGGCTGAGACGCGCAGCTGTACTCAAGTACAGCGGGCATCGGAAGCCGCAAAGCGTGCCGCGCAAAGATTTTGCTAGCCTGGCCGGCGGTAGCCGCCTTCGATCCAGTTGGCGGCCGCCGTCGCATTGAACTTGAACGCGGCCGAAGTGCGCACCTTGGCGATCTGTTCGCCGTCCGCGTCGTAGGCGCTCAGTTCCGCGTACGGGTGGTCTTCGTCGGGCACGATGTCGAACATCACCTTGATTTGCCCCTCGTCGGTGGCGACGAACAGGTTCTTGTGCAATTGCGCATGCAGCTGCTGCTCGTGGCGGCGCAGCACTTCCGAGGCTGTCTTGACCAGCGTGTTGAACGCGTTGACGTCGAGCGGCTTCGGGTTTTTCTTGTCGCGGCCCATGGTCCACGGGCCCACCAGGGCCGGCTCCGGTTCGCCATCCTTGATCATGGCCACGGCCCAGCCTTCATCTTCCTCGTTCTTGATCACCCGCGCCGTCCAGCCATTGCCTACCCACAGGCGCGGCTCCTGGATGGGGGCGTCATTGTCCTGCTCGGCTGATTCGTCGGAAAAGTCGGGGAAATCGGTACTCATGGCGGTGCTCGTGATGGAAGGTCGGGGCTAGCATGATAGTCGAAAACGCCCGCCCGTGCCGCCTTGCCGCAAGGTAAGGCGTGGCCCGCCATAGTCGATCCCGGCAATAAGGCAAGCTATCAATTTAGTAGCTTTATTCTAGCAATCGCGCTTTGATATTTCTCAAGTAAACCTATTATTATTTTGCAATCTGAATTGTGTTTTTTATATTCAAATATTGCAGTAGGTAATGCTTGGCCACAAGAAATTATTTCATCACGCGCCGTCCCTCTTCCCTGCACGCCGCGCCGCATCGCCACGCCGGGCACTTTCATCATTCCTGAAAAAAATAGCTGTGCACACACATTCGAGGGTATCTACATGAAAATCTTGTCCACTCTGGCTTGCGCGACGCTCGCCGCGGCCGCCGGCAGCGCCAGCGCTCTTCCCACCTTCACGGCAGGCGGCACGGCGCTGGCCGGCGAAGGCCTGGTCACGTCGGTCGCAGGCGCCACCACGATCGATTTCAACAGTGGGATCTTGCCAGCCAACTATATCGACGGCTCCCTGTTCACGGGCACGGACGGCAACCACGCCGCCCCTCCCGGCGACACGAGCATGTATTTGTCCGCGGGCATTTCGTCCGACCAGCACTCGCCCGTGACAGCCAACTTTGCGGGCGGCCTCAGTTATTTCGGCTTCTACATGGGCTCGCCAGATCCCTACAACAGCGTGACGTACAGTTTTGCCGACCAGAGCAGCACTACCCTGACGGGCACGCAACTGGCCAGCCTGGCAGGCGACCAGGCGAACGGCGATCAGTCCGTGGGCCTGTACGTGAATGCTTTCGCCGGCGAAGGCGGCAAGATCACCTCGGTGGCCTTCCATTCGTCCTCGAACGCTTTCGAGACGGACAACCACGCCTTCATCGCCGCCGTGCCGGAGCCGGAAACCTATGCCATGCTGCTGGCCGGACTGGGCCTGCTGGGCTTCATGCTGCGCCGCAAAGCGTCGTAAGCGGCATCGTCAAAAACGCCGTGAGCAAGCCAAAGCCCGCAACGCGGGCTTTTTTACGGCAGCCATCGCATGGACGGCAAGGACGCAGGCAAGCCCTTCAGCACATGGACATGGCAGGCCGGTTGGGCCAGGTCAGCGGAGGACCGGGCGGGACCCGGCGCGGGTCGATGGCCGGCAGCGGCGCCTGGTAATTGAACGGGGTGATGATAATCGGCGGTATCGCCGATGGCGCGCCGACGGGCTCGGCACAGGACTGCGGGGCGCTACGCTGGCGCGTGATCCGGTCGTCATGGGGGGATAGCGATTGATCCCCGGTATCTGCAAACAAAAGCATGTTGCCCTCCTTGCGAGACTGAGGTATTCAGTATAGGACGGCTTGCGCACATTACAAGAAAAGAAATCTTGTTCTACATCAGCGTTTTCTCGCTGCCAGCACTGTCCATACCGTAAAAATGACAGCCTGTCGCATGCCGCTGGCAGCCAGCCGGGCGCGCCTCTACAGTGTGACCATGCAATACCCCATCACCCACACCGCGAGGCTTATCATGAAAAAATTGCTCACCTTCGTCCTCATCGTCATGCTCGCCTGCCTGTTCCTCGACAAGGTGGGCGGCAGCGACATGCACATGCAGTTCAACGGCGACGATGTCGACGGACCGCTGGAGTGGCTGTTCGGCCTGGTGTTTGCCGGCGGCGGCTTGCTGATTGCCGCCATGGCGCTGGTATGCGCCGCCGTCGTGACGGGCGTGGCGCTGGCCGGCGTGGGCGTGGTGCTGATCGCCGTGGTGGCCTTGTGCGTGGTGCTGGTACTGGCGCTGAGCACGCCCGTGCTGCTGCCGCTGCTCATTCCCGTCGCCATCGTCTGGCTGATCGTCAGCCGCAACCGCAAGCAGGCGCAAGCGCGTCAGCAGGGCCTGTAATCACTGCGCCATGAACTTGCTGAGTACGCCGTCGCTGCCGCCGTCATTCTGTTCGATGCGGTTGCGCCCGCCCCGCTTGGCCCGGTACAGCGCCTCGTCGGCGCGCGCCAGCACGGCGTCGCAATCGGCATCGGTGCCGGCCATGGCGGCCATGCCGATGCTCACCGTGATCGTGATCAGGATGCCGCCGTCAGTGGTCAGCGAACTTTCCGCCACGCGCCGGCGCAGCCGTTCGGCAAACACGGCGGCCGCCGCCAGGTCGGTGCCGGGCAGCAGGATGGCGAATTCTTCGCCGCCCACGCGGCCCGGCACGTCGACCTTGCGCAGCGCCTGGCACATCAGCGCGCCCAGGTGACGCAGCACGGCATCGCCCACCGCATGGCCATACTCGTCGTTGACGCGCTTGAAGTGATCGATGTCGAGCATCAGCACGCTGGCGCAGCTGGCCAGCTCGCGCTGCAGGCGCGCATGCTCGTTTGCCAGCGCCGCCATGAAGTGGCGCCGGTTCGGCAAGCCCGTTAAAAAATCCGTGGTGGCCAGCTGCAGCAGTTCCGCATTCATGCGCTTGCGCTCGGTGATATCGAGCGAGGACACCATGACGAAGTCCAGGCTGTCCGCATGGCCAGGCATCACCAGCAAGCTCAGTTCATTCTGCCGCGCCGCGCCATCGAGGCGCACGAAGCTGCTTTCGCATTCGTACAGGTGGGCGCCGCCCGCCAGCGCCAGCAGCGCATCGCCGAAGCGGGGCAAGGCGCTGTCGTCGAAATTCTGCGCCAGGCCCAGCGCACCGCGGCGCTGGTCGTCCTCGTTGGCGCGCACCTGCGCCAGCGCGGCGCCGTTGGCATCGATGATGCGCACCAGCCCCGCCAGCCGCTGCAGCGCATCCGGATGCGCCTGGAAATGGGCGCCCAGGTCGCGCACGCCCGCCTCTTCCAGCGCATCGAGCGCGGCGCGCACGGCTGACCAGTCCTGTTCCCACAGGGCCACGGGCGCATGGTCGTACAGGCTGCGGAACCGCGCTTCGCCCGCGCGCAGGGCCAGCGCCACCTGCGCCTGTTCGATGGCCATGCCGGCCAGGTGCGCCGCCTCGCCCAGCCGCGCCAGATGCGCCGCGCCCGGCAGCATGGGCTGGCGATGATACGCCATCAGCACGCCCAGCAGCTTGCCCGAACCGCCGCGCACGGGCTCGGCCCAGCACGATTGCAGCTGGGCCCGCCACGCCAGTTCCATCGCCTCGTGCCCATCGGCAGCGACATGCAGGTCGCCCACGATCACGCGCTGGCCTTCGCGCAGGGCTTGCACGGCGATGCCATGCACGCCTTGCAAGGTGTCGAGGTCATGGCCATGGCTGGACAGGTTGAAAAACGCAGGCAGGCTGGGCGCCGCACCCAGCACCAGGCGGTGGCGGTTTTCATCGAGCAGCAGGATGCTGCACAGCATGGCAGGATGGTCGGCCTGCACGCTGAGCACCACGCTTTCCAGCACGCGTTCCAGCGGCGCGCCCGTGGCCAGCATTTCCAGCACCTGGCGCCGCGTGTGCTCGCGCCGCTCCATCTGGCTGCGCTCGCTGATATCGCGGAACGTCCACAGGCGCGCCTGCTCGTTGCCTAATTGCATGCTGCGCACATATTGCTCGACCACCCGCCCATCGCGCAGGTGCAGCACGTCGCGCCGCTCGCGGTGGCCGTGCGGCGCATGGGCGCGTGCCCCCAGGAAAGGCGCCGCCTGCTCCAGCTGGCTTTCCACATGGCGCACCAGCGCCGCGCCATCGGCTTGCCAGTCGAGCGCGTCGGGCACTTGCCACAAGTCGCGGAAGCGCCGGTTCGACGTGAAGATGCGGCCATCGATATTGTCGACCAGGATGCCGTCGATGGTCGAATCGAGGATGCTGCGCAGCATGGCCTGGCTGCGCTGCGCCGCCTCGGCCATCGCCAGCACGCTCGCCTGCCCCTGCTCCAGCTGGTCCGTCAGCTCGCTCGAACGGAGCAGCGCCGCCTGGGCGCGGGCGCGGCCCACGGCCAGCAGCCACGCCGCCAGCGCCAGCGCCAGGCTGACCAGCACGCCGGTCATGGCCACCAGGCGGGGCCGCGCCAGCAGTTCGCCGTCAAAACCCGGCATGGCGCGCACGCGCACGGTCCAGGCGCGGCCGGCAATGCTGATCGCCTGCCGCGCAACGAGGGTGGCCGACGCCCCTGCCGACTGCGTGCCCGGCAAGCTGTCAAACATCAGGGCCGCGTCGGCCAGTTGCGCGCCATCGTAGATTTCCAGGTCCAGCTGGCGCGACGCCTCGCCGCCCACGCCCGCCATCAGATCGGCCATGCGGAACGGCGCAAACACCCAGGCGCGCAGCGCGGCGCGCCGCTGCTCCACGCTGCCATGCGGCAAGCTGTTGTCGTACACGGGCAGCACCACCAGGAAGCCATGCGCCTGGGCGTTGCCGCCATCCTGCACCAGCTGGATCTTGCCCGTCATGGCGGCCTGGCCCGTGTCGCGCGCCTGCTCAAGCGCGGCGCGGCGCACGGGTTCGGACCAGATGTCATAGCCGAAGGCCAGCAGGTTGCTCTCGCTCAAGGGTTCCAGATAGGTGATCGGTGCGTGCCAGGCGCGCTGGCCGTGCGGCCGCACGGCATAGCCGGGATAGCCTTCCGCGCGCACGCTCGCTTCGTGCCGCGCCAGGGCGCCGCCGGACACCAGCGGCAGGTAGCCGATGCCGTGGATGCCGGGAAAGTGGCGGTCCACCTGCTGCACCGCCAGATAGGCATGGAATTCGCGGCGCGTGACTTCCCGCGAACTGGCATACAGCCCCTGCACCCCGTGCAGCACCTGGATGTAGGTCTGCATGCGGCCGCCGATGTTGTTCATCAGTTCGCGCACGCGGAAATCGAAATCGGCCTGCACCTGCTGTTCGCTGACATCGTGGGCATTGCGCCAGGCGCCATACGTCAGCCCCAGGCACAACGCCAGCACCAGCACGGCCAACACGTGCGGTCCCACCCAGTGCGACACTGGCCGGGCAAACCACGACGAAGACGCGCGTGTAGGCATGGCAGGCGGAAAGCAGAACGGAGATCAAACCGCGTCACGGCCAGCAACATGGCTGGCAGCGGGCTGCACGACTACCATCGGTAGTCGATGAGAATGATAGTACGTTACAGCAGACAGGCATGCAATGCCGAATGTTGTGTCAAAAAGACCACATATTGCGAAAGTGCAATTCCGTTTTCCCGACATAAAGTCGACGCCACGCAAACTGATAATGATTCTCATTTATAATTCACATCCGCTCTTGCTCCCGGTCCTCGACGATGCCTTCCCAGCCCCTTTCCTCCAACGACGCTTCCTGGCAATTGCCGCTGGCCACGCCAAGGCTGGCGCTGAGTGCCGGCACCCTGTCGTTTGCAGAGCCTACGCACAGCATCGAACACAATGAGGCGGGACTGAAACTGGTGCTGGTGCTGGAGGGCCAGCTCGACTATCAACTGCAAAGCGGCGCCGCCGTCGGCGTTGCGGGTCCCGCCTTCCACATCAGCCTGAGCGACACGCCATTTGCCGTCAGCCACCGCTACGCTGCACGGCAACCGCTGCAGTACCTGAGCGTGCGCATGCCGATGGAAGCCTTGCGCGACACCTTCGGCGCCGAGCTGGGCGCGCTGGCGCGGCGCATCGCCCCGGCCACGCGGCAAGCCATGGCGACGGCGAACGGGCGCGCCGGCAAAGCCTTGCAAGTGCTGGGGCGGCAAATCATGCTGTGCCCGCTGGCCGGTCCGCTGCGCCAGTTGTATTTATCGGGCAAGGCGCTGGAATTGACGGCCGCCGTCATGGACGGCCTGACGGATGCCCGCCCCCCAACGGCCGCGCCCGGCGCACGCCAGTTGCGCAGCCTGCAGCAGGCGCGCGACATCTTGCTGCAGCGCCTGCACGCCCCGCCCACCCTGCCGGAACTGGCGCGTCTGGCCGGCACCAATGCCAGCACGCTGAGCCAGGGCTTTCGCCAGCTGTTCGGCACGAGCGTGTTCGCCTACGTGCGCCAGCAGCGGCTGGAACTGGCATACCGCATGCTGGCGGCCGGCAACATCAGCGTGGCCGATGCGGCGCATGCCTGCGGCTATACGGATTCCCATTTCAGCAAGGTGTTCCGCCAGCGCTATGGGGTTTCCCCCAGCGACATGCGCTGCGCCTGACGGAATACGCGCAATCGCCAGGAAAACAGCGGCAATCCTTAACGCCCGGGCGCCAGCACTCCTTACCATATTGAGATTGATTCTCAATACGAAAGGTCTGGTTTTTCATGGCAATGTTTTTCCTCTCTCCACGCCGCCTGCGCTGGCCCCGGCATACCCTGCACGTGCTGGCCGCACTCGGTTCCAGCCACCTGGCGCAGGCGGCGGACGCGCCGGCGCCGGAAGCGAGCCTGCCCGTCATCGCCGTCACGGCCACGCGCGAAGCGGGCGCGAACATGGGCAAGACGGGCGCCTCGCTGAAGGACACTCCGCAGTCGCTGAGCATCATCAGCCAGGAACGCATGCAGGAACAAAACCTGCATACGCTCGACGACGTGCTGCAGCAGGCACCGGGCACCACCGTGCAGCCGTTCCAGCTGCTGACCACGGCCTACTACGCGCGCGGCTTCAAGATCGATTCCTTCGAACAGGATGGCGTGCCCGTGCTGATGGGCAACATGGCCAGTCCTCAGCAAGACCTGGCGATGCTGGAGCGCGTGGAAATCCTGCGCGGCGCCAACGGCTTGCTGCATGGCAGCGGTAACCCTGCCGCCACCATCAACCTGGTGGCCAAGCGGCCGCAAAAAACCTTCGCCGCACAGGGCGCGCTGTCGGCCGGCAGCTGGGACCGGCGCCGCGGCGAAGCCGACATCGGCGGCCCCCTCAACGCCGCTGCCACGCTGCGCGCGCGCGTCGTCGCCACGCACGAGGAGCGGGGCTTTTTCTATGACGTGGCGCAACAGAACAGCAGCAATCTGTATGGCGTGGCCGAACTGGACCTGGCGCCCGGCAGCATGCTCAGCGTGGGTGCGCAGAAACAGCGCATCCGCTCCATCACCAACATGGCGGGCGTGCCCCGCTATGCGGACGGCGGCGATATCGGCCTGCCCCGCTCCACCTATCTCGATGCGGCCTGGGACCAGTTCGACTGGGATACCGAGCGCGTCTTCGCCAGCCTGGAACAGCACTTTGCCAACGGCTGGCAAGCGAAGGTGCAAGCCAACCACCTGTCCGGCGATTCCTTCCTGAAATACGCGGGCGCGTATGGCGCCGCGCGCCGCGACCAGCGCCCGTCTTCCAGCGTGATGGGCGCCGCCTATCGCTTCGACAACCTGCAGAACAGCGTCGATGCCTACGCCAGCGGCCCGTTCCGCCTGGGCGGACGCCAGCATGAATTGCTGCTGGGCGCCAACGTCCAGCACACGTCCAGCGAGCAATTCTCGGCCAGCTTCCTGCCGCCGCCCAAGGGGACGTATGACGTCTTCCACTGGAACCCGTACGCGCTGGCGGAACCGGTCACGGGCGCCTACGCGTCGCGCGGCCCGACCAAGGTCAGCCAGTGGGGCGCCTACGCGATGGCGCGCTTCCACGTGAGCGATGCACTGACGGCCATCACGGGCGCGCGCCTGAGCCGCTGGAAACAGGAAACGCGCACGGCGGCAGTCGAACCGGACACCCAGCTGACGCCGTATGGCGGCCTGGTCTACGCCCTGTCGCCGCAATGGTCGGGCTATGGCAGTTACACGCAGGTTTTCCAGCCGCAAAGCCAGACCACCACCGACGGCAAGACGCTCGATCCCGTGACGGGCAACAACCTGGAAGCGGGCGTCAAGGGCGCGCTGGCCAATGGCAGGCTGGACGTGTCGCTGGCCGTCTACCAGATCCGCCAGAACAAGCGGGCCCAGGAAGATCCGAACTTCCCCTGCGCGGGCAACGTCTGCTACTACATCGCGGGCGGCGAAGTGCAGAGCCGCGGCCTGGAAGCGGAAGCGAACGGCCGGCTGACGCCCGACCTGAACCTGTCGGCCAGCTACAGCTACAACACGACGCGCTACCTGAAGGACGCCCAGGCGCAGGGCCAGGCATTTGCCAGCTTCGCCCCCGCCCACATCGTGCGCGCGTGGGCCAACGCTACCCTGCCGTGGGCCGGACGCCGCCTGAGCGCGGGACTGGGCTTGCAGGCGCAGAGCCGCTACAGCGTCACCTCGGGCGGCGTGACCCTGCGCCAGGGCGGCTATGCGCTGGCCCATGCCCGCCTGGGCTGGCGCATCGACCGTCATTTCACGGCCGCGCTCAACGTCAACAACCTGTTCGACAAACACTATTACCAGAGCCTGTCCGGCACGGCCTGGAACAACCGCTATGGCGAGCCGCGCAGCGTGATGCTGTCCGTGCGCGCCCAGTATTGAGGTCCCCATGAACGACGACAATTGCACGCTCTTCCCCCTCGACGGCCACCTGCTGGCCTTGCACGCCGATGCGCTGGCCCAGGCCATCCCCTACCATGCGCGCGGCAAGAGCCGCGCCGACTGGATCATCGGCGTCAAGCACGTGAGCGACGCCCAGTCCGTGCATGGCGACCATTGGGAACGCCACCCGCGCGGCGATGAAACCCTGTGCCTGCTCGAAGGCAGCATCGAACTGGTGCTGCAGGCGGACGACGGCGCGGAACGCCGCATCGCCGTGCAGGCGGGGCAAGCCTGCATCGTGGCGCGCGGCACCTGGCACCGGCTGCAGGTGCACGTGCCGGGACGCCTGCTGTTCATCACCCCCAGCATCGGCAGCGAACACCGCAAAGTGGGAGGTGCCGCATGAGGCCGCCACTGCCGAACATCCGCCTGTGGCTGATGGTGGCGGCCCTGTACTTCACGCAGGGCGTGCCGCTGGGGCTGGCCATGGAAGCGCTGCCGGCCATGCTGCGCCGCGACGGCGCGCCGCTCGACGCCCTGGCCTTCCTGCCGCTGGTGGGCTTGCCCTGGGTGCTGAAATTTCTGTGGGCGGCGCAGGTCGACAACCGCTGGAATGCGCGCCTGGGCCGGCGCCGCAGCTGGCTGCTGCCGATGCAGGCGCTGGCCACGGCCTGCCTGCTGGGCGCCGCCCTGCTGGGACTGTCGGCCGCCACGGCGCCGTTGATCGTCGCCTTGGCCGCGCTCGGTTCTCTGGCCAGCGCCACGCAAGATATCGCCACCGACGGCATGCTGGCCGAACGCTTCGAAGGCGCCGCGCTGGGCCGCGCCAATGCCTTGCAGGTGGGCGGCACCATGGTGGGCTTTTTCACGGGCGGCTCCGGCGTGTTGATGTTGTCGGGCATGTTTGGACAGCGGACGGCCCTGCTGGCGCTGGCGGCCATCGGCGCTGCCAGCCTGCTGCTCGTCGTGCTGTGGCGCGAGACGCCGCTCGCGGCCCCGCTGCCCGCTGCCGTCACGGCTGCGGGCAAGGCCAGCTTGCGCGGCTTCATTCGCCGGCCCGGCGCGCCCGCGCTGCTGGGCATCGCCTTTTTGTCGTCGATGACGGCCGTGGCCGGCTATGGCCTGTCGAAACTGCTGCTGGTCGACGCCGGCTGGCCGCTGGAAGCCGTCGGCCAGGTGGGCATGGCGGGCGGCATGATCACCGTGCTGCTGGGCTGTGGCGGCGGCGCCTGGCTGATCGGCCGCCACGGTCCCCAGCGCATCTTCGTGCTGGGCATAGGCGCTTCGGCCGCCGCTGCCGGCCTGTGGCTATGGCTGGCCGCCATGGCGGCGCCCCTGCCATCCAGCCTGGTCTGGCTGGCGACGGCGCTGGGCTGCTTCGGCGCCGGCTGCGCATCGGTTTCCATGCTGACCATGGTCATGCAGTTTGCGCGCCAAAGCGGCCAGGCGGGCACGGACATGACGGCCGTGCAAAGCATGCGCGACGGCGGCGAAATCCTCACCTCGTCCACCCTGACGGGCGTGGCGGCCGCGGCCGGCTATGGCGGCAGCTTTACGCTCGGCATCGTCTGCGCCCTGCTGGCCATGCTGCTGGCGCGCCAGCGGGCCTGAGCGCCGTGCTGTAAAGTGCAGGCGATGACCGATTCAGGAGTATCGCTTGCACGACGATCGCTGGCAGGGAAGCTTGTGGCTGGCGCCGGACTTTGCCATCTTGCATGGCGCAGTGGGCGCCACGGCCAGCCACGCCCATTACGCGCACCAGCTGATGCTGAGCACGGGCGCGCCCTTCACGGCAGAGCTCGATGGCATCGTCCACACGGCGCAGCACTTGCTGATCGACAGCCTGCGTCCGCACGCCATCCTGAGCGCGCCGGCGCCCATGCTGACCATCTATGCGGAACCGCAACGGCTGGGCGGGCCGGCCCTGCTGGCGGCGGCCCGCAGCGCAGGCGCACCCAGCCTCGATCGCCTGGCCGCCGCGCTGCAAGCCCAGCCGCGCGAACACTTGCCCGATCCCCGCTTGCTGCGGGCACTGGACAAGGTCGATGCCCTGCTGTCGGGCAAGGTCAGCGCGGCCGCCGTGGCCGAGGCGGCGCACCTGTCGCTGAGCCAGCTGGAACGCCTGTTCAGCGCCCAGCTGGGCTTGCCCGTGCGGCGCCTGGTGCTGTGGCGCCGTTTGCGCCTGGCCATCCGCTTCATTTTGCTCGGCAGCACCCTGACGGATGCGGCCCACGGCGCCGGCTTTGCCGATGCCGCGCATTTTTCGCGCACCATGCGCAGCCTGTTCGGCGTGCGCGCCGACCGCAGCCTGCGCCAGCTTCACGTCACATTGATCGATTGAGGGGCGCGCGCAAGCCTTCCGGCAACTCGGGCGCGCGCACGCCCTCTTCCGCGCGGAACGGTTCCCGCAGCTGCGCGCCGTATGCGACAGGGTAATCGGGACGGCTGCCGATGCCCAGGTCCTCGCCCCGCATGCGGTAATCCGGCGCATCGAAACGCGTGCCCAGCATCCGGTCCCAGCAGGTAAAGAACAGGCCGAAATTGACGTCGCCCGCCGTGCCGTACTTCATGTGGTGAAAGCGGTGCAGGGGCGCCCAGGCAAACACGTGGCGCAGCGGGCCCATGCGCATGTCGACGTTAGCGTGCTGCAGCAGCAATTGCACCGCCACGGCAAACGCCAGCACGGCCATGACGGGCTTCGGGATGCCCAGCAACAGCAAGGGCAGCATGCCGCCCGCCGCTTCCAGCAGCAGATGCAGCGGATGTTTCATCCAGCCATTGAAACCATACAGGCGCGTCACGCTATGGTGCACGGCATGCAGTTTCCACAGAAAATAATAGCGGTGGCTCAGGTAATGCACCAGGGTAATGCCGCAATCGGCGATGACGATGGCCAGCAGCAACTGCCCCCAGAACGGCAGCTGGACTGGCCAGAACGGCCCCAGCGCCAGATGTCCGGCCAGCAAGGGAAAGGCCGCCAGTCCCAGCAGGTACAGCGCTTCATTGACGAGCGCGTGCAGCACATCGCGCCAGCCATCGCCGTGATCGTGGTTCCACGCACCGTCATACGGCAGACAGCGCTCGGCAAGAAAGGAAGTCAGCAGGGCCAGCAGCAACAGCGGCGGCAAGGCCCAGAGGGAATATTGGCGAACCGTAATTAGCCAGGCGGCAGCGCCGATGAAGCCGGCCCAGAAGACGGGGCCGTACAGCGCGGCAAAGAGGGATTTCATGGCAAGGGACTCCGGTGGCAAAAACCACAGCATCGCTTGCACTGCTGCCGCGCCGCTTGAAGAAACGGCGCAAACTGCTTATTTGATAGCCGGCTTCGCAGCCTTGCGCGCCGCGTATTGCTGGTAGCCATTCGCGCGCAGGGCGCAGGCGGGGCAGGTGCCGCAGCCATAGCCCCAGTCGTGCAGCTCGCCCCGCTCGCCCAGGTAGCACGTGTGCGTGCCGCTGCGGATCAGGTCGACGAGCGGCTGGCCGCCCAGGTCTTCCGCCAGGTCCCAGCTTTGCGCCTTGTCCAGCCACATCAGCGGCGTTTCCAGCTTCAGGCGCGTATCCATGCCCAGGTTCAGGGCCACTTGCAGCGCCTTCATCGTGTCGTCGCGGCAATCCGGATAGCCGGAGAAATCCGTCTCGCACATGCCGCCCACGAGCACCGTCAAGCCGCGGCGATACGCCACGGTGGCGGCCACCGTCATGAACAGCAAGTTGCGCCCAGGAACAAACGTGTTCGGCAAGCCGTTTTCCTGCATGACGATCTCGACGTTCTGCGTCATGGCCGTATCGGAGATGGCGGAAATCAGGGACAGGTCGATCATGTGATCCTGGCCCAGGCGGCTGTCCCACTCGGGCGACTGCCGGCGCATCTGTTCCAGCACGCCAGGACGCACGGTCAGTTCGATCGCATGGCGCTGTCCATAGTCAAAGCCGATAGTTTCCACGCGGCTATAGTGTTTCAAGGCCCAGGCCAGGCAGGTGGTGGAATCTTGTCCACCGCTAAAGAGCACCAGTGCGGAGTCCGTTGCTAGCATAATTTCTTTCTTTTCAGTTTGATTCTGTTCCGAGTGCGCAGGGAAACACGATTCCCCGCGCAAAAAATACTTATTCGTCCGCCATCAGTTTACCTATTCCGGTAACATGGAGTCAGCATTTACTCATCTGGAGCACCATGTTTTCTGCACGACCCATACGGCATACAGCTGCCGGCAAGGCGATACGACCACGGATTTTGGCACAAGTAGTGGCAAAAGCAATGGGTCAACTGACACTGGCGGCCGCCGGCAGTGTCATCTTGCTGTTCCCCATCGCCCACGCCGCCGCGCAGGAGGGTGCGCAAGAGAGCACGCAAGACGCGCCGGCAGACAACGCCGCCACGGAGGCGGCCCCCGCCCCGCTGCAGTACGACGTCAAGGTCAATGCGCCGGGCGACCTCGATGAGTTGCTGGAAAAAAACCTGGACCTGGAACGCTTCCGCGGCAACCCGCGCATGGACCGCGAGCAATTGCAGCGCCTCGTGCGCGATACGCCGGAGCAAGCCAAGAACCTCGTCGCCACGGCCGGCTACTATACGCCCGTCGTCACGGTGCGCGTCGATACGACGGGCGCCAAACCCCTCGTCATCGTCGACCTCGAGCCGGGCGAACCGGTGACCATCGACAAGGTCGAGCTGGAATTGCGGGGCTTCGATCCCACGCCGCCGCTGGCCGCGTCCGAACCGTATGACACGGAAGCGCTCAAGCGCAGCTGGTCGCTGAAGACGGGCAGCGTATTCCGCCAGGCCGACTGGGAATCGGCCAAGCGCGCGCTGCTGCGCGAAGTGGTGCAGACGCGCTACCCGCGCGCCCAGTTGGTCGATACGCAAGCCGTGGTCGACCCGGAAACGCACAAGGTCTCGCTGCTGGTGGTGCTCGACAGCGGCCCCGAGCTGCGTTTCGGCGAGCTGCGCATCGAAGGCTTGAAGCGCTACGATGAAAGCATCATCCGCAACCTCGACAAGATCCACCCGGGCGACTACTACAGCGAATCGGCGCTGCAATCGTTGCAGGCGCGCCTGCAGGATACGGGCTACTTTGCCAGCGTGGAAGTAAGCGCCGACATGAGCAGCATCCTCAACGAGCAGATCGAGGCGGGCCAGGAAAGCCAGGCGGCCGAGGCCGAGGGCGCTGCCCCCGTGGCCAAGCCCGTCAACCGGGGCCCCGCGCCGCAGCTGCCGCTGGTCGTGCGCGTGACGGAAAACAAGCAGCAGAACGTCAGCGCCGGTCTCGGTTTCAGTACGAATACGGGGAATCGCGCCCAGCTCAACTATGACAACCTGAATGTGTGGGGCACGCGCTTCAAGAGCGCCCTCACCATGGAAACGAAGAAACAGGCGGCGCACGCCAACTTCTATTTCCCCACGACCGAGCGCGGCTACAACGACAGCGCGGGCGCCTCGTTCGAGCGCAGCGACATTTCCAACGAAATCACGGCCGTCACCACCATCTCGGCCAAGCGCAACTGGGGCGGCACCAACCTCGAGCGCAGCCTCACGTTCGAGTTCCTCAGCGAAGACAAGACCGTCGTGGGCCTGGAACAGACGCGCAGCAAGAGCTTGCCGCTGACCTATGCCATCACCAAGCGCAGTCTCGACAGCCTGCTGTTCCCCACCAAGGGCTATGTCATCAATGCCCAGGTGGGCGGCGCCCTGCTGCCCGTGCTGACGGACGAGCGCTTCGTGCGCGTGGCCGGCAAGGCCGTGTATTACCGTCCGCTGGGCGAAAAGGGCGAAGTGATCGTGCGCGGCGAAATGGGCGCGCTGGGCTCGAAGGAAAAACGGGGCGTGCCGGCCGTTTACCTGTTCCGCGCGGGCGGCGACCAGTCGGTGCGCGGCTATGGCTACCAGGAACTGGGCGTAAAGGAAGGCGACGCCACCATCGGCGGGCGCTACATGCTGACCGGCAGCGCCGAGTACCAGTACTGGTTCAAGCCGAAATGGGCGATTGCCGCCTTCTATGACGCCGGCAACGCGGCCGATACCGTCAAGGCAGCCATGACGCCGAAATCGGGCTACGGGCTGGGCGGGCGCTACAAGAGCCCCGTCGGCCCCATCAATGTCGACGTGGCGTATGGCCACGCCGTCCACAAATACCGTTTGCACTTCTCTCTGGGATTCACTTTCTGATGTCCGACACTATTACCGAATCCCCCCACGCCGCCGCGCCGCCACCGGCCAAGAAACCGCGTCGCTGGCTACGCTACCTGCTGATCGCCGTCGCCAGCCTGGCCGTGCTGCTGGGCGCCGCCTTCTGGTTCCTGGGCCGCGAATCGACCTTGCAGATGCTGGTGCAAAAAGTGGCCAGCGCCAGCGGCGGCGAAATTACCGTGTCGGGCGTGTCCGGCTCGCTGTACAACCGCATGCACCTTGGCCACGTCAGCTACCGCAGCAAGACGCAGCACATCACGGCCGACAACATCGACATCAACTGGTCGCCGTTCCAGTTCTTCTCGGAAGGCATTGCCATCAGCGAACTGCACGTGGCCAGCCTGTCCGTGGAAAGCACGGCGCCGTCCGAGGAACCGTCGACGATGCCGGCCAGCCTGGCTTCGCCCTTTAAAATCGGCATCAGCGACGCGCGCCTGGACAAGGTCACCCTCGTCAGCGCGGGCGGCAACACGGTGTTTGAAAAGATCCATTTCACTTTGTCTGGCGACAAGACGCAATGGCAGCTGGAAGATGCGTCGGCGCTGACGCCGTTCGGCCAGGCCACGGCCAGCGCGACGATTGCCGCTACGCAGCCGTTCAAGCTGTCTGGCAAAGCCGGCTTGACGCAGATCAACCCCGCCGCCGGCGAAAAACCGGCCGCCCTGGCCCTGCAACTGGGCGGCGACTTGAACGTGCTGAACGTCACGGCCAAGGGCAGCGCAGGCGCGGCCACGGCCGACGCCCAGCTGGCGCTGGCGCCGTTCGACCCCGTCATCATCCTGCGCTCGGCCAGCATCCGTGGCCGCAACATCAATCCGGGCAAGTTCGATGCGACCTTGCCGCAGGCAGACCTGAGCCTGGAGCTGGACGCCGCCATCGATACGCGTCCAAACGCGCAAACCGTGTCGGGCAAGCTGGCCATCCTCAACCACGCCACGCCGGGCCCCATCGACCAGCAAAAGCTGCCGCTGCGCCAGTTCGAGGCGCGCCTGGGCGGCACCCTGACGGCCACGACCCTGGAGTCGGCCATCATCGATTTCGGCAACGCGGGCAAATTCACGGGCGGCGGCAAGCTCAACCGCGATGCCGCCGATGGCCCCATCGGCAATGCGCAGCTGACCTTGCACACGGACAAGATCGACTTGCAGCACATCTACAGCAGCATCAACAGCACGAAGATCGTGGGCGACATCGTGCTCGACAGCGATGGCAAGACACAGACCCTGCGCGCAAAACTGGGCGAAGCCAAGCTGCGCCTGGACGTGGAAGCCACCCTGGCCGATTCCCTGGTGCAACTGCGCAAGGCGACCTTGCAGGCAGGCAAAAGCAGCGTCAATGCGACGGGCCAGATCAGCCTGAAGGACGAACAGCCGTTCAAGGCCGTGGCCAACGCCAGCCGCCTGAACCCGGCCGACTTCGGCGCCTTCCCCGTGGCCGACCTGAACGTCGACGTGCGCGCCGACGGCCACGTGGCGCCGGCATGGCTGGCGAATGCGGACTTCACCGTGCGCCCCAGCAAGCTGCTCGACCAGCCCCTGTCCGGCAAGGGCAAGCTGACGGCCGATGCGGCCCATTTCAGCCGCATCGACGTGCAATTGGCGCTGGGCAAGAACAACGTGACGGCCAAGGGCAACTTTGGCGGCGCCGGCGAAAAGCTGAACTGGAACGTCGATGCGCGGCAACTGTCTGCCCTGCAAGCCGACTTACTGGGCGCCGTGCAAGCCAGCGGCGTGGTGCAAGGCACGATGCAGCAGCCGCGCACGAGTTTTGTTGCCGATGCAAAAGGACTGGGCTTGACCAGCGGCAAGCGCCCCGCGCCCGACAGCGTCATCCACGCCAGCGGCGAGGTGGGCTTGACGGGGCCGAAGCAGCAAGCGGAACTGAAAGTGACGGGGTCCCTGCAAAAGATCAACCCTGCCGCCTTCGGTGCAGCACTGCCCAACGGCAACGTGAATGCGGACTTCAACGGCAGCGGCCGCCTGACGAGCGACTGGCAAGTGGCCCTCAACCTGGCTCTGCGCGAATCGACCCTGCAAAACGCGCCGCTGGCCGGCTACGCCAAACTGTCGGCCAACGCGAAACGGGTCGACAGCGTGGATGCAGAACTGCGCCTGGGGCCGAACAGCCTGCTGGCCAAGGGCGCGCTGGGCGGCGCCACGGACAAGCTGACGTGGAAACTCGACGCGCCGCAACTGTCGACCCTGGGTCCCCGCTTTGCCGGCGTGCTGCAAGCGTCCGGTTCCGTCAGCGGCAAGATGGACGCACCGGCCGCACAACTGACGCTCGATGGCAAAGACTTGACCTTCTTTGGCGACCAGCAATTGAAATCCATCAAGGGCAGCGCCAGCGTGGGCGCCGGCCAGGGCGCGCTCGACCCCATGGTCAGCAGCCTGGACATCGCAGGCTACAGCACGCCCACCTTCAAGCTGGCCAGCGCCCACCTGGGCACGACGGGCACGCGCGGCAGCCATACGGTGAACCTGGCGGCACGCAATGACGATTTCGATGCCACCGTGCAAATCCGCGGCAGCCAGAGCGGCGCCAGTTGGACGGGCAGCATCGACAGCCTGCAAAACAAGGGCCGCTATGCGCTCGTGCTGCAAGCGCCCGTGCCCGTCAAAGTGGCCGGTCCTGCCGGCAGCGGCGTGGCGGGCCTGGGCCAGCCCGAGCAGATCAGCGTGGGCAATACCGTCATCAAATTGCCAGCAGGCAGCATCACCATGCAAAGCCTGGCCAAGAACGGCCCCCGCTGGACCAGTTCCGGCCAGGCGGCCGGCGTGGCCCTGACCTATCTGGCGCAAGTGATTCCCTCGCTGCAAGCCAATGCACGCAGCGACCTGACCCTGGGCGCGCAATGGTCGCTCGACATGCAGGTGCCGACGGCGCAACAGAAAGATCCGTCCCTGGCGGGCATGCTGCACATCTACCGCGAAAAAGGCGACGTGACGGTGGGCGTGGAGCAGCCGCTGGCCCTGGGCTTGCGCACCCTCGACGCCCGCGTGGATGTTGCCAACCAGCAGCTGCGTCTGGCCGTGAAACTGGACGGCGCGCGCGCGGGCCAGAGCGATATCCATGCCACCGTGCAAATGCTGGGTGGACGCATCAGCAACGACAGCGCCCTCTCCCTGACGGGCACCACCAGCATCGATTCGCTGGCCTGGCTGGCGCCGCTGACGGGCCAACCGGGCCTGGAACTGGGCGGCGCCCTGAAAGTGGCCCTGTCCGGCAGCGGCACCATCGGCGCGCCGCAATTGAATGGCGACATCAACGGCAGCAAGCTGCTGGTGAACTGGGCCGATCAGGGCTTGAAATTGCGCAATGGCGTGCTGCAAGCCAAGCTGGCCGGCGATCAGTTGCAACTGCAGCGCCTGAGCTTTGACGGCGGCGACGGCAAGGTGCAGGCAGATGGCTGGGTACGCTTTGCGAATGGCGAAGCGAGCCTGGAACTGAAACTGATGGCCGACCGCCTGCAGGCGCTGTCGCGCCCCGACCGCACCCTGGTCCTGTCGGGCAACAGCACCCTGGTGCGCAACGACAAGCGCTTCAGCTTTGAAGGCAAGTTCAAGGCCAACCGCGCGCTGATCGAACTGGCGCCGCAAGACACGCCCACGCAAAGCAGCGACGTGGTGGTGCTGGGCAAGGAAGTCAAGGGCAGCAAGGAAGCGCCGTCGCTGCCCCTGAATATCGACCTGGAATTTGACCTGGGCAATGCCTTCCACCTGCGCGGCATGGGTCTCGATGCCGACCTCGCGGGCAATGTGCGCGCCCGCGTCATCAACCGCGCCGCGCCGCGCGTGACGGGCAGCATCAAAGTTACCAACGGCCAGTACGCCGCGTATGGACAGAAGCTGTCGATCGAACGGGGTCTGATCGCCTTCACGGGCGCCTACGACAATCCGTCCCTGAACATCCTGGCCGTGCGCAAGCGTCCCGAAGGCGAAGCCTTGTCGGAAACGAACGTGGAAGCGGGCGTGGAAGTGCGCGGCACGGCGCAGGCGCCGACGGCCAAGCTGGTCTCCACGCCCAGCGTGTCGGACAGCGACAAGCTGGCCTGGCTGATTCTGGGCCACGGCGCGGAAACGGCGGCCGGCGATGAAATGGCCCTGCTGACGACGGCTGCGGGCGCCCTGTTCGGCGGCTCCGGCGGCGGCTTGCAAGGCAAGCTGGCCAATTCGCTGGGTCTCGATGAAGTGGGCCTGTCGCAGGCGCAAGGGCTGGAAAGCACAGTCGTCACGGTCGGCAAGCGCCTGTCCTCGCGCGCCTACCTGACGTTCGAGCAAGGCACGAGCACGGCGACGAGCCTGGTCAAGCTCCGTTACAAGCTGAACCGCCGCATCACCCTGCAATTCCAGACGGGCACGAACAATGCGCTCGACGTGCTGTATACATGGGCGTTCGATTGACCATCCGACCGCTCGACAATACGGACAGCCGGTAATCAATGCCGCTCAGTGCAGACTGAGCGGCATTTTTTTATCGATGGCTGATCACGAAACGCATAGGCGTAAAAACAAACAATGGCGAAATTGGCGCAACCAAGAATCCCCCGAGAATCATGCTAAAAAATTAAATTATTAAGTTACAATCAATTCGCAGCAAATTTATGGGGATATATTTTTTTGAATTTTATAATCAAGGAAAATAGATGAAAACCAAAAAGAAAATTGCTTTTGCCGCTACGCTTGCAACATTGCTGATTGCCGCCGCGGCTTACGCCCGGCCAATGTATTCCATCACTTATTCTTACTATTCCGATCCGTCGTACTCGGATCATGTAGGCGGTGCAGAGTTCACCTGCTCGGGCAGGATGATTTATTGGGGCGAACAAACACCGTACCGCCTGGAAGACATGCAAATGCCATGCTCCTCCACCGGACCGGAATTGCCAGGAACTGGCCACGGCTACCCATAAACTCTTTGCGCAGAAATCATAGAATAGCGTGAAGCACGGGACAGCATGTATTTGGCATCCATGAATATGGTACTTTTAAAAACATGAGCATCCTTCTCTGGAAATGATATGTTGTTCCGTAAAAAAAGCCCGCTACGCGGGCTTTATCTTTCCAGGACTGTTATAAATACATTCCAGGGCCGCGATGACGGCCGGATTTTCGCATCCATATCGCCGGAAATGATGGGGCGGGAACCCGCCGCACCCTTGCGGCAAAGGACGCCAACGGCTTACTCGGCCACGTCGAGTCCCCGCTCGATCATGCCTTCGACATATGCGCGCAGATATTGTTCCAGCGCGGGGCCGGACAGCACGTTGGCCGTCAGCGCGCCGTGCGGCGAACCTTTCAGCACGCCGTCGTGGTACACGCGCGCAATCCAGGCCACGTCCGTGCCCTGGGTGTAATCGAGTTCATAGTCGAACGTTTCACCGCTGACTTTGCGTGTGTAGACTTCTTTGACAATTGCCATCTAAAACAGCCTTTCTTGACGAGATTAACTGGGATGCGGGTGCGGCACGGGATCGTCCTGCGGCACCGGATGCACGGGCCCCGGCTGGCGCCCGGGCGCTTCTTGCGGCTCCGGCGCCGGCAGCGGTTCATCGACAGGCGCGGGATCGGGCGCGCGGTGGGCATTGATGACTGACATGGCTGGCCTCCCTGCAGACAAAGGAAGACCATACCACGAGATGCCGCCGCCCGCCCCCGTGCTGCGCTTATTTCGCTGCCGGCTCGGCGGCTGGCGGCGCGGCGTTCTTTACATATTTCTCCAGCCAGTTGTTGCTTTCATACAGCATCTGCATGATCGATTCGCGCGCGCGGTAGCCATGGCTCTCGTTCGGCAGCATCACCAGGCGCGCCGTGCCGCCCAGGCCTTTCACGGCCTGGAACATGCGCTCGCTCTGGATGGGGAAGGTACCCGGGTTGTTGTCCTGCTCGCCATGGATCATCAGCAATGCATCCTTGATCTTGTCCGCATAGTTAAACGGCGACATGGCCTGGTAGACGGCGGGCGCCTGCCAGAACGGGCGCTCTTCCGCCTGGAAGCCGAACGGCGTCAGGGTGCGGTTGTAGGCGCCGCTACGGGCGATGCCGGCACGGAACAAGCGCGTGTGCGCCAGCAAATTGCCCGTCATGAAAGCGCCATACGAGTGGCCGCCGATGGCGATGCGGTGGCGATCGGACACGCCACGGCGCACCACCTCGTCGACGGCCGCCTCGGCATCGGCCACCAGCTGCGGCAGATAGGTGTCGTTCGGTTCCTGCTCGCCATTGCCCACGATGGGGAACGATGGATTGTCGAGCACGGCGTAACCCATGGACAGGAAGGCGGCCGGCCCCCAGTAGCTGACGGCGTTGAATTTATACGGCGAACCCTTGGTCTGGCTGGCGGCGCTGGCCGTCTTGAATTCCTGCGGATACGCCCACATCAGGGTCGGCAGCGGGCCGTCGCGTTTCACGTCGTAGTTCGGCGGCAGCATCAGGGTCGCCGTCAGGTCCACGCCGTCGGCGCGCTTGTAGCGGATCAGCTCTTTCTGCACATCCTTCAATTGCGGCAAGGGATGGGCGAAATGCGTGAGGGCCGTCAATTGCGCGGCGCCCTGCTGTTTCAGGTTGCGCACAAAGTAATTCGGCTGCTCGGTCGGCGATTCGCGCGTCGACAGCAGGCGGCTGCCGTCCTCGTCCAGCACGGCCACCACGTTTTCATAGTACGGCGCGGCGCTCTGGAACAGGCGCTCCTTTTGCTTCGTCGCCAGGTTCAGGCGGTCGATGAAGGGGCGGTCGCCTTCCTTCGAGGCGCCCTGCCCGTCAAGCAGGATGGAATTATCCAGCGCGATCAGCAAGCGCGGCAAGCCGGCCGCGTCCGCACGCATGACGGGCTGGCCCGGATCGTTGTAGCGGTCCTCAAACGATCCCGCGTACACGAGGTCGGCCGGCGTGGATGGTTGATCTGGCGCAATACGCCACTGCTTGACGGCGCGCGTCTTGTACCACGACTCGCTGAGCAGGGCCAGGTCGCCGCGGCCCCAGGCCACGCCTGCGTAGCGCGAACCCAGCCTGGCCAGCACGGATGGCTTGGCCGTGAACGGCGCCGCCTGCGTGTAGACGATGTCGCGGATCTCCGCCGCCCTGGCCGGGTCGCCGCCGTCCTGCGCTTCGGCCCACACGAGGGTGGCGGGCGCATCGACGCGCCAGCTGACAGAGCGCACGCCGGCCGATACGGCATCATTACCTGGCGGCAGTCCTTCTTCCAGCGGCAGGGCCGCCACCGCATGCGTCACCTTGCCCGTCAGGTCGCGCACGTCGATCTGGTGGCCGAAGTCGTGCGCCGGCACGATATAGGAATACGGACGCACGATGCTGGTCGTCAGCAGATGCTTGCCGTCGGGCGAAGCGGACACGCGCGAGAACTGGCCGGGCTGGCCCACGAGGCGCTGCTTGCCCGCCACGTCCAGCAAGGCCAGCTGCACGGTGATGTAGTGTTCGAACAGCTGCGCATCCTGCTCGTTTTTCAGCAGGTCGGGATAGGTGCGCAATTGCTTGACGCCGCCGCCCGGCACGCTGTCCTGGATCGCGGGTCCCGTGGGAATGCCGCTGGCCACGGGCGCCGCACCCAGCTTGGCCGGCTTCAGCTGCACCAGCAGGGTTTTGCTATCCGGCATCCAGGAAAAGCCGCGGCCATACACGGTCGACAAAGGCGCGTTACCCAACTTGCGCGCCGCTTTCGTCTGCACATCGAGCAGCCACAGTTCCACGCCCGATTCCTTCACGCCCCTGGCGGCATCGGCAAAGGCGACATGCGTGAACGCCAGATAGCGCTGGTCGGGCGACCAGGCCAGATCGGCGATGCGCGGCGAGGCGGGCAAGCCGCTGACCTTGATTTCCTTCTGCGTATCGATGTCGAGCAAGCCCAGCCCGGTGTAGAAGCTGAAACGGCTGGCCGAATACGTGCGCGGATTGATGCGCAGGCCTGCCAGCTTCAGTTCCGGCTGCGCCACTTCGCTGATGCTGGGCAAGGAGGGCGTGGGCAGCACGGCGGCCAGATTGCGTTTCGGACTCAGGCTCAAAGTGGGCGCGCGCGGCGCGTCGACGATGGCTTGCAGGGGCGCTGGCGGGGCACGATAGCCACCATCTTGCGCCACGGCCAGGGAAGACGAGGCGATCAGGCCGACAGTGATGGGCAGCAAAGGAAAACGAGCAGACATGGCACTCCAGAGAGGTGGATGAAAGACAGTGGCTGACGGCACCGTGCCGCACATGGCGGCACTTCGTGACAGGGCATAGTGCTTTCTCGCCATATAAATGTCAATAAGCAATTTTTCCCGTTTGACAAGCATCGCCGCCCGTCCCCATCTCGCTTACAATCGCTGTTTTACCCGTACCCGAATGCATACATGGAAACCACCACCCTCGCCCTGCTGTTACTGGTCCCGCTGCTGGTCTGGCGCATCTACTCGCGCCTGAAGAAACTGGTGGCGCGCCAGAAATCGCAGCTGTGGCGGCACTGGACGGTGGCGATCGCGTTTCCTGCCCTGCTGCTGTTCCTGGCGACGACGACGAAATTCGATATCCTGCCCCTGTCCAGCCTTGGCGCGGCCGCGCTGGCCGGCGGCTGGCTGGGCGTGCTGGGCCTGAAGCTGACGCGCTTCGAGCAGGTCGGCAAGGACTTTTTCTTTACCCAGCACCGCTACCTGGGCCTGGCCATCACGATGCTGTTCATCGCGCGGCTGCTGTACCGCGGCATGGAAATCTACCTGAACACGCGCCTCGACGTGCCCGTGCCGCCGCCGCCGTTCGGCCAGAGCCCGCTGACCATGGCAGCCTACGGCCTCGTCATCGGCTACTACGCCGTCTACGCCTGGGGTCTGCTGCGCTGGCGCCAGCGCAACAAGCCGCTGCAGGCGCCCGAGTAATCCCCAGTAATCCCCCGCTGCACGTCAATAGAACTGGCACAGGCCTGCGCACGCCGTGGCCGACAGGGCCTGGCGTATCGTCGCCAGCGGCGGCGCCAGGGATGGATCGAGGTCCTTGTCCGCCTCCGCCATGCTGGCCAGCAGGCGCTCGCGCAAGGGCGGCGGCATCAGTCCGACATTTGCCGTGGCGTGCTGCGCGGCCGCTTCCAGCATGCGCTTCTTTTGCGCCACGCTCCAGAACGGCACTTGCGCGAACTGCACCACGCCAGTGAAGACAACAGCCGTATTCTTGCTGAACGCCCGTGCGCGCAGACGCTCGGGCCCGCTCACCGCCTCCGCCGGCTGGGCAGCGAATTCCTGCTCCATCAAGCCAATCAAATGCGCATGGCAATGCATGCTGAAAGCAAAAAAAGTGCTCATTTCATCGCCGTAATTGGCCAGGTTTTGCGTCACTTGCTCCTTGCGCGCCTGCTGCAGCTGGGCGCCTGACAGCGGCAACGGCCATTCCATGCCAAACGCATAGTATGTTTTTCCCAAACGCATGGCCTTTTCGCACACGGCCACGCTCTGGTTCACGTCCTGCAGCGCGGCGACGGGCGCCTGGAACAGGCCTCGCGCATCGGTAATTTGGGCAAGCAAGGCAGCGACAGCAGGGTCGCCCTGGCGCGGCAAGCCGCTTTGTGGCGTGGCCTTGGCCATCATCGCTTCCAGGCGCGCACTCGCTTGCTGGAAATCGGTATAGCTGTCGGCCCAGGCGGCGGGCGCCATGAGGATGGAGGAAAGGCACAGCAGGCGGCCGATGCGGCGCACGGGCGTGGAAATGAATGACGTCATATTGAGCGAGAAGAGTGAAGGAAGGACGGCCCGTCAGGCAGCACGATACAGGCGGAACTGGTGGGCCGCCGTATAAAACAGACCCACCCCGACAGGCATGTAAATGAAGGCCAGCAAAGTCGGCACAAGGGTATGGATGCTCCGTCCCAGATAGCCAGGCAAGGCGAACAGCACGCCCCACACGAAAGGCATCAGCAGCAGCCATGCCCGGCGGTTGCCACGGCCCACCATGGCGAAACTGATCCCCAGCTTCATGACCACCATCGACACGAGCGCCATGGCAGTCGGTGAAGTAAAGAAACAACACACGATCAATAGCAGCAAGAACATGCTGCCGCAGCAGACCAGAGCGCGCTTCAGGAGACGAAAAATGGACATTGCAAAGGAGACAGTTGAATAACTGGCAATTATAGGCAAAATATATCCACAGGGCAATTAATTTACTTTCTGATAAAGCAATGAATTGCCGCCGCGGTGGCGGCGCCAGCCCGATGGCGGGACTGGCGCGCCAGACGTCAGGGCCGGATCTGCGGCGCCACGCCGTCGTTGGCGACCGTGCCTTCGACGTTGCCGAAGTACACGTCCAGATCCTGCTTGGGATGGAAGTTGCGCAGCTTGACTTGCAAGGTGGTGGGATTGATCTTGCTGAACGTGCCGGGGAAGCACAGGCTGACCAGCTCGTCCGGCTTGCCCTTGATCAAGTTCAAGGTAAAGTCTTCGATGCCATTCTTCCAGGTATTACCGGTGGTCAAAATGTACGAAACCCACACGGCATTGACGAAGCCGCTTTCGCCCTGCTTGGCGGCCAGGCGGTTCCACGTCTTGTAGAAGGCCTTGTCGCCGCAGTATTTCTTTTCAAATTCGTTGCCATCGCCCAGGTAGGACGCACCCGGACCGGCCGCGACAAATGGCGCATATTGGTGGCGCACGCGCACGACTTTGCCGGCGGGGAATTTCTGCTGCCACAGGTAGATGACTTTCACGGTCCAGGCCGGTACCCATTCCTCGTCGTACAGCTGAGCCAGCAAGCCTTCGCGGATCATGATCTTGCTCTGCGCGGCCGTCAGCGGCGCCACTTTCTTGTCGAACGGCGTGTGCGACGGGAAATAGGCGATCTGCGCATCCGACAAGCCCAGCTGGTGCAAGCGGGCCGTCACGTCATTGCTGTCGAGCTTGGCGACAAACGTCGTCTGATACGCCTTGCGCTTGCCGTCCACCTCGACGGAAAACTGCTGCGGCTGGCCGTAATACGTGGGCGAGCCGTGGTAGCCGGAAGAGTATTCGGGCAGGGGGAAGAAGATCGTCTCTTCCACATCCGCTTTCGATTCGTTGAGGAATTCATACTCGACCTTGATCAATTCCGCGCTCACGCTGAGCACTTCCTTTTTCATGGCCACGGCATCGGTCTTGCCGAACAGGATGCCGCCCGCACTGACCGAGCCGATGCCGTCGTTGGCCACGGCTGGCGCCGAACACGCGAGCGCCAGCACGGCCGCAGCCAGCACGGTATGTACGCGCATCACGCGGCCTTGCCCGGTGCGGGATCGATACGCCGCTGCAGCACGAAAATCGGTTGCGCCCATTGGGTATCCTTTTTCTTCTTGCTGGTAATCAAGGTCAGTTCCGATGGATCGTAGACGTCTGTGTTGTGCGTCAACGGCGTCGTCATCAGGTACTGCGCTTCCGTGTTTTTCAGGAACTCGCCGACCAATTGGATATTGCGGATGTCGAGGTGGGCAAACGGTTCGTCGATGAAGACGAAGCCGCCGGAACCGTCTTCCGATTTCAGCAAGCCGATCAAAAGCACCAGCGACTTCATGACCTGCTGGCCGCCCGACGCTTCGCCATCGTTCATGCCGATGACGCCCTTGCCGTCGAACTTGAAGCGCACGTGCAAGCCCGCCTGCGACAACTGCACGTCGTCGTTTTCCAGGCGCACGGGGTCCGCATGCACTTCGATGCCGGCCAGTTCGCCCAGCTCCTTGATGTTCTTGCTGTAGGTCTTGATGGTGTAGCGCAAGCGTTCCATGTAGGCGCCGCGGGCATTGCCCGTCGCTTCGATGGCGCGGTTGTTCTGGTAGCGGCGCTCGTCCGTTTCCGACTGGCGGCCATGCAACTGGTCCGACAGGCGGTGGTGCTGGTCGATGACGGTGGCGTCCAGTTCCCAGTCGTCGCGCGCCAGGCTGCTTTGCAGGCTGGCCACGCGCAAGTCGACCTGGTGCGCATTCTGGTGCTCGGCCACGAGCGCCGCCCGGCGCGCGGGACGGCGCCAGCTTTTCGGCAAGTGGCGCCACGCATGGCGCAGGGCCAGCAAGGCGCGCGCATGCTCGGCGCGCTGCTCGATCTGCTTCTTGTAGCCCAGGCGCGAACCCGCTTCCGCTTCGGACAGGGCCAGGCGCGCGTTCTGCCACACCGTATCGGCGCGCGTGCGCGCCACGGTGGCGTTCTTCGTCAGGTTCTGCAACTCGCCCAGGCGGCCGCCCACTTCCAGGCGCTCTTCCTTCAACGGTTTCGAATTGCGCAGCGCTTCGGCAAATTCTTCCTGGCGCGCACTGAGTTCCTTGGCCGCGTCGACGCCGGCGATGCGCGCTTTCAAGGCGCCCACTTCGGCCGCCAGTTTCGAGATCGCCAGGGTCAGGGTATCTTCCTGTCCTTCCAGGCCCGGCAGCGAGCGCAGCAGCGCTTCCAGGCGGCCGCTGCGGCCAGCTTGGCCGAAGCGGTAGCGCGACGCTTCCACGAACAGGGAGCGCCCGCCGCGGCGTTCGCGGTGGTAGGCCTCGGGCGTGATCCACTCTTCGTGGTTGCCCAGCTTGAAACCGGCCTCGACGGAGTCGACCCTAGCAATGCGCGACAGCTGCTCGATCAGCCAGCTGGGCACGGGCGCGGAAAATTTCACCACCGCCAGCAGGCTCTCATCCTTGGCCACGGGTGCCGTGACCAGGTCGGGCACGATGAAGTGGCGATAGCGCTCCTTCTCGGCCAGGCGGTAGGCGGCAGCCGCATCCTTGGCCTTGTCCAGCAGCACGACCGAAGCGTAACCGCCCAGCACGCCTTCGACGGCGCCCTGCCAGCGGCTGTCCGTCACTTCGACGATATCGGACAGCATGGCGTGGCCGATGCCCGCGTCGCGCAGCGCACGGCGCATGCCGCGCACATTGTCCGGCTCCGGCATGGCCGTCTTGCCTTGCAGCGCGGCAATCGTCGCCTGCTCGCCCGCAATGCGCGCCGACAAAGCGTCGCGCTGCTGGCGCTGGCGCAGCAATTCCGCTTCCTTCTGTTCCAGCTGGGCCGCCACTTCGGCGATGTCGCTGCCCGAATCGGCCGCCAGCTTGTGCAAGCGGTCTTTCTGCTCGAGCAAGCTGTCCAGCGGTTTGAGCTTGCTGTTGATCAGGCTCAAACGGCTCTGCAAGCCGATCGATTCCTGCTCCAGCAAGGTTTCATTCATCTGCGCGTCGGACAGGGCCTTGGCCTGCGCGGCCAGCGCATTGCGTTTATCCGTCAGCTGCTGGTCCGCCTGCGCCATCGGTTTGCGCGCATCGCGCAATTGGCGGCTGGCCGCGGCGGCCTTTTCGCGCGCCTCGTGGTACTGCAGGCTGGGCAGCACTTCTTCCAGCAGGTTGCGGCGCTCTTTGTGCAAGCCTTCCCACTGGTGGTAATTGGCCACGCGCAGGCGCAAGCCTTCCAGGTTGGTTTTCGACGCTTCGAGTTCCGTCTCGAAACGTTTCAGTTCCACTTCCGTGTCGCGCTGGTGGCGCTTGGCTTCGTCGTAGGCGTCCAGCACTTCCTTGTCGCCGAACACCTGGAACACCAGGTCGAGCAGCTGGCGCGGCGCGTATTCGCACAATTTGTCCGTCTCGCCCTGCTCCAGCGCCAGCACTTTCGACATGGCGGGCGACAAACCCGCATTAGCCAGGCGCTTGCGGTAGTTTTCCACGCCCAGCCAGTCGTTGGCATCCGTGATGTCCTCGATCTGCACATTGCCCGGACGCATCAGATACTGGCGCTTCCAGTCACCGCCGTTCTTCTGGATCTGGCAAAACAGGGTCACTTCATCGTCGCTGAAGAAGCCGGAACTGCGGAACGGGCGGTTCGACAGCTGCTTGCCCACGTTCTTGTTGTCGACCACGGCGCGCAGCCAGGCCGTCTGCTGGCCCGAGTGGCGCGCATAGTGCTTATAGGTGCGGCCCATCGAGCAGTCGAGGCCGAACAGGGTGCGCAAGGCGTCGAGCAAGGTGGTCTTGCCCGAGCCGTTCTGCCCCGCGATGGTGATGATCTTCGCGTCGAGCGGAATATTCTTGATGCGCTGCCAGTAATCCCAGTGCACCAGTTCAAGTGATTTGATATGAAACATGGGCGCTTTCAGTGAGGGAGGTCGGACGACGATGCGTCGCCGGCATCGCCGGCGTCGGGCGAGTCGCCGATATCGGCGGACAGGTCGTCCGCCAGGTCGGCGTCGAGCAGCGGATCGCCGCTGACGGCCACCAGGCGCGACGGCGCGCGCTTGAACACGTCAGCCAGGGCGCCATTGATGATGCGCTCCTTCAACACGTCCGTGTCCATCATCAGGTCCAGCAGCGGACCTTCCAGGATAAAGTCGCCGCGCCGCTCGATAAAGCCCAGCTTGGCCAGGGTGCCCAGGTTCATGTCCATGCGCGTCTTCTTGCCCAGCTTGTCGCCGAAGTCCGACAGCAGCGCCTTGTAGGAAATGCCGATCGACGCATCTTCCGCGCGCGGCAGCGGTTTTTCCGTGCCAAACATATCGTTCTGGTCGTCGTCCGCGTGCTGGTGCGTTTCCTGGCGTTCGCGCTTGGGCAGGATGATCTGCGCCCACAACACCACCAGCAAGGCCACGCCATCGCGGGCCAGGCCGAAATTATTGTTTTGCCATACGTCGCGGGCGCCGAAAATCTTCGGCTCGATGGTGCGCGTCAGGGCCAGCGTGACATGGTCGGCATACACGTTGTCGAGCAGTTTCAAGCCGCAGGCCAGCAGGCGCGCATCGATCTCGGCGCGGAACAGCTCGTCGGACAGCACGCGCTTGACGAGCTTGTCGTCGCGGCGCAGGGTTTGATGCGTGAGCAGGCGCGCAATCAGGATTTGGGAATCGTCATTCATCGGCGGTGCCGCTATCTAAATCAAGTGAAACATTCAGTGAAAGCGAGGCGATCGACATGGCCGCCACGTGGGGGTCGGTCAGCTGGACCATCTCGTCGGTCGGTGTAAAGGTAATCGGCAGGCGGGCCAGTTCGGCCGTCGAGCCTTGCAAGCTCGCTTCGGATACATCGCCCAGCAGCGGCAGCATCGAGGCGCGGTAGGACGCCACGGCAAAGCTGGCCGGCAGCAGCGAATCCTGCACGGGCACCGATTTCGGCCCTTCTTCGCCGATGCTGGGGAAATTGCCCAGGCTGGCAAAGTTGGACAGGCGTTCGAGCAAGTCATCGAGTTCGAGCTGCATGGCGGGTCCGTCGCTGATGGTGGTGGGCGCGTCCTCGCCGCTGGGCAGGCCCGTGTTGGTCACGCCTGCCGCCCGTTCGGACAGCAGTTCCGTTTCGGCCACGTCGATCATCTCGGCCGGCGTGGAGAACAGGGGCACGACGGGCTGGTCGATGGCCCCCTCGGCCAGGCTGGCCAGGTCGTCATGCAGCAGGAGCCAGCGCTTGATGTCCGTGGTCGACAGGCCCGACTGCCCCAGGTGCACGCGCTGACGCTCGATCTGGTTCAGCGCGCGCGAGAACATGCCTTGCATGTTCAGCAATTTGCTTTGCGCGCGGCCGATGGCTTGCGCCGCCTTGTGCGTGGCGCTGTCCGCGTTTTCATCGGAAGTGATGGCCACGAGGATCTCGGAACCCTTCTCGACCCAGTCGCACGCCATGTTCCACTTCGCTTGCGCCGTGCGCAGGCGGAATTCGGAACCGGAAGCGATGGCGTCGGAAAATTCTTCCGTCAAGTCCACCAGGCGGCCCAGCAAATGTTGCAATTGCTCCACCGATACGCCGCCCACGGCTTGCGCACCGGCCACCTGCGACAGCAGGAAACCCATTTCCGCTTCATCTTCCGTCTGTCCCAGGCCCAGCAGGCTGTCGATGGCGGACAGCACATTGCGCGCCATGGGCGTGACGCGGTACACGCCCTGCTGCGCGTCCCAGGCCAGCAACTGATTCGAGCGCAGGCGCAGCAAGACCGTTTCCAGGCTTTCCGGCAACAGATACGCGAGTTTCGTGTTGATATCGGCGCGCGTATAGGCAGAGGTCGCCGCATCGGACGCCAGCTCGCGCAACACCAGCAGACGCACCAGCACGCCATCGAAACCGCCATGAAACAGGGCCGTAAACACTTGCAGCAAGGGCTGTGCCCGCTTCAAGTGAAAAACTTGCTCGATTTCATCGGCCGAAATATTGGGCTGGAAATGCGCCTGCAAGGAATCGTGATGCTCTTGCTCTGTCTGATTTGCATCCGTAGCCACGGCTGCACTTGCCATTATATCAATCATTCTTTTCCGGATGAGTGTTCAGCGGGCGGCGCAGCGGGCTAACGCAGCGCTGCGGGGCGGGGGCGTCAGTATATCAGTTCTGACATGCAATTTAGCGTGCGGGAGGGGGCAGTGCGGGCGGCCAAGTCCTTGAGTGTTGTATTGACGGAAACCCCAACGGCGAAGATGGCCGCTTCCCGCAGAAGCGGGATGCCCCCACCGGGCACCTCCCCCCGGCGGGGCTGACCCCGGTTTATGCATTCGGGCAGGCAATGTGACGCGAAAACTCGTAGCGAGCGCTTACTTCTTGACGATCTTCTGCAAGGTTTGCTCCACATAATCGCCCCCGTCCGCATCGGCGAACGTCACCTTCACGGGATACCATTCCAGCGACGGCGCCAGCCACAGGTCCACTTGCTGGCCCTTCTTGTCCGGCGGCGGCGCCTTGACCAGGTGGATGGCGGCGACCTCCCCCATGCCCGTGGCTACGGGCTCTTCCTTGACGACCTTGAAGACCCAAGGTTCGGCATCGTGCGCGCCGGCGACAAAAAAGGCCCATTCCGAACCGGGGACGAATTTCTCGGGCGCGGCGCGCGCCACGCTGGCCAGTTGCCAGACGGCGCTGTTGCGGTCCTGTTCGCCGCCTTTCAGCGGATACGTTTCATCGCCTTCGCCAAACACGATGGTCTTGCTGTCGCGCTTGAAGGTGGTCGTGACGGCATCCTTGCGGAAGCGCTTTTCCACGAATTGAAACGGCGCCAGGCCATAGTCATCGACCGTGCCTTCGCTGCGCTGCTCGAGGATCTTGCCGAACAGGGCAGCCTTGGTTTCGGCCAGCAGCGAATACTTGCCGTCGCCCACGCGCCAGTTGCTGACCGATTCGCCGGACAAGCCGATGCCGCGCTGCTTGGCCTTGATCGAATAGACGAGGTCAGCCGATGGCGCCAGCTTGTATGGGCGCTTGATGACGGGATGCTCCACGGGCGCGTCGGCCATGGCGGGTATCAGGGTGGCGGCCAGCACGCCGGCGGCAAGCAAGTGTTTCAAGGTGGTCAGAGTCATCATTTATTTTCCTGTAGCGTCATTGACGGAGATCTTGGTGACGGTTTGCGTGGTCAAAGCCCCGCTCGCCTCGGTATTGCGTATTTGTACCGGATACCACTGCATGGACGGCGCCAGCCAGATATCGAGCTGCGACGAATACGTGCCCGGTTTCGGCGGCCGGCGCAAATGCCAGGTCACCAGGCGGCCCATTTGGGTGTCCAGTTCTTCCTCGCCCACCAGCTGGAAACGGAACACGGTCGCTTCCTTTTCCTCGCCGACGAGGATATCGATATTGCCCACCAGCTGGTTGACGTCGGCACGGCCGATGGCGGCCAGCTGGAACGGCACGCTGGCCTTGTCTTGCGCCCCTTCCTGCCACGGCGCCGTGGCCGTCGTGGCCGAAAACGTGATGGCCTTGGCGTCGCGGTTGAAATGCGTGGCCGTTTGCGCACGGCCCTTGCGTTTCTCCGTGGCCGTGACGGGCACGATGCCCGTGCCATCGATCACGCCCTCGCTCGTCAGCACCAGCAGGTTGATGCGCGTGATCAGCATGCTCAAGCCCACTTCCAGCTTCAGCTGATACGTCGCGCCCCGGTTGTCCCACGCCATGGCGGCCACGCCCTGCCACCTGGTGCCGTCCGCATCGCGCCGGTCCACGTGCAGGTCGAACCGGGCCGAGGCAGGCGCATTCGTCTTGTAGTGGCGGGCCTGCTCGGCGGCCGGTGGCGGCGGCGCGCTGGCCGGCGCGGGCGCC
>NZ_WFLI01000046.1 GCF_009208555.1 Janthinobacterium violaceinigrum | reverse complement strand
GCCCGCGCCGCCGGCCGCACCGGCGCGCTAACTCAGCGCTGGTCGGTGCCCAGCGCCACGCGCCAGCGCCGCGGATCGATATTCAAACGCAGCTGCTGATGCTTGACCAGATAGCGCACGCCGACGAGCGCGGCAGCCAGGCCCGACAAGGCGCCGATGCCCAGCGCCCAGCGGGGGCCGAAGGTGTCGGCCACCCAGCCCACGACAGGCGCGCCCAGCGGCGTGCCGCCCGCCGAGATCGCCAGCACGATGGCCATCACGCGGCCCCGCATGGCGGGCGCCGTCGACAATTGCACACTGCTGTTGACGCTGGTGGTAAACGTTTGCGCGGCGATGCCGATGACCACCAGCATCATGCCGAACAGCCAGTAATTGGGCATCACGGCAGCCAGCGCGCAAGCCAGGCCGAACAGCGCTGCCGCTCCCAGCAGCAAGGCCAGGGTGGGCTGGCCCCGCCCCGCCGCCAGCAGGGCGCCGGCCACGGAGCCGCAAGCCATCACGGAACTGAGCACGCCATACTGGCCCGCGCCCGCATGGAAGGCCGTCACCGACATGGTCGACAGGAAGATGGGGAAGTTCAAGCCGAAGGTGCCGATCAGGAACAGCATCAGCAGGATGGCCATCAGGTCGGGCCGCTGGCGTACGTAGCGGAAACCGTCGCCCAGGCTGGCCCGCGTGGCCTTCAGGCGCGGCGCGCGGCGCAGCAATTCCACGCGCAGCAGCAACAGCGAACCGATCACAGCCGCAAACGAGACGGCGTTGATGATGAAGACCCAGCCGCTGCCGACGCTGCTGATGAGCAAGCCGGCCACGGCCGGGCCCAGCATGCGCGCCGCATTGAACGAGGTGGAATTGAGGGCCACGGCATTCGTCAGGTCTTCCTCGCCGACGATTTCGGCCACGAACGTCTGGCGCACGGGCGAATCGAAGGCCGTCACGCAGCCCAGCAGGAAAGCAAACACATACACATGCCACAGTTGAACCAGGCCACTGATGCACAGCAAGCCCAGGCCCAGCGCCAGCAAACCCATGGCCGCCTGCGTGAACAGCAGCAATTTCCTGCGGTCCAGCAAGTCGGCCGCCATGCCCGTCAAAGGCAGCAACAGCAGCTGCGGGCCGAATTGCAAGGCCATGACGATGCCGACGGCGCTGGCATTATGCTGCGTCAATTCGCTGAGCACCAGCCAATCCTGCGCCGTGCGCTGCATCCAGGTGCCGATATTCGACACGAGGGCGCCACCGGCCCAGATACGGTAATTGGGTATGCGTAGCGAACGGAATGTGTTGTTCATCTGGGCGTGCGGGCTCCTTGCCGGGTTGTGGAATACATCAGCGGATCATTCCGCCAAGCGTTTGAGTAATGCCACCGCATGGTTCAGTTCGGCGACTTCGTCCGGCGTGAGCCGGGTTTCGATGGTGCGCGCCAGCCAGTCCTCGCGCGCGGCGCGGCTGGCGGCGATCCAGATGCGGCAGCTGTCCGTCAGGGTCAATATCGTCTGGCGTCCGTCTGCCGGGTCAGGCGAGCCCGTCACCAGCTGCGCCTCGGTCAGCGCCAGCACGGTGGCGGCCATCGACTGGGGCCGCATGCCTTCGGCGCGCGCCAGGCTGCTGGCCGTGGCCGGGCCGTCGCGTTCGAGACGGCTGAGCACGGATGCCTGCGACATGCTGACATCGCCCAGGTGCGCTTCCTCGCGCAGGCGGCGGCGCAGCTTGCCGATGAGGATGCGCAATTCGCCGGCCAGTTGCAGTACCTGTTCGTGGCCGTCGTGGTCTTCTTGTTGGGTGCTCATGCTTGCCGTGTGGTGGATCAAGGGCCTCTACTATAACATATATACAGGTAGACTGCACAGTTTGCCTGCATATATTGGCAGAATGACCATCTTGCGGGCGCAAAAAAGCCGGGGCGGGAGACGGCTCCCTGCCCCGGCTTGCCAGCCGTCCTGACGGTGCGGACCGCTCAGCTGATGTAATTGAACAGCGACAGACCCGACATGGAAGTGAACGATTTCTGCGCCGCCTGCAAGGTGATCTGCTGCTGGCTGAACAGGGAAATCGCCTTCACCATGTCCAGGTCCTGCAAGCCCGACAGGGTGCTCGCATATTGCAGGTCGAGGTCGTCGCCCGCGCTGTCGAGCGTGTCGAGTTCCTTCAGCCGCGAACCGACTTCCGCGCGCACGGACAGCACATTGTCGTAGGCCGTATCGAGGATATCGTGCGCCGCGTTCAGGCTGGCCGTCAGGCGCGCCTGCCCCGCGTCGCCCGAGGCCGGCTGGCCCAGCGCGCCGATCAGATTGGTGATGGTGGTAAAGATCGATTCCTTGCCGCTGGGCTCCAGGGTGAACTTGTCCAGGTCGGCCGGCTTGCCCGCGACATTGACTTGCTGGCCGTCAAAGTTGATGGCATCGCCAGACTTGTAGGCCACGGGCACGGCCGGATTCGGGATGGTCTGGCCCAGGGTCACGTCCGTCACGGTATAGGTCGTGACGGCAGCGGTGCCCGTACCCGTCACCTGGAAATCGATCGAGTACTTATGCCCCGTCAACTTGGAGGGATCGGTCACGGTGCCGCCGGAAATGATGCCGGCGCCGCCGCGCGTAAAGTTGCCCGGATCGGGGGCCGTGGTGAACTTGCCGTTGCCCGTCAAATTGTTTTCGAACACGGCCGCGCCCGAGTCGCTGGTGGCCAGGTAGCGGGCCGAGCCCACCTGCAGCTCGCGCTGGCCCTGGTCGCCCACATAGGTGGCGCCGCCTGGCGTCTGGCTGAACGGTTGCGTCGTCGACTTGTAGCCGCCGAACAGATAGCCGCCCGCGTTGTCGGACGTGTTGGCGATGCCCATCAGGTCCGTCAGGCGCCCCTTCAGCTCCGTGGCCAGGCTCTGGCGGTCGATATCCTTCAATGCCGGATTGCCGGCCTTCAACACCAGCTCCTGCACGTCGGCGATCAGCGAGGTGGTGCTGGCCAGCGCCAGCTCTTCCTGCGACAGGAAATTCTTGGCGTTCGAGCGGTTCGTCACGAACTGCGTATTGATCGATTGCGACTGCGTCACTTCCAGCGCGCGCGCCGACGCAATCGGGTCGTCGGCCGGCGTCAGGTTGCGGCGGTTCGCCGACAGTTGCATTTGAGTGCGGTTCAGCGCGCCCTGCAGATTGTTCAGCTGCGTGCTGCCCGCGTCATAGATCATTTTGGTACTGATGCGCATGATGCTGCCCTTCCTGATGGCGGCGGGGCGCTAGGCGCCGCCGCTTGAATAATTAACGTCCGAGGCCGATGACCACGTCGAACAGGGTGCTGGCGATCTGCATGACCTTGCCGCAAGCCTGGTAGGCTTGCTGGTAGCGCAGCAAATTGGCCGCCTCTTCATCGAGGTTGACGCCGGAAACGGCCTGCTGCTGCGTGCTGGTTTGCTGCAACAATGCAAGACTAGCCAGGCCGCTGACCTGCACTTCGCGCGTCTTGTTGCCCACATAGCTGACGGTTTCCGCGTACGAACCCTGGAACGTGGCCTTGCCCCCGTCGAGAATGTTTTTCGTCTGCAAGCCCGCCAGCAAGGCGGCATTGCGGTTGTCGCCCACGCCGCCCGAGTTCGGCGCAATGGTGAATTTATCGCCCTGCGCGGGCGCGCCCGTCAGGTTGACGTTGATGCCGCCAAAGCTGAAGCTGTCGCCTTCCGTGTACGGGATATTCGCCGTGCCGGCCGGATACGTGGTGGTGGCGCCGTTCAAGCCTTTCACCGTCACGGCCTGGCCCGCAGGAAAACCGGACAGCGAAGTGGTCGCCTTGTCATATGTCAAGGTGACGGTACCCGTCAAGGCGTTGCCAGGCGTCAAATACGCCTTGTCCACGCTGCCTGCGCCCAGCTTGCCGCTGCCCGTGTTGCTGACGGGCGCACCCGTGGCGATCGGCGCGCCGGCGGCCAGCTTGTTGCGGTCGGTAATCGCCACGGCCAGGTCGGAAGCGCCGTGGGCCGTGGGCCGGACCATGAAGTTGTCGCCTTCGGCAGCCGTGCCCGTGATCGAGAAATCCACGCCGTCGATGGTTTGCGGCACCGTTTGCGGATACGGATTGATGGTCGTTTTCGCGCCGTCGCTCTGGCGCGTCACCACATAATTCGTACCGTCATACTTGACGGCATAATCGCTGGCCGTCAGCTTGGTCGGATCGCTGACCTTGGCCGATAGCGCCGTCGTGCTGGTCGCGTTGTTGCGGTAGTCGGCGCCGATGACGGGATCGGGCAGCTTGAAGAAGTCGCCCCCCATGTCGCCATTCAAGTCCTGGCCCAGCTTGTGCTGCTCGTTGAAGGTGGAGGCCAGCGCGATGGCGACCTTGCCCAGCGAATTCTGGATGCGGTCCAGGCTGCCGCTGCGGAATTCCAGCAAGCCGCCCAGCGCACCGCCGCTGAGGGAACTTTCCGACAGCTTGGTGACGCTCGAGCCCGTCACATAGCCCACGTCCAGGCGGTTCGGGTCCGTCGGCGACGGCGTGGTGGCCAGTTCAAAATTCTTGTCGCCCACCACCAGCGGCTGGCCCGAGCCGATCGAGACGGAGATCGTGTTGCCGGCGCCCGGCTGGACCGTTGCCTTGACGTATTTGTTCAGCTCCGTGATCAGTTGGTCGCGCTGGTCCAGCAGATCGTTGGGCTGATTGCTTTCATTCACGGTCAGGTTGGTAATCGCGGTATTAAGTTCCGCGATCTGCTTGGCGTAGGAGTTGATCACCTTCACGTTCGAGGTGATCTGCGAATTGACGCCGTCGCCGATTTCCGTCAGGCGCGCGCTGAGGCCCTGGAAGCGCGCGGTCAGCGAATTTGCGCTCGACAACAATGCCTGGCGCGACGAGACGGACGAGGGATTCGAGCTGAAATCCTGCACGCCCTTGAAGAAGTCGGCCATTGCCGGCGACAGCCCGGCCGTGGGGTCGGCCAGCATATTGTCGATCTGGGTGATCTGCGTGTAATAGGCGTCGAGCGAACTGGTGGTCGCCTGCGCGCCATTCACCTGGGCCGCCATGAAACCGTCGTACTGGCGCTTGACTTGCGATACCTCGGTACCATTGCCCACAAAGCCATACCCGGCATTGTTGAACTGCGCCGTCTGCTGCAGCACCACCTGGCGGTTGTAACCGTCCACGTTGGCATTGGTGATGTTATGCCCGGTCGTCGACAGGCCCACCTGCGCTGCAAGCAAACCGCTCTTACCGATGCTGAGTAGATTCGAAGTCATGGTGTCTTATTGGTTACCGTCAAAAGTATTTACGGCAGTCGCGGCGAAAACTTGAAGCGCGCGGCCTGCACGGGGGCACGGCGGGGCGTCAGCCGACCAGCGAATTCTTGATAATCTTTGTCAGTTTGGCAGCATAATTCGGGTCCGTCGCATAGCCGGCTTTCTGCAAGCCCTGGGCGAACGTGCTGGCGTCGCCCGCGCTGGCCAATACTTTCTCGTAGCGTTTGTTGTTGGTAATCAACTGCGCATAATCCTTGAAGCTGTCCGCGTAGCTGTCGTAGGCGCGGAATTTTTCCACCTTGCGCTGCGCCTTGCCATTCACATATTCGGTGGTGACGGCTTCCGTGACCTTGCCCTTCCAGTCGCTTGTCGCCTTGATGCCAAACAGGTTGTGGCTGCTGCTGCCGTCGCGGCTGATGATTTCGCGCTTACCCCAGCCCGTTTCCAGCGCGGCCTGGCCCAGCATGAACTTGGCCGGGATGCCCGTGGTGCGGCTGGCTTCTTCCGCATGCACGCCCAGCTTTTCCTGGAAGGCGCGCACATGCGGCGCCTGCGTGGCATTGGCCTTGTCGCTCAAGGTTTTACCGGTGGTGGCGCCGGCTGCGCCGTCGCCCAGGGCGCCCTGCTGCTGGCGGAAGGCCGCCAGCGCCTGCGCCATGCTCGACGAGCGGGGCGACGGCGCTTCGGCGCCATCGGCGGCCAGCGCCTGGTTCGACGACGACAGCTGGCGGATCAGCACGTCCGCCAGGCCCGTGCCCCGCTTGGCCAGGTTCTGGCTCGTCTGCTGGTCCAGCATCGAGGTGTACATCTTGCTTTGCTGGCTATCCATGATGCCGTCCTGCGGCGTGGCTTCGCGCATGCTTTTCATCATCATGTTGATGAACATGGCTTCGAATTGCGTGGCTGCCTCTTTCAGGGCGGCAGGGTCCTTCGCCTTGGCGGACTGGCGCAAGCCATCCATGCCTTTCACGTCATAGGCGGCGGTATTGCTGAGGTCGGTTTGACTGATCATGGCGTGTCCATCAAATGATTTCAAGTTCGGCGCGCAGCGAACCGGCCGCCTTCATCGCCTGCAGGATGGCCAGCAAGTCTTGCGGCGAGGCGCCGATGGCATTGAGGGCTTTCACCACGTCCGACAGCGAAGCGCCGCCCTTGACCAGCATGACCTTGCCCGGTTCCTTCTTGATATCGATCTGCGCCGTCTGCGTGACCACCGTGCGCCCGCCCGACAATGGCGGCGGCTGGCTCACCTGCGGCTCCACATTGATGGTGACGGACAGGTTGCCGTGCGAAATGGCACATGTTTCCAGGGTCACGGACTGGTTCATCACGACGGAACCCGTGCGCGCATTCATGATGACCTTGGCGGCCAGGCGGGCCGGATTGACTTCGATGCTTTCCAGCTGGCCCAGGAAGGCCACGCGCTGGTCGCTGCCGCCAGGCGACTGCACCTGGATCACGCGGCCGTCGAGCGCGGCGGCCGTGCCGGCGCCGTAGCGGCTGTTGATGGCGTCGACCACGCGGCTGGCGGTGGCGAAATCGGTGGCGTTCAATTCCAGGCGTATCGTATTGTTGGCGCCCAGTACCGTGGGCACGGTGCGCTCGACAGTGGCGCCGCCCGAGATGCGGCCCACGCTCAGGTGATTGATGACGACGGAGCTGCCGGCCGCCTGCGCGCCCACGCCGCCCACCAGCACGTTGCCCTGCGCCATGCCATACACCTGGCCATCGGCGCCCTTCAGCGGCGTCATCAGCAAAGTGCCGCCGCGCAAGCTTTTCGCATTGCCCATCGACGACACCGTCACGTCGAGCAGCTGGCCCGGCTGGGCAAACGCGGGCAAGGCCGTCGTCACCATCACGGCGGCCACGTTTTTCAGCTGCAAACTGGTACCTTGCGGCAAGTTAATGCCCTGTTGCTGCAGCATGGCGGCCACGCTCTGGATGGTGAACGGGGTTTGCGTGGTCTGGTCGCCGCTGCCGTCGAGGCCGACGACGAGGCCATAGCCCATCAGCTGATTCTGGCGCACGCCGGCAATGCTGGCCAGGTCCTTGATGCGCTCGGCCTGCGCCACGGGCGCCAGCAGGGCGCAAGCGAGGCCGGCGATGGCCAGGAAACGGGGAAAGGTCGAGGTCGCCATGATCAGAACGGCAACAGGCTGAGGAAGAAGCGCGAAGCCATCGACGCCATTTCCGCACGGTCGATCTGGCTGTTGGTGCGGTACTCGACGCGCGCATCGGCCACCTGGGTCGACGGCACGACGTTGCCGATGCCGATCGTGTCCGGATTGACCATGCCCGAGAAGCGGATGAATTCCGTGCCCTTGTTCATGGCGATCTGTTTCTCGCCGGCGACGATGAGATTACCATTAGGCAATACCTCGATCACCGTCACGCCGATGGTGCCGGAAAAGGTGTTGCTGGCGGACTGGTTGTCGCCGTCGGCAAATTTCGTTGCGCCATTCGCCGCCACGGTGCCGCCGAAGCGGCCCTGGGCGATGCCGGGCGTACTGAAGCCCACGCTGCCCGACTTGTTGCCGGAACTGGCGCCCGCCTTGACGGCATTCGTGCGCTCGGTGATGGCGATCGTCATGGTGTCGCCCACGTGGCGCGCGCGGCGGTCTTCGAAGGCAGGACGGTAGGTCGACGGCTGGTAGATGGAACCGTTGTTGACGACCACGGGTTCCGGCATCGGCGCGCGCGTGGTGGTCGGGTATTGCACGATCGAGGTGGGCGTGATGGCGCAGCCGGACAACAGGACTGCGGACAACAGGGCGATGATGGGGTATTGCATGACGGACCTCCGCTGCCATCCGGCGGCGGATGGCATGACGACTATGAAAATTAAAGTTGCGACAATTTCTGCAGCATCTGGTCGGATGTGGTGATGGCCTTGCTGTTGATCTCGTAGGCGCGCTGCGTCTGGATCATGTTGACCATTTCCTCGGCCACGTTGACGTTCGAGGTTTCGATATAGCCCTGCATCAGCACGCCGGCGCCGTTGGTGCCCGGGGTGTTGGTTTGCGCCACGCCGGAGGCACCCGTTTCCATGTACAGGTTTTCGCCCTTCGATTCCAGGCCGGCCGGATTGACGAAGGTGGTCAGTTGCAGCGAGCCGATCTGCGATGGCGCCACGGTGTCGGGCAAGGTGACGGAAACGGTGCCGTCGCGCGCCACGGTCAGGCTCAGCGCATTGGTGGGCACGGTGATGGCGGGCTGGATGACAAAGCCTTCGGAAGTGACGAGCTGGCCGTTGCTGTCCGTCTGGAACGAGCCGTCGCGCGTGTAGGCGGTGGCGCCGTCCGGCATCAGCACCTGGAAGAAGCCCGTGCCGTTGACCATCACGTCGCGCGAATTGCCCGATGCCTGGGGATTGCCCTGCGTATGGATGCGTTCGGTTGCCACCGTGCGCACGCCGGTGCCGATCTGCAAGCCCGATGGCAGCTGGGTTTGCTGCGACGATTGCGCGCCCGGCTGGCGCACATTTTGATACAGCAAGTCTTCAAACACGGCGCGCGACTTCTTGAAGCCCGTGGTGCTGACGTTGGCCAGGTTATTGGCGATCACATCCATCTGCGTCTGCTGCGCTTCCAGGCCGGTTTTGGCAATCCAAAGGGAACGAATCATGATTTTTCTCCAATAACAGCGCTTACCAGCCCTGTAGACTATTTCTATGTGACCATTATGCGGTGGCCCCTATCAATTCAAAGCGAGGATCTGGGTGGCTTTCGCCGCGTTATTCTCGGCATTCTTCAATAAACTCATTTGCGTTTCGAACTGGCGCGCCAGGGCAATCATGCTGACCATGGAGTCGACGGGGCTGACATTGCTGCCTTCCAGCGCGCCCGTCGTCAGTTTGACGGCCTGGTCCGCCTGCGCGACCGTGCCATCCTTCAGGCGGAACAAGCCGTCGTCGCCGCGCACCAGTTGCTGCTCGGGCGGGTTGACCAGCTTGATGCGTCCCAGCACCGTCGACGGCCCCGGCGGCACGTCCGTGGAAATCGTGCCCACCGTGCCGTCGCCGCTGATGGCCACCGTCACGCCGGGCGGGATGGCCAGCGGGCCCGTATCGCCCTGCACCATCAGGCCCGACTGCGTCTGCAGCATGCCGTTTTCATTGAGTTTCAAGGCGCCGTTGCGCGTGTAGGCTTCGGACCCGTCGGCCGACTGCACGGCGATCCAGCCGCCGTTTTCCACGGCCACGTCGAGCGCGCGGCCCGTGTGCTGCATGGGACCTTGCGTGAAATCGGAACCGACCGTCGAATCGACGACAAAGGCGCGCGTGGGCATCATGCCGTCGGCCACCACGGGCACGGCACGGAACGAGTCGAGCTGAGCACGGAAACCCGTGCTGGTGGCGTTCGCCAGGTTGTTCGCCGTGGTCGCCTGCTTGTCCAGGATGTGCTTGGCGCCCGAGCCGGCGGTGTAGATGAGACGGTCCATGTTTTATTTCTCCTGTTGCTTTCAACCCAAGACAGAAAGCTGGGGTCAGACCCGGCGGGTCTGACCCCGGTACTATTAACGCAGGTTGACCAGGGTTTGCAGGACGGAATCCTGCGTCTTGATGGTCTGCGCATTTGCCTGGTAGGCGCGCTGGGCCGTGATCATGTTGACCAGCTCTGCCGTCAGGTCGACGTTCGACACTTCCACGGCCGAGGCGCGCAAGTTGCCCAGGGTGCCAGTCTTCGGCTCGCCCGTGATGGGCTTGCCCGAAGCCGAGCTTTCCACCCAGGCGTTGTTGCCCAGCGGTTCCAGGCCGTTCGGGTTGGTAAAGTTGCTCAACACCACCTGGCCCAGCGCGCGCGTCTTGCCATTGTTGTACTGGCCCTGGATGACGCCGTCGTCGCCGACGATGAATTGGCTCAATTGACCCGCCTTGTAGCCGTCCGCTTCCGTTTTCTTTTCCGCCGTGGCCGTGCCCAGCTGGGTCGATTTGCTGAAATCGACCTGCACCGACAGGGTCGCATTCGCGCCCGTGGCGGGGAAGATCGGCAGGTTGACGGTGACGGGCAAGGTTTGCGGCGGCGTCAGGGCCAGCATGGCGGCCCGGTCCAGGCTGCCGACCGTGTTGAAGACCAGCGAACCGGTCTTGATGGCTGGCACCACGGTCACGGCGCGGATGGCCGCGTCGATCTGGTCGGGCGTGCGGCTCGAGTTGACGCCGTTCGGCACGGCGCTGCCGTAGGTGGCGGCGATGGCGGCCAGCTGCGCCGGCGTGGCGCCTGCGGCGGCGGCAGCAGCCGAGACGGCGGCACCGACCGCATTGCCATAGGCGACGGCGGCGGCCGTCACGTTGGCCGGCACCAGCGGCACGGCCGTGGCGGCGGCCTGGTAGGCGGCGCGCGCGGCCAGCGAGGCAGGGTCCGTCTGCAGGGCCGCCGCGGCCTTCATGCTGGTTACTTCCGTGCCGTCAACGGCCGAGTAGACGTCCCAGGTGTTGGTGCCCGTCTTGACGTAGAAATTCGACATGATGTGGGAATTGCCCAGCGAATCGAAGACTTCGACGGGGAACGACTTGCTGTACGACGTGTCGTCCGTCGACTTGAACGGCACCGTGGTCGGCATGGCCGTGTTCGAATTGAGGTTGACTTGCGTGTCGATCTTGGTCGTTGCCTGGGGTTTCATGTCCGACTGGTCGATCTGCAGGGGCACGACGGCGCCGGCCACGATCTTGCCGTTGGCGTCGGCCGCATAGCCGGTCAGCTGCGCCAGCTGGGCGTTGACGATGAAGCCGCTCTTGTCGACCTGAAACTGGCCATTGCGCGAGTACTGGACGGCGCCGTTGACGCTGGTACGGAAGAAGCCGCCGCCATTGATGGCGATGTCCAGGGGATTCGACGACGTTTCCAGGTTACCCTGGTTGAATTGCTGGGCGATTTGCGAGACCGACACGCCGATCCCCGCCTGGTTGCCGCCCACGCCATACAGCGAGTTGGCATAAATGTCGGCGAACTGGGCCTGCGACTGCTTGAACCCCACGGTCGACGAGTTGGCGATGTTGTTGCCGATGACGTCCAGCGATTTGGCGGCGCCATTCAAGCCGCTCAGGCCTTGTTGGAAAGACATTGTGTTCTCCTGGTAGAAATTAGGGGTAGAGGGTCACGCTAAGGGGAAGCGGCTTACAGAATCTGTTTCACATCGGCCATGGTGATGCTGCCCACGCCCGGCACATTCAATTTCACACCATTGGCGCCCGTCGACACGCTGGCGACGGAACCGAACATCAGCGCCGTCGCATCCTTGAGCTTGGTACCGCCGCGCGTGGCTTCCACCGCGAAGGTGTAGGCGCCGTCGGCCAGCACGATGGGCTTGCCATCCTTGTCCAGGTCGGCGGTGGAACCGTTCCAGCCCAGCGGCAAGGTGCCCGCCGGCTGCGCGCCCAGGTCGATGGAATGGACTTCCTTGCCATCCTTGTAGATGGTGACCTTGACCTTGTCGGCAGCCGTGGCCAGGTCCACGCCCAGCAGCGCGGCGCTCTTGCTCAGGTTGATGTCCTTGCCTGCCGTCAACACGCCATGGCCGATGATGTTGGCCGCCTGCATCGATTCAGCTTGCTGGTAACTGGCCTTCAGGGTTTCCAGGGTCGTGTTGAGCTTATTGACGCCCGTCACCGTGGACAGCTGCGCCAGCTGGCTGGTCAGCTGCGCATTGTCCAGCGGATTCATCGGGTCCTGGTTTTTCAGCTGGGTGACCAGCAGCGTGAGGAATTTGTTCGTTTCCGCTTCGACACTGCCTGCCTCGGCCGTCGTCTTCTTCGGATTCATCGTCGCCATCAGGTCGGTGGTGACGGTGTTGCTCGTATCGATGGTTGCCATAATGATCAATCAGCCTTATTGGCCAAGGGTGAGGGTTTTCAGGAGCAGCGACTTGGCCGCGTTCATGGTTTCCACGTTGGTCTGGTACGAGCGCGAGGCCGACAGCATGTTGACCATTTCGTCGACCGTATTCACGTTGGGCATGGTGACGTAGCCCTTCTCGTCGGCCAGCGGGTTCTTCGGGTCGTAGACCAGCTTCATCGGCGACGGGTCTTCGATCACCTTCTGCACCTTGACGGCCGTGGCGCCGTTGGCCATGGGCACGGCCTCGAACACCACCTGCTTGGCGCGGTAGGCTTCGCCCGTGGCGCTGGTGGCGCTGTCGGCATTGGCCAGGTTGCTGGCCACCGTGTTCAGGCGCTGCGCCTGGGCGCTCATGGCCGAACCGGAAACATTGAAGATATTAAATAGCGACATGATTATTGTCCTCCCTGGATGGCCGTCAGCATGCCCTTGATCTGCGAGTTGAGGAACGTCACGGCCGCTTCGTAGCGGATGGCGTTGTCGGCAAAGGCGTTGCGTTCGAGGTCCATGTCCACCGTATTGCCATCGACGGCCCCCTGGGCCGGCGCGCGGTACAGCAGCGGCGTGCCGTCGGCCAGGGTCTCGACCTTGCCGCCACCGGGTGCGCCCGCAGCTGCGGCCACGCCCTTGCCCGGCATATGCTGCGGCGCCGTGCCCTTCAGGGCGGGCGGCACGCCGTCCTTGCGCGCCATCGCGCCCTTCAGCGCGGCGGCGAAATCGACATCGCGCGCCTTGTAGTTGGGCGTGTCGGCATTGGCGATATTCGAGGCGAGCAATTCCTGGCGCGTCGAGCGCAGGCTCAGCGCCGTCTCGTTGAAGCGCATGTAATCGTCGAGTTTCCCTATCATGTCAGGCTCCGGAAAGATCTGCCACTGGCGCCCGAGATGGCGGAAGGATGGCGGTATAGTGATGACAGGAAACATAGTACGGCGCGCACCGGCATGGCCATCGCCGGATCAGACCGTACTTTTACCCCTTAATCGGCGCTTCGAACGGGGCGGCGCGCACTATCATGGCACTATTCCAGAGGCCTATCACCATGAAAACACCGCTTGCTTTCCTTCTTGCCCTCGCCGCCCTGCCATTGCTGGCCCAGGCGCAAAACGCCGGCCGGCAAACGCAGGAAGCGCTGCGCAACAGCGTGGAACAGTTCCTGCAAGTGCAAAGCAACGGCTTGCCGGGCAAGGTGACGATCACCGTCGGTGCCGTCGATCCGCGCCTGAACCTGGCCGCCTGCCCCGCGCCGCAGGCATTCATGGCGCCGGGCGCCCGCGCCTGGGGCAAGACCACCGTGGGCGTGCGCTGCACGGCACCAAGCAACTGGACGATCTACCTGCAAGCCAACGTGGCCGTCGTGGGCGACTACGTGGCCAGCGCCGTACCGTTGGCGCAAGGGCAAGCCATCGACGCCAGCCAGCTGGTGACGATGCAGGGCGACCTGGCCGCATTGCCGGCAGGCATCGCCACCGACATGGCCCAGGTGGTGGGCGCCAGCACGAATATTTCCTTGCCGCCAGGCACGCCGATGCGCCTCGACACCCTGCGCCGCAAGCCCGTGGTGATGCAGGGCCAGCTGGTACGCGTCGTTTCCAGTGGCAACGGTTTCCAAGTGGCATCAGAAGGACGCGCCATCGGCAGCGCCGGCGACGGCCAGACGGTGCAGGTGCGCACGCAAAGCGGCCAGCAGATCAGCGGCGTGGCGCGGGCTGGAGGCATGGTGGAGGTCGCTTTTTAAACACGGATGGACAGCGATATTGTGGTCTGGCGCACTAAAGTTTCGGAAGAAGGTGCCGATAATGACACATATCCCGGAGTTTTTTGACTTCGACCAGACGAGGATCACGCTGTGAAAATTACCGACAACACCATTAAAAGCAATCCCGGCCTGCCGGTGGCGCCCGCGAGTACCTCCGGCGCCCGGAATGCCGAGAAAGCCCAAGCAACACCGACGACGTCGGACAATGTACGCCTGTCGCCGCAAGGACAGGCATTAGCGGCCAGTGCAACTGCCGGCAGCGGCGCCGTGTTCGACACGAAAAAAGTCGAGCGCATCAAGCTGGCGATCGCCGACGGCCAGTTCCAGGTCAACTCTGAAAAAGTGGCGGACGGTCTCCTCGACACAGTCAAGGACTTGCTGCACTCACGAAATAGATAGGTTCCCTCATGCAATCAGTGACTCCGTTTTCCAGCCTGCGCGACGAGCAACAGCTCATGACCACATTGCTGGCATTGATGAAAGAAGAACAGCGGCATCTGGTTGCCGCTGACATCGATGCAATCGCGGAGCTCACCGTACGCAAGACGGCACTGGTGGGACAATTGAGCCAGCTGGCGGCGCAACGCCACCAGGCGCTGGCGGCAGCCGGCTTTACGGCCGCCGAAGCGGGCATGGAAGACTGGCTGGTCGGCGCCAGCGAGGCCGAGGCGGCATCGCTGTGGAAAGCCCTGCTCGAGACCACGCGCGAAGCGAAAGAGCAGAACCGCCTGAACAGCCTGCTCGTCAACAAGCACATGCTGCACACGCAAGGCGCCCTGAACGCCATGCGCCCCCCGGCCCAGAGCGGCAATTTCTACGGCCCCAGCGGCCAACCGACGACGAACACGGCCAGCCGCCGCGTCGTCATCGGCTGATTCCCCCTAATTAACAGCCATCCCCCGGCAAGGCGCAGCCGCCCTGCCCTTCAACCGTGCGCGGGACGTCCCGTATGCTGGCGGTATTTCGCCACGATGGCTTGCGCCTTCGCGGCGGCCGCCGCTTGCTGCTCCGGCGTCAGTTCCGCCTGCAGCCAATGCCAATATTCATCCTGGTAGGGATTCGTGACGCCGGGCGCGAGGATGTCGTCGTAGACCTGGCGCAGCGCCAGCAGGTAGCCATATGCTTGCGGCGCATCTTTCTGCACCACCTCGCCATCGCGCAGATACGCCATCATCAGGGTCGACACACTCGAGAGTTCCGCCTCGTCCGCCTGCGCCGTCAGCTGGGCGATGGCTTGCCGCTTCCACGCCTGCACCAGCGGATCGTCGGGACGGTTGCGCAGCGCGCTGCGGTCGCCGAACGGCCCTTCCGACAGGAAGATGGTGGCCGCACCCGGCACGCCGCCCTGCGCGGCGGCGGCCAGGTAGCCGAGGCGGTCCTCGCGCTGGCGCTGCGTCAAGCCCGCGCACAGCTGCTGCTGGGCGGCTTTTTCTTCCGCCGTCATCTCGCGCCCCAGCTCGAATTCCAGCCCCGGCAAGCGGCTTTCGCGCTGGAAGACGATGCAATCGTCGAGCAGGTTATACGCCGCATACGCGTCTTCCGGCTTGCCGCTGGCCGCCAGGCGTGCCAGCTGCTGCGCCAGGGTGACGGGCACGGGCGCCGCGGCAGGCACGGGCACGGCATCCAGATTGAAATACGAGGCCAGGCTGCGGCCCTGCGGTGCGGCTGGGCCACCGGCCGCCACCTGGGCCGCATCGCCGTCGGGCGCCGGCCAGTACACGAACGCCAGCGCTGCCGCGATGGCGGCGGCGATGGCGATGCCGGTCAGTTTGTTATTCATGTGAGGAGGCGCATAAAAGGAAACGCACGTTACCACAGGCGCGCGGCACCGTGCCGCACGCACGCGGCCCTGCTAGCCGCCCGCCTTTTTCGGCTGGTGGCCCAGCCTGGTCAGCGCAGCCACGATGGTGTCCACATGGTCGCCCTGCACTTCGATCACGCCATCCTTGACCGTGCCGCCCGAACCGCACTGCGTGCGCAACTGCTTGCCCAGCAGGGCCAGCGCGATGGCGTCCAGCGGCAAGCCCTTGACCACGGTGACGCTCTTGCCGCCGCGACCCTTGGTCTGGCGCGACACGCGCACCACGCCGTCGCCCGCAGGCGCCGCCTTCGCTTGCGCCTTGCACGCGCATTGCGCCAGCGGCTGGCGGCACGCGGGGCACATGCGGCCCGTTTCGGTGGAATAGACGAGACCGCCCAGGGAGCTGCTTTTCATGAGGGAAAGATAAAAAGGAAGAAAGCGCGATTGTACCAAGCGGCAGCCCGCAGTTGACGAGCTCAGTTGGCTGGCGCCACGGGCGCCGTCGGCACTTCCGTCACCGTTTCCGGGATGCCCGACAGGATCGTCACGGCCACGCGGCGGTTGCGCGCGCGCCCTTCCGGCGTGGCGTTCGGTGCCACGGGGATGTTGTCGGCGTGGCCCACGGCCGTCAGGCGCGACGCCTTCACGCCGCTGGCGATGAACAGGCGCACCACGGCGCTGGCGCGCGCGGCCGACAGTTCCCAGTTCGAGGCAAAGTTCGAATTGCTGATCGGCTGCACGTCCGTATGCCCTTCCACCTGCACGTCATGCGTGTCGTCCTTGAGCAGCACGGCCACGGCGCGCAGGGCCTGGTCCGATTCCGCCGTCAGGCGCGCCGCGCCCGGGTCGAACAGCACGCTGGCATTGATTTCCACGCTGACGCCACGGCTCGTCTGCGTGACCCGCACCTTGCCTTCCTTGACCAGCGGCGCCAGGGTGGACGTCAGGTCCTGCGCCAGGCGCGTCATGTGTTCACGCTCGCGGCGGATGGCTTCCGTGCGGCGTTTCAGGGCGGGATTGGGCAGCGGGATGGCTTGCGGCGCTTCCATGACGATGGGCGGCGCGCCCTTTTCCAGGCTGAAGGCCTGGCCGATGGCGTTCTGGAAGACGCGGTACTTGCCTTCGTTGACTTGCGAAATCGCATACATGACGACGAAGAAGGCGAACAGCAGGGTGATGAAGTCGGCGTACGAGATCAGCCAGCGGTCCTGGTTGTCCGGTTCCTCGTCATACTTCCTGCGCGCGCGCCGCATCATGGTCAGTGCTCGTGCAGCAGGCTGGACACACGCTCTTCGATGATGCGCGTATGGTCGCCCGTGGCGATGTCGTACAGCACGGCGGCCGTGATTTCATACTGCAGCACGCGGCGCGAAACGATGGCCTTGAGTTTATTCGCCACCGGCAGGAACAGCAGATTGGCCAGGCCGACGCCGTAGATGGTCGACACGAACGCGACGGCGATGCCGCCGCCCAGTTTGCTGGGGTCGGTGAGATTTTCCATCACGTGGATCAGGCCCAGCACGGCGCCCAGGATGCCGATGGTGGGCGAATAGCCGGCCGCCGATTCCCACACCTTGACGGCCTGGCGCTCGGCCATTTCATAGGCGGAGATTTCCACGTCGAGCAGCTGGCGCAGCTTGTCGGGCGCGATGCCGTCGACGATCATGCGCAAGCCCTTGGCATTGAAGCGGTCGGCCGTATTTTCCATCAGGCGCTCGAGGGCCAGCGGGCCGTCGCGGCGCGCCGTCAGGCTCCATTGCCCGATGTCGCGCGCCAGCGCGGCGCGCGTGTCGGCCGGCGGCAGGAAGACCCAGCGCAGCATTTCCAGGCCCCGCACGAAGGTGCGCAGCCGCGTCTGCAGCAGCACGGCGCCGAAGGTGCCGACGATGACGATGGCAAAGGCGGCCGGCTGCAGCAGGGAGGCCATCTTGCCGCCTTCCAGTGCCTGGCCGACCAGCAGGCCCGCCAGCGCCAGCGCCAGCCCGATTACGCTGGACCAGTCCACGCCTGCTCCCTCAAGGTTGCGCGCAGGCGCGCGACGGCCTGGGTATGCAGCTGCGAGACGCGCGATTCCGACACGCCCATCACCGCGCCGATCTCCTTCAGGTTCAGCTCTTCTTCGTAGTACAGGCCCATGAGTATTTTCTCGCGTGGCGGCAGCGCATCGATGGCATCGATCACGGACTGCCGGAAATCGGTATCGAGCAGGGAACGCAAGGGGTCGCTGTCCTCGTCCACGCAATGGCGGTCGAGGAAGCTGTCATTGCCGTCCGGGTCATGAAAATCTTCGTAGTACACGAGCTGGTGGCCGCCGCCGTCGCCCAGCATTTCCTGGTAGTCGGCCAGCGACATCTTGAGCAGCTTGGCCACTTCCGACTCCGTCGGCGGATGGCCCAGGCGCTGCTGCAGGATGCTCATCGCCTCTTCGATCTTGCGCATGTTCTGGCGCATGCTGCGCGGCAGCCAGTCGCTGGTGCGCAATTCGTCGAGCATGGCGCCGCGGATGCGCAGCACGGCATACGTCTCGAACTGCGCGCCATGCGTCTCTTCATAGCGGGTAATGGCATCCAGCAAGCCGATCATGCCGGCCTGGATCAGGTCATCGACCTCGACCGAAGGCGGCAATTTCGCCTTCATATGGTGCGCCAGACGCTTCACCAGCGGAATGTGTTCCGTCAGCAAATGGTCCTTGTTCGATTTCCCTTTGACCGTGTACATAGGCTGCTTATTGTTTTCTCGTCTTATCTGGTGCTACGGTTGCATTCAGGCGCTGAAATGGTGTGCGCTCCCCGTCTGGCACAAGGTACCGCCCAGCACCGGCGCCGCCGAACGGGCCAGCCGCTCGGCCAGTCCGCGAAACGCCACCGAAGCGCCCGCCAGCGGAAACGCATCGACCACGCTGCGGCCCAACCGCGCCGCGCGGTGCAGATACTCATCGGCAGGCACCGACCCCATCGAAGTCAGTTTCACGGCCAGGTAGCGGCTCGCCGCCTGCGCCATATTATCGTATACCACTTTTGCCTCGGATTCGGAAGCGCCCGTGACAAGAATGCCAAACGGACGCCGTCCCAGTTCCTGGCTCAGGCGCTTGATCAGGCAGTACGCCGCCTTGATCGAGGTGGCGCTGGTCGATACCTGCACGACGATGTCGGACGAGGCCATCAGCGGCACGGGGAAGCAGTCGCCCTCGTCGGCCACGACGCCGTCGACCAGCACGATGCCGCTCTGGCGCGCCAGCACCTCGAAGGTCTTGCCCAGGCGGCGCAGTTCGTCCGCGCCCGCATAGTCCATGCTGTCCATCAGGTGGTTGCGCGCGCCCAGGCTGGCCACGCCGAAGCCTTGCGGCACCTGGTGGATCACCTGGTTCAGGCCGCACTGCTGGCGCGCCACGTCGCGCAGGCTGGCGCCATGCGCCAGTCCCAGGCGCGATGCCACGCCATCGCTGCCGCCGCTGGCGTCGAGCAGCAGCACGTCATTGCCGCCATAGGCCAGCGAGGCGCCCAGGTTGACCAGCATGGCGCCCTTGTCGTCCTGCGGCGTGGCCGAGAGGAACGTCATGACGCGCGGCTGCGGGCCGGCCAGCATGCGGCGCAAGCCTTCGGCCTGGTCGAAATCGAAATTAGCCAAGGTGCACCCCGCGCGCTTCATTGTTGCGGGCAGCTGCCTGCGCCATCAGCAGCGGCAGTTCGGCATCGGAAAACTGCGTGGCCGCCGCATCGCGCTTGAGCTTGAAGGCACGGTCGATCAGGTAGCCGCGGTCGGCCAGGTACAGGTCTTCCGGCACGCGCTGGCCGTTCGACACATAGAACAGGTTCAGCTTCTGGCGGATCACCACGTCGAGCACGTTGCCGATCGACGCCGCTTCATCGAGCTTGGTCATGATGCAGCCGGCCAGGCCGCTGCCCTGGTAGGCGCGCACCACTTCATTGAGGGTTTCCTGCGTGGCCGTGGAGTTCAGGCACAGCAGGCGTTTCACATCGGCGCCGGCGCCCGACAGCATGGCCACCTGCTCCGTCACCATCTGGTCGCGCTGGCTCACGCCCACCGTATCGATCAGCACCGTATGCTTGTTCTTCAATTCCTTCAGGGCGATGCGCAGGTCCGCCTCGTCCTTCACGGAATGCACCATCACGCCGAGGATCTTGCCGTAGATGCGCAGCTGTTCATGCGCGCCGATACGATAGGCATCGGTAGTGATCAGGGCCAGCTTTTCCGGGCCGTGGCGCATCACGCAGCGGGCGGCCAGCTTGGCTGTGCTGGTGGTTTTGCCCACGCCCGTCGGGCCTACGAGGGCGAACACGCCGCCCTGCTCCAGCATGGCGTCTTCATTGGCCACGGTATTGAGGTTGCGGCTCAGGACCGTCTTGATCCAGCGCATGCTTTGCGCGCCATCGAGGCCGGCGGGCAGCTTGTCGATCAGGTAGCGCGCCAGGCTGGCCGAGAAGCCGGCTGCCAGCATTTCGCGCAGCACCACGGCTTTTTGCGGCTCGCGCTGCTGCGTCGAGCCCCACGAGATTTCCGCCAGCTGGGTTTCCATCATGCCGCGCATGGCGCGGATTTCATTCATCATGCCGCTCATTTCGGCGGCGGCGTTTTCCTTGACGTGCGCCAGCGCGCTGGCCATCATCTGCTGCATGCGGGCCATGTCCACTGGCTCGGAGGAAGCCTGGCGCGGCGCTGGCTGGCGCGGCGCGGCGGGACGCTGGGCCGGGGCGGCCGCGCGCTGCGGCGTGGCGAACTGGGTCTGCAACTGGGGACGGGGCTGGGCCATTTCGGAGGCGGCCGGCGGCGAGGCCAGCGAAGCGGCATCGTCATTGGCCAGCGCGAGGATTTCCACCACGCCATCGGCCTGGCGGTTCGACAGGATCACGGCATCGGGGCCCAGCGCTTCGCGCACCTTGCGCAGCGCATCGCGCGACGAGGCGCCCGTAAATTTCTTCACATTCATGACCGGCCTCCCAAGGCGGGGGTGGCGCAATATTGGCTGAACTGTGTGACCATCATCGACTCCTGTTGCTTGAGTGCTGTCTTCCACATGGACACAGATCACCCGGACAGTTTCCATTATTAGCGATGCTTGGAGGAAATGATCGAAGGAACAGGACGGGAAAGTACCCGTTATTCAGTTTGCCGGCAGGAAATTGATGTTTATTTGACCAAAAGCAAGGGCTGGGAGGTTGGGGTCAGACCCCCGTACACGTTGGCAATGACCTTGCTGTTGGCGGTGTTGAGGGTCTGACCCCGGCATTGACAAAGCCGACTATTGCGCGCCCACCAGGCTGGTCACCCGTATCGTCTTGGTTTCCGGCACTTCCGCATGCGACAGCACTTTCAGCTGCGGCAAGGCGCGGCGCAGGAAGCGCGACAGCAGGGCCCGCAGCGGCGCCGGCACCAGCAGCACGGGCGTCAGGCCCAGCGCTTCCTGCTGCTGGGCAGCCAGCCCCGCCTGGTGGGCGATGGTGTCGGCCAGGCCCGGCTCGATGCCGGCCCCATCGCCGCCATTGCCCATCGCTTGCATCAGCAGGCGTTCCAGGCGGCTGTCCAGGGTCATCACGGACAGTTCGGCCGCGCCGGGGAACAGTTGCTGCACGATGGCGCGGCCCAGGGCCACGCGCACCAGCGCCGTCAGGTCGTTCGGGTCCTGCGTCTGCACCGTATGCTCGGCCAGGGTTTCGATGATGGTGCGCATGTCGCGGATGTGCACGCCCTCGGCCAGCAGGTTCTGCAGCACTTTTTGCAGGGTCGACAGGGACAGCATCTTCGGCACCAGGTCTTCCACCAGGCGCGGCGACTCCTTGCCCAGGTGATCGAGCAGGGACTGCACTTCCGCGCGGCCCAGCAGTTCGGAAGCGTGCGAGGTGATCAGGTGGTTCAAGTGCGTGGCCACCACGGTGCCCGCATCGACCACCGTGTAGCCCATCGATTGCGCCTGGTCGCGCAAGCTGGCGTCGATCCAGGTGGCGGGCAAGCCGAATGCGGGATCGCTCGTGGTCAGGCCAGGCAAGGTGCCGCTGGCCATGCCGGGATTGATGGCCAGGAACTGGCCGTTGAACGCTTCGCCCACGCCCACTTCCACGCCCTTGAGGGTGATGCGGTAGGCGGACGGTTTCAATTCCAGGTTGTCGCGGATATGCACGGGCGGCGCCAGAAAGCCCACTTCCTGGGCGAATTTCTTGCGGATGCCCTTGATGCGCTTGAGCAATTCGCCGCCCTGCGTCTTGTCGACGAGGGGAATCAGGCGGTAGCCCACTTCCAGGCCCAGGGTATCGACGGGCATGATGTCTTGCCAGCTGGCTTCTTCCTGCTCGGGCGCCACCGTGGCTTGCGGCACTTCGGCCGGCTTTTCGGCCGCCGCTTTTTCCTGCGTGCGCTTCTTGCTGATCAAATAGGCGGAACCGGCCAGCAGCGAGGCCAGCAGGATGAAGACCATGTTCGGCATGCCGGGAATCAAGCCCATGCCGCCGATGATGCCGGCGGTAATGTACAGCACTTGCGGTTTCGCAAACAATTGCCCCACCAGCTGGGTGCCGATGTCCTGTTCGCTGGCCACGCGCGAGACGACGATACCGGCGGCCGTGGAAATGATCAGCGAAGGAATCTGCGCCACCAGGCCGTCACCGATGGCCAGCAAGGTGTAGTTCTTGAGCGCATCGGCAAAGCCCATGTCGTGCTGCAGCAAGCCCACCAGCAGGCCGCCGACGATATTGATGACGGTGACCATGATGCCGGCGATGGCGTCGCCGCGCACGTATTTGCTGGCACCGTCCATGGCGCCATAAAATTCCGCTTCCTGCGCCACTTCCGTGCGGCGGCGGCGCGCTTCGTCTTCGCCGATCAGGCCCGCGTTCAGGTCCGCATCGATGGCCATCTGCTTGCCGGGCATGGCGTCCAGCGCGAAGCGGGCGCCCACCTCGGCGATACGGCCCGCACCCTTGGTCACGACGGTAAAGTTAATGATCGTCAAAATGATAAACACCACGATACCGACCGTGTAGTTGCCGCCGATCAGGAAGTGGCCGAACGCTTCAATCACTTTACCGGCCGCGTCGGCGCCCGTATGGCCTTCCGTCAGCACCACGCGCGTGGACGCCACGTTCAGCGACAGGCGCAGCATGGTCGACACGAGCAGGATGGTGGGGAAAGCCATGAAATCGAGCGGCTTGACCGTGTACAGCGCCGTCAGCAGCACGATGATGGACAGCGCGATATTGAAACTGAAGAAGATGTCGAGGATGAAGGCGGGCAGCGGCAGCACCATCATTGCCAGCAGCATGATGATGATGACCGGCGCGGCGATGCCCTTGCTGGCGTTGTTGCCCATTCCGCTGAGCCAGGCTGGCATTCTCAGGCCGTTCATGGTGTACTTCCTTTATTCTTGTCTGCTGCGCCGGCTGCCGGCGGTGTCTGCGATGCGGGGTTTTGCGGGTCGAGCTCGGGCGGCACGTCCAGCTTCTTCGGCTTGTCCGGACGCTCGCCCTGGCCCTTGCCATAGCTGCGCAGCTGGAACACATACGCGAGCACCTCGGCCACGGCGCCGTACAGGGCCTCGGGAATCTCGTCGCCGATGTCCGTGTGCTTGTACAGCGCGCGCGCCAGGGCCGGCGCTTCCAGGATGGCGACCTTGTGCTCGCCCGCCAGTTCGCGGATCTTCGCCGCCACCTCGTCGACGCCCTTGGCCACCACCTGCGGCGCGCCGCGCGAATTCTCGCCATACTTCAAGGCCACCGCGTAGTGGGTAGGATTGGTCACCACCACGTCGGCCGTCGGCACGTCGGCCATCATGCGGCGGCGCGACATTTCATGCTGCATCTGGCGTATCTTCGCCTTGATCTGCGGATTACCGTCCGACTCCTTCGACTCTTGCTTGACTTCCTGCAAGGACATTTTCATCTTGTTGGCGTAGTGCCACATCTGGTACGGACCGTCGATGGCGGCGATCAGGCCCAGCGCGCCGACGATCAGCAGGAACGCCGTAATCAGCAAACTGATCAGATGGGCCGAACCGGCGCGCAGGGATTCGACCGACAGGCCCAGCACGGCATCCTTCTGGTGCTGCATCACCATCCAGGCAACGACGCCCACGACGAGGGTCTTGGCTATGGCCTTGAGCAACTCCACCAGCGCATTCTTCGAAAACATATTGCCCAGGCCGCGAATCGGGTTGAGCTTGCCAAAATTGGGGGTGAACGCCTTGGAACTGAACAGCCAGCCGCCCACCAGCACGGGCGAGGCCAGGGCGACGAGCATGATGGCCAGCGCATACGGCAGGCACGTCAGCAGGACGGAACCCACGTCGTAGCCGATGCGCAACATCATCGCGTCGGGATTGAGTATCTGCTCCCGGTCCAGGCTCAGGCCGGACACCATGACGGCCGTCAGCCGCCGCACGATGGCGTCGCCGGCAAACCACAGGCAGCAGCCGGACGCCATCAGCACCGTAAACGTTGCCACTTCACGCGATCGCGGAACGTCGCCTTCCTCACGCGCCTGCTCGAGGCGCTTCGGTGACGCGGCTTCGGTCTTTTCTGCGTCGCTGTCTTCCGACATCAATCAACTCCGGTGAAGTCCTGCAGCCTGGCTAGGCGCAATACGGACTGGGCATGGAGCATTATCGGTTCAATGGCGGCAACGCCATCAAGGGAAAAGGAGGGCGAATCCCCTGCTTTTCCTTTGCTCCCCAGAAACCTTAGCGGGTCTTGCGAGCTTCCGCCTGTTTCACCGTCTGCTCGATGGCGCCAAACAAGGACTTGCCGTCATCGCCCAGCATTTCCAGGCGAACAACGTCGCCAAACAGCAGATAAGGCGTACTGGCTACGCCATCGGCGATCATCTCCTGGTTACGTCGCTCAAAAATACTGGAAAATCCCTTCTTGACTTCCTTGTTGGCGACGCCGCCCGCGCTGACCACGCTGCCGGCGCGCGCGTTGCGCGTCTGGCACAGATGGGCGAGCAGCTGCGGGTAATTGAAGGCCATGTCGGCGCCCGCGTGGGGCTGGCCCGTCAATTTGCCGTTCAGGCTGCAGCGCAGCGCGTAATGCACCTTGCCGCCGCGCCAGGCATCGCCCAGCTCGTCGGGCGTGATGGCGACAGGCGAGCACGCCATGGCCGGTTTCGCCTGCAAAAAGCCGTAGCCGCCGGCCTGCTCGTCCAGCGCCAGGTTGCGCAAGGTGATGTCGTTGACCAGCATCAGGAGCTTGATGTTCAGGTGCGCCTGGTCCGGCGTCGAGCCCATGGCCACGTCGTCCGTGATGGCGGCGATGCCGGCCTCGTAGTCGATGCCCCACTGCTCGTGCGCCAAGACGATCGCATCGTGAGCGCCCAGGAAATCATCGCTGGCACCCTGGTACAGGCGCGGCGCCTCGCGCAGATTGGCGGGCGCCTCGCTGCCCGCCGCCTTGCAGGCCCGCTCGATCTGCTGCAGATAGGAGGCGCCGGCCACGCGCAGGCTGCTGCGCGGCAAGGGCGCCATGCAGTTGGCGGGATCGAACTCGAAAGCGCGATGGCCGCGGCCGCTATTGATGGTCTGGTACAGCAAATCGAGCTGGGGCGCGATGAAACTCCAGTCGTCGAGCGCCTTTTGCAGGGTCGAGGCGATGCCATCGGCCAGATGGGCCGTTTTCAGGTCGCGCGAGACGACAGCCAGCTGGCCGTCGCGCGTGCCATCGTTCAGGGTAGCTAATTTCATGTGGGAAAAACTTCGTCAAATGCAGGCGATTGGACGCTGAAGACGCCAAAAAGCCGGGACATCCCCGGCTTTGGCGGTCAGCAAGAAGGTCAGGCCAGCAGCGCGATCTGCTCCGGCGTCAGATAGCACCACTCGCCTTCCGCGATGCCCAGCGACTCCAGGGTCAGGCTGCCGATGGCGGAACGGTGCAGCGCGCTGCAATGGTTGCCGGCGGCGGCCAGCATGCGCTTGACCTGGTGGTATTTGCCTTGCTCGAGCACGATTTCAAGCTGGTGCTCGCCGCGCTTGACGCAGACGAGGGCCGCCAGCGGGGCCGGCTCATCGTGCAATTGCACGCCGGCCAGCAGCAGGGCCACCAGTTCATCGGTCACCGGCTCTTGCGTGGTGGCCTGGTAGATCTTGGGAACGTGGCGCTTCGGCGACGATTGTGCATGGATAAACGGACCATCGTCCGACATCAGCAGCATGCCGGTCGTGTCGTGGTCGAGCCGGCCGACGGGCTGGACTTCGCGCCAGGTGAACTGTTCCGGCAGCAGGGTCAGCACGCCAGGATGATGGCTGGGCTTGCGCGAGCATTCGAAGTTGGCAGGCTTGTTCAGCGCCAGGTACAGGTGTGCGCGGTACACCCATTCCTCTTCGAACACGTGCAGCACCAGGCCATCGGTCTCGACGGTGGTGCGGTAATTGGTCTGGGTGACGCCATCGATGACAACATCGCCATCCTCGATCAGGGAACGACAGTATTTACGGGTGCCAAAACCCTGCGATTGCAGGATGCGGTCTAGGGATAATTTACTCATGGGCGTGACTTTACCAGAAGCGGCTGGCAGCGTGAAGCGGCGGCGCGCGCCGCCTGCGTCGGCCGCGGAGCGCGCACTTACCTTGCGCAGGCACAGATATGCGGAAGTACAAGGTGAGATTTCGATATAAATGGCCAATTCCTTTGAGATATATCAAGCGCTCGGAATATCGCGTTGATAGACTGAAACTTCGTTAGGAATCCGCCTAATGCACTTTAGGAATTGTGGCAGTTGCCACCTCTCACAAGGACATCGTATGAAGCATACCGACACCATCGCCTTACAAGGCAGCATCGCCGACATGCGCAAACGCATCGCTGCAGAACAGGCGGCCATGCACAAGGTCAAGCTCGGCGTGGCGCGCTGGCGCAATGCCCCCGGAGCGCAGGAGGCGGACGCGCCGCCGTCGCCAGCCCGTCAAGCGCAGTGGCATGCCGAGGCGCAATGCCATTTCATGTGCTGGCTGGAACTGGGCGGTTTTGCGCATGCGGATGCAACAAGCGAAAACGCGGCCGCCCCCGCCATGGCCGATGCACTGCTCGACACCGGCACAGCAACGGCGCCGGCCCGGCAAGCGGCCCCCTTGTCCCTGCCCGCACACTGCAACGGCTGCGTCGTCTGAGCGGCGCCAGCGGACCAGCCATGCCCTGCCCTTGCATGCTTTTCTTGCCAGCCTGCCCAGACCGTGCAGCACCAGCCTGTCACAACTACAGCCCCATCGAAAACGACGCACAAAAGGAAACGGCGGCATTGCGCCGCCGTTCCCAAGCCCCAACGGGACTTTAGTGAGGAATGTAAATTCACTCAAAACCACATCTGCGATGCGGCGAGTAGTTCCAAGACCTGCCAATCAAGTTAGTACTGACAACATAGTTGATATATCGCCCCTCCTTGAAAAGAACTACGGTTTCACTATAGCCCAAGCAGCCCCTTTTTCAAGCCAATTTACCACCTTATTGAAAATCATTCTCGACTGGCTTGCCTGCCAGCCAAGAGTGATGTCCTCAGCGCAACGCCGGTTGTGACTGCTGCACGGCCGCCTTCATGGCGCCGGCGCCCATGGCCGCGCCAAATTTCTTCAGCACCCGCTCCGGCAAGCCTTCATGCTGCGTGTAGTCGACGATGTCTTCCGCCTTGACGACGTCGCGCGCCACGCTGTCGACCGTGCCGAAATCGTCGGCCAGGCCCATTTCCACGGCTTTCGCGCCCGTCCAGTACAGGCCGGAGAAGGTATCGGGCGTTTCCTTCAGGCGCTTGCCCCGTCCCGTGCGCACCACCTCGATGAATTGCTGGTGGATTTCATTGAGCATGCCTTGCGCATACGCCTTGTGTTTTTCCGTCAGGGGGCTGAACGGGTCCATGAAACCCTTGTTCTCGCCCGCCGTCAGCAGGCGGCGCTCGACGCCCACCTTTTCCATCACGCCCGTAAAGCCGAAGCCATCCATCAGCACGCCGATGGAACCGACCACGCTGGCCTTGTTGACGTAGATACGGTCGGCGGCGGCGGCGATGTAATAACCGCCCGAGGCGCACATTTCATCGACCACCACGTACAGGGGCTTGTCCGGATAGCCCTTGCGCAGGCGCTGCATCTCGTCGACGATCATGCCGGCCTGCACGGGACTGCCGCCCGGACTATTAATATGCAGCACCACGGCCACGGAACCGGCATCGGAAAAGGCCTTGTCCAGCGCGGGGATGACGACGGCGGCCGAGCCGCTGCCTTCGGACTCGATGGCGCCGCTGATGTCGATCAGGGCCGTGTGGCGGCCCAGGGTTTCGCTGTCGTCGGCCGTGTTGTAGTCATAGAACACCCACAGGGCGAACAGCACGATCAGCAGGCTGAAGACCTTGAAGAAGATGCTCCAGCGGCGGTGCGCGCGTTGCTCTTGCAAAGTGGCAAATACCAGCTTTTCCAGCACGTCGCGCTCCCAGTTCCCCGCAGGGGCGCCGCTGCCGGCGGCTGGCGCGCTGCTGTCCAGCTTGTCATTCGTGTTATCGCTCATGGTTCACTTTGTTTAAATTGCAATAAGGCCGATATTCGGCCTCAGGCCGTCAGCGGCTGGACATACTCATCGGGTTGCCAGTACAGCTGGCCGTCGCGCTCGCTCACGGGAATCGGGCGCAAGCGGCCGCCCTTGCAGGGACCGCCCGCGCAGTAGCCGCTCTCCGGCACATAGATGGCGCCATGCGTCGAACACATCAGGTACAAGCCGCTCGATTCGAAAAACTCGCCCTCGGCCCAATCGAGTTCGATGGGCACGTGGGCACAGCGGTTCAGGTAGCCATACGCCTTGCCGCCATGGCGCACGACAAAGCCGGTGGTCGCTTCGCCGCCGGCCGACACGGGAAAGCGCACGCCCTTGCCCCCATCGGCCACGGCATCGGCGGCACAAATGAATACATCGACAACATCGCTCATCATGCGTGCTCGCTCAGCCATTGATGCAGGTCGGCCACCGTGGGGGCCGAATACAGGGGCTTGCACGCCTGCAGCTGCTCCACGGGATGCGCCCCATACTCTACGGCAATACTGGCTGCACCGGCATTGCTTGCCATCAACAAATCATGGCTGGTGTCGCCGATCATCACGGTACGGCGCATATCCTGCCCCAGTTCGCGCGTCAGTTCCTGCAGCATGGCCGGATGGGGCTTGGAAAAGGTTTCGTCAGCGCAACGCGTCGCATCGAACAGGGACAGCAGCTTGACGGCATTCAAGGAGCGGTTCAGGCCGACACGGCTCTTGCCCGTGGCGACGGCCAGGAAGTACGCCTGCTGCGACAATTCCTGCAGCATTTCATGTACACCGGGAAACAGAGCCAGCTCGTGGTCGCGCGACAGATAGTGATAGCGGTAGCGTTCCGCCATGCGCGCATGGTATTTCGGCTCCACGTCGGGCATCACCAGCCGCATGGCTTCCTGCAAGCCCAGGCCGATCACATGCGAAGCCAGCAACTCGGTGGGAATTGGCAAGCCCAGGTCTTTGGCCGACGCCTGGATGCACTTGACGATGGTCGAGGTACTGTCTATCAGGGTACCGTCCCAATCGAAGACGATCAGATCAAATTGCTTTCTTGCCATGTTTCCCGACGGCATAGCCGCCGGCTCCTTGAGAATGAATGATGGCGACTGACTACCTTGTGAGTAGTGTCGCGCGCACGTTGGATCTTTAGCGTGCGGCAACGGCCAATGGTTTGCCCAAGCTTACCAAGAAACGCTCGCATTCGGCAGCCAGCGGCGCATTCAGGGTCATCGTCTTGCCCGTTTCCGGATGTGTGAACGTGATCTGGTGCGCATGCAGGAACATGCGCTTGAGGGCGCCGCGCGTGCTGTCCGCTTTCAGCAGGGCACGGTTGAGGGCAAAGTCGCCATATTTATCGTCGCCGGCGATGGGGAAACCGGACGAGGACAGGTGCACGCGGATCTGGTGCGTGCGGCCCGTCTTCAATTCCGCTTCCAGCAAGGCGAAGTTGTGATATTTATGCAACAGCGAAAACACCGTGTGCGACGCCAAGCCATCGGCCTGCACGGCCACCCGGCGCTCGCCTTCGGCCGTCGTATATTTATGCAATGGCAACTTGATATGCTGGCGCGCATTCTTCCAGTCGCCGGCCACCAGCACCAGGTAGCGCTTGTCCGTGACGCCGTCGCGCATCTGTTCGTGCAGATTCGTCAAGGCGGAACGTTTCTTTGCAAGCAACAGCAAGCCGGACGTGTCGCGGTCCAGGCGGTGCACCAGTTCCAGGAACTTGGCGTCGGGGCGCGAAGCGCGCAATTGTTCGATCACGCCGAACGACACGCCCGAGCCGCCATGCACGGCCACGCCGGCAGGCTTGTCGATGACGAGCAGCTGCGCATCTTCGAAGATGATCTTGAATTCGGCGGCCGGCGCGCCCGTGGCGGCCTTTTCGGCCACGCGCACGGGTGGAATGCGCACCACGTCGCCGGCGGCGAGACGGTACAGCTGATCGATACGGCCTTTATTAACCCGCACTTCTCCCGATCGCAAGATCCGGTAGATGTGGCTTTTAGGCACTCCCTTGCACACTCTTAATAAGTAGTTGTCGATGCGCTGGCCTGCTTCTTCCTCGGCGATCGTTACGAATTGGGCTTGCGGCTGAACCGGGGGTGTTGAAGGGGGAACAACATCATTTTGACTCTTCATTTACTATGTCTTCCCAGAAATCTCTCTAAGTCCTTCATTTTGAATATATAATTGTTTTTGCTGCGGCCCTGGCTGCTGCGAGTGTAAGAATAAAAGCACATTTTACACAGGGGCGTCTCCACCGGCCTCGCCAAATTGCAAATTCGGTGGAAAAAAATGTATATGCACCATCGCTGCGCGAATCAAGGTTGCACCGTAGTTGTAATCGGATAACGCGTGGAGATGCTGAAGTGAGTGTATTGGATTATAAGGATAAGTACCCGTTAGCGCGACTTATCGAGTCGGGCTCGCGGGTTGATGAAGTTGATAACGCTTGCCGTTTTCGCCAAACCCCGTATGAGGCCACAATACTGAGGGTTGTCGATGAATAGGCTGAGGCCAAGCCTCGCCATCGCGATCCCTGTAATGAGCCGGCTTACGATTTGGCTCTGAATTTGCTGACCACCTGCATTCTCTGCCCCCGGCATCCGGGCTGTTTCAGATGAGTTGCAGGTGTCCTGTGCACTCGGCATGACGATCGACCTCACCGCGCCTGTTGCGGCCGTAACGTATACCTCGTACGCGTTGTTGCTCCGCACGCTAAGGCATTTCCCCCGCCAGCACTCCCGTTCTCGCATATATCCCTGTACTTCGCCGCTTCCCCGGAAGCGGCTTTGAGATGGCCTACGGGTCGCGGAGTTATAAAAATGAAACGCATGTTGTTTAATGCCACGCAGCAAGAAGAACTGCGCGTAGCGATTGTCGACGGACAAAAACTGATCGACATCGATATCGAGACAGCCGGGCGCGAACAGCGCAAATCCAACATCTACAAGGGCGTGATCACGCGTATCGAACCATCGCTCGAAGCGTGCTTCGTCAGCTATGGCGAAGACCGCCACGGCTTCCTGCCTTTCAAGGAAGTTGCTCGCACGTATTTCCGCGAAGGCGTGGACGTCCGTAACGCCTCCGTCAAGGAAGCGCTGCGCGAAGGCCAGGAAATCATGGTGCAGGTGGAAAAGGAAGAGCGCGGCAACAAGGGCGCCGCCCTGACCTCGTTCGTCTCGCTGGCCGGCCGCTATCTGGTCTTGATGCCGAATAACCCGCGTGGCGGTGGCGTATCGCGCCGCGTGGAAGGTGAAGAGCGCCAGGAATTGCGCGAAACCATGGATAAACTGGACTTGCCAGCTGGCATGTCCGTCATTGCCCGTACCGCCGGCATCGGCCGCAACGTCGATGAACTGCAGTGGGACTTGAATTACCTGATGCAACTGTGGCGCGCCATCGAAGGCGCCGGCAAGTCGGCCAACGGCGCGTTCCTGATCTATCAGGAATCGTCGCTCGTCATCCGCGCCATCCGCGACTACTTCCAGCCCGACATCGGCGAGATCCTGATCGACACCGACGAGATCTACGACCAGGCGCACCAGTTCATGAGCCACGTGATGCCCGACATGGTGCACCGCGTAAAACGCTACAGCGACGACGTGCCGCTGTTCTCGCGCTTCCAGATCGAACACCAGATTGAAACGGCGTACAGCCGCACCGTGCCGCTGCCATCGGGCGGCGCCATCGTCATCGACCACACGGAAGCGCTGGTTTCCGTCGACGTCAACTCGGCGCGCGCCACGCGCGGTTCGGACATCGAGACGACCGCCTTCAACACCAACTGCGAAGCGGCAGAAGAAGTGGCCCGCCAGTTGCGCCTGCGCGATCTGGGCGGCTTGATCGTCATCGACTTCATCGACATGGAAGTGGCAAAGAATCAGCGCGAAGTGGAACAGCGCCTGAAAGATGCGCTGCACCATGACCGTGCCCGTGTACAAATGGGCAAGATTTCCCGCTTCGGCCTGATGGAACTGTCGCGCCAGCGCCTGCGCCCTTCGCTGTCCGAAGGCTCGCACGTGACGTGCCCGCGCTGCTCCGGTACCGGTCACATCCGCGATACGGAATCGTCCGCCCTGCAGGTGCTGCGCATCATCCAGGAAGAGGCGATGAAGGAAAATTCGGCCACCATCCACGTGCAAGTACCCGTGGACGTGGGCGCCTTCCTGCTGAACGAAAAGCGCGGCGAAGTGCTGAAAATCGAGAACCGCCACCGCATCGCCGTGATCCTGATCCCGAACAAGCATCTGGAAACGCCGCACTACAAGCTGGAACGCATCAAGCACGACGATCCCCGTCTGGAAGACAGCCAGGCCAGCTACAACCTGGCCGAAAGCGCTGAAACGGACATGGCTTACAGCAAGCGCCAGAAGGAAGAAGCCAAGCCGCGCCAGGAAGCCGTCGTCAAGACGATCACCCCTGACCAGCCGGCACCGCTGGTCGAGCGCAAGCCAGTGGAAGTGAAGGCCGCCCCGGCGCCTGCACCTGCCGCGCCGCAAGGCCTGATCGCCAAGATCATCAGCTTCTTCACCGGCGCTCCGGCACCAGTGGCGCCAGCGCCCGCCCCTGTCGCCCCGGCCAAGCCGGCCGGCACCGACCGCGGCGACCGCAACAGCCGTGGCCCCCGTGGCCGTGGCCGCAACGGCAAGCCTGGCCGCGAAGAACGCGAACCAGGCCAGGGCCGCCCAGCCCAGGACGATGCCACAAAAGAAGCGGAAGCACTGGAAAAAGCAGCCCGTCCTCCGCGTCCGCCACGTCCGCCACGCGAACCGCGTGAAGCGCGCGAAAATGGCGACACGGCAGCGGCACCGCGCGAACGCGGTGAACGCCCTGAACGCGCCGAGCGTCCGGAACGTGCGGAGCGCCCGGAGCGCGCCGAGCGTCCGCCACGCCAGCCACGCGAAGGCCGCGAACCACGCGCCGACAAGGCTGTTGTTGCTGAAGTGAAAGCTGAAGAGCTGGCCCTGGTGGGCGCCAGCGCCACTGCTGTCAACGTGGTCGTGCCGTCAAACGGCCCTGAATCCGACGCCGCACCGGCGAACTTGCTCAAAGCGCCGGCCAATGCCGGTCCGGAAGGCGAAGAGACGGAAAACGACGTGGAAGGCGAAGAACCGCGCCGCCGCCGTCGTCGTGGTGGCCGCAACCGCAACCGCCGCGACCGTGAAACGGGCGAGCTGATCGAATCGGCAAATGGCGAGAACGAAGGCCAGGACGCGCCCGTGATCAGCTTTACGGTAGCGCCTGCTACCGAAGCCGATGCCAGCGCACCGGTCGTCGCCGTGGCTGCCGCCGCCGTCGTGGCCGTTGCTGCCGCGCCAGTGGAAGCTGCCGCCGCACCAGTCGTCGTGGCTGAAGTCGTCGAAGTGGTGGAAGTAGCCAAGGTCGTGGACATCGCCAAGACCGAAGCAGCCGCTCCTGCCGTTGAAGCGGCTCCTGCGGTGGAAGCTGCGCCAGCCGACGTTGCCGAAGCCGCGCCAGCTGCCACGGTCATCGTGCCGGAAGCCCCGGCCGAAGCCGTCGTTGCTGCAGCGCAAGCTGTACCAGCCGCTGCCGAGCCGGCACCAGCCGCCGAGTACAGCTTTGCCGAGAAAGCCGCTCCAGCGCCAGCGCCGGCGGAAATCATCGTCGAAGCCGTGCCTGTCGCCGTCGTGGAAGCCGCACCGGTGGTGGAAGCTGCACCGCTGGTCGAAGCCGTCGCCGTGATCGAGGAAGCCGTTACGCCAGTGGCCGAAGCAGCACCTGCCGTAGTGGAAGCCGCTCCGGTGGTTGCCGACGTTGCTCCTGCCCCGGCTCCAGCGCCAGCACCGGTCGTTGCATCTGCTCCGGCTCCTGCCGCGCCGGTCGCCGCGCCGCTGGACTTGAACGCCGTGCTCGGCTCCGCCGGCCTGACCCTGGCGGCGACCGATCCGGAAAAACTGCGCCTGGCGCAGGAAGCGGCTGCCAAGGCTGTCGCTCCGGTACGCAAGCCACGCGAACGCAAGCCATTGCCGCCGCAATCGGATGAGCCGTTGATCCAGGTCAACACGCAGCGTCCATAAGCGCGCCGGGTTCGCCCAGCCGCCAATGATGAAAGGGGAAGCTCAGGCTTCCCCTTTTTTTATGTCCATTCCTTGCCAGCCAGCCGCCATGCACGAGAACGTCAATACTCCCCGCCCCGCCCCCGTCAGCCTGCGCAGCGCCTTCGGCTACTGGTTCAAGCTGGGCTGTGTCAGCTTCGGCGGCCCGGCCGGGCAAATCGCCATGATGCATGCGGAACTGGTGGAAAAGCGGCGCTGGATTTCCGAGCAGCGTTTCCTGCACGCCTTGAACTACTGCATGCTGCTGCCGGGACCGGAAGCGACGCAGCTGGCCATCTATATCGGCTGGCTCATGCACCGCACGCGCGGCGCGCTGATGGCGGGCCTGCTGTTCCTGCTGCCCTCGCTGCTGGTATTGATCGTCCTGTCCTGGCTGTACATGGCGTATGGCCACGTGGGCGCCATCGCCGGCATCCTGTACGGCATCAAGCCGGCCGTCGTCGCCATCGTGCTGGCGGCCGCCTGGCGCCTGGGCCGGCGCACCTTGCGCAGTCCCGGCCTGATCGCCATTGCGGCTGCCGCATTTGTCGCCATCGCCGTGCTACGGCTGCCATTTCCGCTGATCGTCCTCGCCGCCGCCATCCTCGGCATGGCGGGCGGCCACTGGCTGCCGGCCCAATTCCATGCGGGCGCCACGGGCCATGGCGGCAAGGCCCGCTACGGCCCCGCCCTGATCGACGACGACACGCCCACGCCGGAGCACGCGCGCTTTAGCTGGCCCCGCCTGCTGGCCACCTGCGCGCTGGGCCTGGCGCTGGCCTTCCTCGCCTGGCTGGCCCTGGCGCTGCCGGGCGGGACGGACGGGCCGCTGGCGCAGATGGGCGTATTTTTCAGCAAGGCGGCCCTGTTGACGTTCGGCGGCGCGTATGCCGTGCTGCCCTATCTGGTGCAGGGCGCCGTCGACCATTACCACTGGATCACGAGCGCGCAGATGATGGATGGCCTGGCGCTGGGCGAAACGACGCCCGGCCCCCTGATCATGATCGTCGCCTTCATCGGTTTTGTGGGCGGCTGGAGCCACGCCGCAGGCATCGCCGGCGACCAGCTGTGGCTGGCGGGCGTGTGCGGCGCGCTCGTCGCCAGCTGGTTCACCTTCCTGCCCTCGTTCGTCTTCATCCTGGCCGGCGGCCCCCTGGTGGAAGCGTCGCGCGGCAACCTGCGCCTGAGCGCGCCCCTGACGGCCATCTCGGCGGCCGTGGTGGGCGTCATCGCCAGCCTGGCCCTGTTCTTTGGCCGCCATGTGTTTTGGCAGGCAAATCCGCTGCCGCACTGGGACTGGCTGGCCATCGCCATCGCGCTGGCGGCCGGCGTGGCGCTGATCAAGTTTCAAATCGGCACCATCAAATTGCTGCTCGCCTGTGCCATCTTCGGCCTCGTGCTATCGTATCTGCCTTGAACGACCTAATGTAACTAGTAACTGGCAAGTGGCATCACTTTTATGGCTGACAAGATTATCTACCTCGCCGAGGCCCGCAATGGGGTGCCGGCGATCCCCGACCGCCTGGAAAGTCCTAGCGGCAACGTGGCCGACCGCCTGGGCCGGCCCCTGCACGACCTGCGCATCTCGATTACCGACCGCTGCAATTTCCGTTGCGTGTATTGCATGCCGAAAGACGTGTTCGACAAGAACCACGTGTATCTGCCGCACACGGATCTGCTGTCGTTCGAGGAAATCACGCGCATCGCGCGCCTGTTCGTCGCGCACGGCGTGGAAAAGATCCGCCTGACGGGCGGCGAGCCGCTGCTGCGCAAGAATATCGAAAAGCTCGTCGCCATGCTGGCCGCCCTGCGCACGCCATCGGGCCAGCCGCTGGACCTGACCCTGACGACCAACGGCTCCTTGCTGGCGCGAAAAGCGCAAGCGCTGAAGGACGCGGGCCTGAACCGGGTCACCGTGTCGCTCGACTCGCTCGACGACGCCACCTTCAAGCGCATGAACGACGTGGACTTTTCCGTGGCCGACGTGCTGCACGGCATCGATGCGGCGCACGCGGCGGGCCTGGGCCCCATCAAGATCAACATGGTCGTCAAGGCCGGCATGAACGAGCAGGAAATCGTGCCCATGGCGCGCCATTTCCAGGGAACGCCCTACATCCTGCGCTTCATCGAATACATGGACGTGGGCGCCTCGAACGGCTGGAACCTGCAGGAAGTCATCCCTTCCGCGGAAGTGGTGCGACGCATCGCCGCGCACATGCCCTTGCTGCCCATCGACCCGAACTACACGGGCGAGACGGCGGCGCGCTGGCGCTATGCCGATGGCAGCGGCGAAATCGGCCTCATTTCCAGCGTCACGCAAGCGTTCTGCGCCGACTGCAGCCGCGCCCGCCTATCGACCGAGGGCAAGCTGTACACCTGCCTGTTCGCCAGCAGCGGCCACGACTTGCGCAGCCTGCTGCGCGGCGGCCGCAGCGACGCGGAAATTTCCTCGGCCGTGGCCCAGCTGTGGCGCGGCCGCGCCGACCGCTATTCGCAATTGCGCACCAGCCAGACGGACTTGACGGGCGCCACGCTTGACCATGGCAAAAAGAAAGTGGAAATGTCGTATATCGGCGGCTGAATCGGGCGCAGCGCGCGCCCGCCGCTGCTACCATGGCGCATGCACCAATTTTCCTACCTGATATGATCAACAAACAAGACATTACCGGCCTGATCCTGGCCGGCGGCCTGGGCACGCGCATGGGCCGGCGCGACAAGGGCATGCTGCCCCTGCATGGCCAGCCCCTGGCCCGCCACGTGCTGCAGCGCCTGGCGCCGCAAGTGGGCCAGCTGGCCATCAGCGTCCACGCCGATGCCGGAGATTACGCACGCTTCGGCCTGCCCACGTGGCCGGATCTGCTGCCGGGCCAGCTGGGCCCGCTGGCCGGCTTGCACAGCGGCATGCAGCGCGCCACCACCCCATACCTGCTCACCGTGCCCTGCGATTCGCCCCTGCTGCCGCCCGACCTGGCAGCGCGCCTTGCCGCCGGCCTCGTGGAACACGATGCCGACCTGGCCATCGCCGTCACCGAGGAAATCGATGCGGCGACGGGAACGGCTGTGCGCCGCCCCCACCCCGTCTTTTGCCTGGTAAAAACGTCGGCCCTGCCCCAGCTCGATGCCTATCTGCGCGGCGGCGAACGCCGCATGCGCACGTGGCACGGCCCCCTGAAACTGGCCGAAGTACTGTTCCAGGATGGCACCCCGTTCGGCAATATCAATACGCCGGACGAGCTGGCTACCCTGCAGGCGCAGGGCCTGTCCGTGCCGGCGGCGCAAGCCATCCTGGCCGGCACCGTCGCCCCCGTCGCCGAGACCGACGAACTGCCGCTGCCGCAGGCGTTCGAGCGCATCCTGGCGGCCGACATCATCTCGCCCATCAGCGTGCCCGCGCACGACAATTCCGCCATGGATGGCTACGCGCTGCATGGCGCCGACCTGGGCGGCGACATGCCCGTGACCCTGGCCGTGGTCGACACCATCCTGGCCGGGCGTCCCGGCACCGTGACCGTGCAGCGCGGGCAATGCGCGCGCATCATGACGGGCGCCGTCATGCCCCACGGCTGCGACAGCGTGGTGCCGCAGGAGCTGGTGCAGCAGGCCAGCGAGCACGCCATCACCATCGCGCCGGACTGCATCCGCGCCGGCGACAACCGCCGCTTCAAGGGCGAAGACTTGATGCAGGGACAGCCGGCCCTGCTGCAAGGCAAGCGACTGGGTCCGGCCGAACTGGGTCTGCTGGCCTCGCTGGGCATCGCCACGGTGTCCGTGCGGCGCCGGCTGCGCGTGGCCTTCTTTTCCACGGGCGACGAATTGCGCTCGATCGGCGAGCCGCTGGATGCGGGCTGCATCTACGACAGCAACCGCTACACCCTGCTGGGCATGCTTACGCGCCTCGGTTGCGACGTGCTCGACATGGGCATCGTCAAGGACAATCCGCAAGCGCTGGAAGCGGCCCTGCGCGGCGCCTGCGCGTCGGCCGACGTCATCGTCACGTCGGGCGGCGTGTCCAGCGGCGCGGCCGATTTCACGCGCGACATCCTCGCGCGCCTCGGTGACGTCGCCTTCTGGCAGATCAACATGCGCCCGGGCCGCCCCATGGCCTTTGGCCGGATCGCCAGCGAAGGCGCATCGGCACTGCTGCTGGGCCTTCCCGGCAATCCCGTGGCCGTGATGGCGGCGTTCTATTTCCTCGCCCGCCCCACCCTGCTGCGCCTGATGGGCGCCGATGCGGACACGGCCAGCCTGCCCCTGCTGCAGGTGGCGGCGCAGGCGCCCATCCGCAAGAAACGGGGCCGCACGGAGTACCAGCGCGGCATCGTCGAGCGGGACGCGGATGGCCGCCAGCACGTGCGCGTGACGGGCGCGCAAGGCTCGGGCATCCTGCGTTCGATGACGCAAGCCAATTGCATGATCGTGCTGCACGAAGCGCAAGGCCACGTGGCCGCTGGCGACCTCGTCGATATCGTGCTGTTCCATGGCTTGACCTGATGCGGCCCCTGGTTCTGGCGCTGGGCTTGCTATCGGGCATGGGCGCCGCGCAGGCGGGCGAGGTGCTCGCCAACGGCTACGGCGTGCGCTTCGATGAGCGCATCGAAACGGCGCCAGGCGACTTGCATGGCGCCACCGTGGGCCGCATCAGCATCGTGCGCGCCGCCGATCAGGCGCCCGTATGGCAGGAAAACACGGCGCTGCGCCCCGGCTGCGGCGCCATCGCGCCCGTCACCGCCATCCACGACAGTGTCGTGGCCACATGCGGCCACCTGGGCGGGCGCCATTACACGCAAAAAATCATTGCGCTGCAGGGAAATATGCCGCTCATGGCCAGCGTGGACCAGTTCGATGCGCCCAGTCCCGTGCGCGTGGAACGGGATGGGTCGCTGGCCGTCGACGTCGTGCGGCGCGACCTGTTTCCCGGCGAGCTGACGGGCCCCCATTACTTTCTCACCGTCTACCGCTTGCGGCACGATGGGGCCACGTTCGGCTTTGTGCCCAGCTTTGATGGCGATGCCGCCAAACGCTACTGGCGGCATTACCGCGCCACGCGCCAGACGGCGCCGGCCGCCGCCGTGCTGCCGGAACTGCTGGCTTCCCTGCTGGCGGCCCAGGCCGGCAAGCCTGCCATCTGCGCGGAACTGGCCATGATCGCCGCGGAGCTGCAGCACGACGGACAGCCACGCGCTGCGCAAGGCGCGCGCACTGCCATGCTCGCCTGGCTGGACAAGCTGCCAGCCATCGGCTATCCCCCCTTCGACCCACTTGCCTGCCCGGGCATTTTCTAGCGCGGCCAAGCACCGGCGCCTCGGCGCCACCCCGTTCAAGCTCCCTGCCCAGCGCCCGCCCTACCCTGGGCGGGCCGCTCGCATTGCCCCTCCACAATCAATTTCCCCTGCGCAGCAAGCGCTCGCCTATCGAGATAAAAATATTAATTATTTCCTAAAATAACGTAACAACAAACACAACACAAATTGTAATTATTTTATTTATTTGTTGATACCACAGTTTCTTAGGTGATAACATCGGAACTCACATAAGAGTTCAATTTTGATATTGTTTTCCCAAGGAAACTAGCGATGAGACATAGCGCATGGATCGCGGGCGCCGGCATGCTGGGAGCGGCATTCCTGCTGGGCATATTGTCCGTAGCGCCGCTGCCCGCCTACGCCAAAGGGGCCCCACGGGCCGACGTACTGGAACACTGCAGCTGGAACCGCCCGGGGGCCGACCCGTTCATGGGCGATGTGGTTGCCGCCGTGGACCGGTATCCCGACATCGCGCCGCAGGTGCGCGAACAATTGAAGGCGCGCATGCGTGCGCGCCAGTACGATGAAATCGTGGTGATCAGCCGCGACGCCATCCGCGGCAAGGGCAATTACGATGCGCGCATCAGCGACATGCATTTCGGGCCGGGCCGCGTCTGCCGCAATGTAACGCGCTCAGGCTGGAGCGAACAGATGCAGGAAAGGGGTCTCGTGTACTGCGTGCAGGGCGCTTGCATCCTCGTGCCCACCGTGTGCCGCAATGTCAGCCGCATCACGCAGGCGGCGGCAGCCGGACCGCGCGGCGCCGGCGCTGGCGGGGTACCGGGCGGCGGTGCGCCAGGC
>NZ_WFLI01000045.1 GCF_009208555.1 Janthinobacterium violaceinigrum | reverse complement strand
CCCTGCGCGAGCGCTTCATCCGCAACGGCGATCAGGTGCGCGTGGAAAAACTCGACACCACGCCCTGGCCCGACGACGCCAGCCGCCGCGCGCCGAAGCGCCGCAGGCAGCGGAAGCCGCGCCTGCCGCTGAGCAAGCTGCCGCGCCTGTCGCCGATGTGTTCGACGCTGAAGGCAACCTCGTTTCCGGTCCGCGCCTGCCGCGCGGTCCGCGCAACGACGTGCCGGGCGCTGGCAAGAATGCGGGCAAGAGCCGCAAGAAGGGCAAGGGCCGCCAGGCTGCGCCAGGCAAGGTCAGCGATGCCGACGCCGTGTTCTCGTTCGTCACCTCCGATGCTTTCGACAGCGAAGAAGGCGGTACGGGCCGCGCGCAAAAAGCCGTCGTGCGCCGCGACCTGACGTCCGACGACGATGCGCCGAAGCTGCACAAGGTGCTGGCCGAAGCCGGTCTCGGTTCGCGCCGCGACATGGAAGACCTGATCATTTCGGGCCGCGTGTCCGTCAATGGCGAGCCGGCCCACATCGGCCAGCGCATCCTGCCGAGCGACCATGTGCGCATCAACGGCAAGTTGATCCAGCGCCGCGTCAGCAAGAAGCCGCCGCGCGTGCTGGTGTACCACAAGCCGGCCGGCGAAATCGTCAGCCACAACGACCCGGACGGCCGTCCATCCGTGTTCGACCGCCTGCCGACCATGAAGGCCGGCAAGTGGCTGGCCGTTGGCCGCCTTGACTTCAACACGGAAGGCTTGCTGCTGTTTACCACTTCCGGTGATCTGGCCAACCGCCTGATGCACCCGCGCTACGGCATCGACCGCGAGTACGCCGTGCGTACCCTGGGCGAGCTGGAAGAGGGCATGCGCCAGAAACTGCTGGCCGGCGTCGAGCTGGAAGACGGCATGGCGCAGTTCTCGAAGATCGCCGATGGCGGCGGCGAAGGCATCAACAAGTGGTACCGCGTGGTGATCGGCGAAGGCCGTAACCGCGAAGTGCGCCGCATGTTCGAAGCGATCGGACTGACCGTCTCGCGCCTGATCCGTACCCGCTACGGCGCCATGACCCTGCCGAGCGGCCTGAAGCGCGGCCGCTGGGAAGAGATGGATGAAAACACCGTGCGCGACCTGCTGGCCGCCTACGGCATCGAAAAGAAAATGCCGCCTTCGGGCGATCCTCGTGCCGCTGGCGCCGCCAAGGGCCGCGAAGCGCGCAAGGCGAGCCGCGATGACGAGCCGAATGGCAACCGCATCGATGTGAGCAACCGCAACGCCGATCCGTTCCCCGTCGCGCCGCGCCGTGGCCAGCCGCAAGGCCAGTTTGCCCGTCCGCAAGGCCAGGGCCGCCCAGGCGGCGCCGGCCGTCCAGGCGAAGCGCGTGGTCCAGGCCGTGGCCAGCCGCAAGGTCCGTTCCAGGGCGGGCAGCCCCGTTCGTCGGCATCGTTCGAAGGCGTGCCGCAAGGCCGTGCTCCGCGCGCCGCTGGCCAGGGCCAGGGTCGTCCCGGTGGCGAAGGCCGTGCGCCGCAGCGCGGTCCGCGTCAGCCCGATCCGCTGCAAACGGCATTCGGCTTCGCCAACACGGGTCCGCGCCGCAATGCGGGTGGTGCTGGTGGGCAAGCGCGCTCCGGTGGTCAGCCCCGTGGCGGCATGGATGGCATGCCGCGCCGCCGCAGCAAAGGTTAATTCAGGGGATTTCTTCTTGCGCGCCCGATAATCTGCCGCGGGCGCGTGCTCTTGTTACTGTTGTAAGCCGGGCCGCTCCTTGTGTGCGGCATTGCGGCGAAGTTAATAAGAGGTTATAATCTGCAGCCTAATAAAAGTTCTCCGCAGGGTTGTTTGGTGGGGAGTGCTTTCATCTGGTTGGGGAAATACAAGAAGATGGGCAGATGCCCATTTTTTTTTTGTTGAACCGTTTGTAATGGCTCCGCAAGGGGCCATATATGACTTGAATGCGTGTTTTTGCATGTTGCCGGCGCCCGATGTGGCGCTGTCATGCCGAAAACGGGCCTTATTTCTGGAGAATTTCTTGCAGCAGTTGGGATTAATTGAAAAGACAGTTACAGGTCTGGGCTATGAGCTCGTTGATGTCGAACGTGCCGAGCGCGGACTGCTGCGCGTCTTTATTGATTTCAGCGCCGCCGATGCCGCTGAAAAAGGTCCGATCACGGTCGAAGACTGTGCCACGGTGAGTCACCAGTTATCGCATGTGTTGACGGTAGAGAACGTTCCTTACGAACGTCTCGAGATTTCTTCCCCGGGTCTCGATCGTCCGGTGCGCAAGCTGGAAGACTTCGTCCGTTTCGCAGGGCAGGAAATCATCGTCAAGCTGATGGTGGCGATGCCGGGTACGAACAACCGGAAATCGTTCCAGGGGATCTTGCAAGAACCCGTGGGCGATAAATTGTCGTTGGAATTTGAAGGTAAGGATGGTCCGGCGATGTTGGAGTTTACGCTCGCCGATGTGGATAAGGCACGCTTGGTGCCGCAGGTGGTTTTTAAGGGACGCAAAGCATGAGCCGCGAAGTTTTATTATTGGTTGACGCGCTGGCGCGCGAAAAAAACGTCGATAAAGATGTCGTCTTCGGCGCCCTCGAATTCGCGTTGGCGCAAGCCACGAAGAAACGGTATGAGGGTGAGGTAGACATCCGCGTTTCGATCGACCGCGAAACGGGCGAATTCGAATCGTTCCGCCGCTGGCACGTGGTGCCCGATGAAGCAGGTCTGCAGCTGCCGGATCAGGAGATCCTGCATTTCGAGGCTAAAGAACAGATTCCCGATATCGAAGTCGATGACCACATCGAAGAGCCGATCGAATCCGTTGAATTCGGCCGCCGTTTCGCCCAGGATACCAAACAGGTCGTCCTGCAGCGCGTGCGTGACGCCGAACGTGAGCAGATCCTGGTCGACTTCCTGGAACGCGGCGATTCGCTCGTTACCGGCACCATCAAGCGCATGGAACGTGGCGACGCCATCGTCGAATCGGGCAAGATCGAAGCACGTTTGCCGCGCGACCAGATGATACCGAAAGAGAATCTGCGTATCGGCGACCGCGTCCGTGCCTACATCTTGCGCATCGACCGCAACATGCGCGGCCCGCAAGTGATTCTGTCGCGCACCGCGCCGGAATTCATCATGAAGCTGTTCGAACTGGAAGTGCCGGAAATCGAGCAAGGCATGCTGGAAATCAAATCCGCAGCCCGCGATGCCGGCGTGCGCGCCAAGATCGCCGTCTACACGGCCGACAAGCGCATCGACCCGATCGGTACTTGCGTCGGCATGCGCGGTTCGCGCGTGCAGGCTGTGACCGGCGAACTCGGTGGCGAACGTGTCGACATCGTGTTGTGGTCGGAAGATCCGGCGCAGTTCGTCATCGGCGCCCTGGCGCCGGCGAACGTGTCGTCGATCATGGTCGATGAAGAAAAACACGCGATGGATGTTGTCGTCGACGAAGAAAACCTGGCAATCGCGATCGGCCGTTCCGGCCAGAACGTGCGCCTGGCCTCGGATCTGACCGGCTGGAAGATCAACATCATGACGGCCGAAGAATCGGCTGACAAAGCTGCCCAGGAAACGGCTGCCGTGCGCATCCTGTTCATGGAAAAGCTCGATGTCGACCAGGAAGTGGCCGATATTCTGGTGGAAGAAGGTTTCGCCAGTCTGGAAGAAATCGCTTACGTGCCAATTTCCGAAATGCTGGAAATCGAATCGTTTGACGAAGATACCGTCAATGAACTCCGTACCCGTGCGCGTGATGCGCTCGTGACCGAAGCGATTGCTTCGGAAGAGGGTCTGGAAGGCATGGACGAGGCGTTGGTCGGTCTGGAAGGCATGGACCGCATTACCGCCGGCAAGCTGGGTCTGGCTGGTATCAAGACCGTTGAAGCATTTGCAGCACTGGCATACGACGAATTTGGCGCAATCCTGGCCTTGTCTGCGGACCGTGCGCGTGAACTGATTACAAGTGAATTTAAAGATGTGACCGACGATGAGATGAAGTTGGTTGACTCGAAATACGACGATCGTGCCAAGGCGTTGCAAGCCAAGGCATGGAGTCTGGCCGAATCCGCAAAGGCTTAATTTGAGTATCTTTATCATCTCCGCGACACATAGAAAAGAGGACTGAATGGCGAGTAACAACGTAGCCCAATTTGCCACCGAACTGAAGATGCCTGCAGATTTGCTGCTGACGCAGCTGCGTTCTGCCGGCGTCGAGAAAAGTTCGACGTCAGATCCATTGTCGAAAGATGATAAGGACAAGCTTTTGGATCATCTGCGCCGCACACACGGCGCAGCGGCTGACACAGAAAAGAAAAAAATCACCGTGACCCGCAAGGAAACGACTGAAATCAAGCAAGCTGACGCCACCGGCAAATCGCGCACCATCCAGGTGGAAGTGCGCAAGAAACGCACTTTCGTCCAGCGTGACGAAGCTGCGCCGGTCGCAGCTGAACCGGCCGCGCCTGCCGCACCGGTCATCGATCCCGCCGACGTGGCGCGCCGTGAAGAAGAAGCCCGTAAACAGGCTGAACTGATCGCCCGCCAGGAAGCCGATCTGCGCGAAAAGCAAGAACGTCTGGCCAAGCTCGACGCGGAAAAAGAAGCCCAGGCGAAAGCCACGCAACAGGCTGAACTGGCTGCGAAGAAAGAAGCGGAAGCGGAAGCGAAGAAAGCGGCTGCCAAGGCTGCTGCTGCGCCTGCCGCCAGCACCGCTGCGCCTGTCGTTGACGACGCCGCTGCCGAAGCGAAAAAAGTTGCTGCTGCTGAAGAAGCGAAGAAGAAAGCCGCCGCCGCTGCTGTTGCCGCCAAGGAAGCCGCTGACAAAGCGGAAGCCACCGAGCGTGCACGCAAGGCCGTTGCCGACGAAGTCGCCCAGATCAAGGCCATGATGAACGCGCCACGCCGCGCCATCAAAGCCCCTGAGCCAGCACCGGTGCCGGTCAAGCCGAAGGCGCCGGAAGGCACCCTGCACAAGCCTGCTGACAAGAAACCTGGCGACAAGCCAGGCGACAAGAAGCCTGCTGTTGCAGACAAGAAATCCATCAAGTCGGCCAATGTGTCGTCCACCTGGTCCGATGACGCGAAAAAACGCGGCACCACCGGTGGTCCCAAGCCACGCGGCAACAGCGGCCCAGGCGGCCGTGACAGCTGGCGCGGTGGCGCGAAGGGCCGTCGCCCGACGCACCATGACGACCGTGAATCGAACTTCCAGGCTCCTACGGAAGCCGTCGTCAAGGACGTGCACGTACCGGAAACGATCACCGTGGCCGAACTGGCGCACAAAATGTCCGTCAAGGCATCCGAAGTCATCAAGCATTTGATGAAATTGGGCCAGATGTGCACGATCAACCAGGTGCTGGACCAGGAAACCGCCATGATTCTGGTGGAAGAAATGGGCCACAAGGCGTTCGCCGCCGAACTGGACGATCCGGAAGCGTTGCTGGCCGACGTGGGCGAACACGCGCACTTCGAAACCAAGCCACGCGCACCGGTGGTCACCGTCATGGGTCACGTCGACCACGGCAAGACCTCGCTGCTCGATTACATCCGCCGCGCCAAGGTTGCATCGGGCGAAGCGGGCGGCATTACGCAGCATATCGGCGCATACCACGTCGATACGCCACGCGGCATGATCACCTTCCTCGACACCCCGGGCCACGAAGCGTTTACCGCGATGCGTGCCCGTGGCGCCAAGGCAACCGACATCGTCATTCTGGTGGTTGCCGCCGACGATGGCGTGATGCCGCAAACGAAAGAGGCGATTGCCCATGCGAAAGCAGCCGGCGTGCCGCTGGTGGTGGCGATCAACAAGGTCGACAAACCGGGTGGCAACGTGGACCGCGTGACGCAGGAACTGGTCGCCGAACAAGTCGTGCCGGAAGAATACGGTGGCGAATCGCCATTCGTGCCCGTCTCGGCCAAAACGGGTCAAGGTATCGACGACCTGCTGGAACAAGTGCTGCTGCAAGCCGAAGTGCTGGAACTGACGGCACCGGTCGAAGCGCCTGCGCGCGGCCTGGTAGTCGAGGCGCGTCTGGACAAGGGCCGTGGTCCTGTCGCGACGATCCTGGTGCAGTCCGGTACCTTGCGCCGCGGCGACGTGATCCTGGCTGGCTCTTCGTATGGCCGCGTTCGCGCCATGCTGGACGAGAACGGCAAGTCGATCGCTGAAGCGGGTCCTTCGATTCCGGTCGAAATCCAGGGCTTGACGGAGGTGCCGGTTGCCGGTGAAGAAGTCGTCGTCATGGCTGACGAGCGCAAGGCGCGTGAAATCGGTCTGTTCCGTCAAGGTAAGTTCCGCGACGTGAAACTGGCGAAACAGCAAGCTGCGAAACTGGAAAACATGTTCGACCAGATGGCCGAAGGCGAAGTGAAAAACTTGCCATTGATCATCAAAACCGACGTGCAAGGTTCGCAAGAAGCATTGGTTGGTTCGTTGCAGAAACTGTCGACCTCCGAAGTGCGCGTACAAGTGGTTCACGCGGCAGTCGGCGGCATCACGGAATCGGACGTCAACCTGGCAGTCGCCTCGAAAGCGGTCATCATCGGCTTTAACGCCCGTGCTGATGCCCAGGCACGCAAGCTGGCCGAGTCGAATGGCGTGGACATTCGCTACTACAACATCATTTACGATGCGATCGACGAGATCAAATCGGCGTTGTCGGGCATGTTGGCACCAGAGAAACGCGAAACGGTCATCGGCCAGGTCGAGATCCGCCAGGTTATCCTGGTCTCGAAAGTGGGCGCGATTGCCGGTTGCCTGGTCACCGATGGCGTGGTCAAGCGTGCTTCTTCCGTCCGCCTGTTGCGCAACAACATCGTGGTGTGGAGCGGCGAGATCGACTCCCTGAAACGCTTCAAGGACGATGCGAAAGAAGTTCGCGCCGGTCTGGAGTGCGGCCTGTCGCTGAAGAACTACAACGACATTCAGGTTGGCGACACACTGGAAGTATTCGAAGTCCAGGAAATCGCTCGTACCCTGTAATCACAGCAGTAATGGCGCGGACACTTTGTCCGCGCAAATACGTGGGGCGCATTGGTCAACGGGCAACCGTTTGACCCATGCGCCCTGCGGCACTTAGGACAGCATAAAATCATGGCTAAACATAGCAAAACCATGCCAGCGCGCGGCTTGCGCGTGGCCGACCAGATCCAGCGCGATCTGGCAGAAATCGTCGCCTACGAATTGAAGGATCCGCGCGTGGGCACGATGATCACCATCACCGAAGTGCAGATCACGCCCGATTACGCGCACGCCAAGGTGTTTTTCACGATGTTGAAAGACAGCAAGGAAGCCATCAAGAATACGACCGAAGGCCTGATGGCCGCGGCCGGCTTCATCCGTGGCTTGCTGGGCAAGCGCCTGCACATCCACACCTTGCCGATGCTGCATTTTGTGCACGACAGCTCGACCTCGCGCGGCATGGAAATGTCCTTGCTGATCGACAAGGCCAACGCCACGCGCGCGGCCGATGCCGAGCCGGACGCGAAACCCGAGACGGACGAGCAGTAAGCGTGGCCGGTCCGAAGAAACCTCCCGGCATCAAGCGGGTGCGCGACCTCGTCGATGGCGTCTTGCTGCTGGATAAGCCCGTGGGCTGGTCCAGCAACGATGCGCTGATCAAGGCCAAGCGCGTGCTGAACGCGAAGAAGGCGGGCCATACGGGCACCCTGGACCCGTTCGCCACGGGTTTGCTGCCGCTGTGCTTTGGCGAGGCAACGAAGTTCTCGCAGGACTTGCTGGAAGCGGACAAGACCTACGAAACCCTGGTACACCTGGGACAGACGACGGATACGGGCGACACGGAAGGCGAGGTGCTGGAAACGCGCGACGTCAACGTCACCGTAGAGCAGATCGGAGCCGTGCTGGCGCAGTTCCGCGGGCCCATCCTGCAGACGCCGCCCATGTACTCGGCCTTGAAAAGAGACGGCAAGCCCTTATATGAGTATGCAAGGGCAGGCATCACCCTGGAGCGCGAAGCGCGCCCGGTGACCATCCACAAGCTCGAGTTCCTCGGCTATGAAGCCCCGTTCCTGAAATTGTCCGTGATGTGCAGCAAGGGTACGTACATCCGCGTGCTGGGCGAAGATATCGGCCATGCCCTCGGTTGCGGCGGCCATTTGAACGCCTTGCGCCGCACGCAGGTGGGCAACCTGACGCTGGACGGCGTCGTCACGCTCGACGAGCTGACGGCGCATGCCACGCCGTTGAGCTTGCTGGCGCCCGTCGATGCCCTGTTGTCGAGCTTTCCCGCCGTCCAGCTGACGGAAGAATTGGCCAAGCGTTTCCTGCACGGCCAGCGCATCGCGCTGGGCAAGGAAGACGTCGCCGTGCCGGCCGAGCCGGGCAGGGTACGCGTGTATCACGACAGCAAACTGCTGGGCACGGGCCAGTTGCAGGAGTACAGCATCCTGGCGCCGGAACGTCTGATTGCGACAGCACATCAGTAAGTCACAGCAACGTCATATTACCCAGCGACACTCGTCAAACAGTGTCGCTTTTTTAAACAAACCGTCCCCGACTGTGGGAGCCGCCAGCATTTTTAGATAGCGTTGCAACGCAACATGCTATACTACGCGGTTCCGGAAATAGATTAGCATTCGGGTATCTCGTACATCTTGTACGCACTCCGCAGTTTTTCAGTAACTACTACGACCATGTCAAATACAAAACGCGCAATTCGTAATATCGCCATTATCGCCCACGTTGACCACGGCAAAACCACCCTCGTGGATCAGCTGCTGCGTCAGTCCGGCACCTTCCGTGAAAACCAAGCGGTCGACACCCGAGTCATGGACTCGAACGACCTGGAAAAGGAGCGCGGCATTACGATTCTGTCGAAGAACTGCGCCGTTGAGTACGAAGGCACCCACATCAACATCGTCGACACCCCAGGCCACGCCGACTTCGGCGGCGAAGTGGAGCGTGTTCTGTCGATGGTGGACTCGGTTCTGCTGCTGATCGATGCACAGGAAGGCCCGATGCCGCAAACCCGTTTCGTCACGCGCAAGGCGCTGGCACTGGGTCTGAAGCCTATCGTGATCGTCAACAAGATCGACCGTCCAGGCGCACGTCCGGACTGGGCCATCAACCAGACGTTCGAACTGTTCGACAAGCTGGGCGCTACCGACGAACAACTGGACTTCCCTATCGTTTACGCTTCGGGCTTGAACGGCTATGCCGGCCTGACCGAAGACGTGCGCGGCGGCGACATGAAGCCGATGTTCGACGCCATCCTGGAACACGTTCCAGTGCGCGACGACAATCCTGAAGGTCCGCTGCAAATGCAGATCACCTCGCTCGACTACTCGTCGTACGTGGGCAAGATCGGCATTGGCCGCGTCAACCGCGGTACCGTTAAAGTTGGTCAGGACGTGCTGGTCATCAATGGCCCAGGCGCGACCCCGATCAAGGGCCGCATCAACCAGGTGCTGAACTTCAAGGGCCTGGAGCGCGTGCTGGTGGACGAAGCCGTCGCCGGCGACATCTGCCTGATCAACGGTATCGACGAAATCGGCATCGGTTCGACCCTGTGCGCAGTGGACACGCCAGAAGCGCTGCCTATGCTGACCGTCGACGAGCCGACCCTGACCATGAACTTCATGGTCAACAACTCGCCACTGGCTGGCCGCGAAGGCAAGTTCGTGACCTCGCGTCAACTGCGTGACCGTCTGGAAAAAGAATTGAAAGCCAACGTTGCTCTGCGCGTGGCACCAACCGACGACGACACGATCTTCGAAGTATCGGGCCGCGGCGAGCTGCACCTGACGATTCTGATCGAAAACATGCGTCGCGAAGGCTTCGAGCTGGCCGTATCGCGTCCACGCGTGGTGTTCAAGATGGTCGATGGCGTGCGCCACGAGCCGTTTGAAAACCTGTCGGTCGACGTTGAAGAAGCGAACCAGGGCGGCGTCATGGAAGAACTGGGCCGTCGTCGCGGCGACCTGCAAAACATGGAATCGGATGGCAAGGGCCGCGTGCGTCTCGAGTACCTGATCCCGGCGCGTGGCCTGATCGGTTTCCAGGGCGAATTCATGACCTTGACCCGCGGCACCGGCCTGATGAGCCACGTATTCCACGAATACGCACCAGTCGACAACACCCGTGGCGAAATGGCTGGCCGTCGCAACGGCGTGCTGATCTCGCAAGACGACGGCGCTGCTGTTGCCTACGCTATCTGGAAACTGCAAGACCGCGGCCGCATGTTCGTGTCGCACAATGACCCAGTCTACGAAGGCATGGTCATCGGTATCCACTCGCGCGACAACGACCTGGTCGTCAACCCGATCAAGGGCAAGCAGCTGACCAACGTGCGTTCGTCGGGTACCGACGAAGCAGTGCGCCTGGTACCGCCAATTCAGATGTCGCTGGAATACGCAGTCGAATTCATCGAGGACGACGAACTGGTGGAAATCACGCCTAAATCGATCCGTCTGCGCAAGCGCTTCCTGAAAGAGCACGAGCGTAAAAAAGCGTCGCGCGATTCGTAATCTGTTGTAGAGCATGGCCTGCGGGCCATGCTGCTTCTGGCCCGCTGCGCCGCGTCACCGTCACTGGTGAGGCGCGCAGCGGGTTTGTCATTTGCAGCCCCTGTTTTTTGTAGACACCATGACTTCATCCTCCTTGCCTTCCCGCCGCCTGTCCGTCGCCCCCATGATGGACTGGACCGACCGCCATTGCCGCAAGTTCCACCGCGAAATCACGCGCCACACCTGGCTGTACACGGAAATGGTGACGACGGGCGCGCTCGTCTACGGCGACGTGGAGCGCCATTTGCGTTTCAACGAGGAAGAGCATCCGGTGGCGCTGCAGCTGGGCGGCAGCGATCCGATGGACCTGGCCACCAGCGCGAAACTGGGCCAGCAGTGGGGCTACGACGAGGTCAACCTGAACTGCGGATGCCCGTCCGAGCGCGTGCAAAAGGGCGCGTTCGGCGCCTGCCTGATGGCCGAACCGCAACTGGTGGCCGATTGCGTGAAAGCCATGCGCGACGTGGTCGATATCGACGTCACGGTGAAGCACCGTATCGGCATCGACGACAGCGAGTCGTACGACTTCGTGCGCGATTTCGTCGGCACCGTGGCTGACGCCGGCTGCAAGACGTTTATCGTGCATGCGCGCAATGCCATCCTGAAAGGCCTGAGCCCGAAGGAAAACCGCGAAGTGCCGCCCCTCAAATATGACTATGCCTACCGCCTGAAGCGCGACTTTCCCCAGTTCGAGTTCATCATCAATGGCGGCATCAAGACGCTCGACGAGATCGACCTGCATCTGCAGCACCTCGATGGCGTGATGCTGGGCCGCGAGGCCTACCACAACCCCTACGTGATGGCGCAGTTCGACCAGCGCTATTACGGCGACGACGCTCCCGTCAAAACGCGCGAACAGGTGCTCGAGGCGATGATTCCATATATCAGTGCGCAGCTGGAGAAGGAGGCGGGGCGCCTGAAGCTGAACAGCGTCACGCGCCACATGCTGGGCCTGATGCAAAACCTGCCCGGCGCGCGCGGCTTCCGCCAGACCCTGTCCGATTCGAAGAAGCTGGCTTCGGGCGACCCGCGCCTGCTGCTGGAAGCGGCGGCGCGATTGTCGCTGCCTGCGTAATGGACGACTTCCACGGCCTTGCGCGCCAGCTGGACGGCTATCTGCAAGCCGTCAGCGCGCTCAAGGATGACGGCAGCGACTTGCTGTGTTCGTATCTGGGGCCGGTGGCGCCGCAGGCAGCGCTCGATGCCGTGTGCCGCACGCTGGACATACGGCCGGACGGCCTGCGCCTGCTGCCGCTGGAGCAGGTGGTGTGCAGCGGCGGCGCATGCACGCCGCGCCAGTGGCTGCTCGAGCGCTTGCGTCCGATGAGCGAGGCCGACCGCCAGCCGCTCGACGCACGCCTGTATGACGGTTTCGTGCGCGAACTGGCCGAACTGCTCGGCAGTGAGCCGCACTGGTATCAACTGGTATCGTCTGGCCAGCACAGCCTGGCGGGACAATTGGGCGCCATCTGGAGCGTCTTTGTCTTCGGCATAGGCGGCCACGCCTATGTGATGCATTGCAGCTGGGACAGCTGACCCAACTTGTCTATACCGCTGCCCCGGCGCAGTGGTATTGTCCGCACTTCCCCTTCCCCTGAATTCCATTCAATGAATGATGTCATATGGCTATGCCATGTGTTGTAAATGCGCTGTTTCGGCGCACGGCCGCACTGCCTTGGGGCATTTCTAAGGGGCAAGAAACGGCATTGTTGCCATTTCCCCGAAGAAAGTTAATCTGCCATTTATTCGGGTACTTATTGCTTGCTTTGAGGCAAAATTTACACCTATAATTGATTATAGACAAATATTTCTCATATGAATGTTTGATGTTGATCTCATATCAACGGTGTCAAAACTTCAGCGTGTGGAACAAGTTTGCATTCGCAGTCACTGGGTTGAACAGGGCTGGCGAAAGACCAGGAAGTACCCCAGGCTGCGTGCGGCCGGAGACCGCCAGCATACCAGTGGGTAAGGGCGGATACCGGCGTTACGCAGCCTTCGTCTTGTCGTGCCGGGCAAAAATTCTTATCAATAGTTTCATTTACGAAGAGCCGAAATGAATTTAGCAAAAATGAAGGTTGGTACCCGCCTGGGCCTGGGATTCGCCCTGGTACTGGTTCTGCTGGTGGCCGTGACCGTCCTCGGCATCGCGCGCATGGCGCAAATCCAGGAACGTCTCGATCACGTGATCAATGTCAACAATGTCGTCACCCGCCTGGTGATCGACATGCGTGGCAACGTCAGCGACCGCATCACCTCGCTGCGCATTTTGACCCTGATGACGGACGCCAGCGATATGGAGCCGGAAATGGCGCGTATCAAGACGCAGACCAGCACCTATCAGGAAACGCAGAAGAAGCTCGAAGAGAAATTCGCCGTCGAGTCGACTTCCGAAGAAAAAGCCCTGCTGAGCTCGATCAAGGAATACGAGGCGGCCGCCATGCCGGCCATCGCCAAGGCATCGGCCCTGTGGATGGCCAACGATGCGGAAGGCGCCACGCGCGTGATGATCAAGGAAATCCGCCCGGTACAGAAAAAATGGATGGAAGCGCTGGAGCAGCTGGCCACCCTGGAAGACAAGCTGAACGAGCAGATGCAATCGGATGCCCGCAAGGCGTTCGACAGTGCGCGCCTGTTCATGATCATCCTCGGCGTACTGGCCGTGGCGATGGGCGTGGCGGCAGCACTGGTGATTACCCGCGGCCTGCTGAAACAGCTGGGCGGCGAGCCTGACTACACGGCATCGATCGCCGGCAGCATCGCCAATGGCGACCTGTCGATCGGCATCCACACCCAGCCTTCGGACAATTCCAGCCTGCTGGCGGAAATGAAGGAAATGCGCAACAGCCTGGTGGGCATCGTCGGCCAGGTACGCGTGGGCACGGAAACCATCGGCACGGCGTCGCGCGAAATCGCCGACGGCAATATCGACCTGTCGTCGCGCACGGAAATGCAGGCCAGCGCGCTGGAAAAGACGGCGTCGGCCATGGAAGAGCTGACCTCGACCGTGAAACAGAATGCGGACAATGCGCGGGAAGCCAACAAGCTGGCGGCCACCGCTTCGGACGTGGCCCTGAAGGGCGGCTCCGTCGTGTCGCAAGTGGTTGACACCATGAGCTCGATCAATGAATCGGCGAAGAAAATTGTCGACATCATCGGCGTCATCGACGGCATCGCTTTCCAGACCAACATCCTGGCGCTGAATGCGGCCGTGGAAGCGGCACGTGCCGGCGAACAAGGCCGCGGCTTTGCCGTGGTGGCGTCGGAAGTGCGCAACCTGGCCCAGCGCTCCGCTGGCGCCGCGAAAGAAATCAAGATCCTCATCGACGACTCGGCCGAGAAGACCGAGCGCGGCACGCGCCTGGTGGGCCAGGCCGGCGTGACGATGGGCGAAGTGGTCGACAGCGTGCGCCGCGTCACCGACATCATGAGCGAGATCGCCAGTGCCAGCCAGGAACAAAGTGCCGGTATCGAACAGGTCAACCTGTCGATCATCGAGATGGATGGCATGACGCAGCAGAATGCGGCGCTGGTGGAACAGGCGGCCGCTGCGGCGCAAAGCCTGCAAGACCAGGCGGCCGAACTGGCCCACGTGGTCAGCATCTTCAAACTGGTCGAAGGCGAAGAAAAGCCGGCAGCGTATGTGCCGGCCCCCGTGGCGGCTGTGGCCGCACCGGTAGCTGCGCGCAAGCCGGCGCCGGCATTGCGCCCCGTGAAGTCGCTGGCCCGCAAGGCTGAAGCGGCCGCTCCCGCAGCGGCTCCGGCGCCACGCAAGGCAGCGGCGGCGAGCAGCACCAGCAATGACGAGTGGGAAGAGTTTTAAGCATCAAGCGACATCACGAAGGCAAGGTGCCCACCGGGAGGCTGACATCCCGGCAGCACCGTCCTGCGTAGCAGGCAAGAAATTGTAATTACCGTATCTGATAATCATGGGGAAGCACATGTTTGAGAATAAGCGTTTTATGAGTGTTGCAGCAGCCTTGCTGGTGTCCGTCTCGTCCACGGCCTTCGCGGCCGAGGTGCCGGCGTCGTTTGATTCCAAGAACTGCAAGGCCGAGTATCCGAAAGCCTCGCTGATGAACGAAGAGCAGGGCACCGTATCGATGTCCTTCCTCGTCAATGCCGACGGTAGCGTTGCCGATTCGAAAGTCGAGAAGAGCAGCGGCTTCAAGAACCTGGACAAGGCCGCCATCAAGGCCCTGTCCGCATGCAAGTTCAAGCCGGGCACCAAGGATGGCGCCGCAGCGCAAACCTGGACCAAGGTCGATTACGCCTGGAAACTGGACTGATCCACGCATGCGGGGAGCGGGACTCCCGGCATGGTCGTATCCGCTACGGGCGGCGCCTGCGAGGGTGCCGCCCGTATTGTTATGTGCGCCAGCCAACGGCGCTGTCACCCCCGATTCTGTTACCCTCAAATCATACCTTCGGGTTCTCCCACCACAAGAGGCCTACCATGCAGCGCATCCTGACACTTTCCTCCCTGGCCGCCACCGGCTTGCTGCTTTCCGCCTGCGCATCGCTGGGCACCCCTGCGGGCTTGCAGGCGGGGCAGACCGTGGCCGTCGTCAATAGCCTGAGCTGGGACAATCCCCTGACGGGCAAGCGCGACGGCGTACGCACGAGCTGGCCTATCAAGGATGGCAAGATTGCCCCTGAATATTTCCCACTGGCGCAATTGAAGCAATGCGAGGCGGGCGGCAAGCCTTGCGCCTGGGGCGTGATGCGGGCGCAGCGCAGCGCGCCCACGCTGAGCTTTGTGGAGGGCGGCGTCGATCTGGCCGTGAACGTGTCCATCGACGTGGCGCGGCGCCAGGATGCGCGCCAGGGCGAGACGCAGACGGCGATGGCGATTCCGCAGGACGTGGCCGCGCTGGCTGGCCGGCAACAGCTGCAGCCCAGCTGGAAATTGAAGTATGGCAAGGTCGAGCAGGTCGAGCTCGATTACGGCGTGCGCTACCAGGTGTGCGTGCAGCGCTACGATGCGGCCGGCAAGGCCATCGATACGTGTGCGATTCCATTTATCTGAGGAAACATGCCGCGTGGGCCGCGTGTGGCTGCTTTGCCACATTTCATGTTGCGGCGTGCTTCGGGGTGTAACAATCGGTAAAAGCGCAGCAAAGCACGGCGTAATTTCTTATAGTACTTAATTAGAGGTAGTACAAGAGTTTGGTACAAGAGGAGAATTGCGATGAAAACCCTGTTGGCAGTAATTTCGCTCGCCGCCCTGGGTGGCTGCGCCGTGGCCCCGCCCGGGCCCGCCTATTACGGTTCGCGCGCGCCACAGGGAGCCTACAATCCCTATGACTGGCATACGGTGTCGTCCGAGCCGGTGCAGTCGTCGCGCGTGGTGAGCGAGCCGCGCGTGGAATACACGAATGAGCCCGTCTACGTGCAGCAGCAGCCGGTGTACGTGCAGCAGCCCGTGTATGTGCCGGCGCCCGTCTACGCGCCGCAGCCGTATTATTACAATCCGCCCGTCTCGATCGGGCTGGACTTCGTGTTTGGTTTTGGGCGCTATGGCGGTCACCGTGGCGGCTGGGGCGGGCACGGACGCTATTACGGCCGCCGCTAGGCTGCATCGCACCACCATTACTACGCTACGCGTCGCGATGCGCGGGCAGCGCTCTAGGCGCTGCCTTGGCGGTTCCATCCTCGGCGGCCCTGTACCAGGTACAGCCGCGCTTCCTCCTGCGGCTTGCTGCCGCCCGTTACCATTTGGTCAGATAGTGTGACGTCAGAGGAGTTCAGTGGAAATACACGGAACTCTGGTGCAGCACGTCCGCCGAGCACAGGATGTACATCGCCGCCGCTGCCAGACCTATTTGCAAGGCGCCAAAGCTGATCGGGATGAGGCGGGACATGTCGTACTCCTGAGTGGTGTGGGGTGTGGTCAGGCTTTCATCATAGGATGAATTAATGCCATCGGGCATCGGATGAATGTCCGCCACGATGTAGGACAACACCTCGTCCCCGACGCCCCGCCTCGCTCTCCGGCTGCTTAGCGGTTTTTCCAGCGCACCACGGGCTCTTCCGGCGCCGTGTCCGGCACGTTCGAGATCGCCAGCCAGTGCGTCAGGCGTTCCGGATGCTTGAGATTGATGCCCATGCCGTCGATGATGCCGACCTGTTCCAGCATGCGCGCATCGATCTTTGCCTTCGACACGGTGGGCGCGCCCATGACCATGCGGTCATATGCCTTGCGCGCCTTGTGTTCCCACTTGTGCAGATTGCTTTCGTCGAAACGGTTCGCTTCGAAATACACGGTCAGGGTGCCATCGAGGTTGCCGAAGCCGACAATGCCCGCGCCCTTGCGGATGGTGGTGGTGTTATCGATGTCAAATTCCGCCGTGGGCACGAAAATGCCGGCGCGGCCATCGATGTCGGGACGTCCCACGGGCGTATCCTTGCCGTAGGAGCTGGTTTCGGTAATGGTTTTTTCTGCAGACATGGTGCGTGTTTGGTGGCCGTACCGGGAGCGCAAACGGGCCCGGCAGCGCCAGTCATCCTGTTCAAAAAATGCGTGCTGATGATCAGGGCGGGGTAGTGGCCCTGGCGGAGCGATGCTTGGCATTGCTTGATACCCCGCTATTGTAGCGCCAATTTAATTCCTCTTGGCAACATTTCCCGGGAAATAATACCGTCGTCTGCCCATGAAAAAAGCCGCCCGGCCAGGTGGCGGGGCGGCTGTTGCGCGACGACTGTCCGGACTCAGGCGGCGGTCTTGCGGCGTGCCATGAAACCCAGCAAGCCCAGGCCCAGCAGCATCATGGCGTAGCTTTCCGGTTCCGGCACGGCCGTCGTCACCGAGACGTTATCCAGGTAGGAACCGTAGGTCGGCGCGGAGGCCGGGCCGATCGATTCGAAGCGCAGCAAGGTGGACGAACCGAGCGCGGTCACGTTCTGGCTGTAGGTTTGCCACACGCCCGTGGTGGTGCCGACCAGGGCCGTTGGCGTCAGCAGGGTCGAACCCCAGTAGACATTCATCAGGCTGCTCGCGCCGCCTGGCGTACCCGGGCGGCCCGAGTAGGCAAACGACAGCGCATACGTGCCGCCGGCCGTGGTGGCGAGCGATTGCGAAACGGACGTCAGGCGCTCGGCGTTGAGTTCCAGGTATTGCGTGCCGGCGGCAGCGACCGGGTTGAAGCCGCTCAGGCCGCCTTGCGTGGCACCCTTCTGGATTTCAAAGGCCGTATTGCCGCTGACGGACGACGTCCAGCCCGTCACGGCGCTCAGTTGCGCGAACGGGGTAGTGATGGCATTGCTTTCGAAGCTGCCGTTGACGACCAGTTCGGTCGCGGCGTTGGCGCCGCCGGCGGTGATCAGGGAGGCCAGCGCGGCGATCTTGAAGAGGGTAGCAGGCATTTTCATGTGGGTCCGTTCTATTATTTAAAAGTTAATTTCATTTCCTAAATGACATTTAAAGAATATCACTAAAACTCACGAAAAAAACTGCGGCACGATAAAAAATTTTGTAATTGTGAAATCATTTGTGTTCATAATTGCATTAATTTCCATGGTGAATCAATTGCAGTGCTGCCGCAAGGTGAACGCGGCCCTGAGGCTGCTTGCCCTGGAGTATTTTTGTGACATCAGGGCGTAAAAAAACCTGCATCGAAACAACAACGATGCAGGTTTTTTTGCGTGCTTCTGGCGTGCGCGCCGGCTATTGCTGCCATAGCCGGGACGTGTGCGGGACTAGAACGCCAGGCGGCCTTGCAGGTAAACCATGCGCGGCGCGCCCACCAGCTTGCCCAGGTTGCCGTCCGACGTACGCGTGAAGTAACGCTTGTCGGCGAGGTTGTTGACGCCGGCGACCAGTTCCAGGCCCTTCTGGCCAGGCACGGCCCATTTCACTTGCGTGTTCCACGTGCGGAAGCCGGGAATCACGCCCAGGTTGCCTGCCGCGTTTTCCGCCATGGTGTTGGCTTCGTCGGCGAACTGGCGGCTCTGGTGGCTGCTCGACAGGTCGAAGCCCCAGGCGCCCAGCTGGTAATGGGCGCCGACGGTATCCGTGGTGCGCGAATAGAAGGGCACGTCATTGCCCGCGTTTACGCCATCCTGCAAGGTGGCCTTGGTGTAGGTGTAGGTGGCGTAGGCGTTCAAGCCGGCCAGTGGGCCGAACTGGCTGAAGTGGTAGTCGACGGCCGTTTCCAGGCCCCGGTGATGCGTGGCGCCCACGTTGTAGAAGACGACGTTCTCGCCGCTGCCGACGGACTGGATCTGGTTGTCGAACTTGATGTTGAACAAGGTCGCTTCGGCCGACAGCTGGCCGCTCTTCCAGCGCGCGCCCAGCTCGGCGGTTTTCGCCAGTTCCGGCTGCAGCGGGTTCTTGCTCGACTGCGCATTGAGCTGCGTATTTTGCACGGCGCCAAACGAGCTGTTGTAGTTGCTGAACAGGGTGACGTTGTTGTTGAGCAAGTAGGCCACGTTCAGCGAAGGCAGGGCCTTGTTGTTGAGCAACTCGATCTTCTGGTCGGCCGGCAAGTGGTTGAAGCGCACCGTCTTGATGTGTTCGTAGCGCACGCCCGGCGTGATGCGCCAGGCGCCGATGGCGATCTTGTCATCGATATACACGGCCTGGGCATCGGTGGAATTGTCGGCAAAGCGCGTCGGCGCCTGCTGTACGCCGCTGGCGATGACGACGTTGTAGATGCTTTCATCGGCCCGTTCGACCAGGTAGCGGTAGCCGACGGTGACGTCCTGCGAGACCTTGCCTGTGATGAAACGCTGCGTGTAGCGGGGCTCGATGGCCGTCGTTTCATAGTTGCGCGGCTGGTGGCCCAGGCCTTTCAGATTGGCGCTGATCAGGGTGCTTTCGCGCGAGCTCTTGTTGTAATAGGCGCGCACTTCCACTTCCTGCGTGCCCGACAGGGCATTCAGGTAGCCGATGTCGAAGGCCTTGCGCTCGCCGCTCCAGAAGTCGGTAGGGCGCGTGTTCTGGAACGGGTCCTGCTTGTATTGCGCGGCCGTCAAGCCGCCCGGCGTGCGCGACGTCACGTCGTAATATGACAGCTTGCCGTACACCTCGGCCGTAGGGCTCAGGTCGTAGCGGAACTTGAGGGCGAAGTCGTTGACCTTCTCGTCGCTGCCCACGCGCCAGTCGCTGCCGCGGATGCCCGAGTACAGCACGGCCAGGCCCAGGCCGCTGTCGAGCTGGGTACCGGCAAAGACGCTGGCCTGCGTATTGTGGCCCACTTCGCTGTACGAGTTGTAGCGCACGGTGGCGTCGCCCGTGATGCCTGGCGTGGTGGGCACGCGGCGCGTCTTGAAGTTGATGATGCCGCCCACGTTTTGCGGGCCGAAGCGCACGGCACCGCCGCCGCGCACCACGTCGACCGTCTCGACATTGGCCAGGCTGACGGGCGCGAACGACAATTGCGGCTGGCCATAGGGCGCCACCGACATCGGGATGCCGTCCAGCAACACCGTGCTGCGCGGCGAATAGCGCCCGGCCAGGCCCCGCACGCCGATATTGAGCGAGATGGCGCTGCCGGCGCTGCCCGAGTTGTCGCTGATCTGCACGCCGGGAATGCGGCGCATCACGTCGCTGAGGCTGGACGCGCCCGAGTTCTCTATGTCGTCCTTCTGCACCACCGTGCGGGCGCCCGCGAAATTCTTCGTGCTGGCGGCCATGCTGGTGCCCAGCAGGTTGCTGCTGACCTGGATGGATTCCAGGATGGGGCCGGCATCATCGGCTGTATTGGCGTTCTGTGCCTGCGCGGCAAGGGATGCACCCAGGCAGGCGAGGGCGATGGCCAGCGCGCACGGGCGCAGCGAAAAGGGCAGTGGGGAAAGTGTGGCGGCCATGCATGAATCTCCGTAATGACGATGGTTGCGCGGGCAATCGGGCGGCGCGACAACATCGTGGCGAGGACATCCGGCGCAAGGGGATAAGAATGATAATGATTCTCATTTTATCCGTCAATTGCGCAAACTGCGTAAGGCGGGCTTTGCCCGGAGAAAGGCGGGAAGTGTTGCTGGCACGGTACAGCAGGGGATATGGATTGCCGCTTGGCACCATTGCTCGGGTGCGGCGGCATTGCGCGCGCTTCTTGTATACTCCCGCTTTTGCAGCCGTCAGACGTGAACGTACAATGAGCCAGATAACTGAAACGACACCAGGCAGTTTCCCCGTGGAACGCCGCCAGGGCGACCAGCCGGCAAGTGCTGCGCGCAAACTCAATCTGCTGGTGGTCGACGACAACCAGGAAGTGGGCGAATCGCTGGCCATGCTGCTCGAAGCGCTGGGCCACCACGCGGTGGTGGTGCGCAACTGGCAGATGGCCGTCGAGCAAGTCAAGCTGTGCGTGCCCGACGCCGTCTACCTCGACATCGAAATGCCCGGCATCAGCGGCATCGAGATCGGCCGCCGCCTGCACCACAATCCCGAGACGGCCAACGCCGTGCTGATCGCCGTCACGGGCCACAGCCTGCCCATGTACATGGACGATGCGCTGGCTGTGGGCTTCCGCCACTTCCTCGTCAAGCCCGTGCGCCTGGACGACCTGGCAACGACGGTGAAGTCGGTGCTGGCGGGCTAGGTTCCTGTTCTACGGCCGGCTCAGCGACCACTGCTGGTTGTTCGCATTGGTCAAGTTCCACTGGATGATCTGCGCATTCTCGGCCGTGCTCAGGTTCAGGACGTCCAGGGTCAGGTTGCTGTAGCGGTTGCTGATCGTCTGGTAGCCGGACGCGGGGCTGGCGAAGCGCCATTGCTGGCCCAGTCCGCCCCAGTAGCTCCATTGGGCGATGTTGGTGCCGGCCGTGGTCGAGTTGTTGTAGTCGTCCAGGCCCAGCAGGCTGTTCGCATTGATCAGGCTGTAATACCCGTCGCCGTGTCCCACCACATACCATTGCTGGTGCTTTGCCCCCGTGTACGTTTGCTGCTGCACCAGCGCGCCATTGGCCATGCCGGCGCCTGCCACGGCCAGCGCCTTGCCGCTCAGGCGCGAGCGCAATACCGTGGGGCCGTCCGAGATGCCGCCGCAGCTGGCGACGGTAAAATTGCGCGTCAGGGCGGGCCAGCCATCGCCATACGTCATCTTCAGAATATCGAGCTTGGCCGCGCCATTGTCGTTCACGTCGTAATAGTGGATGGAGGTGTAGTTGCAGCCATCCTGCTTGAGCACGCCGATATGGCCCGGTCCCTTGTACTTGCCATCGAGGTTGGGCAGCAGCGTGCGCGTGCCGCTGTACGGTCCCGTCACGCTGCTGGCGCGCTGCACTTCCACATAGTATGTGCTGGCGGCACCCTGGCAGCATTTGCCGCGGTTGACGAACAGATAGTAATACTCGCCGTCGTGCGTGATGTAGGGCGCTTCGATATCCTTGCCGCCGCCACCGAGGATGGTGGTGACGTTGCCGCTCGTCTTGCCTGTCGCCTGATTGATCTCCGTCACGCCGATGCCACCAAAAAACGAGCCGTACGACATGTAGACCTTGCCGTCATGGTCGCGGAACAGGGCGGGGTCGATGGCATTGATTTCCCCTCCGCCCCCATACGATTGCACGACGATGCCCAGGTCCGTCCAGTTCGGGTTCTTCAGCGACGCCGAGCGGGCCACGCCGATGGCCGATACGGACGTGCCGAAGGTGGACACCGAGTAATACAGATAATAGTAGCCGTTCATGTGGATCACGTCGGGCGCCCAGTACGAGCCGCTGAAGTTTGGGATCTTGTTGGCGATCCAGGCTGGCGGCGTGCTGAACACGGGCGCGGGGCCGGCCGACCATTTCAGCATGTCCGTCGAGGTGGAATACCAGATGCCGTCGCCCGTGGTGAAATTGAAATACGTGTCGCCGTCTTTTGTCAGGGTACCGGGGTCGTGCGCATTGGGCACGCCCGTCAGGGTGATCGCCTGCGCATGGGCGCAGAACATCAGGCAGAGTGCTGCCAGGAATTGCTTCATCGTTGTCTCCGTACTGTTTTTATGGGGCGGTCCAGGCCGCACCCCAGAGTAGGGCGATGGTCGAATTTGCACTAATGAATTTTTTGCAGGAAGCGATACCGGGGCCGGTATCGGAGAATGAAGAAAAGTGGTGCCGGAATAGAAAAAGCCCGGTTCGAAAACCGGGCTCTTCATTATTCTGTGGGGTGGCTGATGGGGCTCGAACCCACGACAACAGGAATCACAATCCTGGACTCTACCAACTGAGCTACAGCCACCACTGTCTTACTTACCTGTTTAGCTGTTTTGCTGAACAGGTGCCGAATTATACAAAGAACTCGGCAAAGTGGCAAATCTAAATGCAGTCTTTTTTAAAGAATCGAAAGATTGCATGAAAACGGCCCATTTCACTCACACGGACAGGTGCTCGACGGGTGGCTGCAAGTCCAGCAAACCGGCGAAGGCTTTCTCCAGCGCCTCGACCTTGGCCGTCGTGTAGCCCTGCAGGCGCGGCGCGTCGTTGTCGAGGCGGCGCAAGCCTGCCGCGTCCAGCAGGCGGGCCAGCTGGCGCGCCACGGCGTCGCCCGTGTCCACCAGGGTGATTGTTTCCTGCGTGTGGGCGCGCACCGTGCGTTCGATGGCGTCCTGTACGAACAGGTAGTGCGTGCAGCCCAGCACCAGGGTGTCGACGCCTTGTTCCAGCATGGGGGCGATGTAGCGTTCCAGCATGGCGCTGGTGGCGTCCTGCGGATCGGTGCCCAGCTCGCACTGCTCGATGCGGTCGGCCAGGCCGATGCAGGGCTGCAAGATGAACGTGGCGCCCGTGGCGGCGCTCACCTGTTCGCGCAGGGCCAGCAGTTTGTCGCCGCGCAAGGCGCGTTCCGTGGCCAGCACGGCGATCTTGCCGTTGCGGCTGATGCTTGCCGCCGGTTTCAAGCCTGGTTCGACACCGACGATGGGCAGGTCGGGGTAGCGCGCGCGCAGTGCCTTGATGGCGGCGATGGTGGCCGTGTTGCAGGCCACGACCAGCGCCTTCGCGCCTTGCTGCAATAAAAAGGCGGTGATCGCCAGCGAACGGTCGACCACTTGCTGTTCCGTCTTGTCGCCATACGGGGCATAGCCGGAATCGGCAAAGTAAATCAGGTCTTCCTGCGGCAGCTGCGCGCGGATATGGCGCAGCACCGACAGGCCGCCCACGCCGGAGTCAAAAATGCCGATGGGGGCGTCTGGGCGGGCAGTGCTTGCAATAGAAATCATAGGGAACCGGGGAAGATAAAAAAACGCCGCGCTGATGTTGCCGCGCGGCGTCTATGGTAGAGCCTGTTTAAGCAACCGTCACGGGAATCTTGCTGACGCTATTGAGTTGCTCGATCTTCGCCTGCCACTCTTTCGGACCCGTGTTGTGTACCGAGGTGCCTTTGGCATCCACGGCCACGGTGACTGGCATGTCGACTACGTCGAATTCGTAGATCGCTTCCATGCCCATGTCGGCAAAGCCCAGCACCTTGGCGTGCTTGATGGCTTTCGACACCAGATAGGCGGCGCCGCCCACGGCCATCAGGTAGGCCGACTGGTGCTTCTGGATCGATTCGATGGCGACGGGGCCCCGTTCGGCCTTGCCGATCATGGCGATCAAGCCCGTTTTTTCCAGCATCATGTCGGTGAACTTGTCCATGCGCGTGGCGGTCGTCGGACCGGCCGGGCCCACGGCTTCGTCGCGCACGGGATCGACGGGGCCGACGTAGTAGATCACGCGGTTCTTGAAGTCGACCGGCAACTCTTCGCCCTTGGCCAGCATGTCCTGGATGCGCTTGTGTGCGGCATCGCGGCCCGTCAGCATCTTGCCGTTCAGCAGCAAGGTCTGGCCCGGCGTCCACGAAGCGACTTCTTCCTTCGTCAGGGTGTTCAGGTCCACGCGCTTGGATTTTTCCGTGTCCGGCGTCCAGTGCACTTCCGGCCACGACGACAGCGATGGCGGTTCCATGTAGGCAGGGCCCGAGCCGTCGAGCACGAAGTGGCCGTGGCGCGTGGCGGCGCAGTTCGGGATCATGGCGACAGGCTTCGACGCGGCGTGCGTCGGGTGCATCATGATTTTCACGTCGAGCACGGTCGTCAAGCCGCCCAGGCCTTGCGCGCCGATGCCCAGCGAGTTGATCTTGTCGCACAGCTCGATACGCAATTCTTCCAGCTTGTTTTGCGGGCCGCGTTGTTTCAGCTCAAACATGTCGATGTCTTCCATCAACACCTCTTTTGCCATCAGCATGGCTTTCTCGGCCGTGCCGCCGATGCCGATGCCCAGCATGCCAGGCGGGCACCAGCCGGCGCCCATGGTCGGCACGGTCTTCATGACCCAGTCCACCAGCGAATCGGACGGGTTCATCATGATCATCTTCGATTTGTTTTCCGAGCCGCCCCCCTTGGCCGCCACTTTCACGTCGACGGTATTGCCTTCGACCAGTTCCATGTGCACGACGGCTGGCGTGTTGTCCTTGGTGTTCTTGCGGTCGAAATGCGGGTCGGCCACGATGGAGGCGCGCAGCTTGTTGTCGTCGAAGTTGTACGCGCGGCGCACGCCTTCGTTGACGGCGTCGGTAACGGTGCCGCTGAAGCCTTCGAAGCGCACACCCATGCCGATTTTCAGGAAGACGTTGACGATACCCGTGTCCTGGCAAATCGGACGCTTGCCTTCCGCGCACATGCGCGAGTTGGTCAGGATTTGCGCGATCGCATCTTTTGCCGCCGGGCTTTGCTCGGCCGCATAGGCGCGCGCCAGGTGTTCGATGTAATCAGCAGGGTGGTAGTAGCTAATGTACTGCAACGCTGCGGCGACGGATTCGATCAGGTCTTCTTGCTTTATGACAGTCATGGTGTTCTCGCGGTAGATAAGAAGGGTAAGACTCTTTACTAATACTGGTTACTGCATTGGAATGACAAAAGCCCACGGCCGCCGCTGGCAGCCATGGGCTTAGTGTTTAATGCGGTCGTGCCTGGTTCTGAGTTACGGTCATGATGCGGTCCGTGTACGCGATCGCCATGGCGGACAGGATGAAGACCATGTGGATCACCGTTTGCGCGATGACCACATTCGGTTCCTTCGCGTACGCGGTGGCGTTGATGAAGGTCTTCAGCAGGTGGATGGACGAGATGCCGATGATGGCCATCGCCAGTTTCGTTTTCAACACGGAAGCATTTACATGCGACAACCACTCCGGCTGGTCTGGGTGGTCATCGAGGTGCATGCGCGACACGAAGGTTTCGTAGCCGCCAATAATGACCATGATCAGCAGGTTCGAAATCATCACCACGTCGATCAGGCCTAATACCACCAGCATGATGGTCGCTTCGTTCAGCTTCACGGGAGGCGGTACGCCAGGCACGGTCACCGCGCTGATGACGTGCTGCAGGGCTGCATCATTGCCGAACACGGCGCCGATCAGGTCGGACAATTCCACCCAGAAATGGAAGACATACACGCATTGTGCGAGGATCAGGCCCAGGTACAGCGGCAACTGCAGCCAGCGCGACATGAAGATGAAGGCGGACAATGGATGCAGCTTGGTATGTTTGGCAGACGGTGGTAGGTGGTCGATCATGTGGGGTTTCCTGGGGGAGTAAATACCAATTTTTGGCATGCCCGACATTTTACACTTGCTGTCGATTACTGCGCATGGCCTTGCTCTGGATTATTGGGTTTGATGAAATACAAAGTGGTATTGAAGCTTCGGCGCGCCAGGCATTTCTCCAATGAAAATACTGTACGGCGTCCCCTTGACGCCCATCGCCGAAGGCGCTTATGGTTAGCATGGAGCGAGGAAAACGCAGCAGAAAACGCGCAATGTAAGGCGTCCGTAAGACACGGCGCTTATCGTGTTAGCAAACAATTACTACACTGGAGACAAGCATGGCCGCTACAGAAAACCAAGGACAGGGCACGCAGCAGCAAGGACCAGAAGAGTCGCGCGTATTTGAACCATCGGCGGCCTTTGCCGCACAAGCCACCATTTCCGGCATGGCTGCGTACCACGCCATGGTGAAAGAGGCGGAAACCGACTACGAAGGCTTCTGGGCCCGGCTGGCGCGCGAAAACCTGAGCTGGAAAAAACCGTTCACGCGCACCTTGAACGAAGACGACGCGCCGTTCTACAAGTGGTTCGAAGACGGCCAGCTGAACGTGTCCTACAATTGCCTGGACCGCAACATCGAAAATGGCCTGGGCGACAAGACGGCCATCATCTTCGAGGCGGACGACGGCACCGTCACCAAGGCTAGCTATAAAGAACTGCACGAAAAAGTCTGCAAGTTCGCCAACGGCCTGAAAGCCAAGGGCATCGCCAAGGGCGACCGCGTCATCATCTATATGTCGATGTCCGTCGAAGGCGTTGCTGCAATGCAAGCCTGCGCCCGTATCGGCGCCACGCATTCCGTCGTCTTCGGCGGCTTCTCGGCCAAATCCCTGCAGGAACGCATTATCGACGCGGGCGCCGTGGCCGTCATCACGGGCGACGAGCAATTGCGCGGCGGCAAGAAGCTGCCATTGAAAGCCATCGTCGACGAAGCGCTGGCGCTGGGCGGCTGCGATTCCGTGAAAAACGTCATCGTGTATAAACGCACGGGCAGCGACTTGCCGATGGTGGCCGGCCGCGACACATGGCTGCACGACCTGGTCGAAGGCCAGAGCGCGCAATGCGAACCGGAATGGGTCGATGCCGAGCATCCACTGTTCATCTTGTATACCTCCGGTTCGACGGGCACGCCGAAGGGCGTGCAGCATTCGAGCGGCGGCTACCTGCTGTGGGCCGCGCTGACGATGAAGTGGAGCTTCGATATCAAACCTGACGACGTGTTCTGGTGCACGGCCGACATCGGCTGGGTGACGGGCCACAGCTACATTGCGTATGGCCCGATGGCCGTGGGCGCCACGCAAGTGGTGTTCGAGGGCATCCCGACCTACCCGAACGCGGGCCGTTTCTGGGAAACCATCAAGAAACACAACGTCAGCATTTTCTACACGGCGCCAACGGCCATCCGTTCGCTGATCAAGGCGGCCGACGTGGACCCGAAAGTCCATCCAAGCAACTACGACCTGACGAGCTTGCGCTTGCTGGGCTCCGTCGGCGAGCCGATCAATCCTGAAGCGTGGATGTGGTACTACAAGCATATCGGCGGCGAGAAATGCCCGATCGTCGACACTTTCTGGCAAACGGAAACGGGTGGCCACATGATCACCCCGTTGCCAGGCGCGACGCCGATGGTCCCCGGTTCCTGCACTCTGCCATTGCCAGGCATCATGGCCGCCATCGTCGACGAAGCGGGCCAGGACGTGCCGAACGGCCAGGGCGGTATCCTGGTGGTAAAACGTCCATGGCCATCGATGATCCGTACGATCTGGAACAACCCGGACCGTTTCAAGTCCAGCTACTTCCCGGAAGAACTGGGCGGCAAGATGTACCTGGCAGGCGACGGCGCCATCCGCAACAAGGACACGGGTTACTTCACCATCACGGGCCGCATCGATGACGTGCTGAACGTGTCGGGCCACCGCATGGGCACGATGGAAATCGAGTCGGCCCTGGTGGCCAACCCGCTGGTGGCCGAAGCGGCGGTAGTCGGCCGTCCGGACGACACGACAGGCGAATCGATTTGCGCCTTCGTCGTGCTCAAGCAAGCGCGTCCGACGGGCGAGGAAGCGAAGAAGCTGGCCCTGGAGCTGCGCAACTGGGTCGGCAAGGAAATCGGCCCGATCGCGAAACCGAAGGAAATCCGTTTTGGCGACAACCTGCCGAAAACCCGCTCCGGCAAAATCATGCGCCGCCTGCTGCGCGTGCTGGCCAAGGGCGAGACGATTACGCAAGACGTGTCGACTCTGGAAAACCCGGCCATCCTGGAGCAGTTGAAGGAAGCGTCGTAATGAAAGGTCGGTCCCTGCGGGGGCCGACCATGGCCTCTGTTGGGCTGCTGCTTGTCGCTGTGTGCTTAAACTTTTACCCCACGGTAAATAACTTTGGCAGTCCGTAGAATCTTTGCTATAATCTGCGGCTTCGCGACAAGCGAGAAATAGTACGCAATGCGAGCAAGTAGACGCATTGCCTGCAGGAGAGGTGGATGAGTGGTTGAAGTCGCACGCCTGGAAAGCGTGTATAGGTTCATAGCCTATCGGGGGTTCGAATCCCCCTCTCTCCGCCACGGATAGTAGTTAAGTAAGATCAGGACGTCTCAGGAAGTCCCTCAAAAACCGCTTAGAGCCTTGATTCTAAGCGGTTTTTTCGTTTCTGGACGTTGCACAGCGTCCCAGGACATCAACCTCAAGTAGGCGCAAGTTTGGGGGCTTCTCGTACTCAGCCATTGCCGCTTGCCCCAAAAATTCAAAAAAACGACTATATTGATCTTTACAGCATGTCGCGCAGGAGGTTTGCCATGCCAAAGATCATTGCTCCGTTGACAGATTTACTCATCCGCAACGCCAAGCCACGCGAGCGGCCGTACAAAATGTTCGATGGTGACGGCATGTACCTCGTCGTCGCTCCTACCGGCTCCCGCATCTGGCGTTTCAAGTTCAGGCAGGCCAACGGCAAAGAGAATACGCTGACGTTCGGCCCTTACCCGGAAATTACCTTGCAGGATGCACGTGAAAAGCGCCTGGCGACACGCCGCCTGCTGCTGCAAGGAATCGACCCCGCCAAGCATCGCGACGATGCCAAACGCTTGGCAAAGGATAAGGCATCCAACACGTTCGAAAAAATCGCGCGCGAGTGGCATGGCAACAAAGTGCCCACGTGGAGCGAACGCACAGCCAAGAACACCATCCAGCGCCTGCAAGCGGACATCTTTCCAGCCATTGGCCGCATGCCGATCGATGAGATAAAGCACCGCGATCTGATTGCCGCGCTGCGCAAGATCGAGGAGCGTGGCGCAAGTGAAGTCGCCCATCGCCTGAGAGCGGTATGTGCGTCAATTTTCAGCTACGCGATTCAGTGCGGATTCACAGAGCGCAATCTGGTCACTGATATGAAGGATGTGCTGAAGACCGTCCGCGCCGGACACTTCGCCGCCATCAGCGCCGACGAACTACCGCAGTTCCTGGCCATTCTGGACCGCAACGAAGCACGCATGTTCGCGCCGACCCGCATTGCGCTGCGGCTGATGCTGCTGTGCTTTGTGCGCACCAGCGAGTTGATCGAGACGCCCTGGAGTGAAATTGACCTGGAGCGCGGCGAGTGGATCATTCCATGGCAACGCATGAAGCGCGGCAAGCTGACCGTCAATCCGGATATGACCAACCATCACGTCTGCCTGTCGCGCCAGGCGCTGGAGCTGCTGCGCGAACTGCACGCGATCACGGGCCGCAGCCAGTACCTGTTCCCGAATCAGCGCGACCACGAAAAGCCGATCAGCAATAACACGATACTGGTGGCGCTTGGACGCATGGGATACAAGGGCAAGATGACCGGCCATGGCTTCCGGGCGCTGGCCATGAGCACTATCAAGGAGCGCCTGGGCTACCGGCATGAAGTCGTGGACCGGCAACTGGCACATGCACCGAAGGATAAGGTGGCCAGCGCCTATGACCGGGCGCAGTTCCTGGCGGAACGGCGCCGGATGATGCAGGATTGGGCCGACTACATCGATGCCGTCAGCGGCAAGGGAGCGCCACCGCAGACGCCAAGATTAACGCTGGTCAGTGGCGAATTCAGCCGGGATGGCGGAACAGGAGGGCACCATGTCTAAGTATGTATTGCGCCTCACGGATGCGCTTATCAAGCAGGCTGCTCCGAAGGACAAATTATATAAACTTCCCGATGGGGCTGGTCTGTACATCGAAGTGCAGCCCAGCGGCAGCAAGATCTGGCGCATGAAGTATCTCCAGCAAGGCGGTGGAGAAAGCGTTCTGACTTTTGGCCGGTATCCCGAAGTGTCCATCGCCAAAGCCCGCGAACACAGGCTTGCAGCGCATCAGATGCTGGAGAGGAAGCAGGACCCGAGCACAGAATTCAATCGAGAAAAATTGCATCCACTGCCAAAGCCTATTCCACTCGACGAAATATTCGATGAGCCGGAGTGGGGCCATGTGCAGACCAGTGTTCTGCGGGCGACCCTGTTCGCTATCCGTCACCTCGAAACCGCCTTATTTCCTGCATTGGAGCGCATTTCCGTCAGTGAAGCACAGCACAGTATCCAGCAAGCAGCCATTCGGCAAATTGAACAGGACGGTTTGCAGGTCGTTTCCCGACACCTGGAGGGTGTTGCGACGGCGCTCGCTGCCAGCTATTTACGTAACGGTATGAGCATGGACCAATTGGTTAGTGCGATGAAAGAGTCAAGGAGGCGGGTACGTCGCCAGGGAGACAACATGCAGTAGCTACTTGAGCCTTTGTCCGTACTGCAATTCTGCGTACTACGAAAAGCACCCTTGACGAAACGAACCGCTTGCAAATGTCGTGATCAGGCCTAGAATGAAGCTCTCTTATGTGGGAATCGCTCCCACGAGGGCATGCATCGAGCATGTACCTGTGCTTAGCGGCATAGGCGTTGCGGTCGTTACCCGCCACCATGATACCTAGCAGTTTCTGCTAGACATATATATCGCCGGGCCATGCAGAAGCATGCACATCTCGGCACGATAAAGCGCTGCCTTCAGCGTCTTCATATCCCACAATCCGCAAGACGGATTGCCTGGATGATTGCGCCCGATGGGCGCTCCTTCAAACAGGAGCAAGACTCCTGCCCTGATTGGTTCGCATACCCCGCGAGGTAGCGAACCCTATAAAGCACAGCATGGCTTTGCCGCAAGCCGCACCGTCAGCAGAAATGCCAGCGATGCGATGCCATCGCGGCCGCTGCCAGCGCCTGTGCTTCAGAGCCGCCAGTATCGTCACCGCGAGTGCGATGCTGGCATATATGCCGTCACATGCCATGGCTACGTGCGCGCGTCGTTACTGGCGGCGTGCTGCCAGTGACGACGCGCCGCCGACGGCATAGGCCAAGGCGGCAAGCACGGAGCGTCCGCGTGACGGTGCTCAGTGACGAGGCCAGATGCCTCTTCATCGCAGGCTAGCCTTGCGATTTCCTTCGCCCGCTAAGGGCTGATTAGTAGAAGTTGAACCGTGCACGAGGTGCACTCCATGGACCCTGGGTGATTGGTCCCTGCTGCGGCGGCTCCCTCCGGGAGCGCGCAGCGGTGCCACACGCGCATGCGGCGCGGGCAGGCAGTAACAGCAACCGCATACACGGGAGTGGTGTCCCGAGGCCCTTGATTCAACCTTTTCTGCCGAGGCAGTGAGGGTGGCCAGAAACACTTACCAGACAGGATTACACCACGCAGCATCGATGTAAAAACCAAGGATCGAAGGGATGACTTTGCCATGCGCGACTTGAACTACCAGCTCAAGCAACTGTGTCACCGCAACCGCGATGGCAGTTTTGCGACGCAGGCCGACCGCGAACGCTTGTTAAACCTGTGCGCCAACGACCTGGCGGAACGGGGCTTCCAGCATATGAGCGTGGACAGCCTGAAGCCGAAGCATGTGGCGGCGCTGCTCGACAAGTGGAAGCAGGATGGCGTCAGTACTGGAACGATCAAGAATCGCATGAGCGCCTTGCGCTGGTGGGCCGAGAAGATCGGCAAGGAAAACATCATTGCGCGCACCAACAGCGAATACGGCATCGCGGAGCGGGTGTTTGTCACCAACGTCTCGAAGGCGAAGGTGCTGGACCCCGACACGCTGGCCCGCGTGAATGATCCGTATACGCGCATGTCCTTGCAGCTGCAGGCGGCGTTTGGATTGCGGCGCGAGGAAAGCATCAAGATCAAGCCGGGATGGGCCGATGGCGGGAACATCCTGCGGCTGCAGGATAGCTGGACCAAGGGTGGCAAGTATAGGGAGGTGCCGATCACAACCATGCAGCAGCGCGCCGTGCTGGAAGCGGCCAAGGCGCTGGCGGGAAAAGGCAGCTTGATTCCGGCGCAGTTGCAGTATCGGGACCAGTTGAACCGCTTTCGGGCGCAGTGCGACAAGGCTGGCATCCATGGCGTGCATGGGCTGCGCCATGAGTACGCGCAGCGGCGCTATACGGAGCTGACTGGCCGACCTTGTCCAGCCTGTGGCGGCCCGACGTCCAGACAGCTGGATGCTTCACAAAAACTCGCAGATCAAGCTGCGCGGATGAAGATTTCGGTGGAGATGGGGCATGGACGTGAACAGGTCACTTCCATCTATCTGGGGAGATGACCGGCCATCTGTATCGGGGGCTGCAGCGCATGAAATAGAAGAGATGCAGAGGGGGCAGCGCTGGCGCTGCCGAAATGATCACGGAGAGTCGGCACGACTTTCCATTGTTTGCTGTTCATCAATCGAAGGAGAATTCTATGACCACGACTAAAAAATTCCTCCGCTTGCCTGCGGTAATCGAGGCCACCGGCTGGTCCCGCGCCACAATCTGGCGCAAGGTGAAGGCAGGCGTGTTGCCAGCACCAATTCCTATCGGCCCTAAGTCTGTCGCTTGGGACGCGGCTGAAATCGCCGAATGGCAACAGCGCTGTATAGACGCCAGGCGTGGATGCGCTTGAGACGTTGATCGGCGTTTCTCCAGCCTATTGCTTGCCAGTCAGGGAGTAGCGGATACCTAGTCGTGGAAAGAATCAATGCATGGCTATCCCATCTGACATCCAGTGTTGGATTATCTGAGGTGCCGCACCTAACGCCTGTACCCGGCATGCGGTGCTATAGGGTAATTTGCGTTTTCATTCTTATTTACACGTTTTTTGTCTTGACAATACTTTTTTTTCTTTATAGACTTGATTAAGTTAAAAAAAGGAGAAAAACGAATGAAAACGCAATTATCGATCCCAATCCACACTCAACAATTTCTTGAGCTGGCAAATTTCCTTCGAAGCAACGGTGACCCTCGCGATCCGGTGGAGATAGTATCAGTGGCGATTGACTATTGGCTTGATAACGCCAGTTGGAAGCCAGAGCTTCTATCCGAAAGTGATACTCGCGGCTACCAGTGGAAAAATCTGTTTCTGCCCAGCGGCACTCAGATCCGCATGCAGTACAAGGGTGCATACTTCTACGCCAAGGTGGATGGTGACGAAATTATCTACGACGGCCAACCAATCTCACCCGGAAGTTTGGCGAACACTATCGCGGGCAACAGTCGTAACGCGTGGCGAGACCTTTGGATCAAACGTCCCGAAGACAAGGAGTGGAAGCTTGCGGACGAGTGCCGGTCGGAGGTCGCCATTGACCCACTGATCAAGCCGTGATAGCTGGGGCAGTTCGGAAGCCGGTCTGAAGCAGCTGTGTACATCTCAGACCTTCGCCCTAAACGCAAGGGCGTGGCAGATGGTGCTGTCCTTGAGCAGCCAGAACGATTGTGGGATGGCGATATCTTGCATGGTCGCGTCGGCGGGCATTGATGATTCCGGAATCGTCGGTGATGTATCCGTAGAGCTTGTCTTTGTTATGCTGATCTTCTGTTGTAGGTTGATGCTTCAGAAAGAAAGAAATCATGACTTCGCCGTCATGGGGATTCAATGAGCTGACGTTGGGTGTCGCAGATCGGTCAGCGTCGGTACTTGAGTGAGGAGGCCAGATCCAGGCTGCGCGGTAGCAAGGTTTGCTTGATAGCCATTGCGCCTGCGTTGTTGATTCGTGTACTAGCCGAACGTGTGTTGGTGTCTTTGCTTGACCACTGCTAGGTCGGTTTTGCCGTGATGTCTATCGTTGTTGATTCCTCATTTTTCTGCGTCGAGGTGAAAGTCCGAAGGCATTTACAGGGTTTTGGGATTTGGTTGTGTTCAACAGTCGTAATCACGTATTCGAAAAAATGGAATTGATGTCACTGGGTGTATGCAGGACTGGTCTAAATTTGGTTAAATCAAGTCTACTCAGTTCTAAATTGCTCTAATCTTATTTGCATGTGGCCGGAGACTGTGGGATCATCATTCCAGTATGGAATATTTTGTAATTTGAAAAGGCGACGTCATGTCAGATCGTTGGTTGTCGGTTGAGGAAATTGCTGAACACCTTGGAATTGGCAAGGATACCGTCTATGCATGGATTTCTAAGAAGAGGATGCCCGCGCATCGAGTAGGCCGATTCTGGAAGTTTCAGCGTGTCGAAGTTGATACATGGGTTAAGTCTGGCGGCGCCGACGAGAGCAAGACTATGGTCGAAGAATAACAATGGCAGAGCCAGTGGGTTGGCTTCATGCGAGCGTTTTTTCGTAGGCCGCGTATTCCCAATTTTTTAACCCGACACGTACTTCAGGGCGAACTACTCATTGCAGGAAATAGAACTTAATGGATTACCAAGAACTTAAACTACTTGAAGACGACCTATGGGAAGCCGCCGATCAACTTCGCGCCAATTCCAAGCTCACGGCCAGCGAGTACTCTATGCCTGTGCTAGGTCTGATCTTCTTGCGTCACGCCACCACGCGCTTTAATGACCTATTGCCTGAAGTGTTAAAAGCAGTACCAGCCCGCGCCACGGGTGCTTTGCGTGAGGATCGCCTCAAGCTTGGTTTTCAGAGTAAGGCCGCCATTTACCTTCCAGAATCAGCTAGATACGACTACTTGGCCGCGCTGCCAGCTGGCACAAATGTTGGAGCGGCTATCCGTGACGCCATGATAGCTATCGAAGATTCTGTGACAGATCAAAAGGGGCAGAAGCTCCTTGAGGGCGCGTTGCCGAAGGACTATCTCGGGCTTGAGCAGGACTTGCTCGCCGAGCTTATCAAGATATTCAACCGCCCCGCGTTGCAGACAGCCAAGGGTGATGTCTTTGGTCGTATTTACGAATATTTTCTGAACCAGTTTGCACAAAGCGGTGCTCAAGAGGGCGGTGAATTCTTTACGCCGCCAAGCCTCGTGCGCATGATCGTGAATGTGATCGAGCCAGACCACGGCATGGTACTTGATCCAGCATGCGGCTCAGCTGGTATGTTCGTGCAAACAGGCCACTTCATCGAAGAGGTTTGTCACAAAAACACGAACGACATCGATATCACGTTTTATGGCCAAGAGAAAGCTGACCTGAACAGCAAGCTAGCCCGTATGAACTTGGCCGTGCATGGGCTGGAGGGCAACATTCGCATTGGCAATACCTTCTATGAAGACCACCACCAACTGCTGGGTACTTGCGACTTCGTCATGGCAAACCCACCTTTCAATGTTGATGGCGTCCAGGTTGCCAAGATCAAGAGTCAAGTCGGCGAAAACCAGACCGGACGGTTGCCCTTTGGTTTGCCCGGCGTCGCTGGAAAATCCAAGGGCAAGAATAATGGCGACGGTGAAACCATCTCCAATGCCAACAGTCTTTGGATTCAATACTTTTATAGCTACTTGAACGCGAGTGGCCGCGCAGGCTTCGTGATGGCCTCTAGTGCCTCGGATGCCGGAAATAAGGACAAGGAAATCCGGCAGAAGTTGGTGGAAACCGGACATGTGGATGTGATGATGTCAATCGGGCCGAAGTTCTTCTACACGCGCACCTTGCCATGTGCTTTGTGGTTTTTCGATAAAGGCAAGCCTGACGATTTGCTAGACACCGTGCTGATGATTGATGCCCGCAATGTATACACGGTGGTATCGGCGCGCTCCCACGTTTTCACCGACGAACAGCTTCTCAACCTCAGTGCGATTACTTGGCTTTACCGGGGAGAGCACGAGAAATTCACGGCACTATTGGCCAGCTACCAAATTAGGGCCGGGCAGTATTTGTCACAGCTCCCAGAACGATTCGCCAGTGACGAGCAGCAAGTTAACTTGCTGAGCCAAGCGCTGCGTAACTTTGGCCAGACGACCGCAGATGCAGCAATTATTAATACGGTGCGCGATAGATTAGGGGATGAACATTGCATCACCGATGAGGCGGTGGAAATCTATCGGACCGAGCTCATAAAGTTGGACAAGCTTGCCGAAGGCTGGGGCTTTGCATTGGAAGCGGCGTTGGCAGGTATCCAACCTATACAACAAGCAATCGCAGGCCTCTCGCCAAGCAGCACTTTTGCAGAGCGCAGGTCGCTACAGAACCAGATTGAGACGATCAGTCCGTCACTGAAAGCGGCACTCGCCGTCTTGGAGGTACGGCATAAGTGCTGGCTGAAAGTGTTAGATATTGCAGAAAAAACATTGAGAGCGCGCCATTGGCAAAATTTTGCCGCCGATGTGGCGAGAAATGCTAAAAAAGCATTGCTTCCTCATGATGCGAAGAAGCGCGAAAAACCTACACTGCACGATCAGGGACTAGAAGCGATCAAGCGAGCCAGTTACTTCATTGCGCAAGGGCACTGGCTGATAAGTCGCTTTCCGGACGGTTTGTATGACGACGTGCCAGGGCTGTGCAAGGCTGTGACGAAAAAAGAAATCGAAGACAGCGACTATTCATTGACGCCAGGGCGCTATGTAGGCGTGGCGCATGTTAGCCAAAGTGACGATGAAGGTGAGGCATTTATTTTTCGGATGAAGGAGATTCACGCCGACTTAGCTGAACTAAATGACTTAGCAAATATTCTCGCAACCAAGATCCAGGATGTTTTCGCCGAGATGGACGAATGATGGGGCAGCTTGTCAGGCTAGGCGATGTTGCAGATATGATGTCGGGCTTTGCCTTTAAGAGTCAAGAGTTTCTCGACAACTCTGAGGACGGCATCTATTTGGTACGTGGCGACAATGTACAGCAAGGATTCATTCGCTGGGGAGAAAAGGCAAAAAAATGGCGTAATGATGCTTATGACGACTTGGTACGCTATCATTTGCAAAAAGATGATGTGATCCTTGCAATGGATCGCCCTATTGTGGGCGGCGGGCTTAAGCTCGCTTGGATTAGGGATGAGGACTTACCAAGTCTGCTCGTGCAGCGTGTGACTCGAATCAGAGGTATTTCCGAAAAGGCGAAAACAAATTATTTGCGTTATGTTCTATCGACCCCTAGTTTCCTTGCGCACATTGATCGCATCACGACTGGCGCAAACATTCCTCATATCAGCGGCAAGGACATTGCAAGCTTTGAGTTCAGATTGCCAAACATCGACGAGCAAGATCGAATTGTCGATTTCATTGTCCGCTACGACCATTTGATTGAAACTAACCAGCGCCGAATTGCTTTGCTTGAAGAAGCTGTACGCATGCTTTACCGTGAATGGTTTGTGAATCTACGCTGCCCTGGTGCTGAAGTCAAAGGTAGTGGTCTGCCGATCGGCTGGGCAAGTTGCAACTTGGGTGATCTGGTCACGCTAAATTATGGGAAATCTTTAAAAGACTCAGTTCGTATCGCGGGTGATATTCCGGTCTATGGGTCCAGCGGAATTGTTGGGGCCAACAATCATGCTCTTGTCAATGGTTCTGCAATTATAGTCGGAAGAAAAGGCAATGTGGGCAGCGTCTATTACTCGGCGACGAGCTGCTTTCCGATTGATACAGTGTATTACGTCGATGGTGCCCAAGCCACTTACTACAACTATTTACTCCTGGAATCACAGCCGTTCGTTAGTAGCGATACAGCAGTACCTGGGTTAAATAGGACTTATGCATATTCGCTACCAGTCCTGCGTCCAAGCGATGAAGCATTAGAGCTTTTTGAACAAACTGTAACGCCGCTATTCGATCAAGTGAAAAATCTTGGTCGGCAGGAAGTAGGGTTGCAAGCTGCTCGTAACGCACTGTTGCCAAAAATAATGTCGGGTGAATTTACCCTCTGAACGAAAGAGGAGAAACAATATGGCGTGCGCAGATTACTCAGAAGACAACAATATTCAGGAACCCGCAGCCAAGCTGTTCGAGGATAACCTTGATTGGCGCTCAGTCTATGCCTTCAACGCAGAAACCTTTGGCGCAACATCCCTACTTGGCCGCAAAGATGCGACTCAGGTCGTACTTGTACGAGCACTAGATGCGGCATTGGCGAAACTGAACTCGGAACTGGCAGCGACGCCTGACGGGCGATCCCAGTTGGCAATTGCACGAGATCAGTTATTGGATGCGGACCCGACTAAGACACTCTTGCAACATAATGAAGCCAAATGGAGGATGATGCGTGATGGCATCACCTTGAAATCGCTTGGCGGCAATGCGGTGGAGGATGTGCACATCACAGTGATAGATTTCAATGCGCCAGAGGCTAATGACTTCCTGGTGGTACGCGAACTATGGGTGCAAAGCGGCCCATTTAGGCGGCGTTGTGATCTTATTGGCTTCGTCAATGGGCTTCCGCTGGTTTTCATAGAACTTAAGCGGCACGACAAGGGGCTGAAGGCCGCGTTCGACGACAACTACAACGATTACAAAGATACGATTCCGCATTTGTTTCATTACAATGCGCTAGTTATCGTCTCGAACGGGCTAGATGCTCGTTTTGGTTCCATTAGCAGTACATGGGATCACTTCTACCGCTGGAAGCGTTTGAATGAAGACGACACGGACCCAGCACCGAAGCACGATGAGTCTCCGCTGAAGCCCATTCTCCCAATCTTGTTGCGTGGCATGTGTAACAAGAGTGCATTGCTGGATATTTTTGAGAACTTCACTTTATTCGACGGCAGCGAAGAGCACATGCTGAAGGTGGTTGCACGCAATCATCAGTATTTGGGTGTCAACAAGGCTATCGCCAAGCTGCAAGCTGGAGATGCCGACGTGCTGGCAGGAAAGCTGGGGGTATTCTGGCACACTCAAGGGAGTGGGAAAAGCTATTCAATGTTGTTCTTCTGCCAGAAAGTGCACCGAAAAGTATCGGCAGCCTACACCTTTGTATTGCTGACAGACCGCAAAGAGTTAGACGATCAGATTTACACAACTTTTGTCGGCTGCGGGGTTTCGACCAACAAGGGCGATAAGGCCACTGGCGCCGAAGGACTGGAACGGTTACTGCGTGATGAAAACCGCCGTTACGTGTTCAGCTTGATCCACAAGTTCCGCAAGCGAGTGGCCGAACCTTGGACAACTCGGCGCGACATCATTGTATTGTCTGACGAAGCGCACCGCACGCAATACGGTCGGCTGGCTACTCAGATGCGTATGGCGCTCAATAGTGCGACTTTTATGGCCTTCACGGGGACACCGTTGATTGACGGTAGAGAGCAGCATGAGACCGAGAAGGTGTTCGGTCCTTACGTGTCCGTCTATGATTTTCAACGAGCAGTGGCAGATGGAGCGACTTTGCCGTTGTACTACGAGAACCGTGGCGAGAAGTTGCGCATCGTCGACCCGGATCTGAATAAGCGCATTGAGGCGCGCATCGACGCAGCCCGTTCTGACGGCGAACTCACCGAGGAACAGGAGGAAAAGCTTTACCGTGAATTAGCTCGTGAGTATCCGGTTTTTACGTCAGACACCCACTTGAACGATGTGGCGACAGACTTTGTCGAGCATTATCACCAGCGCTGGCGTCTTATGGAGTCGCCCGTAAAGCTAGGCGCGACGCCGAAGTACGGTGGCAATGCCAAGGCAATGTTGGTCTGTATTGACAAAATTACTTGTGCCAAGATGGCGGAGCGGATCAAGGGAAAATGGCTAGCCAAGCGGATTCAATTGCAAGGCAGACTTCAAAATGAAGAGGAATACTTCGCGAAGGTAGGAAAGCCTGAGACTGCTTTCGTAGCCCGTTTACGCGCGCAGATTGCGTGGATGGCTGATACGCAGATTCACCCGGTTTTCAGTCCTGAGCAAAACGAAATTAAGGATTTCGCCGCAGACGGGATTGATGTGAGGCCATATCGTGAGATATTGGTTAAGGGGATCAACGGCAAGGCCGTTGATGAGTGTTTTAAAGATGGCAAACATCCGTTCCGCATCGCCGTAGTTTGCGCCATGTGGTTGACTGGTTTTGATGTGAAAGCACTAGCCACCTTGTATCTAGACAAACCCATGAAGGGGCATACACTGATGCAGGCCATTGCCAGGGTTAACCGTGTCGCTGCGAACAAGAAGAACGGCCTAATCATTGACTACAACGGCATGCTCAAGAGCCTGCGCAAAGCTCTCGCCACCTATGCTCAGGGCGACAAAGGCACACCGGCCGATCCCTTGTTCGACGAAGACCAAGCACTGGCTGAATATTCTAATTCCATTGATAAGGTCCGGGCGCACTTGGCCATAGTCGGCTTTGATCTTGATGCCTTAGTAAGAGCTGAAGAGGGCGAGGAGACGTGGGCGGAGTTGTTGAATGCGCAGAACGCGGTGAGCGCCTCTGCCGAGTGTAAGAAGACTTTTCAGGTGTTGGCCGAAGATGTTTTCGATCGCTTCCGTGGTCTTTTCCCGAATCCAGGAGTGTTCAAGTACGAGCCGCAAGAAAATGCAATCTCGGCAATTTATAACCTACTACAAAAGCCAAAGCCAAAAGTGGATATAACCGCGATCATGCAAGAGATTCGTGGTGTCATCGACGCGTCATTGGAAGTCACTCCGAGAGGGCGCCTCAATCAAATGTCCAAACAATACGACTTGTCGCGCATTGATTTTGAGCGTCTTCGGGTTGAGTTTGCCAAGTCGCCTTTTAAGGAAACGGTTGTGCTGACTTTGCAGGAGCGAATTCAAGCCCGTTTAGATCTAATGATGGCAGAGAATCCGAGCCGGATTGACCTCTATAAGCGCTACCAAGACATTATTGCTGAGTACAACAAGGACAAGGACGACGCCGAAATTCAGAAAGTCTTTGAAGATTTAATGAAACTGCATGATTCACTCGATCAAGAGGAGCAGCGTTACGTACGCGAAGGATTCAAGAGCGAAAAGGAGTTGGCCCTGTTTGATCTGCTATCGAAAGATAATGCAAGTATCACTAAAGGTGATATTCAGAAGATTAAAAAAGTCGCCCAGGATCTGATGCAGACAGTTGAGACCCGTCGGTACGAGATGGGCGACTTGCGCGACAGGGCTGCAATTCAAGCGAAAATGAAGGCCGCGATTATTGACCGGATGTTGGAAGGGATGCCTGATGAATACTCCAGCGAAGACATCGAAGTGTGCGCCGACGTGATTTACCAGTACGTTCAAAAGCAGATGCAATCGGCGATAATGCATTGAGGATTTCAATAATTAGAGAAATGAGCGATGTTCCCGCAATGTCATTGAATTTCCATAGTTGGTACTGGGGCGCTTCCATCTTGCAAGCGCTTTCCCAATACACTCGTTAATTGTGCCGGCTAGCATTGGATCTTTCGACGGGTGAGCTACGAATGCGAGTTGCGTATTGGTCATAGTGGCACCATACAAAATCACCGGAATCGATCCTCGTTGCGCGAACCAAGCAGAATCCGTCAAAACCCTATTCGGATCAAGGCTTGCAGTATTGCCGCGAGTAATGTATTTATGAAAAGCGTAGCACTTGCGTTGTCGAGGCTGCTAATTGCACCCGAGAATTTCTTGGACCGTGTTTGAAAGCTAGGGGCTGATGAGACGTGAGGCTTGTGGGCTTTGAGTTGTCCACGCGATGGCTGTGTCGGTGCCGGAAATGGACCGGACAGAAGGACTTTCTGTCTACAAATAAAAATGCCGACTTACATGGTTTGGTGTTTGTCGACGTGTGTTCTTAGTGGCTCTGGACGGAATCGAACCACTGGCACAGGGATTTTCAATCCTTGACTCGAATGAATATTTTTTTTGCACTAATTTATGGTGCCGGTGGGAAAATTCTTGGTAAGGGTATTGTTGAGGGTACTCTTTAAGTTAGTATCCATCGAAATCGGCTATTCATACACGTTTTTAGCCATGATGGGAATCCCCCTCTCAAAAAGAAAAATCTACCCTCGGGTAGCTTTTTCTTTCGTCTGTCCGCGAAGAGAAGCACGCCCCCTGCGGGGCGAGGGGGGATTCGAAGGGCTGGGCCTAGCGGCTTGGCCCTCTCCGAAGCGACCAACTGCTGCCGCTGCGCAGCAGCCTCGCGCGTCTGCGTTGTTCGTTCGTGGCTCTAATCAGGTTTCGTGTGGACTCGCTTCTATGGCGCCCAGCGCCAAATGGCCAACCTGACCGCATCACTTTGTAGTGGTTTAATGTACCCGGACACTGATTTAGGCGAGAATGCTCGCCATGGAGAGGTGTTTGATGAGCAAGCAAAGACGCACGTTTTCCCCTGAGTTCAAACAGCAGGCAGCATGCCTGGTGCTG
>NZ_WFLI01000044.1 GCF_009208555.1 Janthinobacterium violaceinigrum | reverse complement strand
TGCAGCCGCTGCAGTCCCGGCCGCCGCCACGGCGGCCACGCCGGCAGTTGCCGCGGCGCCAGCGCCCGCCGCGCCTGGCGTCCAGCAATTCAAGGATGCGGCGCCGGAAAGCGTGGAAGACGCCTACAACGGCTTGAAGACGTATCTGATGCTCAGCGACAAGTCGCGTGCCGAAGCCAGCCACCTGAACGACCAGCTGACGCGCTACTGGCGCGGCTGGCTCGACGCCAACCGGGGCAGCATGCCGCGCGAACAGATGATACGCAGCGCCGAGCGCATGATCTCGTTCTACCTGACGCAGATCAATGACCCCTCGTGGCCGCAGATCGACCGCAAGCTGGCCCTCGTCGACCAGTCGCGCGACAGCCTGCGCCGCGTCGTGCGCGGCATGCCGGCGCGCGACCGCGTGTATGCCGACGTCAAGGCGCGCGCCGCCACGCGCTTCCCCTCGATGACGGTGGCCCGCATCGTTGGCGAGCAGGACAAGGAACTGGTGCTGGGCAGCTACGCCATCCCCGGCACGTTTACCCGCGACGCCTGGGAAAAATATATCCAGCAAGCGTTCCAGGAAGCGGCCAACCGCGAATTGCAAAGCGCGGACTGGGTGCTGAAAACGGCGTCGAAGGACGACCTGACCCTGGAAGGCAGCCCGGAACAGATCCAGAAAGCCCTCGTCGAGCTGTACAAGAACGACTATGCGAAGGAATGGCAGAAATTCCTCCAGGGCGTCAGCATCCGCGAATTGAACGGCTTCGACAACGCGGCGCAAGCCATGAACCGCCTGGGCGACCCGCAAGCGTCGCCCATCAACAAGCTGATCGAGACGGTGTACCAGGAAACCTCGTGGGACAATCCCTCGCTGCTGGGCCAGGGCTTGCAGCGGGCACAGCGCGGCATGATGGATTGGTTCAAGGAAACGGTACTGCGCCAGAAACCGGCCGTGGCCGGCAGCCAGGCGGGCGGCGCCCTGCCCATGGGCCCCGTCGGCCGCGAATTTTCCGGCGTGGCCCGCCTCGTCGTCGCGCGGGACAAGGATGCCTCGCCGATGCGCGGCTACCTGGCCGCACTGTCCAAGCTGCGCGTGCGCCTCAACCAGATCAAGAACCAGGGCGACACGGGACCGGGCGCCAAGCAGCTGATGCAGCAAACGCTGGACGGCAGCGGCTCGGAACTGGCCGACGCCCTGAAATACGTGGACGAGCAGATGCTGACGGGCATGAGCGATCCGCAAAAGCAGGCCATCCGGCCCCTGCTGGTGCGCCCGCTGATGCAGACCTTCGCCGTCATCGTCAAGCCCACCGAGACGGAAATCAACAAGGTCTGGCTGGCCCAGGTGCTCGAACCGTTCCAGAAGACCCTGGCGGCAAAGTATCCGTTCGCGCCCGATTCGCGCACCGAGGCGAGCAACGCCGATATCGGCCAGGTGTTCGGCCCGGAAGGCGCCATCGCCAAGTTCTTCAATACCGCCATCGGCCCCCTGGTGGTGCGCCGCGGCGACAGCATCAGCGCCAGGACGTGGGCGTCGATGGGCATCAGCCTGGCGCCGCCCGTGGTGGCCAGCCTGCCCGGCTGGATCGCGCCGCTCAGCGCGAACGGCGTGGCGACGGCGGCCGGCGCCGCCGAAGCGCAGACCCGCTTCGACCTGCAGGCGCTGAGCGCGCCGGGCGCCGCCGAATACACGATCGAGATCGATGGCCAGGCGCTGCGCTGGCGCGGCCAGCCGCAGCCGTGGATACACATGGTCTGGCCCAATCCACAGGGCGTGCCCGGTTCGCGCATCAGCGCCATCACGCCGGAAGGGCGCAACGTCGTGCTGCTCAATGAACCAGGCCATTTCGGCCTGAAGAAAATGATCGATTCGGCCAAGCGCACGCGCAAGGAAGGCGGCGTATTCGAACTGAGCTGGGAAAACAGCGGCGTCACCGTGACGGCCAACCTGAAGATCGTCAACACGCCGGCACCGGCGGCAGCCCCCGCCGGCGGCCAGGGCTTCCGTGGACTGAAGCTGCCGGAAACGGTGGTCAACAGTGTCCCCGAAGCGGGCGCCGCACTGGCAGGGAACACGCCATGAGCCGCCCGACGTCCACCGCGATCGGCTATTTCGGCAAGATCCCCAGCCGCGGCGACTTCGTCAAGAGCGGCGACAATCCCGCGCTGCTCAAGATGCTCGACGACTGGCTCGCCAACGCCATGGACCTGATGAGCGCCGACGCCCGCTGGAAGCTCACGTACGACGCGCTGGCGCCGCTGCATTTCGCCTTCATCGGCCCGCGCCGCGGACGCGCCATCGCCGGCCACATCGCCGCCAGCAGCGACGCCTCGTCGCGCCGCTTCCCGTTCCTGATGATGAGCGCAATGGAAGTGGGCAACCCGGCCGGCTTCGTGCCCACCAGTCCGCTGGTGCTGTCGCGCCTGTGGAACCGGCTCGATGCGCTCAGCGGCGGCATGCGCGGCGCCGAAGCCGCTGCCGCGCTGCAGGCCGCCAGCAGCGCCAGCGTCGAGCTGGACTTGCGCAGCAGCGCGTACGACGCCGCCTTCGACGACTTCCTCGACCTGCAGACGGTCGGCGCGCTCGATGCGTTGCTGGCGCCCACGGGCTTTGGCGGCTCCGTGCGGCAAGTGCTGCTGGCATTGGGCATGCTGCTGCAGCCCGTCATGGCCAGCAGTTCCAGCCGCCTGGAAAAAAGCCTGGAACTGCCGCTGCCGGACGACCCCCTGTACCGCAACCTGGTGGCGGCGTTCTGGATGCACCTGATCGCGCCGTTCCTGGCGCGCGCCGACTTCGAGCTGGCCCTGTTCATCACCCGCATCCGCGGACGCCACGCGCTGGTGCTGGGTTTTTGCGGCGCTTCGGCGCAGACGCTGCACGCCATCATGGAACCACAGGCGGCGCTGGAACACCACATCGCCTTCGACGACCTGGCCTGGGTCGAGGAACACGTGGGCGGCGACTACGCGATCAAGAAGGTGTCAACCTACCTCGCGCAGGCGAACCTGTCACTCAAATCGGCGCACGACTCGTTCCGTGCCGCCTTCATCGGGACCTGACCATGCGCCACCTACGGATTACCTTCCTCGCCTGCCTGGCCCTTGCCGCGCCCGGCGCCCGCGCCCAGGCGCCCGCCGCCCCGTCCACTCAGGCCACGCCGGTGACGCCGGTTACGCCGGCCGCCATGCCCGCCATACCGGCCGCCGCCACGCCGCAGCCTGGCCAGGTGCTGGCCAGCGGCACGGTGCCCGACGAGGCGTCGAAGGCCGCCGTGCTGGCCCGCCTGCGCGACCTGTATGGCGCCGACAAGGTGGTCGACCAGATCGCCGTGGGCCAGGTCGCGCTGCCGGCCAACTGGAACGCCTACGTGCAAAAGCTGCTGACGCCGGACCTGAAGCAGATCCGCCGCGGCCAGCTGACGATAGACGGCAGCGTGGTCAGCGTGCGCGGCGAAGTGGCCAACGAGGCGCAGCGGCAAAAGATCGCCAGCGATTTCGCCACCAGCCTCAATCCCACCTACACGGTCAACAATGGCTTGCGCGTCTCCGCCGCGGACCAGAATATCCTCGACAAAACGCTGGCCAACCGCACCATCGAATTCGAAAGCGGCAAGACCACGCTGACGCCGTCCGGCCGCGCCATCCTCGACGAAATGGGCGCGGCGCTGCAAAAGCTGGCGGGACGCAAGGTCGACATCATCGGCCACACGGACAACCAGGGGCTGCGCGCCAGCAATCAGCACCTGAGCCAGGCCCGCGCCGAGGCGGTCAAGGCCTATCTGTCGTCCAAGGGCATCGATGGCGACTTGCTGAGCGCCTCGGGCCAGGGGCCGGACCGGCCCATCGCCAGCAACGACAGCACCGATGGCCGCGCGCGCAACCGCCGCATCGAATTCCGCATGGTCCAGTAAGACCTGCCCGCCACCCGGCAAGCCATCCGCCACCTTTTTCGGGAACACCATGATTTCAGCCGACCAGCTCCTCCTTCCCATCAGCGCCGGCCAGCCGTGCGGCATCGATCTCTCCTTTTCCACCGAGCTCGATGCAATCAGCCAGGCGCGCAAGTTCGACGATCCCTCGCTGGACCAGGGCGAATGGGTCACCGACCTGAAGGAGGCCGACTGGTCTTTCGTGCAGCGCCGCTGCGCCGCCCTGCTGGCTGAAAAAAGCAAGGATCTGCGGCTGGCCGCCTGGCTGGCCGAGGCGAGCGCCAAGCAAGACCATTTGCAGGGCCTGGGCCAGGGCTACCGCCTGCTGGCAGGCCTGTGCCGGCAATACTGGGACCTGGGACTGTATCCGCCAGCCGATGGGGGCGACCACGAGCAGCGTATCGGCAACCTGAGCTGGATTTTGGCCCGCACGCCCGCCCTGGTGCGCGCCATGCCCTTGACGGACAAGCAGTCCGGCGGCTGGTCCAGCATCGACTTCGACACGGCGCGCAAGCGGGCCGCCAGCAACCAGGATGGCGTCAACGGCGTGAAGCTGGCGGACATGGAAGCTGCGCGGCGCAACAACTCGGCGCAGTTCCGCGCCGCCTTCGCCGCCGACGCCCAGTTCTGCCTGGATGCGCTGGCGGAACTGGAGCAAGCCGCCGATGCGCGGCTGGGCAAGGACAGTCCCGGCTTTTCGCAGGCGCGCGAAGCGCTGCAATCGATACAGCGCGCAGTGCCCCAGGTCGCCGTGCCCGCTCCCGCTGCGCTACCCGCCGCCGTGCTCCCGGGCAGCGGCCACGCGCCTGGCGCCGCCACGCCGCCGCTGCCGCCCGCGGTGCCGGGCGAGATCCACAGCCGCGCCCAGGCCCTGGCGCAGCTGCGCCAGGTGGCGCTGTACTTCCGCCAGACGGAACCCCACAGCCCCGTTTCGTATTTCGCCGACAAGGCTGCCGACGCGGGCGAGCAGACGCTGCACGAATGGCTGCGCAGCGTGGTCAAGGACAGCGTCTCGCTGGCGCATATCGAGGAACTGCTGGGCGTGCAGCCGCCCGCCAGCCATTGAACGGCGGGCCGCCAACTGACCGCTATCTGGCCGCTATTTGATCGTATACTTGAACTGCCCCTGCTTGCTGGCGCTGACCTTGATCTTGCTGATCGCCAGTCCCTCGGCCATTTTCGCCAGCACGGATTCGGCAATTTCCGGCAGCAGGCTGCCGTTGAGGATATGGTCGACATTGCGCGCCCCCGAATCGACTTCGGTACAGCGCGCCAGCACCGCCTCCACCAGTGCCTCGTCATAGGTGAATTCGGCCTGGTGGTTGGCGCCCACGCGCGCGGCGATCTTGCGCAGCTTGAGGTCGATGATCCTGGCCAGCACGTCGTCGCTGATCGGATAATAGGGAATCACCTTCAGGCGCCCCAAAAAGGCCGGCTTGAAGACCTTCAGCAGCTGCGGGCGGATAGCCAGTTCCAGCTGCTCCGGCGTGGGCACGTCTTCCGGCGCCAGGTTCAGGCAAGCCTGCATCATGGTGGCCGACGCCACGTTCGAGGTGAGGATGATGATGGTGTTCTTGAAATCGATCTCGCGCCCCTCGGCATCGTCCATCACGCCCTTGTCGAACACCTGGAAGAACAGCTCCATGACATCGGGATGCGCCTTTTCCACCTCGTCGAGCAGCAGCACGCTGTACGGATTGCGGCGCACGGCCTCGGTGAGCACCCCGCCCTCGCCATAGCCGACATAGCCGGGCGGCGAGCCTTTCAGGCCGGAGACGCTGTGCGCTTCCTGGTATTCGCTCATGTTGATGGTGATGAGCTTGCGTTCGCCGCCATACAGCGCGTCGGCCAGCGCCAGCGCCGTTTCCGTCTTGCCGATGCCGGACGGGCCGACGAACAGGAACACGCCCTTGGGCTTGTCGGGATCGTCGAGGTTGGCGCGCGAGGTGCGCACGCGCTGCGCCACCGCCTCGATCGCATGGGACTGGCCCAGCACGCGCTCTTCCAGCAAGTCCTTCAGCTTCAGCACGGTGCGGATTTCATCCTTGACCATCTTCCCGAGCGGGATGCCGGTCCAGCCGGCGACGATTTCCGCCACCACGTGGCCATCGACCTGTACCGGCACCATCGGTGTTTCGCCCTGCAATGCGCGCAATTCCTGCAACAGCGCCTGCAGGTCGCCGGCCTGGCTGGCGTCCGGCGGCAGCGCGGGGCTGGCCGCGCCCGCGTCTTCCAGCTCCTGGCGGGCCGCCCGGACCTTTTCACCCAGCGCCTTTTCCGTTTCCCAGCGCGCGGCCAGCGTCCCGTGTTCGCCGGCGGCGGCACTGCGCGCCGCGCGCAGCGCTTTCAGGCGCGCCGCGTGGCTGGCGCCGCCGCTTTCCTCGCGCGCCAGAGCGGACGCTTCCGCATCGATGCGTTCCAGCTGGCGCGCCAGCTTGTCGAGCAGCGCCGGCGTGGCGCTCTGCCCCAGCGCTACCCTGGCGCAAGCCGTATCGAGCACGCTGATCGCCTTGTCCGGCAGCTGGCGTCCCATGATGTAGCGGTGCGACAGGCGCACGGCTTCGCTGATCGCTTCATCGAAGATGCGCACGTTGAAATGCTTTTCCATCAGCGGCGCCATGCCGCGCAACATGGCGCACGCCAGTTCCTCGCTGGGTTCCTCGATCTTGACCACCTGGAAACGGCGCGCCAGCGCCGCATCCTTTTCAAAGTATTTCTTGTATTCGCCCCAGGTGGTGGCGGCGATGGTGCGCAGCTCGCCCCGCGCCAGCGCCGGTTTCAGCAGGTTGGCGGCGTCGTTCTGCCCGGCGCTGCCGCCTGCGCCTATCATCGTGTGCGCTTCGTCGATGAACAGGATGATCGCATGCGGGCTTTTGCTCACTTCGCCGATGACGTTCTTCAGCCGGTTCTCGAACTCGCCCTTGACGCTGGCGCCCGCCTGCAGCAGTCCCATGTCCAGCGTGTGGATTTCCACGCCCCGCAGGATGTCCGGCACGTCGCCCTGCACGATGCGCAGCGCCAGCCCTTCGACCACCGCCGTCTTGCCCACGCCCGCCTCGCCCGTCAGGATAGGGTTGTTCTGGCGCCGCCGCATCAGGATATCGATCGCCTGGCGGATTTCCAGGTCGCGCCCGATCACCGGGTCGACCTTGCCGTCGCGCGCGCGCGCCGTCAGGTTGACCGTGAACTGGTCCAGCGCCGGCGTCTTCGATGCCACCGCCCGGCCTTCCAGCTCCCCCACGGGATCGCCGCCCTCGCCGTCCTGCCCCGCGTCGCCCGCGGCCGGCCCGGCGCGTTCCTGCGAGCCATCGGTCAGCGTCTCCAGCTTGTGCTTGATCTCGTCAAGCTTGAACTGGTGGAACAGGGCCGAGCCCCGGTATGCGAGCTGCGCCAGTTCCGGTTCCGTCAGCAGCGCCTGCAGCAGGTGCGCGCTGCGGATACTCACCTGGTGGCCGGCCCGCAAGTCGAGCGAGGCGATCAGCCAGGCGTGCTCGAACAGCTTCGGCAGCCGCGGCGAAAACACGGGCGTGCGCGCATTGCCCGTCTGTAGCCGGGCCACCTCGGCCCGCAGATCCCCTTCCAGCGCGCCGATGTCGATGCCGTTGCGGCGCGCGATCAGCACGAAGTCGCTCTGCGGCTGCTCCAGCAAGGCCAGGAACACGTGCTCGAGATCGACCTCGTACTGTCCCAGGCCCACGCAGATACTGGCGGCGCGCGTGGCGGCAGTGCGGCAGGTGTCATTCAGCTTGCTGATCAGCGTCTTCAGGTTGATGCTCATGGGGCGGCGGTCCTTGTATGGGGTTGAAAGGGAGGCGAAACCGGTACGCTGGCTCAGGCAAGCGTGTGTAATTCGTAGCGGACGTCGGCGCGGTCCTGCGCTTCGCCGCCCGTGATGAGGAAACTGTCCCAGCCCAGCCGGCCGCCGCCACGCGGCTCGTCCAGGCGCACGCCCTGCACGTCGCTGGCGCGCAGCACCAGCTGCACTTCGTACTCGAGACACAGGCTGGTGAACATGGCGAGCATTTTCTCCAGCGCCCGCGCGGCCGGGCCGCCGGGCAGGAAGGCGTCGAAATGGACGCGCGCCAGCGGGCCGATGGTCAGGCGCATGCGCAGGTCGCGCTGCCACACGCGCCCGCCCACCAGCGCGGTGGCGCCCAGCACGGCGTTGTTCGCGCCCAGGGTGCTTTGCTGCTCGCGCGGCACGTCGTACCAGCAGCCGATGAACTGGCTGACCGTCACGCTTTGGCCGAAATATTCGGACAGCACCTGGCCGATCATCACGGCGGACGGGGGCCGGTGGCGCATGGCGGCGGCAAAGAAGCCCACCGATTCGTCCAGCACGCCGTCGCCAGCCAGGCGGTCGCGCAGCGAAGCGTGGCCCAGTCCCGCCAGCGACAGCAGCAGCGGCAGGAACTGGTCCTTGCCATCGAGCTGGTACTTGAGCTCCAGCCGGTATTTGCGCCAGGCTTCGTAAAACAGGGCCAGGGCGCGGTTGGAAAACGTGTCGAGGAAGGCGCGCGGCCCCTCGTCCTTGGCGTCGAACTGGTGCCCGGCAATGCGTTCCGTATAGTGCGCCGGCAGCGCGCCGGCGACGCCGAGAAACCCCATGAAGGCGGGCGTGATGCGCACATACTTGAGCTGCGCGCTGCGCAGCGCCGCGCCCAAGGTGCCGGCGTCCGTGGCCAGCCCGCGCGGTTCCGGCCGCAGCGATTCGATCTGGCTGGGGGCAAAATCGAGCGAGACGGAATTCTGGAAGCGCAGGAAATTGGCAACGGCGCCTTCATGCGCCATGCCATTGCGCCGCAGCCAGAGCTCCAGCAGCCGCACGGCCTGGAAGTACTGGAAGCGGTACGGCTGCGCAAACAGGCGCTCGATTACACTAGGCTCGAATCGCCGCTTCGTGGTTTGCATCGCAACAGCTCCTCTCCCGATTTCTTGGCCACCAGCACCAGTTGCGTGAAGCTGTTCGCATGCACGTACAGTCCCAGGAAACAGTCGACGACGTGGGCAAACGCATGGATGCCGCTGCCGACGAACGCTTCCTCGTCTATCGTCAGCCGCACTTCGATGCCGCGCACCAGGCAGGCGAACGGGTTGCCGGGAAGCCAGGCATTGACGGCCTTGTGGGCAATCGCCGTGAGGCCGCGGATCTGCCGCTGCGACGTCGGCGAACGGGGCAAGTCATACAGGGCCAGCATTTCCTGGAAGGCGTCCAGGCCGCTGCCGGCCAGCGACAGGTGATTGAGCGACAGGTGCGAGATCAGGCGCCAGTGGGCGCCCCGCCCCCGCTCGAAACGGTACGATTCGGTGGGTTTGCGCAGCAGGCTGATGCTGCGCACGCTGGAGCCGCCCTCGAGGAACAGGTCGCCTCCGCGCAAGCCATAGGTCAGCTGCGCCGGCAAGTCGCGGTTGGTGCAGCTCAGTTCCAGGCTCAGCGTATCCGTTTCCACGGCGGCCGGATCGAAGTCGATGTCGACGATCGATATCTCCGTTTCATAGCCGGGACTCTTGTGGGCGATGACCTCGTCGCGCCGCATCACCCAGTAATGCCCTTCCCTGGCGGGCGTCTGGCCGTGGCGCAGCGAATAGAACGGCCGGAATTCGATCACCGATTCGCCTTGCGGCGTCTGCCGCACCAGTTTGACGGAATCGATGGCATGCACTTCGAACGCATAGGCGCGGCGCGCATCGGCCAGCACCGGATAGCTGGCCGCCGTATGCGTGATGCGTATCGGCTCGCCCCGCTGGCGGAACAGATTGACCACCGGCGTGCAGCCCAGCAGCAGGTTATGCGTCGACATGGTCCCCAGCAGGCGCGCCGTATTCGAATCCGTGCGCAAGCCGCTCAGCGCCAGGTGCAGGGTGATGCGGCGGCATCCGGCCGGCAGCGCGGCGCACAGCGCGCCCAGGTCGATGTCGAAGAAATTGAATTTTTCGGGAAAGCAGAAATACTCGGTCAGCAGCCGGTACGCCGGATGCGAGCGGGCCGCAAACGGGATCAGCGCATCGTCTTCGGCGAAGCCGGCGCTGCTGACGGGAGTGGCGTCCAGCGCGATCCAGCGGCCGTTCTCGTCCGCTTCCGCGTAGGCCCGCACGGTGCGCATGAACAGCGCATCGCGCAGCGCCGCGCAAAACGAGGGCTGGCCGTCGATGAACACGCGCAGCGACTGCAGGCCCAGCTGGGCCAGCGAGAGCTGCTCCGCGCTCGACTCGAGGCGCATGCTCACGCCCGAAGTGGCGTTCGATGGCAGCTGCGCCTGCTCCGGCGCGGCGATGATGGGGGAAAACGCCGCGTGCGTCAGCGCCAGCGGCGCCACGGTGACGGCATACGCCGTGCGGAAGGTGCAGGCCACGCCTTTCACGGGACGCGTCGTCAGTTCCGTGCCGCGGGCGATCTCGGTGGCGGCCGTCAGCTGCGCCGCGGCGGCCGCGTAATCCATGCGGGCGATCGAACAGCTGGGAAAAGGCCGCAGATAGTGGGGATACAGCACCTCGAACAGCGCTTCCGTGAATTCGGGATAGTCATCGTCGAGGCGCTTGGAAATGCGCGAATTGAGCAGCGCAAAGGACTGGATCATGCGTTCGATATGCGGGTCTTCGCATACTTCGCCGCCCATCAGCAGGCGGCCGGCGATCTTCGGGTAGCGTTCGGAGAATTCGCGCGAATAGCGGCGCAAAAATCCCAGCTCCCGCTCGTAATACGGTAACAGTTCTTCCAAGGTCAGGCTCCCGTCTGCGCCGCGCGGCGCCCCTTGCTGATGGTGTAATGCAGGCTGGAAGGCTGCAGGATGGCGTCGAAATTGACGGGTTCATGTGCGGCATGCACCACCAGCAGCGCGCTGATGGCGAAATTGAGGCGGTTGATCGAGCCTTCCTGGATTTCCAGCGAAGCGCGCACATTGCGCAGGCGCGGCTCGTGGCGGGCGATGGCCTTCTCCAGGCACTGGCAGATATGCGCGCGGTCATCGGTGCTGGACAGGCTCAGGCCAGCAAAATCGTTCAAGCCATAGGTGATGATGGACTTGCCGCATTCGGGAAATTTTTTCAGCAGCGCCTCAGGCAGCACCGTGCGCGTGTTCAGCAGCGCCTCCAGGTCGCGCGCCACGGTATCCTTCAGATCCTCGAGCGAGAGGCGCGAGATGGTGCCGCTCGATGCGCCATGGACGGGCGTATCCATCAGGCGGTCGAACAGGCCCGGCGTAAAACCTTTCATAGGCATCCCGCATCAAAGGTAGGAAAGGCCCGTAACCCGCGGCCTGGACAGCCAGCGGCGGGCACGGCAGATATGCGCGCTGGCGCGCGCAGCACGATCAGGCTGTCTTGTTGGCCGACAAGTCCCAGCCGCCGGACGTATTGCCGCCCGAACCGCCGCCGACTTTTTGCTGCGTGTATTTCCACTTGACCTTGGAATACTTGAGCGACAAGTCTTCGCCGAGAATGTCGCCGGCAGCCACCGAAGGCGCCACGCTGCTGATCATCACATTCTCCAGTTCGATTTCAAAGTACTTGATGCGCTCGCCCTGGCCATCGGCACGCAGAAACTCGAGCTTGGCCTTGGGAATGGTTTTGCCTGACGAGCAGGTCTGCAGCAGCAGGGGGCTGGCCAGGTCGGCCATCTTGGCGATGACGATATCCTTGTGCTCCGTGCGTTCGGCCGTATGGCCGCCGCCCGTCGATGCCGTCGCCGACTTGGGTTGCAACACTTGCCACTGGACCGACTTGCATTCGATCCAATCCTTGTGGCTGTTATCCGTGGATTCGCCTTTGATGCCATCAATTTGCAAGTAAACGTCGATTGCCATGTTATTCCTTTCAATTGTATGAAGAAAAATGCATTACGATTTGGTCGACTGCGGAAGCTCCGCGACCAAACGGAGTGAAACGGATAATTCGTCAAGCTGGAAATGGGGACGCAGGAAGGATACGGCGCGGTACACGCCGGGCCGGCCCGGCACTTCGGCCACCTGCACGGAAGCCTCGCGCAGCGGGAACTGGGCCTTCTGTTCCTGGCTGGCGTTATCGTCGAGCAGCACGTACTGCGTCAGCCAGCGGTTCAGGAAATCCTCGACGTTGGCGGCGGCGGCAAAGCTGCCGATCTTGTCGCGCATCATGGCCTTCATGTAGTGGGCGATGCGCGAGACGGCAAAGATGTATTGCAGCTGGGCCGACAGCACCGCGTTCGCATTGGCCGAATCGGTATTGTATTTTTTCGCCTTCTGCGCCGATTGGGCGCCGAAGAACGCGGCGTAATCCGTGTTCTTGCAATGCACGAGCGAAATGAAGCCCAGGTCCGACAACTCCTTTTCGCGGCGGTCCGTGATGGCGATCTCGGCCGGGCATTTCAAGGCCACCTCGCCTTCGTCCGTCTTGAAGGTATGCGTGGGCAAGTCTTCCACCAGCCCGCCGCCCTCCACGCCGCGGATGGCCGCGCACCAGCCGTAATCCTCGAAGGCAGCCGTCAGCTTGGTGCCGAACGCATAGGCGGCGTTGCACCACAGGTATTTCTGGTGGTCCGTGCCGTCCACGTCCTCGACGAAATTGAAGCCTTCGACGGTGGCGCCATCGGCCGGGTTGAATGGCAGGCGGCCCAGGAAACGGGGCAAGGTCAAGCCCACATAGCGGGCATCTTCCGATTCGCGCAGCGATTTCCACTTTGCATATTCGACCGTATCGAAGACCTTGGCCAGGTCGCGCGGCTTGCCCAGGTCGCTGTAGCTTTCCAGGCCGAACAGTTCAGGCGAGGCCGCCGAGATGAACGGCGCGTGGGCGGCCGCGGCCACATGCGACATCTGCTCGATGAAATACATGTCTTCCGGCTGCCGGCTGAATTCGAAGTCGCCCAGCAGGGTGCCGAAGGGGGCGCCGCCAAACGTGCCGAACTCCTCTTCGTAGACCTTCTTGAACATGGTCGACTGGTCGAATTCCAGCGCGCTCTGGAAATCCTTGACCAGTTCGCGCTTGGTCGCGTTCATCATCTTGATCTTCAGGTTCGTGCCCGTCGACGTGTTCTTGACCAGGTAATGCAGGCCCGTCCAGCTGCTTTCCAGCTTCTGGAATTCGGGCGCATGCATGATGGCGCTCAGCTGCTGGGAAATCAGCCGGTCCAGCTCGGCCACGCGGGCGTCGATGGTTGCCGCCAGGTTGTTCGACACCACGACCGTGCCTTCCATGACCTGGCTGACCAGTTCGGAGATCAGGTCGCGCGCGCGCGCATGCTCGACGCTGGACTTGGCCACCTTGCTCTGCTCCACGATCTGGTCGAGCAAGTCGATCTCGGTGGCGGCGGAGGTGCTCAATGAGGGAGTCATCTGTGCGGACATATCAGTCTTTCCTGACGTGGGAGTGTTGTTCCAGCTGGGCCAGTTTCTCGGTGCTGTTGAGCACATCGTTGAGGATGTCTTCCAGCTTGTCGTTGCCGGCCAGCTTGTTGCGCAGGTCGGCCAGCTTGGTGCGCGCTTCGAGCAGCTTGCGCAGCGGCTCCACCTGCTCCACCACCGCCTCGGGACGGAAGTCGCCCATGGAATGGAACTTGAGTTCGATGCCGAACTGGCCGCCAGCGTCGCTCAATTCGTTGGGAACGCGGAAGGTCGCGCGCGGTTCGATGCCCTTGAGCACGGCATCAAAATTATCGCGGTCGATGTCGACGAACTTGCGGTCCTTCAGGCGTTTCTGTTCCAGTTCGGAATTGCCGCCGAAGTCGCCCACCACGCCCACCACAAAGGGCAGCTCCTTGTTTTCAATCGCGTCGCCGATCTCGACGTCGTACGTCATCTGCACGCGCGGCGGGCGGACCTTTTGCAGGCGCTTCTGGACACTATCTTTTTTAGACATCACATCCCCTTCGAAAAGAATCGGCAACATCGGCGATGCGCCTGTTGAACTGCGGCGTTTGGCGTATCACTGGCTCACTTGAGCGCATTGAATGGATTGGCGCTGCCCTCGTCGGCAGTGCGCTTGCTTGGCTGCTTGCGGGGCGGACGCGCCGGCGTCTTTTCCGGCGGCGGCACGAGGACGCTTTCGCCCAGGCTCTCGCGCAGCAGCTTGGCCAGGTCCTGCGATTCCGCGCGCAGGGGGCCGGACAGGTTGTTCTGGCGGCTCAGGTCGGCCAGCGCCCGCGTCGACAGGCGCAAGCCGCTGATGGCGATCACGCTGTTGGCCAGCTTGTCGGCCGGATCGCGCACCAGCACTTCCTGCGCATTGAGGATGGCTTCGCCATACTGGCCCGCCTCGTAGCGCGTCTGCGCCATGCGTACCCACGGCTGCTTGTCGGCCGGGAAGGCGGTGGCAGCCTGCTGCCACAGTCCCAGTGCCGCCTCGTTGCTGCCGCTGCTGGCCGCCTGCGCCGCCTTGGACATCATTTCTTCCATCGTGGGCGGCGCTGCCACCACTGGCGGTTTGGCCGGAGGCGTCGTGCCGCAGGCACTCAACGTCAAGGCACATGCAATTGCTGCGAGCAGCGAAACCGATCGTGTCATATGGTGCTTTCCCTCAAAAAAGAAGATGCGTTGACGGTCAAAATAAAGTTGCAATTTATAGTTGTTAATTGCTTATTTTTCGGAGCCTAACATGATTTGAATATTTATCGCGTTCAATAGAAAATACGCGGAAACTCACTATTCATGCGGCTTTCCGGGCAGCGCTCACTCTGTAAACGTACCGTACGCGCCCTTCCTCAAGATAGTGTTATGGTGCCGTCAGTTGCGAAAAAAGCACCACGCTGTGCGCGGCAAACGGCGGACGATTTCAAGGAAAAAAATACGGTAGCGGCATGCCGGCGCGGACGGGTCCAGCGATCCCCGCGCCTCACTTGGTCAGGTAAAAGGGCAATCCATGAGCGTTGCAAACAAATTGTTATGGGGCGAAGGCTTGTTCTTGCGGCCCCAGCATTTCCAGCAGCAGGACCAGTACCACGAACACCGGCTGCATGAAAGCGTCAAGGCGCTGCACCCGTACGCGTGGGGCGTGAGCCAGCTGCAGATAGACCGCGATGCGCTCGGCAACAACACCTTGCGGCTGCTGGAGCTGTCGCTGATCTTCCAGGATGGCGAAATCTACAATGCGGCCGGCGCCGACGAGCTGCCCGAGGCGATCGACCTGGGCAACCTGCCGCCGTCGCAGCAATCGGTGACCTTTTACGCCGCCCTGCCCGCGTTCAAGCAATTCGGCGGCAACTTTGCCTCGGCCAGCCAGCCCAACAGCGCGGCGCGCTACGGCCAGGCCAATCTGAGCACGCCGGACCTGTACACCCAGGCCGCACAGGCCGAACTGACCTACCTGAAAAAATCGCTGCGCCTGGTGGCCGAATCGGACCCGCGCGACTCCTACGTGAGCTTTCCCCTGCTGCGCCTGCGGCGCCTGTCGACGGGCGGCTTCGAGCAAGACCCCACCTTCGTGCCGCCCAGCCTGTCGATCCGCAGCGCGCCCCTGCTGTTCCTGCAGCTGCGCCGCCTGATCGACGCGCTGCAGGCCAAGGTCAATGCCCTGTATGGCCACCATCGCGAGCCCAGCAAGAGCGTGATCGAATTCCGCTCCGGCGACATGTCCTCGTTCTGGCTGCTGCATACGGCCAGCTCGGCGTTTGCCTCGCTCAGTCATTATTTTCACCATCCGGCCCTGCATCCCGAGCGCCTGTACGAGCAGTTGCTGGGCCTGGCAGGCGCGCTGATGACTTTTTCGAAAACCCACGCGCTGGCCGACCTGCCCGCGTACCGGCACGCCGATCCGGGGCCGCCGTTCGCGCAGCTGCACGCGATCATCCGCGAACTGCTCGACACGGTGATCTCGTCGAAATATTTTGCGATCGCGCTCAGCGAGACCAAGCCGTCCTACCATCACGGCAAGCTCGATTCGGAAAAAATCGACGCCAAGACGGCGTTTTACCTTGGCGTCTCGGCCGACATACCGGGCATGGAACTGGTCGACGTGGTGCCGCTGCGCTTCAAGGTGGGCGCGCCCGACGACGTGGAAAAATTCGTGCTGTCCGCCTTGCCCGGCGTGCGCCTGCAGCATACGCCGCAGGTGCCGGCCGCCGTGCCCGTGCGCCCGGACACGTATTACTTCACCATCGAAGCCAAGGGCCAGATGTACGAGCGCATGCTGCAGGCGCAATCGGTCCTGATCTATGTCCCTTCCGGCATGCGCGACCTGAAGCTCGAACTGGTCGCCGTCACTTCCTGACATTGAAATGAAACGATGAACCTCTCCGCCCCCCCTTCCCTGATGTCCGGCAGCCAGGCTGCCTACTCGGCCAGCGTGCTGGCCGGCCCCGGTACGGAACACACCTTGATGGACCTGATGTATGACGGCTTTTACGCGCTGTTCATGCTGAAGAACGGCAGCGGCCCGCAGGACAATGCCGATTTCATCGCCAAGATGACGCACTTCCTGGAAGAATTCGGCCGCGGCGCGAAGAAACAGGGCGCCTCGGCCGACGACATCGACGCGGCCAAGTATGCGTTCTGCGCGGCCGTCGACGAAATCATCCTGCGCTCGCCCTACAGCATCCGCGACGAATGGGCGCGGCGCCCCTTGCAGCTGGTCCTGTTCGGCGACCAGCTGGCCGGCGAAAACTTCTTCATCCGCCTCGAAGCGCTGCGCGCGCGCGGCAGCGCCCACCTGCAGGCGCTCGAAGTGTTCCACATGTGTTTGCTGCTGGGTTTCCAGGGCCGCTACATCCTCGAAGGTCCGGAAAAACTCAATTACCTGACGGCCCGCCTGGGCGATGAAATCGCCCAGATGAAAGGCAAGAAGACGGGCTTCGCGCCGCATGCGGAGCGGCCCGACCAGGTCATCCACAAGCTGCGCAACAATGTGCCCCTGTGGGTGCTGTGCTCCGTGTTCGCGCTGATCTGCGCGCTCGGCTACCTGGGCTTGCGCACCACGCTGGCGAAAAACACGGAAGAGCAGATGCATGCCTACCAGGATATCGTCAAACTGGCGCCCCGCGTGGCCAACCTGAGCATCACCTTGCCGTGATGAGCGACGCGCAAGCAGGCAGCGAGCCGCAGGGACAGTTCGGCACGGGATTGAGCCAGCATGCCCGGCTGATCGGGCTGGCGACGGCCCAGCCTTCGGACCAGGCGCAATCGCTGATGGCGGAACAGTTCGACGGCCGCGAAGCCGTCAACGAACTGTTCCGCTTCGATGTCGACGCCCTCAGCACGGCCGCGTCGCTCGACCTGGCGTCGTTCATCGGCGAGGAAATGACGCTCACCCTGCTGCAGCCCGACGGCAGCCAGCGCGCCTGGCACGGCCTGTGCACGGACTGCGCCTGGCTCGGCGCCGATGGCGGCGTGGCGCGCTACCGGCTGCGCCTGGAACCGGCGCTGGCCCTGCTGCGCCTGCGCCGCGACAGCTATATTTTCCAGGACAAGAATGCGCGCGACATCGTCGGCGAACTGCTGGCCGACTATCCGCAAGTGCGCCACCGCATCGACATCAGCCAGCCGCTGGCCACGCGCGCCGTCTGGACGCAGTACCGCGAAAGCGACTTCGACTTCCTGGCGCGGGTGCTGGCCTTCGAAGGCTTGAACTGGCGCTTCGAGCATGAGCAGCCGGGCGGCGCGCAGGATGGCGGCGAAGGCCAGGGACAGTCCAGGCACACGCTGGTGATTTTCGACAGCAAGGCCAGCGCGCCAGACACGCCAGGCGGGGCCGAGCTGCGCTTTCACGGCGTGCGTGCCAGCGACAGCGATGACGCCATCGACAGCTTCGGCGCGCGCCGCCAGGTGCAGTCGAACGCCGTCGGCATCAGCAGCTGGGACCCGCAGCAAGTGACGGCGCCAGCCGCCGAACATGCCTCCAGCCTCGATGCGGGCACGCTGCCGCAGCTGGCCGTGTATGACGGCGCGGGCGAGCGGCGCCACGCCGACCGGGCCGCGGCCGATCCCCACGGCGCACGCATGCTGCAGGCGCTGGAACTGGAAAACAAGCAATTTGACGGCGCCGGTGCCGTGCGCCGGCTGGCCGCCGGCCACGCCTTCCGCCTACTACAGCACGAACAGTATGCCGACGGCGCCAACCAGTTCAACGTGCTGTGGGTGGAGCACCAGGCGCGCAACACGGCGGGGCCGGCCGGCGGCGGATTGACGGGCGCGCTGTCGCGCCTGGCCAAGGTGGCCAGCCTGGACGGCGTGGCCGACTGGATCGCCGGCCAGATCGAGGCCGGCACCTACCGCAACACCTTCGGCTGCGTGCGCAGCAGCGTGGCCATCGTGCCGCGCGCCACGGCCGAACGGGCGCCGGCCGTGGCGCTGGGACCGCAGACGGCGCTGGTGGTCGGCCTGGCCGACAGCGTGGCCACCACCGGCCGCGACCACCAGGTGCGCATCCAGTTTGCCTGGCAGCGCGGCGCCGCCGCCAATCCGGGCGGCCTGGCGCACAACACGGACCAGCAAGGCAACGCGCCGGGCAATGAAGCGTCCGGCACCTGGGTGCGCGTGGCCGAGGCGCTGGCCGGGCCGAACTGGGGTTCCCAGTTCACGCCCCGCATCGGCACGGAGGTGCTGATCGACTTCATCGAGGGTGACATGGACCGCCCGCTCGTGGTGGCCCAGCTGTACACGGGCAGCGACGCGCCACCGTACGCGGCCGGCGTCGACGCCAATGTCAACCACGCGGGCGTGCTGTCTGGCATTCACAGCAGCAACTTCGACGGCGCGGGCTACAACCAGTGGGTGCTCGACGATACGCCGGGCCAGCTGCGTACCCGGCTGGCCTCGAGCAGCGCCGCCACGGAACTCAATCTGGGCTACCTGGTCCAGCAAGGCGCCGCATCCGCGCAACGGGGCGTCTATCGGGGCAGCGGCTTCGAATTGCGCACCGACGCCTGGGCCATGCTGCGCGCCGGAGAAGGCTTGCTGCTGTCGGCCACGGCCCGCGCGCGGCAAGGCAGCAGCGTCGCGTCGACCCAGCTCGACACCAGGGAAGCGCTGAACCTGCTGCGCGGCGCCAGTGAACTGAGCAAGGCGACAGCCGTGGCGGCGGGCCAGCAGCGTGCGCTGGTCAGCAAGGATGCCAACCAGGCGCAGCTGGACCTGGCGGGCCAGATCGACCCGCAGCAGGATGGCAAATACCAGAACAGCGTGGGCGGCCACGAAGCCTTCAAGGCCGGCAACGGCGCCCGCGCGCCCGATGCCGCGCAGCCTGTGGAACGCTACGCCAAGCCGCTGGTGCTGATGGAAGGACCGAACAGCATCAACTGGGCCACGCCCGCCTCGACGGTGCTGTTCGCGGGCCAGCACCTGCATGCGACGGCGCAGACGGACCTGCACCTGGCGGCCGGCCATACCGTCGCTTCGGTGGCGGCCCATGCGGCAACCCTGTTCAGCCAGGATGGCGGCATCTCCGCCATCGCGGGCAACGGCCCCGTCTCGCTGCAAGCCCATACCGACCAGCTGGAGATCTTGGCCGACAAGTCCATCACGGTGATCTCGGTAAGCGACGTCATCGAGATCAAGGCCAACCAGAAGATCACCGTGCAGGCGGGCCAGTCGTCGATCACGCTCGAGGGCGGCGACATCACCTTCCAGTGCCCGGGCAACTTTACCGTCAAGGGCGGCCAGCATGTCTTCAACGGCGGCGCCAGCGCGGCCGCCGGCCTGCCGCCGCTGCCGGACAGCCGTTTGAAACTGTTCGACGAAGGCTTCGTGCTGAAAGACCGCGACACGGGCGAACTGATGCCGCGCCAGCCGTACCGCGTGAAACGCGCCGACGGCACGTACGAAACGGGCATGACCGACGACAAGGGCTTGACGCACGTGGTCGCCGCGGCCGCCGTCGAGGCGCTGGTGATCGAATTGCTGAAATCGCCGGGCCATGCGCCCGACGAAGCGGAGAGCCCCGCCCCTGCCCCCGCGCCGGCGCCGCCAGCGCCCGCGAAGGTGCCAGCCGGCCGCGCGCCTGCGCCAGGCACGACGGCCAAGGCGCCGCAGCACGTGCCGCCCGCCAGGCCGGAACCGAAGTTCAAGGACCGCGCCACGTCGAGCACCAGCCCCGTCGACAACAAGCAGCGCAAGGAAGTGCTGATCAAGCGGCCCGCCTGCTGGATCGCCGACTATGAAAAGGAGATCTCCGTCTCCAGCGTGCCCCGCTACAACAACACCTTTGGCGCCAGCGGCGCGCCGCATAACTATTTCGACAACGTGCGCTACAAGATCTACGTGCCCGTGAAATCGAATACCGGCATCATCGCCGAATTGCGCGTCAAGGTGATCACGGTGCTCGAGCCGGCCGACCAGGCGCTGGAAGACCGCGAGAAGGGCACCCCGCAGGCCGCCACGCGGGCCAAGCAGCGCGCCGCCGTCATCAAGTACGTGAAGGGCATCGCCACCACGGGACTGGAAAGCCACTGGAACAATAAATTCCAGATGAAAATCAGCGATCCGGAATGCGGCACGCGCACCCTGCCCATCATCTACCGCGTCGTGTATGTGGAGAGCAACGAGCACTACGTCATGCAGATCCACAAACGCTACGACCGCGAAAGCGTGACGGGTACCATCATCGACGTGTCCGCCTCGACCGATGGCCAGACGCACGCCCATGAATTCGGTCACTGCTATGGCTTGCCGGACGAATACTCGTATGTGGAAGGAGACGACGAGACCGTCAAATACAAGAAGCCGGACGGTACCTGGGATGCGCCCGTACCTTCGCTGTCGGACGATGAGGAACCGGAACCGGCCGCGGCCAACATCATGAACTCGGCCGGCTCCATCGTCATCCGTGACCGGCATGCCTGGCAGATCGCCATCGAAGTACAGGACTTGCTACGGACGAAAATAGGACGGCAGATCAAATGCGATATCATCCTGAACGGCTCCTAATCGCACTGCTCGCAGTGTCCCTACAACTCCCAGGAAACGCCATGCCGAACGAAATCCTCTCCATCAGCGCCCACTGCATCGACAATCCCGCCTGCATTTTCACGGGCAGCGACATGCGCATCGAGGTGCTCATCAAGAATACCGGCAACGGGGAAGTCGGCTATCCGCTCACCTACATGCAGGCGCGGGGGCCCAATATGCGCCTGATCGACAACGCGAGCGAGCAAAGCCAGGTATTGAAGACGGGCCTGGCCAATCACGCACTCAAGCGCGCCTTCACCACGATCGCGCCGGGCCAGTCGATTGCGCTGCAAAGCATCATCAAGCATACCGAACTGCGCATGTTCCGCAAGGACTTCGTCGATGTGACGGCCGAAATCGGCGTCTCGGCCGCCATCGAGCTGGCGGGCAGCGAGGAAACGCTGCCCTTCAAGGGCGGCGCCAGCCTGAAAATCATCGGCAAGGATACGCTGGAGCGCGAGGCGCAGCGGCGACAGGAGCGCTGACGCGGAACTAGACGGCCGGCTCCTCTGCGCCGGCATGCAGCTGGCGCCAGAACGGCGCGGCGGGCCAGCGCTGCTCCCATCCATAATATTGCTGGCGCAGGGCCAGGTATTGCGCATACCGGTGCGCCACCGTCTGCGCCACGGCGCCCAGGCTGGCGTGGCCGGCGATGGCGCCAGCGGCCGCCATGCCGTTGGCGAGCGCCTTGACGATGCCTTGCGACGTAACGGGATCGAAGGCCGAGGCAGCATCGCCGATGGCCAGCCAGCCGTCGCCATGCAGGCGGTCCAGGCAATAGGACGGCGCGGGAAAGCTCTGCACGCCGCCCGCCAGCGGCGCCGCGCCGCGGGCCAGCGCAGCCGTGTTGGGCGCCTGCGCCAGCCATGCCAGCCAGCGGCCCGCATGCTGCAGGCGCTGCGCCCTGACGGTGGCCGCATCGCTGTAGAACGCCAGCAGCAAGGTGGCGTCGGGCAGATGGGCGCCATACCACCAGCCATGTTCGACCGCTTCCAGGTGCGTGAGGCCGGAACGGCTGCCCTCTGGCACAGCGAAGCGCATGGCCATGCATACGAGCGGCAGCGTTTCCACCTTGCGGCTGCCGCGCTGGCGCGCGAAGACGGCGCGCGTGCCGCTGGCGTCGACCACCAGGTCGGCATGGATGGTGGCCTGGCGCGGCTGCGCCGCGGAGCCCAGCGCCAGTTGCAGCGCAAAGCCGCCGCCGTCCGCCGGGGCCGACGCGGCCAGGCTCGCGTGCAGCAGCACTTCCGTCCCGCGCAAGCGCGCCTGCCGCGCCAGGAAACCGTTGAAGCGGGAACGCTCCAGGTGCCAGCCATGGCCCAGCGGATGCATCAGCGCATCGTTGTAGCCGCGCTTGTCGCTGCCCCACCAGGAACAGCTGCCATGGCAAGGCGCGTGCGCTTCGGCGAAAAAATCCTGCGCAATGCCCAGCGCCTGGAACAGGCGGTTGGCTTCGGGCGGAATGCTTTCGCCGATGCGGAACGGCGTGTAGTCGCCCGCCTCGATCACGAGCACGTCGTGCACGCCATGCTGCGCCAGCGCCAGCGCGCAGGCGCAGCCGGCCGGGCCGCCGCCGACGATGGCGACCCGGTAGCGCTGCCGCGATGGTACTGGTGCCGATGCTGGCGCGCCGGGATGTTCTGCGGCCGCCTGCATCAGGGCTTCGGTTTCGGCCGGTACACCTTGTCGATGGCCGTGTTGCGCCAATACTCGACCAGATTGCTTTCATCGCTGTCGAACAGGCTCTCGACTTCCAGGTAGTAGTCGTGGCAGATGTTCTTGTTGCCCTGCGCCTGCGGGATGGCCGTGCTTTGCACCACCACCCCGATACGCGGCCAGTTCAGCAGGAACTGCGCGCGGTCCTGATAGCGTCCCACCTGCATGGCGGGCCGGTCGATTCCCGCGTCGGGGGGCGTGGTCGATGGCAGGCCATCGGCCCGCGTGCCCTTGCCCCGCACGGAAAAGCGCGGCGTCGGCAGCGCCGTGCCGCTGGCCACCACGTCGTCGTAGGTGTACACGGCCACGGGCCGCTGCGCCGGCCAGGACGAGTACAGCAGCGTATTGATGCCGTTGCCAGGCGTCGCCGTGGCCGCGTCGATGGCCGCCTGATTATTCAGCAGCTGGCGCTCGGGCGGCGTTTCCGGCAAATGCGTAGCGCACGAGTTGTAATCCGTATGCCACGGCAGGGCCATGAACTTGGACAGGTCGCCGGGCTGCACCGCCCCGGCGCGCAGCGGCGTGTAGCCGCCCGCCAGGAAGGGGCGGTCCTTGACGGCCTTGCGGTAATCGAGCCGCTCGCGGTTGATGCGGAACGGCCCGCCGCTGTCGTGGCGCTGCCATGCCTGCTGGTAGAGGCCCGGGTCGCGCACGATAAACCCCATTTCGATGCCCGGGCTGTAGCGGCCGCCCAGGCAGTTGAACAGCACCGTGCGGTCCAGCGCCTCGCCGGCGCCCAGCGGAACATCGCTGCCGGCTGGCGCATAGCGGTCCTGCGACCACTGCTTCATGAAGAAATACTGCGCGCGCGTCAGCGACAGCAAGCCGCTGCCCGCGTCGCCCAGCGACAAGGGCATCTGCGGTATCGCCGTCGCCAGCTCCGGCTGGTCCGGATCGCGGATGAAGTTCATGATGCGGTAGCCGCGCAAGCCGTCGACGGCCATCTTGCCCAGCCGGTCATGCTCCTTGATCGCGCGCGGCGGCAGGCTGGTGGTCCACTTCTGCAGCGAGGCGGCGCGCAGGACGGGCTGCACTTCGCTGCCGAAATGGCAGCGGTAGCCGGCCTGATAGCTGCCCTGCGCATAGATGGCGGGACGCAGCGCCATCTTTTCCAGCCAGGTGCAATACAGGTCGTCCCACAGCGTCACCACGCTGGCCGTTTGCGGCGCATACGACGGATCGCTCGAGATCACCCAGGCGCTGCCCTCGACGGCGCGGCTGCTGCCGTCGGCGAACACCAGGCTGGCCGTGACGGGGCCGTCCGCCACGTCGTCGAACCAGCGATCGTTGTTGACGTTGTCGCCCAGCGCGGCGCTGGCCGAGTAATTGCCCTGCGCGTCAAAGCCGCAGGCCTTGCCGTAGCCGCCCAGCACCAGCAGGCGGCCATTTTTTTCCGTCGTGATGGCGCCCAGCGAGGCGATGATGGCGCCCGGTCCATGACCATCCGCGCCCGGTGTCCCACCGCGGGGAAACGACACGGGATAGGCAGGCAAGGCGCACACGGCGCCGCTGTCGGTATCCGCGCAGGAAGGCTCGGTGGCCGCGTCGAACTGCACCACGGCCTGGTGCGATGCCAGGACGGCGCGCGGCCCCGCATCGATGACCAGCAGTTTCAGGCGCTGCGGGTCGTCCGGCGTGTTCTGGCCGATGAAGTCCTGGTTGCGCACGAGCGGCGCGCGGCCATGCTCGAACGGCGCCACGCCATCGCCGCCCACCCAGCTATTGGCCTTCTTGTTGGCCAGGTGCACGGTCCACACGATGTCCTTGACCAGCTTGCCATCGACCGTGCTGCCGATGGCCACTTCAAGCGGCGTGCCCCGCTTGCCGAGCGGATAGGTCTCCAGTCCCGCTGCCTCGTCGAACGCATACTGGAAGATCCGGAAGCGGGCCGCCTGCCGCTTGAGCTTTCCGCTGCCGTCGCGCAGTTCCGTACTGACGATGGTGGTGTCTTCCGTGCCCGGCCGGATCGGCAGGCCGCCCGTGCATGTCTTGCCCGGCAACTCCATGCCCGCCATGCTTTCCGGGCCCAGATAATATTCTTCGCTGTTGCCGACACGGGCGATGCCGATGGCCGGATGGATTCTTAACGCGGTATATGCCATGCTGAACTCCTGGTAATCGAAGATGTCCGTGCCGCCAGGCACGCGAGGCTGCTGGACTTACGGCTGCATGCCGTCCCTGACCCACTGGTCGAAGATGTCGATGCCCTCCTGCGGCATGGGCCCGTCCGGCGGCATGGGATGGGGCGCGGAGCGCACATACTCGCCCGCCCTGCCGCCCCGCACCAGCAGGCGGTGCTCGGCGCTCACCAGCCACGTGTCGCTGCGGCTGTCGTAGTCGTAGCCATGCAGGGCCACCTGGATCTGGTAATGGAAATCCTTCACGCTCTCATACTCGTTCAGGCGCAGCACGCGTACGCCCGACGACAACGGGTTGTTCAGCTTGACCTTGTTCATGTCGGCGACATACTTGGAAAACAAGCCTTGCACGTCGCGCTTGAAACTTGTCGGTGCGCTCATCATTTCACTCCTTCATAGCTGGGCTGGGGAGGCGGCCGGCGGTCGACGATGACGACGGCCGGGCGGGAAAAGTCGCTTTGCCGGATCAGGCCGCGGCCCTTGTCGTTGGTGGTGATGGCTGCCGTGATCTGCCAGGTCTTGCCCCGCTTCCGGGGCACCAGGCTGTCGACGATGCCGGTGATATCGACGTCGATGGCGTAGGCCTTGTGCGCATGCGTGCCGGACAAGGCCCAGTGGCTGGTGCTGGTGATCAGGTAGCGGTCGCGGAAGCGCTTGTCGTCCAGCTGCGCGGCCACGTTCGCAGGATGCAGGTAGACATCGGCCTGGAAACTGTAGTCTTCCATGGCGTGTGCGCGGTCCAGGTGCAGCGTCGCGCGCTTGTCCTTGGCCACGGGCGCCGAGGCGATCGTGTAGGCGCCGCCCAGGACGATGTCGGGCTTGGCGAGCGTGCCATCGCTGGCCTGGTCGCTCAACAGGGCGGCAAACAGGCTTTTCTGGTTGTCGCCAAAGGCAAAGCCGGCCCGCTGGCGCTCGTCGATCAGCGCTTGCAAGTCCTTTTTCCGCACGAACTCGCCGCCATAGGTGGGCTGGAAGCCATAGCCCTGCCTGATGGTGTCGAAATAAATCTCGGCCTGCCCCATGTTGGCCGTGTAGCTGCCCGAATCGGGGCGCTGGGGATCGCCGTCGCCCGCGCTCCAGCCGACGGGCCTGGCCAGGTCCGCATCCTGCTCGCTGCGCAGGAAGGTGCTGCGGCCGCTGCCCCGGATGCCGCTGTCGCCATGCTCGTCCAGCCATTTTTCGAAGCTGTAATCGAGGAAATTGTGAAAGGCGTAAAACAGCGGGTCCAGGCCTGCCGTAATGTTGTCGCCCATGTTGCCGCCCATATAAAAGGCGTGCATGTGATTATGGATGCGCGTTTCCAGGTTGCCGCCCCCGCCGCTGCCATACTCGTCGCCGCCAAAATCGTTCCAGTCCATGTAATAGATCTGATAGCCCAGCAAGTTCGGCGAGGCGGTGGCCATGGAACTGTCGAGGCTACCCTTGATGCGGGTCGAGTCGTACAGCGGCGAATCGACATCCTCGAAGGCTTTCGGGTAGCGCACGCCGCTGGGCTTGCGGGTGAAGTTCCAGTACGGCAGCGCGACGTTGCGCGTGCTGGGCCCCCGTTCGCCGTTCGGGTCGGCCGCCTGCAAGGCTTGCTCATAGAAGTACAGCTGCGCCCGGTGCCATTGCAGGAAGGTGTTCTTCTGGTGTTCGCACTCGCCCGGGAATTCCGGATGGGAATTTGCCTCCGTCGGCGGCTTGTCGAGGAAATACGCGACATCGCAGCTGTTGCGCGTCGGATCGCTGAGCAGCCACTTCAAGCCATCGCCCGGCAAGGCCGCCTTGCGGTCATTGAACACGTCGACGGAAGGACAGTTGTGCACCCAGGCTTGCCACAAGAAGCCGCGCCGGTCATACACGTTTTCCTGGCTCTTGCGCTTCATCTCGCTCACCGCATGCTTGAATGCAGCAAGTTCGGCGGGCGTCAGGTCATCGATGTTCTTGCGGTAGCGCACGACGCGCGCGCCGCCCTGCTCCGCCGGCGCCAGCGCCTCAGGGCTGCAACGGGCGACGGCCAGGGCGCCCGTGTCGGCGCCGGCATGGGCGCCCGTGTCGGCGCCGGCATGGGCGCCGGCGAGCGCCAGGCCGGCCAGCAGGGAAAAGGTCAGGGTTTTCATGCGTAACATGGACAGATGCTCCAGAGACAGGTTGAGGAAGACGGGAGCGCGGCCAGCGCACTCCCGGCAGGAACAATCAATGGCCGTGTCCGCCCACGTCGCCGCCCCCCTTGCCATCCGGCAGCACCACCTTGACGTTCTGCATCATGCCCTGATCTTCATGCTCGAGGATGTGGCAATGCAGCACGTACTCGCCGATGTAGCGCTGGTAACGCGTGGCGATCTCGATCTTGTGCTTTTCGATCACCAGCAAGGTGTCTTTCCAGGTACCGACCAGATCCTTGTATTGCGCATCGACGGTGCCGCCGTCGGTGCGGGTGATGCCGATGATCTGGAAGGGGTTGACGTGGATATGGAAGGGATGGCTGCCATTCTTCGACGCCAGCTCCCAGATCTGCTCGGTACCCAGCACCAGCGTGTGGTCGACGCGGTGCGGATCATAGGCGTATTTCGCGTCGGGGTCCGGCGAGTCTTCCGGCTTGCCTTCCACCATGAAACGGACCTTGCCATCCAGCTTGGCAATATTGAAGGTCGCATACTCCTTCTTCATGCCGCGCATCGTTTCCTTGGCTTCTGCGCTGAAGCCCGCATGCGGGACAAACTTGGCGAGCTTGAGGCCATTCTCTAGGTCGCCGAGGATCGTGCCCTTGACGCTGTCGGGCAACTGCGCAACGGGCAGGCGCTTGACGGCATTGCGCAATTCGGCCAGCAGGAAGTCGCGCGGCGACTCGTCCGCCTTGGCGCGGGCGGCAGCCTTGGCGTTCGTCTTGGCCGTGATCACGCCGATCAGGCGCGTGTTGTTCACGTCATGCATCGTCGTCATGTTATTGAGGTTCGTTTCCGCATACACGCAATACGCGCCGGCCTTCGGCAGCGAGAACAGGATATCGCTGCGGTAGCCCGGCTGCAGGTAATTGAGGTTCTTGGGGATGATCCTGTCGTGCGTCAGGCCGTCGCTGGCCACCTCGAACTGCGTGACGTCCTCGCCATCGCACAGCTCCATCACGTCCTTGTCCTGGTTGGCGACGCTGAGCGCCTTCAGCAGCTTTTGCGGATCGTTCGCGCGGCGGATGCGCAGCACCACGGACGCCTGGAAACCCGTGTCGATCAGGCGCCAGCGGTACAGGCGCTGCGTATCCATCTTCATCACCGGCTGCACCTTGCCGTTGACGGAGGTATAGCGGCCCGACATCAGCCAGGCATCGGGATCCTTGACCTGCTTGAAATCCTCCAGCATGCCCACCGCTTCCCTGTCGCACGCCTTCAGTGGCGTCAGGCTGTTGCTGGGGCAGTCATAGGGAATTTGCTGCAGCAGCATCACTTCGCCGGCGCTGCCGCTGCCGTCGTCGGGCTGGAATTGCTTCAGCACGACGTCGAGGTCGCCATTTGCCTTGTCGGTCGGATAGCGGTCGCCTTCGACCACCAGCGCGCCGGCCATGCCGCTGGCGACCTGCATCGCCGTCGCGCCATGCTGGTGCGGGTGATACCAAAACGTGCCGGCAGGATGGTCGATGGGAATATTGTATTCGTACTCGAAATCCACGCCAGGCTTGATCGAAATCAGCACATTGTCGCTGTTGCCCGAAGGCGAGACCCACAGGCCATGCGAGTGCAGATTGGTGTCGTTGAAGCAGCCAGGCGGACGCGGCGCATTGATATCGTCCGTCGCGCACTGCTCGGCCGGCAGCGCGGGCAGCTGGTTGTACAGCCTGAAGCGCACGGTTTGCCCCGGCGCCATCACCACGGTGGGCGCCATGAAGGTGGCCGCATTCTCATCGCGGCCATCGAGCGCCAGGCCGCTCGTCTGCTGGTACGAGCGCAGGCGCACCTTGTCGTACTTGGCCGTGGTCGGGTTATAGATGGTGCCGTTGGCGTAGCGGATGTACAGGTCGTACGCTTTTTCATACTCGTCGCGCTTGCTCGCCGCGCGCGTGGCGGGCCGGGCGCGCGCCTTCAGTTTCGGCGGCTCCTGCATCAGGCGCAGCTCGACGTTGGGCAGGGATTTCAGGTTAAGGTCGAGATTGAGATTGACGCTGGTTTCCGCAGCGAACACGGCAGCGCAAGCGAACGGCACGGCGGCCAGGCACAGCAGCGCGTGCCTGCGGGGAAGGCGATAGGACATGACAACTCCTTATTGGACTCGGCAATGGACGCATGGCTGGGCCATGCATGTAATTTTTTTAAATTATTAACATTGCCATTATCCATGATGACAAAGAGTCAATTCTCACACTAAATCACTTGTTGTATTTTGGGGCTGGAGATACTGCCGAGGAGGCGATGGAAATGCGGGAGTCCGGAGTGCAAGGTGTGGGCATGGGCGCGCTCGCCGCTAGTGCCTGAGGTGAGGGGACGGCGTTGGCCGCTGTGCGGCCAACGGCCGCGCGCAGCGCGGTGGGATGGGGATTCGGAGCGCCACGCGCCTGCAGGCGCGAGGGCTTCGAATCCCACGCGCAAAGCGCGCAGGCGCTTTGCGCGTCTCCGGAGTGCGGAAATGAAAAAACCCGCCGAAGCGGGTTTTTAAAAATACTGGCGGAGACGGTGGGATTCGAACCCACGATACAGGTATAAGCCGTATGCATCCTTAGCAGGGATGTGCCTTCGGCCACTCGGCCACGTCTCCTAGCTGATTACTCAACTATGTCTCTGTAGCTAACTGCGCTGCAGCGACGAACGTCATAATATCGATTGCCCCCCCTTTGGTCAAGGGCGTAGGGCAATATTTTTGGATATTTAAGCTTTTTCCAGCTCGAACGCTTTATGCAGCGCGCGCACGGCCAGTTCCATGTACTTTTCATCGATCAGCACGGAGATCTTGATCTCGGAAGTGGAGATCATCATGATGTTGATGCCCTCTTCCGACAAGGTGCGGAACATTTGCGATGCGACGCCCACGTGGCTGCGCATGCCCACGCCGACGACGGACAGTTTCGACACTTTCGCGTCGCCCGTGATGCTGGCCGCGCCCAGCGATTCGCGGTTCGCTTCCAGCACGGCCAGCGCGCGCGTGTATTCGCCGCGCGAGACGGTGAAGGTGAAGTCCGTTTTACCGTCCACCGACTGATTCTGTATGATCATGTCGACTTCAATATTCGCGTCCGCCACCGGTCCCAGGATGTGGTACGCCACGCCTGGACGGTCGGGCACGCCGAGCACGGTGATTTTGGCTTCATCGCGGTTGAACGCGATGCCGGAGATGACTGCTTGTTCCATGTTTGTATCTTCCTCAAACGAAATCAGGGTGCCTGAATTGGCTTCTATTTCCAGCGGCAACATCGGGTCGGTCAGCGACGACAGCACGCGCGTGGGGACGCGGTAGTTGCCGGCGAATTCCACCGAACGCGTTTGCAGCACTTTGGAACCCAGCGAAGCCAGTTCCAGCATTTCTTCAAAGGTAATGGTCTTCAGGCGGCGCGCCTCGGACACCACGCGCGGGTCCGTCGTGTAGACGCCGTCGACGTCCGTGAAGATCAGGCATTCGGACGCCTTCATGGCGGCGGCAATCGCCACGGCCGACGTGTCGGAACCGCCGCGGCCCAGGGTTGCGATGTTGTCGTGTTCGTCGACGCCCTGGAAACCGGTAATGATGACAATCTTGCCCGCATCGAGGTCGCGTTTGACTTTTTCGTCATCGATCGACTGGATGCGTGCCTTGGTAAAGGCGGAATCGGTCTTGATCGCGACTTGCCAGCCAGCATAGGATACGGCTTGTTTGCCGATCGCCAGCAGTGCCATCGACAATAGGCCGACGGACACTTGTTCGCCTGTCGAGGCGATCATGTCAAGTTCACGGGGATCGGGTTGATCCATGATTTCCTTGGCCAGTCCAATCAGGCGGTTCGTTTCGCCCGACATGGCGGATGGCACCACCACGATTTGATGCCCAGCGTCGTGCCACTTGGCAACGCGCTTGGCGACATTCTTGATACGGTCAGTCGAGCCCATCGACGTACCGCCATATTTGTGGACGATTAAAGCCATAAGAGTGAAGTTTCCGCTCAAGAAGAATAAAAAAGGAGGGCTTTACTCTACATGCCGCAATGCAAAATAACAAGCTAAAAAGCGCATTAGCTCATACCGATTGCGCATATGGAAATAACCAATCCATGCAGTCCAGCTGGCTTGTACAGCCGTCCGCCGGCCACCTTGGGAGTGGCCGTGGCGGCGGCTCCTGCGCTCAGCAGGACTGCCAGCGCAGGGTGATGCGGGGACGATCCAGCAAGCTCAGGCAATGACAGTCGAGGCCAATACCAGCGGCATACAGCAATTGTTGCGCCGCACAGACAAGGGGCAGGCGTTCGCGTTCCCAGGCGGGCACGTCAAACGCCTGGTAATGGTATTTCAAGCTCTTGGTGGGACGGTTCAGGGCCAGCTTCAGGCGCTCGCCGCCCTGGCGGAAATCGATGCTCAAAGTTTGAGATTGCAACCAGGCAATATCGATGCCTTGCCCGCCCGCTTCCACCGCATCGAAATGCAGCACGCCGCCATACGCGGGAAACGCCAGGCTGGCCTCGCCTTTCCATGCAAACTGCTGGCTGGCTTTTTCCAGGCCCGGAATGCCCGCATCGCTTTTGTCGCGCATGCCGGCCAGGTCATCGAGCTTGGCCGTCAGGTACAGCCGGTCGCGGTGGCGCCGCACGTGGCATTCGGGATGCGTGACCAGCAGCTGCGCATCGGGCCGCGCTTCCAGCAATTGCGCCAGCATTTCCGCCAGCCACGCCGTCGACGGCATGCGCAGGCCGCGCGTGCCGAACCAGTGGCGCAGCAGGTTGTAGCAGCGGTCCGCGCTCAGTGCGCGCAACTTCGCCAGCTCGATGCAATCACCGTCGAGACATGCGGCCAGGTCCTGCGTCGCCAGTTCCGTCAGCAGGCGCTGCGCCGATTGTGCATGCTGGGCGCTGCGGGCAAAGCGCTCCTGGAAACCGGGAAACGCCTGCGCCAGCACGGGCATCACCTGGTGCCGCAGGGCATTGCGGGCAAAGCGGGGATCGTCGTTCGATTCGTCGTGGATGTGCGCGATCGCATGTTTCGCCACATACGTTTCGAGCTGCCGGCGCGACACGGACAGCAAAGGACGCGCCATCACCAGGTCCGGATTGCCCAGCAGTTCGGGCGCGCTGTTGGCGCCGTCCATGCCGGACAGGCCCGCCGTGCCCGAGCCGCGCAGCAATTGCAGCAGCACCGTTTCAGCCTGGTCATCCTGGTGGTGGGCCGTCAGCAGCAGGCGCACGCCATGCGTAGCGCACAGCTCGCCCAGGGCTGCGTAGCGGCGCTTGCGGGCCGCCTCTTCCGTGCCCGTCTTCGCATTCTTTTCCAGCGTGACCTTGCGTGCCTCGAAGGCGATGCCCAGGCCCGCGCACGCGTGCTCGCAGTGGGCCAGCCAGGCATCGGCATTCGGGCTCAGGCCGTGATGCACGTGGAAGGCGTGCAGGGTTGCGCCCTGCTCTTGCGCCCAGGCACGCGCCAGGTGCAGCAAGGCCGCGGAATCGAGGCCGCCGCTCAGGGCAATGCCAACGGGACTGCCGGCTGGCAGCGCACAGGCGTCCAGCGCGCGGGCAAAGATATCGGGCACGGTGGCGGTTTGTTGCTTTTTCAATTCGGACTCCGGGAATGCAAAGAGGGACAGGCTGCTAAACGGATGGTGTCGTTTAGCGGACTGTCCCTGGTGTTGTTTTACCCAAGACCTTAAAAAGCCGGGGTCAGACCCTGAGGGTCTGACCCCAGACTCTGCCGTTGGGTTGAAATAAATTACTCGCTCGGCGTGGTTTCCTTGAACTTGCCGTAGCTCAGCAGCTTCTCGTGGCGCGCGGCCAGCAGGTCCTTGGTTTTCATGCCGTGGAACTGGCGCAGGGTGTCGGCCAGTGCGCGTTTCAGCAAGGTCGCCATCTGTTTCGGATCGCGGTGGGCGCCGCCCAGCGGTTCGTTGATGATCTTGTCGATCAGACCCATGGCTTTCAGGCGGTGCGCCGTCAGGCCCAGCGCTTCAGCCGCGTCGGAGGCGCGCTCGGCGCTCTTCCACAGGATGGAGGCGCAGCCTTCGGGCGAAATCACGGCGTAGGTCGAGTATTGCAGCATCAGCACGGCATCGCCCACGGCAATGGCCAGCGCGCCGCCGGAACCGCCTTCACCGATGATGGTGGCGATCAGCGGCACTTTCAGTTCCGCCATCACGTACAGGTTGTGGCCGATCGCTTCGGACTGGCCGCGCTCTTCCGCATCGATGCCGGGGAAGGCGCCTGGCGTATCGACGAAGGTGAAGATGGGCAAGTTGAACTTTTCCGCCACTTTCATCAGGCGCATGGCCTTGCGGTAGCCTTCCGGTTTCGGCATGCCGAAATTGCGCATGGCGCGCTCTTTCGTGTCGCGACCCTTCTGGTGGCCGATGACCATGCACGGCTGGCCGTTGAAGCGGGCCAGGCCGCCCACGACGGACAGGTCGTCCGCGTAGCTGCGGTCGCCATGCAATTCGTGGAAATCGGTAAAGATTTCATTCACATAATCCATGGTGTAGGGGCGCTGCGGGTGGCGCGCGATCTGCGCCACTTGCCAAGGCGTCAGCTTGGCGTAGATATCCTTGGTCAGCTGCTGGCTCTTCTTGGCCAGGCGGTCGATCTCTTCCGAGATGTCGACGGCCGAATCGTCTTGCACGAAGCGCAACTCTTCGATCTTGGAATCGAGTTCCGCGATCGGCTGTTCAAAATTGAGGAAAGTCGTTTTAGTCATTGTACCTCCAGGTTTTACCGGCCACGGCGCCAGGGCGCGCGGCGTCATCTATGTTTATTTTACCGTACCGGCTGGTGCGCCGGGGGCTGCATCGGGTGCGGCAGGGGCGGCTGCAGGGTCGAGACTGCGCCACAAATACCACGTCGCCACGGTGCGCCACGGTTCCCAATTGGCGGAAACTTCGCGCGCATCGCTGCGGGAAACAGGTTCGCCGGAGAAGTAATTGACGCTGATGCCCTGGATCAAACCGGGGTCGTCGAGCGGCAAGACATTCGGTCGCAGCAAATTAAATATCAAAAACATCTCGGCTGTCCAGCGCCCGATGCCGCGGATCTGCACCAGTTCGGCGATGACGGCTTCGTCATCCATCTGGTCCCACTGGCTCGCATGCACGCGCTTGGCCTTGAAATGGTCGGCCAGGTCGAGGATGTATTCGGTCTTGCGTTTGGACAAGCCGCAGGCGGCCAGTTGTTCGGCGCCCGCCTTCAACACTTGCGACGGCGTGCATTTCGGGCAAGCCAGCAGCAGCTTTTTCCAGGCGGCATCGGCTGCCTTGGGCGTGATCTGCTGACCCACCAGCGAACGGGCCAGGGTGGTAAACGGGTCGCTGTGGCCGACCAGGTGCAGGTCGCCAAATTGCGGGATGAGCTTTTTCATGATGCGGTCGCGCTTCATCAGCTCGATCTTCGCCTCTTCCCAGTAGTGCGGCACCTGGATCACCTGCACCGCTACCGGCGCTTCCCCGTTTTCCCTGGACGTTGGCATCATGCGCGGCGCCAGTTGGTCGAGCCGTCAGGCTTGTCTTCGAGAATAATGCCTGCCGCCAGCAGTTCAGCGCGGATCTTGTCGGACTGCGCAAAGTCGCGCGCCTTTTTCGCCGCGCTGCGCGCCGCGATGGCCGCTTCGATGCCCGCTGCCTCGTCCTGGCCGCCAGCGGCGCCGACCGTCGCTTGCAGGAATTGCTGCGGCGTACGCTCGAGCAAGCCGAATACGCTTGCCAGGCCCTTCAATTGACGCGCCAGCGCCGGCGACTTGCTCTTGTTCACTTCCGTCGCCAGGTCGAACAGGGCGGCCACGGCCAGCGGCGTATTGAAATCGTCGTCCATGGCTTCGCGCACGCGCACGGCATGGGCTTCGCTCCAGTCGATGGCGCCCTCTTCCACGGCCACGTCGGCCAGCGCCGTGTACAGGCGCGTCAGGGACAGGCGCGCATCGTCGAGGTGCACGTCCGAGTAATTCAGGGGGCTGCGGTAGTGCGCGCGCAGGATGAAGAAGCGGATCACTTCGGCATCGAACTTTTGCAGCACTTCGCGGATCGTGAAGAAGTTGCCGAGCGACTTGGACATTTTTTCATTGTCCAGGCGCACGAAGCCGTTATGGATCCAGTAATTGACGCTGGTGTGGCCGAATGCGCCTTCGGATTGGGCGATCTCGTTTTCGTGGTGCGGAAATTGCAAATCCGCGCCGCCGCCATGGATGTCGAACTGTTCGCCGAGCAGGGCGCACGACATGGCCGAGCACTCGATATGCCAGCCCGGGCGGCCACGGCCCCACTTCGAATCCCATTTGACTTCTTCCGGCTCCGACTCCTTCGACGACTTCCACAGCACGAAGTCGAGCGGATCGCGCTTGCCCGTGTTGACGTCGACACGCTCGCCCGCGCGCAGGTCGTCGAGCGACTTGCCCGACAGCTTGCCGTAATTGGGGAAATTGCGCACGGCATAGTTCACGTCGCCATCCGCGCCCTGGTAAGCGAGGTCCTTCGCTTCCAGCTGCTCGATGAGGCTCAGCATCTGCGGCACGTATTCGGTGGCGCGCGGCGTGTGGTCGGGCGTCAAGATGCCCAGCGCGGCCGTGTCTTCATCCATGTAGCGGGTGAAACGCGTCGTCAGCTGGGAAATCGTCTCGCCGTTTTCCACGGCGCGGCGGATGATCTTGTCGTCGATGTCCGTAATGTTGCGCACATAGGTGACGTCGAAACCGGACGCCTTCAGCCAGCGGTAGATGACATCGAACGCCATCATCATGCGAGCATGGCCGATATGGCAATAATCGTAGATGGTCATGCCGCAGACGTACATGCGTACCTTGCCCGCTTCCATCGGGACGAATACCTGCTTCTCGCGAGCCAGGGTGTTGTAAATCTTTAGATTGCTCATCGTACTTTGCAAGTGGAGCGGCCGCCAGCCTGGCAAAACGACAGACAGGCGCGGACACCGGGGGTGCCGCGCCACTGAACTGCCGTGTGCGCCGAAGACTGGTCGACCCGCTATATTGTTGTTCTTGTTTGTTAGAATTGGGGCGTTAGCGGTCAAGTATAACATTGATAAAAACCATACTGGCCCGATATGAATCAGGTTTTTACGATGTTCAACCGAATTTTCACTTATTTACAATTAAAGCAAGTTTAGAGAAAAATAACGATTAAGGACGCCTTCATGCAAGAAATCAAATCGAAACGCCTGTCTTTCCTGGCCCGCTTCTGCACCCTGTTTGCCGGCCTGACCCTGGGCGGCGCCGTCGTGGCGGCAACGCCTGCCGCTCCATCGGCCGCCCCCGATCCCACGCCGCACGTGGCCCTGAAAACGAATATGGGCGAGATCGTGCTGGAACTGGACCAGGAAAAAGCCCCGCACAGCGTGGCCAATTTCTTGCAATACGTCAAAAGCGGCTATTACAAGGGCACCGTGTTTCACCGCGTCATCGACGGCTTCATGATACAGGGCGGCGGCTTCGACAAGAACATGAAACAGAAAGCCACCAAGGCGCCGATCAAGAATGAAGCACAGAACGGCTTGCAAAACGTCACCTACAGCATCGCCATGGCGCGCACGGGCGACCCGCATTCTGCCACGTCGCAATTCTTCATCAACGTCAACAACAACGGTGCGCTCGACTACCCTGGCCGCGACGGCTTCGGCTACACGGTGTTCGGCAAGGTCGTCAGCGGCATGGACGTGGTCGACAAGATCAAGGCCGTGCCCGTCGCGGACAAGGGACCACACCAGAACGTGCCCGTCACCCCCGTGGTGATCGAATCGGCGACTTTACTCAAGGCGGCGCCCGCAAAACTGTAAAATAGCGTTTTTGCGGTCTCCGCATGCCGCCGTGGCATGCCACGGCCCAAATCAACTTTTCATCCAATTTATTAAGGATCATCATGACCTCCGTCATCATCACCACCAATCTGGGCAAGATCACCGCTGAACTGGACGCCGACAAAGCGCCGAAAACGGTTGCCAACTTCCTCGCCTACATGAAAGCCGGCCACTACGACAACACGATCTTCCACCGCGTCATCGACGGCTTCATGATCCAGGGCGGCGGTTTCGAGCCAGGCATGAAACAAAAGCCGGCCGACACCACCGTGGAAAACGAAGCCAAGAACGGCCTGAAAAACGATACCTACACCCTGGCTATGGCCCGCACGTCGGACCCGCACTCGGCATCGGCCCAGTTCTTCATCAACATCCAGAACAACAGCTTCCTCGACTATCCAGGCCAGGACGGCTGGGGCTACGCCGTGTTCGGTAAAGTGACGGACGGCAAAGAAGTCGTCGACGCCATCCGCGCCGTGAAAACCTCGCGCGCCGGCATGTTCGCCGATGTGCCAGTGACCGACGTCATCATCGAGAAGGTAGAAGCCGCTTAATTCGGCTCTGGCATCATGAATAACAGGCATTGCAGCGTTTGCGCCTCTCCATGCACATCACTTTTTGGGAGCGTTGAACGATGACAATGCCTGCCGCACTCTTCATATCCGACCTGCATCTGCAGCGCTCGCACCCGCGCACCAGCGCGGCGTTTCTTTCTTTCCTGGAACACCATGCGCAATATGCGCAAGCGCTGTATCTATTAGGCGACCTGTTCGAATACTGGGCCGGCGACGATGACCTGGAAGACCCGTTCAATGCGCGCATGACGGCCGCCATCCGCGCCGTCAGCGATGCGGGCGTGCACGTCTACTGGATCGCCGGCAACCGCGACTTTCTCGTCGGCTCCGGCTTTGCGGCCGCCGCCGGCGCCACCCTGCTCAGCGAACCCCATGTGGCCACGATTGCCGGCCGGCGCATCGTCTTGCTGCATGGCGATGCCGAATGCACGAAAGACGTCAAATACATGGAGTTTCGCGCCATGGTGCGGCAGCCCGCCTGGCAAAAACAGTTCCTGTCCATGCCGCTGGCGCAGCGCAAGGCCATCATCGACGGTTTGCGTCAGAGCAGCCGCGAGCACAATGGCGAGAAAGCCATGGACATCATGGATGTCACGCCCGATGCCGTCGCGCAAGTGTTTGCCGAACATGCGAGCACCGTGATGATCCACGGCCATACGCACCGCCCTGCCCTGCATAAGGTCGACAATACCTTGCGCTATGTCCTGCCCGACTGGGAATGCGACGTGACGGCACCCGCACAGCCGCGCGGCGGCTGGATCGCCATCGATGCGCGCGGCAACATCACGCGCCATGACTTGAACGGCGACATCATCGACTAGGCGCGCGCCGACCGCGCCACGGGCGTTTGTCCGATAGCCGCGCCCGCCTGGTCTTGCTGTAATGGCAGCATGCACACCCATTACATCGGCACGGCCGGCTGGAGCATTTCCAGCGCCGCCGCCAGCCGCTTCCCCCTCGATGGCAGCCATCTGCAGCGCTATGCGTGCGTCTTGCCCTGCGTGGAAATCAACAGCGCGTTCTACCGCCCGCACCAGCCCGCCACCTACGCGCGCTGGGCCGCCAGCACTCCCGAGCACTTCCGCTTCAGCGTGAAATTGCCACGCAGTATCACGCATGAACGGCGCTTGCGCGACGGCGAAGCGGAACTGGATCGCTTTGCGGGGGAAGTCTTACAACTGGGGAATAAACTGGGCTGCGTGCTGGTGCAGCTGCCGCCCAGCCTGCGTTTCGAGGCGGACGTGGCCGCGCAGTTTTTTCAGGTCCTGCGCCAGCGCTTCGACGGCATGCTCGCTTGCGAGGCGCGCCATCCCAGCTGGTTCGAAACGGACGCGACCGAGCTGCTCGTGCAGCAGACCATTACGCGCGTGCGCGCCGATCCGCCCGCCGGCCAGCCGGGCCCACACGTGCCGACCACGGAGGCCGCCTACGTGCGCCTGCACGGCAGCCCGCGGATTTACTACTCGGACTATCCTGCCGCCTACCTGGCGGCCCTGGCCAATGAATTGGCCGCGCGGGCGCCAGTGAACAGCTGGTGCATCTTCGACAATACGGCGGCGGGCGCCGCCCTGTGCAATGCGCTGGACTTGCAGGCGCGGATCACCGCCTAGGGTACGGGCGTCTGCAACACCGCCTGGTTCGTGAAGCCGTACAGGGTACCGTTGCCGAAGGCAAGGATACCGATGTCCGGATGGCCCCATGCCAATGCTGGGGTGGAAATGACGCCAGCCGTATCGATCTTGCGCAGCCAGCCCTGGCCGCTCAGATACAGATGATCGCGCGCATCGACAGCCAGACTGGGTATGCCGGAAAAGGACAAGCCACCGGTGCCTGGCGGGCCATCGCCGCCGCTGCCCTTGTTCAGGGTTCCGGCAAAAACGCCAGCCTTGCCTGCACGGTCGACCTTGAAGACGACTTGATGCACATTATCATCAAAATACAGATTGCCCTTGCTGTCAAAAACCAGGCTGTTCGGGTCCATGAGCTCCCAATTGGCATCCGTCTCGCCCAGCGAGCGCGTCACGGCTTCGAATGACAGGAACGCCGAGAACGTTCCACCGGGAGGGCGGCGGAAGATGCCATCGCGGCCCCAGCCCAGCCAGGCCATATAGCCATCCTTGTCGATCGCCAGCCGATATTGCAAGGGCTTGCCGCTGCCGGCAGGCAAAGCTTCTTGCGTGGATACCTGGCCATCCTTGCCGATCTTGCGCAAGTTGAATGCGGTACCCACCGCTGCCTTGTCGGCAAAATACACGGCGCCATCCTGGTCGCAGGCGATGGCGACAGGACCAAGCATGGTCGCGCTTGCGCGCGGCCCGTCATTGCTGCCGGCCTGGCCCGCAATGCCCGCGTAGACGCTGAATGTGCCGTCCGGCGTGACACGGCGCAACACCTTGTTGGCGATATCGAGCAGATAGACATTGCCGGCAGGATCGCTGCACATGCCCGAGTTGCCCACGTATCCCACACGGGCGGCCCCACCCACCGCTTCGGTCACTCCCCTGTTGCCCGGCATGATAGGCATGACGGACAACACCTTTGCCGTGTCAAACCTGTTCAAACGGTGCTTGCTGGCATCGTGGACCATGATGCTGCCTGAAGACTCCAGCAACAGCGAACCGAGGCTCGTCCAGCCGGCGGATGCGCCTGCCGCATCGGTCACCGCCCCGCCCACCAAAGTCGTCACGTTGCCATCCGGTGTCACCTTGCGCAGCGAGGCCGTATCGGCCAGCAGCACATTACCGTCACGGTCGGTCACCATGCCGCGGATGTTAGTAAAACTGGCGGCGGTGCCCTTGCCGTCCACGCTCACGCGCTTGTTGTTTCCCGCAACCACGACGGCCACGCCCTGCTGCAAGCGGAATAGCCGGCTGCCAGCGCCTTCACTGAAGTAGATGGTGCCATTGGCATCGACCGCCAGTTGCGATAGGTATACCCGCCCGCCCCTGCCATCGACCAGCTTCTCGGAACTGACCAGGCCACCGGGCGTCACCCTGCGTATGCTTTGGCCCATTGAATCGGCAAGCAGGACATCGCCATTGCTATCCATGGCCATGCCTGTGGTCCAGGCGAATTGCGCCTGCGCCCCCTGCCCATCGGCGACCACGGCATCGGGACTTGCCCAATCGCAGGCTGCGCTGCGCTGACCCGCCACCGTGCTGACCACGCCAGCCGGCGTAATCTTGCGCAAGAGCGCATTGCAGTTATCGAAGAGATACAGATTCTCTGCACGGTCGATGGCCAGGATCGAAAGACCGATACTCATGTGAAAAGTGGCTGCGGCTGCGGCGCCATCGTCCGCGCCTGGCTTGCCCGAAATGCCCGCATACACGCTCGAGGCGCCGGCAGGCGTGACTTTATGGATGACTTGCCGGACAGCATCGGCGACGTAATAGTTGCCAGCCTTATCCTGCACCATGCCGGACACATTCTGGATTTTCTCCTGCACGCCCGCCAGCACGACGGGCAGGCAGCGCACGGCGAGCGTATTGACGTCCGCATTGCCCACCGTCGCCGCCGCATTCGCCATGATGCATCCCAGGCCTTCCGAGGTGCTGTCGATCTTGCCTTCATAGCTGGCGCCCGGCGCCAGTTTTCCCGCAAAACGGAATGCGCCATTGGCCGTCACGGTCAATTTTTCCGCCCCGTTTGCCAGCACCACCTGGGTGCCAGGCACCAGGCCGCTGACCGTGCCGCCCACCAGATAGCTTGGTGCTTCGGTCACCGGCACGGTGGGCGCCGTGGGTGCGCCGGCATCGCTGGAACCGCCGCCGCAGGCGCTCAGCAGGGCCAGCAGGGCAGCGCCGCAGCCGGCGCGTCTGAACAGGTTTTGCACTTCTCCAAAGCAACTTATCATTTCTGCTTTCATCGTGACTGACGGCGGTGTCCGCCAAAAGTTATCAAGTAGGATTTTCAAACACGCAACATTATAGTTTCCCCGTGGATATAAAAAATGAAAATGTTGACATTTATTTTTTCACTGTTATAGTTAACTACAACACCAACTCAATACACCACGGAGCTTCGATGCCTACAGCACTTTTTATGCGCCGCCCCGCCCCGCCCTTGTCGGAGCGCATCCCATGAGCGCGGAATGGAACGACAATAGCCCCATCTACCGCCAGCTCAAGGCCAGGGTGGTGGGCATGATGCTCGATGGCGTGCTGCAGTCCGGCGACGCCTTGCCTTCGGTGCGCCAGGTGGCGGCCGACTACCAATTGAATCCCATCACGGTCTCGCGCGCCTACCAGGAACTGGTCGACGATGCCCTGGTGGAAAAACGCAGAGGACTCGGTATGTATGTCTTGGATGGCGCCCGCGATAAATTGCTGGCCAGTGAACGCGAGCGCTTCATGCGCGAAGAATGGCCAGCGATGCTGGAACGCATCACGCAACTGGGCCTGAACCTCGATCAACTGCTGCAAGCGAGCCGCGACAACGGCGCACACGGAGAGAGCGCATGAATGCATTGAACAAGGACAGCGTCATCAGCGCGCGCGGCCTGCGCAAGCAGTATGGCAAGCAGGTGGCCATCGACGGCATCAGCTTCGACATCGCGCCGGGGCGCATCGTGGGCTTGATCGGGCCTAACGGTTCCGGCAAGACCACCACCCTGAAAGCCATCCTGGGCCTGACGGGCTTCGAAGGCGACCTGTCGGTGCTGGGCCGCGATCCCCGCGTGCAGCGCGATGCGCTGATGGACGACGTGTGCTTCATCGCCGACGTGGCCATCCTGCCGGGCTGGCTGCGCGTGCGCGACGCCATCGATTTCGTTGCCGGCGTGCATCCGCGTTTCGACCGCAGCAAGGCCGAACGCTATCTGGCCCACACCAGGCTGGCACCGGCGATGAAGGTCAAGGCCATGTCGAAAGGCATGGTGGTGCAGCTGCACCTGGCGCTGGTGATGGCCATCGACGCCAGGCTGCTGGTGCTCGACGAGCCGACCCTGGGCCTCGATATCCTGTACCGCAAGCAGTTCTACCAGAACCTGCTGGAAGACTATTTCGATGAAAACAAGACCATCGTCATCACCACGCACCAGATCGAGGAAGTGGAGCACATCCTCAGCGACCTGATGTTCATTCGCGACGGCAAGATCGTGCTGGCCTCGACCATGGAAGAAGTGGGCGAGCGCTATATCGAGGTGATGGTCGGCCCGCAGCACGTCAATCCGGCGCGCGCCCTGCAGCCCATCAGCGAACGCAGCGTCTTCGGCAAGTCCGTGATGCTGTTCGACGGCGTCGCCCGCACCCAGCTGGCCGCCCTGGGCGAAGTACGCACGCCCAGCCTGGCTGACCTGTTTGTCGCGACCATGAAAGGATCGTACCAATGAGTATTTCCCCTGCAAACAAGCTGCAATGGCTGCTCCGGCGCGAACTGTGGGAACACAAGGGCATGCTGGTGTGGACCCCGGCCCTGATCGGCATCGTCATGACGGTGCTGGGTTCCCTGATGGCGGCGGCAACCGTCGCCAGGACCAAGATGCACACGGCGCTGATCGTCAATGGCGAGGAGGTGTCGTGGAGCGCCATCTTCAACACCCGCACCTTCGGCCCGCGCCGCACGGACATCATCGACGCCGTCGCCAACAACTACACGTACGCGGCCGCGCCGCTGTTCCTGGCGCTGGGCTTTCTCGTGTTTTTCTATTGCCTGAGCGCCCTGCATGACGACCGCCGCGACCGCAGCGTGCTGTTCTGGAAATCGCTGCCCATCTCGGACGCGCAGACGGTGCTGTCGAAAGCGGCCATCGCCCTGCTGGTCGCGCCGCTGATCGTGGCGGCCGCCGCCAGCCTCACTTCGCTGGCGCTGGTCCTCATCCTGAGCGGCGTGCTGGCGGTCAACGGCATCCACGTGTTTGCCGAGCTGCTCGCTTCCCCTGGCCTGTACCTGGGACCGCTGCGCGTGTTCGGCTTGCTGCCCGTGTATTGCCTGTGGGCCTTGCCGACGGTGGGCTGGCTGCTGATGGTCTCGAGCTGGGCCAGGTCGAAAGTCTTCCTGTGGGCAGTCGGCCTGCCCCTGCTGCTGCTCATCCTGACGGTCTGGGCCGGCAAGCTGACGCAGACGGAAAGCGACGTCAGCTGGATACAGATGAATGTCATCGGACGCGCCCTGCTGGGCACCCTTCCCGGCAGCTGGTATCTGTTCGAACCGGGACTGCTGCCGCAAACGCACGCGCTGGCAGAAGGGGGATCGCACATGATGCGCATCAATGTGTTCAGCAATTCCTGGTCCAGCCTGGCCTTGCCAGCCGCCTGGCTCGGTGCGGCGGCCGGCGGGGCGATGCTCTACGCCGCCATCCGCCTACGCCGCTGGCGCGAAGAAGGCTGACCGCACCATATCGCCGCCCCGAAAAAACGCCCCGCCCGCCGGGGCGTTTTGCATTTTGGCCCCGCTGCGGCGCTGGAAATAATAACTACCGTGCTGATAGTGATTATTAACAGATCCCAACACCAAATAAAGACTATTCATTCGATAGTGTTAATTAGATATAAAAATTACAAATAATTATTCCTATCGTATTTTATTACCAATCAAATTTGATAATCACCGGACAAAAAAACAACAACTAGCAAATCGATAGCGAGACGATTTTTGAGATGAAAGGCGCAGAAATGCTGGCGCATGGCAGCAGATTCATCCGGAAAGCCCTGTTTCGTGACAATCCGTGATTATTCACTTGCGCAAAGCTTGACAGAATAGAGTCGTGGAAAGTGATCAAAATGAAATTGAAAGTTTCAAAATTGAAACTACCATCAGAGTGAGGGCAGGCGCGGACATCCAGTAAATATGCCATCCTGCCAGTATGTATCGCAAAACAAGCCAGTTACGGGCGAAACAAAAGACGAGAAATAATCGCCATGCAAAACAAATGCAAAATTAGCATTTTTAATATCGGGGATGAAGCACTCTTTTGCGCCAGCGATTTTTTTCCAATTATGTTTTACTTGCCACTATCAGCATCGGCAACACCAGAGTTCGACCACGGCCCAAGCCACGCCGGAGTAACCAAGGAAACGAAATACATTATTGATTTTTTAATATCTTAAAAAATTGAACGAATATCCAACCTCTTCCGGAGACTTTAAAATGGCCACCACCCCAAATCCAGCACAAGTTCCCGTCAATGCCGAAGGCGTTGGCGCCCAGATCGCGACGCCCGCAAAAAAAGCCGCCAAGCCGAAAAACGGCGACCGCAAGCAATATGACGAAGATGAACTGGTACAAGGGACCGATGCCAGCCAAAGCATGCCGCCTGAAAATGTCGTCGACGTCACGGGAAGCGCCGATACGGGCAATGCCGGCGCCCTGGGCGCGGCGGCCGCTGTAGCGGCAGCCGCCGCGGCCGCCGGTGGTGGCAGCGGCGCGGCAGCAGG
>NZ_WFLI01000043.1 GCF_009208555.1 Janthinobacterium violaceinigrum | reverse complement strand
CACCCGTTCGCCACTCGCCACCAGAGCAAGCTCCGTGCTGCCGTTCGACTTGCATGTGTAAGGCATGCCGCCAGCGTTCAATCTGAGCCAGGATCAAACTCTTCAGTTTAATCTCTGTTACTTTGCCGTTTTACCGGCACCATCATTGCTGATGGGTCGCTCACTCAAAAAACTGACAGGCTACTTCCGAAGAAGTATCCTATTTCATTATTTCTTGTGAACATTTGATATTTTAAGTATTACAGCAATCCGAAGATCGCTGCTGCACTGACATCAAATGTCCACACTTATCGACTGTTAATTGTTAAAGAACTGTATTCGGTTACTGCTTTCGCGCTATCGACAAAGCGTTGTGTTTGTCAGCTGCGAAGAAGGAAGAGTATGAAGCATTTCAGCACAATCGTCAACTCCTTCTTTTTACTACCCAGCCCCGGAAGACTGTCCCTTTTGTGCCGCAAACTAGTGCGTCTCGTTGGGGAGGCGAACTATAGCAAAGCGCCCCTGTAGAAGCAAGGCTTTTCCGGGGTATTTGCGGCCAGCTGCTACAATTTCGCCCCCTCAGCGCAAATCCGCGTCCATCCATAGAAGATTCACCATGAAACAACAAGCTCAAGGATCAGGCCTGACCCTGAAACGAGCTGGCTTTACCACTGGCTTCGGCGTGCTCGCCGCCACCCTCGGTTCCGCAGTCGGTCTCGGCAATATCTGGAAATTCCCATACCTGACGGGTGCCAATGGCGGCGCCGGCTTCCTGCTCATCTATCTGCTCGCTACCTTATTAGTAGGACTGCCCGTGATGATCGCGGAAATCACCCTGGGGCGCCGCGCCAAGGTCAATCCGATTTCCACCATGGAACAGCTGGCACCGAAGGGCAAGCCCTGGTGGCTGGTCGGCGTCATCGGCATGGTCGCCGCCTTCCTGATCGTCGCGTTCTATTCGGAAGTGGTGGGCTGGGTGTTTGCCTATATCGCCAAGGCCATCGACGGCTCCATCCTCAGCAGCGACAAGCTGGTGACGGAAGCGGCCTTCGCCTCCCTGATCAGCAATCCTTGGCAATCGCTGTTCTGGCAATGGGGCGTGCTGCTATTTATTGGCGGCATCTTGATGCTGGGCGTAACCAAGGGCATCGAAGCGATCGCCAAGAAACTGATGCCGCTGCTGTTCCTGCTGCTGTTGCTGCTCTGTGCGGTCAGCCTGTCGCTCGATAAAGCGGGCGAAGGCCTGGCGTTTCTGTTCCGTCCCGATTTTTCCAAGCTGACGGCGTCCGTCGTGCTGACGGCCATGGGCCTGGCCTTCTTCAAATTGTCTGTCGGCATGGGCACGATGATGACCTACGGCAGCTATTTCCGTGATGACCAGAATATCCCCGTGACCACCTTGCGCGTGATGGCGGCCGACCTTGGTGTATCAATGCTGGCCGGCATCGCCATCTTTCCCGCTGTGTTCACGTTTGGCTTCGCCCCCAGTGCGGGGCCGTCGCTGGTGTTCATCACCATCCCCGCCGTGTTTTCGCAAATTCCCATGGGACAAGCTTTGATGGTGGTGTTCTTCATCCTGGCCGCCGTGGCCGCCACGGGCGCGATGCTGTCGCTGATGGAAGTGCCCGTGGTAATTTTCCATGAACGCTTCGGTTGGACGCGCACCAAGTCCACCATCGTGACCATGCTGCTGCTGGCCGTGCTCGGTTCCGTGTGCGCCCTCAGTAACAGCAGCCTGGCCGATTTCAAGCTGTTCAATTTGAATATGTTTGATCTGTTCGACTTTGTCTCGTCGAATATCTTCCTTCCCGTGGGCGGCATTGCGATTGCCTTGTTTACAGGCTGGGCCTGGGGCAAGCAGCATTTCATCGAAGCGATCAGCAATCACGGCCAGTTGCAAAATAAAACCTTGGCGCATGTGCTGCTGTTCCTGCTGCGCTTTGTCTCGCCCGTGCTGATCCTGATCGTGATGCTGAAAGGTTTACAGGTCTTCTGATCAGAGTACCCGGGTGTAGGTCTGGCGCACCAGCACCCGGTCGCCGCAATCGAAATGCCACCATTCGCTGTTGATGCCAAAGAAGCCCGCCTGAAACATGGCGTCGCGCAGCAATCGGCGATGCGCTACTTGCTCCTCCGTAATTTCCCCCTTTTCCAGCAAAGCCAGCTCCAGTGCCGGGTGCGAGCGCTCACTCAGGTCGTCAAAACCCGTGCCCATATCCAGCTCCTGTCCGTCGGGGCCCACGATGGTGATGTCGAGCGCCATGCCGAACGAGTGAATCGAACCGCGCGACGGTTCCGCGATATAGCCAAGCAGCTCCGTTCCCTGCAGCGCGTCCCACAATTGCTGCTGCACCCGCTGCGGACGCAAGGCGTCGAGCACCAATAAATGATGATCGGGGCGATGCTGCCTCAGCCAGGCCACGGCCTGTTCCAGCGCGGCAGCCGCATCGCGGTGCAGCCAGGCGCAATCGATGGGGCTGTATAAGTCGCGGCCCACGAAATTGTCGGGCGTGGCGTAGCGCAAATCGATGGCAATGCCAGCGATGCTGCTCAGGTGGCGAAATTGCGGATCGCTGCCGACCGCTTCCAATTGCAAACTTGCAACAGACATCAGACTCCTCTTTCCAGGCAATTGCGTGCCGCCACGCCGATGCTGTCGGCCAGGCGCCGCGCGCCATGCGACAGTGGCGAGTGGCTCGCCGTCAATAAATACAGTTGAATCGGTATCGTGGGCGCCCAAGGCCGGCGCTGCAACCGCTCGGGTGAACCGGACGCAGCCGTGAATGGGTCGACCACGGCCATGCCGGCGCCCGCTTCCACCAGGGAACGGGCAATTTGATAGGTCTGCACCACGGTGGAAAACACGGGGTGAATGTCCTGCGCCTCGCAGGCGGCCACCACCAGTTCGCCCAGCGGATCGTTGTCCGCATGGCCGATCAGCTCGCCATTGAGGCCATGCGCCGTCAACGGCGTGCCGCAATCGGCCGCATGCCAGGTGCCGGCAGGCGCGATCACCGTCATGACGCCTTGCGCAATCGGTTCGGCCACGATGCCCGGATGACGCGGGTCTTGCAGCGACACGGCCAGGTCCGCTTCACCCAGACGCAGGGTATTAACGATCTCGCCCGTGTGGTGGGTAGCCAGCTGGCAACGCGTATGGGGAAAGTCGCGCCGCCACTCCGTCATGGCGAACGGCAAGACGCTGATGGCGATCGTCGGCGTGGACACCAGGCGGATGGTTTCCACCGCATGGCCCTTCAGGCTGGCTGCCAGGCGGCGGATGCCCAATAAATCGCGGTTGAGTTTTTCCGTCTCGACAAACAAACGGTGCGCCTCGGGCTTCGGATACAGCTTGCCCCGCACGCGCTCGAATAGCGGCATGCCCAGTTGCAACTCGCAGTGCTGCAAGACCTTGGTCACGGCCGGCTGCGAGATATGCAGCACCTGGGCCGCACCGCTGATGGTGCCAACTTGCATGATGGCGTGAAATACTTCGATATGACGCAGCCGCATGAGCTATTCCTTTACCTTGCCGTGGCCACCAGGGCCGTCCACGTTCAGCATATAAGAAAAAGTCATGGGCTGGAACGGTCGTGCTACTTTGTTGCAACAGCCGGGGCCGGTGTCGTCAGCACTTCCAGCAGGGCCGCCGTTTCGCCATCGGGCGTGCCGTCGAACAGCTTGTTGCGGTATTTCATCTGGAAAGCGATCAGCACATTGCGCGTCGCTTCGTCGAACACGCCCGTAGTCGGCGTGGCATAGCCATGCTGGGCCAGTTTTTTCTGGAACCAGACGGCGTCCGGCACCTGCTGATCAAAAATGAGGCGCTGCGTGGCGACACGGTTGGCGTCCGGCCACACGATCAGGCCCGCATCGGCCAGCTGGCGCCATGGGAACAACGGGCCCGGGTCCTGCTTGCGCTGCGGGGCGATCTCGTTGTGGCCCAGGATATTTTCCGGCGCGATGTTGTAGCGGGCCTGGATATCTTTCAACAGGGGAATCAGCTCATCGATCTGTGCCTGCGGGAATGGATACCAGAGGCGGCCTTCCGGCGTGTCCTTGTAGCCTGGGTTGACAATCTCGATGCCGATCGAACTGACATTCAACTGTGTATACGTCTTCCAATTACTCACACCCGCGTGATTGGCCTGGCGCGATTCGTCGACCAGCACGTAAAACTTCGGCTTGTCCGTGTCGGTCAGCAAATAATGGCTGCTGACCACTTGTTCCGTCAGAATCTTGATCGAGCGGGGTAGGTCGCTGACCGTGTAATGGATGACGATGAATTTCACGCGCGGGCTCTGGCTGCGCGCGCTCAAGCTATGGTCGAGATGCGGCGCGGGCGTGGTACAGGCGGAAAGCAGGGCCACCAGCAGGGCGAGGGCGATTTTTTTCATGAAAGATCCGTGTTCGGGTTAATAAAATAGTCAGTCTTTGCCAGCATACAAGCTGGCCGTCCTCGCTGCCAGCTTGGCCGCTGCCTCATGCGAACGAGCAACTTTTTGCTCCATCGTCAACGATACAGGCAAAGCGGCGCGCATGGCTGCCGCGATGGCCGGGTGCAATTGCGCCGCGCGGCCCGCCAGCACCACGGGACGGGGACCGTAGCGCGCCGTCAGGGCCAGCGCCAAGCGCGCCAGTTCCTGTCCCGCACGCTGCAAGATGTCCAGCGCCAGCGGGTCGGCGTCCGCACTGGCGGCCACGGCCAGGGCCAGCCGGCCGATGGCGCCCCGGTCCTGGCCATACATGAAGGCGCGCGACAGAGACCAGTCGCTGCCGCCCAGTTGCGCAAACACGGCCTGGGCCATGGGCGAGCCTTGCCAGCTACCGGGCGCCTCGTCTTCACCGCGCCAGATGTGGCGCAAGGCTTCGCGCGCGATCCAGTAGCCGCCACCGCCGTCGTCGAGCAGCACGCCACGCCCGCCCGCGCGGTGAAACACGCCATCCGCATCGATCCAGGCAGCAATCGACCCCGTGCCAGCGTAGACCAGATAACCTTGTCCAGGTTCAAAACTGTCGCGATAAGCGATGTCGATATCGTTGCCCAAGCGCACGTTGCTGGCGTCCAGCGCCAGCAATTCTGCCAGCATGGGCGCCAGCGCCGCATCGTCGCCGCCGAAACCCGTCAAGCCCGCCACCACGGCACGGGGCTGGCCGATGGCCAGCACGGCACGGCACAGCTTGGTAAACGTGGCGTGCACGGCTGCGCGGCCCGCATCGCTGCTCATTTGCAAGGCAGACAAGCCTTCCACGGCGCCGTCGGCCACGATGGCGCCGTCCACGGTGGCCAGGGCCCAGCGCGTCTGCGTGCCGCCCGCGTCGATGCCCAGGCCCAGCACGGGCGCTGCATTATTGGCTGTAGGGAAGGAAATCATGGCATGAGTGTAAAGCCAAGCTGGGCTTGCAGGCATGAAAGCTTGCGCATGTTTCATGCCTGCAGGTTATGGACTACCGGTGATACGGCAAAGTTACTTGGCAACCGTCGTAAACGGTTCGCGCACGGTGACGCGGGGGCTTTCATTGCCGAGACGGTCCACGGCGCTGACGACTACCGCATTGACTTTGCCAGTGGCATCATCGACCAGGGTCAGCTCGCCTTGCACGCCCGTGACCACCGTAAAACGCCAGTCTTCGCCGTAGCGGGCCCAGACGGCGTACTGCGCCACGGGTTTGCCGCCGCCCGCCGCCAATTTGACGTTCAGGCTGGTGGAATCGCGGCGCAAGGCCAGCACGGGCGTAGCGGGCGCCTCCTTGCCCAGCCACGGCGTGGCGGGAATCAGGGCCGGGCTTTGATACACGGTTGCCTTGAGCTGGTCGCTGACACCCTTGCGGTTCTGCATCAGCGGCACCATGCTGAAATGCACCTGGCCATTCGCGCCGGGGCGCGTGCGCGTCACTTCGATCTGCTTGATGATCTCTTGCGGCGTGAAGGACTTGGCGGAATTGTCGATCCGGCTCGTATATAGACCCGGCCACACGTGGCGGCCATACGGATTTTGCGCCAGCCAGTAGTCGAGCAGCACGCCAAACGCTTGCGGTGCCTGCGCCACGGGCCAGTACAGCTGCGGCGACAGGTAATCGAGCCAGCCCTTGGCCAGCCACAGTTCCGCATCCGCATACAATTTGTCGTACTGGCTGAAGCCGACGATGCCGGCAGGCCGGCGGTCCGGACGGCCGATGCCGAACGGGCTGATGCCGAAACGCACCCAGCTCTTCTCGCGGTGGATGCCTGTATACAAGGCTTCAATCAGCTGGTTGACGTTCTGGCGGCGCCAGGAAGCACGGTCCAGCTGACCACCGGCCAGCAGATATTGCTGCCAGGAAGGCTCATCGGGAAACGGCAGTTCGCGCTTGGCGCCGCCACTGCCCGCGTCCAGCGCGGCCGTTTCCGCGCCGGCGCCGGCGCCAGGCGCGTCGATCGGATATGGATAAAAGTAATCGTCGATGTGCACGCCATCGATATCGTAGCGACGCACCACGTCCAGCACCACGTCTGTCGTATGCTTGGAGGCGGCGGCATCGCCCGGGTCCATCCACAGGTAGCGGCCGTATTGCTTGACGGACGCCGGGTTGGTGGACGCAAAACTGTCGCGTGCCAGCGGCGACTTGGCCGTCGCGTGGCGGGCCCGGTAGGGATTGAACCAGGCGTGCAGTTCCAGGCCGCGCGCATGCGCCTGGGCCACCCAAAAGGCCAGCGGATCATACAGGGGCAATGGCGGCTGGCCTTGCTTGCCGGTCAGATACTCCGACCACGGCTCCAGCTGCGAAGGATAAATCGTGTCGGCGCTGGGCCGCACCTGCAGCACAATCGCGTTCAGATTCAAGGACTTGGCGCGGTCGAGGATAGCCAGCGCTTCCGCTTGCTGCTTGGCGACCGGCAAATTGCTGCGGCTGGGCCAGTCGATATTGGCCACCGTCGACACCCAGGCGGCGCGGAACTCGCGCGGCGCCGGCGGCGGCACTTCGCCCGTGATGTGCTGCACGGGCGGCACGGCCGGCAAGCCCGCTTCTCCTGGCGTCACGGCGGAAGGCATCTTGGTGCTGGTACAGCTGCTGAGCAATGTGGCGGTGGCCAGCGCGGCCAGCACGCCGGCGCTGGCGCCCAGGCGTTTTTTAAAAGTAGACAACAAAACAATTCCTTGCAGTGGTGGAGCGCAGGTCTATCGGTGGGGCATTTTACTGTGCGCCCGCCATCCTTGCGGGCGCACAGTTCAAAAGAATCAGGCCTTGGCCTTCTTGCCGAATTCGGGATCGATCTTGACCAGCGCGGCCATGATGAAAGCGGGAATGGTGGCGATGCACACCCAGATGAAGAAGTTTTGGTAGCCGAGCATTTGCTGGATCCAGCCGCTGGCCATGCCCGGCAACATCATGCCCAGGGCCATGAAGCCCGTGCAGATGGCGTAGTGGGCCGTTTTATGCGCGCCATCGGACACCATGATCATGTACAGCATGTACGAGGCGAAGCCGAAGCCATAGCCGAATTGCTCCAACGCAATGCCACCGGCGATCACGTAGATGCTGCTAGGCAAGGCCGTGGCCAGGTAGACGAAGACCAGGTCGGGCAAGTGGACGGACAGCACCATGATCCACAGGCAGCGTTTCAAGCCGAAGCGAGAGATGATGAATCCGCCCAGCAAGCCGCCCAGGGTCAGGGCGATCACGCCGATGGTGCCGTAGACGAGACCCACATCCTCGGTACTGAGGCCCAGGCCGCCCTTGGCGACGGGGTCGAGCAGGAAGGGCGCGGCCAGTTTCAGCAATTGCGCCTCACCAAGGCGGAACAGCAGCAAAAAGCCCAGGATGACCAGGATATCCTTCTTCTTGAAGAAGGCGGCAAACGTGGCGACGAACTCTTGCAGCGGAGACACGCCGGCATCCTGGATGCTGGGCCGGTCATCCTTGGGCTTGGGCAAAATGAAATAGTGGTACAGGAAGAGGGCGATGAACAGGCCCGCCAGAATGGCGAACACGACGGACCAGGCCAGCTGCACATTGCCCGTCGCATGCGTCAGATAGCCGGCCAGATACACGAGGCCGCCCTGGCCCGCGATCATGGCCAGGCGATAAAACGTGCTGCGCACGCCCACGAAGGCGGCCTGCTGGTGCTCTTCCAGGCCCAGCATATAAAAGCCGTCGGCGGCAATATCATGCGTGGCAGAACTGAACGCCATCAGCCAGAAGATGGCCAGGCTGATCTGGAAAAAATGGGGCAGGGACGTCGTCAGGGCCACCAGCGCCAGCGCGGCGCCGATCACCAGCTGCAAGCCGACGATCCAGAAACGCTTGGTGCGGTACATGTCGATGAAGGGCGACCACAGGGGCTTGATGACCCAGGGCAAGTACAACCAGCTCGTATACAGCGCGATATCCGTATTGGAAAAGCCGTAGTTCTTGTACATGATCACGGACAAGGTCATGACCACGACATAGGGGATACCCTGGCCGAAATACAGGGAGGGGATCCACAGCCACGGCTTATTTGACGGCTTATTCGCGCGCGCCGGGGCGGTTTGTTTCACAAGCTCCATACATCCTTCTTGGTCTCCCAGACAGAAGAATGCCGCGCCATCGGATCACGCCGCCAGTGCCGCCCGCACACTGCCGTCCGCGCCGGCCAACAATGCCTGTGCCTGGTTTGTGTTGATTTTTTTGATCAAGGCAACAATTGCCACCTTGACGTGAAATTGGCATTGCTCCAGCACGGTCCTGGCCTGCACTTCGCTGGCGCCGGTGGCATGCATGGTCAGACGCACCGCCCGCCAGATCAGCTTGGCGTTGGTCGGCTTCAAGTCTACCATCAAGTTTCCGTAAGTTTTATGCAAACCCACCATCAAGGCACTGGAAATCGTGTTCAGGGTGATTTTTTGCGCCGTGCCCGCTTTCAGGCGGGTGCTGCCGGAAATGACTTCCGTGCCCGTATCGAGCACGATACCGCAGTGCGCCTCGTGCGCCACGGGAGCGTCCACATTGTTGGCGATGCCGATGGTCAGGGCGCCGGCCTTGCGCGCGGCCAGCAGCGCACCCAGCACATACGGCGTGGCGCCGGACGCGGCCAGCAGGATCGCCACGTCATTGACTTGCGGCTGCAGGGCCAGCAAATCCTTTTCGCCTTGCGCTAAATCATCTTCCGCCCCTTCGACGGCAGTGAACATGGCGCCCGCGCCGCCAGCCAGGATGGCGACGGCCCGCTCGGGCGGCCAGGAAAACGTGGGATTCAATTCAACGCTGTCGAGCACGCCCAGGCGTCCCGACGTGCCAGCGCCCACGTACAGCAGGCGTCCGCCGGCAGCGATGCGGGGCAGGGCAGCCGTGATGGCCGCCCCGATCTGCGGCGACGCCAGCCGCACGGCTTCGACGGCCCAGAACTGGTCGTCGACCAGCGCCGCCACCAGTTGCTCCACCGGATACAGATCCAGATCCGGATGCCGCCGGCTCGGGGTTTCAGTTTTCAACATGATTTTCGAACATGGTTGAAGGTGAAACCAGTTTAATACCAACGAGCGGGATCAACCATGAAAGGATGGCAGGCGGGCATAACGGGAGTTTATGGCTGGTGCAGGAACGTGGTGTATTACTTGTACTTCGATACGGTGCCGTTTGTGTCTATACTTCAGCTCGACGCCAACATCCACGACACGCCCATGATCGCTCGCCAATTGCTGTTCCTGTTTAGCGCCCTTGGCGCCATCAACGGCATTTTCCTGGCCGTCTATTTTTTCAGCCGCCGGCCCCGCTGCCTGGCCGACTGCATGCTGGGCGCCTTGCTGCTTGCCGTCGGGGTGCGCACCGCCAAATCCGCCTTCCTCTACTTCAACCCGGCGATCGCCATCGAATTCCGCCAGCTGGGCCTGTCGGCCTGTCTGCTGATCGGTCCCTTGACCTATCTCTATGCGCGCGCTTTCATCGCCGGGCTCGCGCAACGGCCTGCTGGACAACAATGGCGCTGGCATCTGGGCTTGTCCTTCCTGCTGATCGGGATAGGCGTTGCCTTTCCGTATTCCGCGTACCGTTCGGTGTGGGACCTGTCGAGCCATGCCATTCATGTGTTCTGGCTAGGCTACCTGCTGGCAACCGCCAGGCTGCTCTGGCAAAGCCGCCGCGCATGGTGGAACGAGGGACAGCGGATGGCGACCAGCAGCGTGCTCCTGCTGAGCGTCTTTGCAGGCAGCTGTATCATGCTGGCGGCGTACGCGAGCACGCCGTTCACGTCTTATATTGTCGGCGCCTTGTCATTCACCTTCTCGCTGCATGTGGCGGTCATGGTCTTTCTGCTGAGAAAGGAAAGCCTGACGCCATCCGAGCCCAGGCAGAAGTACCAGAATAACCGCCTGGCGCACGAAGATACGCTTGCCGTGCTCGCTGCGCTGGAACAACAGATGAGCGGGCAGCAATCCTATCTGAATCCGAATCTGACCCTGGCCCAACTTGCCAAGCGGGCGGGATGCACGCAGGCGCAGGTGTCGCAGGTACTGAACGACAAGCTGGGCAAGAGCTTCACTACCTACATCAACGAATACCGCATCGCCGAAGCGAAACAGGTATTGAGCGACGAGCCGCAATTGAACATGGATACCGTCGCCGAGCGCTGCGGGTTCAATTCCAGTTCCACCTTCTACTCGACCTTCAAGAAAGTGACTGGCCAGACTCCCGCCAGCTTCCGCGCCCAATCTGGCCAGGCGGCCAGGGCCATTTCCGCGTAAAACCACTCCGGAATCGCCATTCCGGAGTCTGAAATCATGTTTGGCGACATCAATTCCCCGGCACTTCGATAAATTATCGAGCACCAGCGACCAGCATCGGTCGTTGCTCCGATAAACGTCATTCTTCATTCGAAGGTATAGCCATGATTCAGTTTTTATTGCGAACGGTACTCGCCTGTTGCTTGTTAAGCATCACCGCTGCCGGCACCGCCGCAACCGTAGACCAGGACGAAAATGCCATCCGGGAGACCGTGCGCCTGTATCTGCATGGCACCAGCTTCAACGTACAGGAGGAGATCAACCAGGCCTTTTATGCAAGCTCCCGCCTTTACCTGGACGGTAAAAACGATGCGGAATGGGAGTTGAGCGGTCCCGAATACGCCAAACTCTTTTCCAAAGAGAAAGCAATGCAATTCAATGGGCGCCACGGACGCTTGATCAAGATCGATGTGAGCGGCAAGGTGGCCACCGCCAAGGCCGAGATCCACATACCCCAACAAGGGGTCCGCTATGTGGATGTGTTTCTGTTGAAAAAGATCGCCGGCAACTGGAAGATCGTCAGCAAGTCGGCAGATCGCGAGCCCGCAGCCCCGCGCCAGGCACGCAAGGTGCTGCTGGTGGTGTCGAATGTGCATCAATATCCCGGTACAAAGGTTAACGCAGGCAATAATTTTCCCGAACTGGCCTATACCTATGATGCATTTCGCAAAGCAGGGTATACCGTCGACTTCGTCAGTCCCGAGGGCGGCGCCATTCCCCTGGAAATGATCGTCACGTCGGACGAGTTGCTCAAGAAGCATCTGTACGACAGTGATTTCATGTGGGCACTGGCCCATACCAAGCCCGTCTCCGAGATCAAGGCAAACGACTATGCGGGCATGGCCTTCGTCGGCGGCGGCGCGGCCATCGTCGGCATCCCGGAAAACAAGGCGCTGCAGGACATCGCCTTGCGTATCTACGAACAACAGGGTGGGGTGATCGCGGCCATCTGCCATGGCACCGAGGGCATCAAGAATCTGAAGCTACGTGACGGTACCTTCCTGATCCAGGGCAAGGTGCTCACCTCGTTCCCCGATGCGTTTCTCAACAAGGAATCGCCGGTATACAAGGCCTATCCCTTTTCGGCAGAAGCCAGCATCAAGGGCCATGGCGGCATCTTCAGGCACGGCGCCAACGGCAAGATTCACGTCGAGGTCGATGGCCGGCTGGTGACGGGCATGAGCTGGGAATCGTCCGTTGGCGTGGCGGAATCCATGATCCGCCTGATCGAGCAATAAATTTACGGCGCGCGGCGCATTTCGGCCACGAAGTCGTAATGATCGCTGCGGCAATACGAATGCGTGAGTTCCACCGCTTCGCCCGATTCCAGGTAGGCGATGCGCGTGATAAACAGCACGGCCTGCCCATCGGGGATGCCCAGCTGCTTGGCCAGCACGTCCGTCGCATTCATGGCGCGGATGTGCTGCAAGGCGCGCACGGGCGCCTTCTTGATACTGCTCAAGTATTCGTACAGGGAATCGCCCACGGCGCCCGGGTCCGACACCACGCTGAACGGCAGCACGCTCACTTCATACGCCATCACCACGTCGTCGGCCAGGCGCAAGCGCTCCAGGCGCGCCACTTTCGTGTTCTGCGCTAGGCCCAGGCTCAGCTGTTCATCGCTGCTGGCGATGACCACATCGCGCTTGAGCCAGCGCGAACCGGGGCGGTAGCCGCGCTGCTGCAGCTGCTCGGAAAAGCTCGACAGGTTCGACAGCGGCTGCTCGATGCGCGGGGCAATATAGTTGCCCGACCCACGGCGGCGCACGACGAGGCCTTGCTCGACCAATTGATCGATGGCCTTGCGGGCAGTCACGCGCGATACGTCGAGCAGTTCGGACAGGGTACGTTCGGATGGCAGGGCCTGGTCTACCTGGTAGCGGCCGTTGCGTACGTCATCGCTCAGCTTGCGGGCGATCTGCATATATAAAGGCGAATTGTCATTTAAATCGACCTTGAGTTCTACGCTGGTCTGGCTCATACAGTTCTCCTTGTCCTCCTAGTGTAATAGCGATGGCGCCTGCGCGTAGCCCGTCCACCCATGAATAAATGGAAAATGACCATAAATAACGGTTATACACTTAAAAAAACAATGTTTTACCGTACGTATAGCTTTGCATTATAGATAAATAAGCAATTTTCATTAGCGTCGCAAACCATCCCGGCCTATGCTGGTGGCGCCTCCACCACACTGCGACACAGGGAAACATGCACAATAAAATGACGGGCTTGCTGGGCTTGCTGCTACTGGGCACAACCTGGACCGCGCTGGCCGCACCGCCCGGCAGCGGCGCCGACACGACGGGGCCGGACGGCCAGCCGCGCACGCTCGACGCCACGCTGGCCGCCATCGTCGACGACCCGGCCCACCCGCTGGCCAGCCTGTCCGTGCTGGCCATCCGCCAGGGCAAGGTGTCGTATCAGCAGCAATTCGGCTACCGGCACATGGGCGCCACGCCGGCGGACAGCTTGCCCGTGACGCCGGCCACCCTGTTCCGCATCGCTTCCGTCTCGAAGATGATGACCACGCTGGGCCTGATGCGCCTGGTCGAGCAGGGCAAGCTGAGCCTGGACCAGGACGTGGGCGTCTACCTGGGCTTTTCCCTGCGCAACCCGCACTTTCCCCAGCAGCCGCTGACCCTGCGCAGCCTGCTCAGCCACACTTCTTCCTTGCGCGACGCGGGCGGCTATGCCTGGGGTCCCGAGCGCAGCCTGCGCGACGTGTTTACGGCTGGCGGCGACCTCATGTGGGATGCAGCCGCGGCGCCGGGCCGCTATTTCACGTATGCCAACCTGAACTGGGGCGTGATCGGCACCGTGATGGAAAAGGTCACGGGCGAGCGCTTCGACTTGCTGATGCGGCGCCTGCTGCTCGATCCCCTCGATGTGCGCGGCGGCTACAACCCGGCCGCCTTCTCCGCGGACGAGGTGGCCAATACGGCCACCCTGTACCGCAAGCGCACGCTGGACACGGAAGTGTGGCAGCCGGCAGGTCCCTGGATCGCCCAGGCCGACGATTTTCACGCCCGCGCGCCCGACGCGCCGGCCGGCCTGGCGCACTATGCGATCGGCAGCAACGCCACCGTCTTCAGTCCCACGGGCGGCTTGCGCATCTCCGCCGCGGGGCTGGGCAAGGTCATGCAGATGCTGCTCGATGGCGGCCGCCATCAGGGCAAGCAACTATTGCAGCCAGCCAGCATCGCCCTGATGTTTGGCCGGCAATGGCAACTGGCGCCCGATGGCGGCAACGGCGACAGCGAGCGGGGCCTGTACCGCGCCTGGGGCCTGGGCAACCAGCAGTTCGATGCGGTGGCGGGGCAGGGCAATGGCCTGGCCGAGGGCGCCAGCTTCACGGCCGTGGGCCACCTGGGCGATGCGTATGGCCTGGTGTCCGCCTTCGTGCTCGATTTCAAGAACCGGAATGGCATGGTGATGCTGGTGGGCGGCACGGGCAGCGATCCCGCGCAGCATGCGGGCACGTACTCCGCCATGGGGCGCAGCGAGGAACGGATACTCACCGCGCTCTACCGTGGTGCGATTGCCAACAAGCAGTCCTTGCATTGAAATGGTGCATTCCTGAAAGTTATGGCTGCACCATGATGTTTCATTGGCTGCGTTGGCGGCCAGCCTCTAAGCTCTTCCCGAATGCTCCCGCACCATGGGAGCGCAACGCAGCGAGGCAACATGCAGCAACAAGTCATCATCATCGGCGGCGGCATCGTCGGTCTGACATCGGCCTGGTGGCTGGCCGAGGCCGGCTACAAGGTCACTGTACTGGAACGCAACGAACAAGTGGCGATTGCCGCCAGCTACCGCAATGGCGGCCAGCTCAGCTACCGCTATGTGGCGCCGCTGGCCGATGCGGGCGTCCCCTTCAAGGCCCTGCAATGGCTGCTGCAGAAAGACGGCCCGCTGCGCTTCCGTCCCGAAGCGGACTGGCGCCAATGGCGCTGGATGGCCAGTTTCTTACGCAATTGCAACAGCGCCAGCAATGCGCGCACGACGGCCAAGCTGCTGCAATTGGGCGAACTGAGCCGCGCCGGCATGGCCCAGCTGGAATTGACGGTGCCGCCGGAAGCATATGCCTGGCGCGATGCGGGCAAGCTCATCGTCTATCGCACGCCCGCCATCTTTCAGCGGGCCGTGGCGCGGCCGGAATCGGAAGAGGCGCGCCTCGTCCTGTCGCCGTCTGAAGCCGTGCAGCGCGAACCGGCACTGGCGGCCCTGCAGGGCGCCCTGGCCGGCGGCATTTTCACGCAGGGCGAGGCAGTGGCCGATTGCCACGCCTTTTGCCTGGCGCTGGAAGCGCGCCTGCTCCAGCATCCGAACTGTTCGCTCCTGCTGAAAGGCGAGGCGCGTCGCCTCGTCACGCACAAGGGCAGGATCACGGGCGTCGACACCAGCCTGGGCCTGCTGCAGGCAGATCACTATGTGCTGGCGGCCGGCATCCAGAGCCGCGACCTGGCCGCCACGGCAGGGATCTACCTGCCCCTGTATCCGCTGAAAGGCTACAGCCTGACGGCGCCCATCCGCGCGCAAGACCAGGCGCCCGAGATCAGCATCACGGATTTCGAACGCAAGGTGCTGTATGCGCGCATCAAGGGCGACCTGCGCGTGGCCGCCATGGTCGACATGGTGGGTGCCGACAACAGCATCGACTGGGGCCGCATCGCCGGCCTGACGCGACTGGCGCGCGAAGCCATGCCGCACGGCGCCGATTACGACCAGGCCACGGCCTGGGCCGGCCTGCGCCCCGCCACGCCGAACAGCGCGCCGCTGGTGGGCGCCAGCAAATACGCGAACCTGTGGCTGAACGTGGGCCATGGCCCGCTGGGCTTTACCTTTGCCGCCGGCACGGCGCGCATCCTGGCCGATCTCATGGCCAGCAAGGCGCCGCCGTTCGCGCTGGACTTCCTCAGCCCGCGCAAATAGGCGGACGGGCAGCGGCGGCGACCGGCGCCGCCGTTATGGCGGATAATTGCGGAACTTTCCTGTTCCCTTTTTCCGTTCCTGATAGCCAGCGCATGCCCACACCCCCGAAATCTGCCGCCTGCCCCTGTGGCGGCGCCTCCTACGCCAGCTGCTGCGGCCCGTATATTGCGGGCGATGCCGTGCCGCCCACGGCCGAAACCCTGATGCGCTCGCGCTACACGGCGTTTACCTTGCGCGATGAAGCGTATCTGCGCGCCACCTGGCACGCCAGCACCTGTCCCGCCGACGCCTTGTTTGCCGACGAAGAAAAAGTCCACTGGCTGGGACTTGAGGTAAAATCTGCTTTACGTTTACGTCAACGTAAAGCAGAATCAGCAGATCAAGCCGAAGAGATATACCGCGACAGCGTGGAATTCGTGGCCCGCTACAAGGTCAACGGCCGCGCGCACCGTCTGCATGAAGTGAGCCGCTTCGTGCGCGAGGCGGACCAGCGCGGCGATGGCGCCCTGCGCTGGTTTTATCTCGACGGCAGTTTTCCCGAATAGCGCGACCCGAGAGACCGGGCGATAATAAAAAGGAACCGCAATGCCGCATATCGAAAGCAAACTCAATCCGCGCAGTGAAGATTTCAAGGCCAATGCCGCGGCCATGCAAGCCATCGTCGACGATCTGCGCGACAAGGTCGAGAAAATCGCGGCCGGCGGCGGCGAGGCAGCCGCTGCCAAGCACTTGGCGCGCGGCAAGCTGCTGCCGCGCGACCGCGTGCAGATGCTGCTCGATCCCGGCACGCCCTTCCTCGAGTTTTCCCAGATGGCGGCCTACGCCATGTACCAGGACGCCAAAGGCGTCGATGCGGCGCCATCCGCCGGCATCATTACGGGCATCGGCAGGGTCTCGGGCCAGGAATGCGTCATCGTCTGCAACGACGCCACCGTCAAGGGCGGCACCTACTACCCGATGACGGTGAAAAAGCATTTGCGCGCCCAGGAAATCGCCGACCAGAACAACCTGCCGTGCATCTACCTGGTCGACTCGGGCGGCGCCAACCTGCCGAACCAGGACGACGTCTTCCCCGACCGCGACCATTTCGGCCGCATCTTCTACAACCAGGCGAACCTGTCGGCCAAGGGCATCCCGCAAATCGCCGTGGTGATGGGTTCTTGCACGGCCGGCGGCGCCTATGTGCCGGCCATGAGCGACGAATCGATCATCGTCAAGGAACAGGGCACGATTTTCCTCGGCGGCCCGCCGCTGGTGAAAGCGGCCACCGGTGAAGTGGTGACGGCCGAAGACCTGGGCGGCGGCGACGTGCACACGCGTTTGTCCGGCGTGGTCGACCACCTGGCGCAGAACGACCTGCATGCACTGTCGCTGGCGCGCACCATCGTCTCAAACCTGAACCGCAAAAAACCGCAGCAGATGGACTTGCGCGCATCCGTCGAGCCCAAATACCCGACGCAGGAACTGTATGGCGTGATTCCCGTCGATACGCGCAAGCCGTTCGACGTGAGGGAAGTGATCGCGCGCATCGTCGACGGCAGCGATTTCGACGAATTCAAGGCCCGCTACGGCACCACCCTGATCTGCGGCTTCGCGCACATCTATGGCGTCAAAGTCGGCATCATCGCCAACAACGGCATTTTGTTCTCCGAGTCGGCCCTGAAAGGCACGCATTTCATCGAATTGTGCTGCCAGCGCAAGATCCCGCTCGTCTTCCTGCAAAACATCACGGGCTTCATGGTGGGCCGCAAATACGAAAACGAGGGCATCGCACGCAATGGCGCCAAGATGGTCACGGCCGTGGCGACGGCCGCCGTGCCGAAGTTCACGGTCATCATCGGCGGCAGCTTCGGCGCCGGCAACTACGGCATGTGCGGCCGCGCGTTTTCGCCCCGCTTCATGTGGATGTGGCCCAATGCGCGCATTTCCGTCATGGGCGGCGACCAGGCCGCGTCCGTGCTGGCCACCGTCAAGCGCGACGGCATCGAAGGCAAGGGCGGCGCATGGAGCGCGGACGAGGAAGCGGCCTTCAAGCAGCCGATCAAGGATCAATATGAACACCAGGGCCACCCGTACTATGCCACCGCGCGCCTGTGGGACGACGGCGTGATCGACCCGGCCGACACCCGCATGGTGCTGGGCCTGGGCCTGTCGGCCGCGCTCAACGCGGAAATCCCGGACACGAAGTTCGGCGTATTCCGCATGTAATCGGCAGGCAAGGGAGAAAACCATGGAATTTGAAACCTTAAAACTGGTCATCGAGGGCAATGTCGCCACCGTGACCCTGAACCGCCCCGACGTGCGCAACGCCTTCAACGAGACGACCATCGCCGAACTGGCGCGCGCCTTCGAGGGCCTGGGACGCAGCGACATGGTGCGCGCCATCGTGCTGGCGGCGAACGGCGCCGCTTTCTGCGCCGGCGCGGACCTGAACTGGATGAAGAAGATGGCAGGCTACACGCATGCCGAAAACCAGGCCGACGCGCTGCAGCTGGCGCAGATGCTGCGCACGATTTACCTGTGTCCGAAACCCGTCGTGGCGAAGATCCAAGGCGACTGTTATGCGGGCGGCATGGGCCTCGTCGCCGCATGCGATATCATTCTGGCTGCGGAAGACGTGCATTTCTGCCTGAGCGAAGTGCGGCTGGGACTGATTCCCGCCACTATTTCACCGTATGTCATCAAGGCCATGGGCGAAAACGCGGCACGCCGCTATTTCCTGACCGCGGAGCGATTCTCCGCGCAAGAGGCGCTGCGCATCGGCTTTGCCCACGAGGTAGTCGCTGGCGACGCACTGGACGCGAAAACCGCCGAAGTGCTGAAAGCGCTGACGGGCAACAGCCCGCACGCCGTGGCGCAAGCGAAAACGCTGGTGCGCGAAATCGTCGGCCAACCCGTCGACGATGCGCTGCTGGCGGACACCGCCGAGCGCATCGCGCAGATCCGCGCCTCGGAGCAGGGACGCGAAGGCGTGCAATCGTTCCTCGACAAGCGCAAGCCGAGTTGGCTCATGGGCTAGTTAATAGTCCAGAGCTCATGGACCAAGAATATTCATTGGAGCAGTTTTGAAAGCAGAAAAACAATCGGGCTGGGTCGAACGCAGTCTGCGCAGCGTGTGGCATCCGTGCACGCAAATGCAGCATCACGAGACGGTTCCCCTCATCCCCGTCAGCCATGGCCGCGGCGCCTGGCTGTACGACCACGAAGGCCGACGCTACCTGGACGCCATCAGCTCCTGGTGGGTGAACCTGTTCGGCCACGCGAATCCCCGCATCAATGCGGAACTGAAGGACCAGCTGGACCGGCTGGAACACGCGATGCTGGCCGGTTTCACGCATGAACCCGTGATCGAGCTGTCGGAAAAACTCTCCGCATTGACCGGCGGCGTGCTCGGTCACAGTTTTTATGCGTCCGACGGCGCCTCGGCCGTGGAAATCGCCCTGAAAATGAGCTTTCACGCGTGGCGCAACAGCGGCAAGGGCGACAAGCAGGAATTCGTCTGCTTGAAAGGCAGCTACCACGGCGAAACCATCGGCGCCCTGGCCGTCACGGACGTGGCGCTGTTCAAGGATGCCTATGGCCCCTTGCTGCGGGCAACGCAGACGGTGATGTCGCCCGACTTCCGCCAGGCGGCCGAAGGCGAAACGGCGCAGGACGTGGCGCGCCGCGCGGCCGCCGACGTAGAACGCCTGTTCCAGCAAAAATCCGAAAAAATCGCCGCCATCATCATCGAACCATTGGTCCAATGCGCCACCGGCATGGCCATGCACGACCCGCTGTACCTGTCGCTGGTGCGCGCCCTGTGCGACCGCTACCAAGTGCACCTGATCCTCGATGAAATCGCCGTCGGCTGCGGCCGCACGGGCACTTTCTTTGCCTGCGAACAGGCCGGCATCTGGCCCGACTTCGTCTGCCTGTCGAAAGGCATCAGCGGCGGCTACCTGCCCCTGTCGCTGGTGATGACGCGCGAAGACATCTACCAGGCGTTCTACAGCACCGACGTGCGCCGCGGCTTCCTGCATTCGCACTCGTACACGGGCAACCCGCTGGCCTGCCGCGCGGCGCTGGCGACGCTCTCCATCTTCGAGGAAGACGATGTGCTGGCGGCCAACCGGGTGCGCGCCGCCAAAATCACGCAAGCGCTGGCGCCGCTGGCGCAGCATGAAAAAGTACACAATTTCCGCCAGCAGGGCATGATCTGGGCGTTTGACGCCGTCGATGCGGCGCCCGATTTCTCGCGCCGCTTCTTCAGCACGGCGCTGGAACACGAACTGTTGATGCGTCCCATCGGCTCCACCGTCTACCTGATGCCGCCGTACATCCTCGACGACGCAGAAATCGCGGGCCTGGGCCAGCAGACCCTGGCCGTCTTCAATCATGTGATCGGGGCCTGAGATGGAACTGATCGCCCGATTACAACAGCAGCTGCAAGGGCTGGAAGAGCGCAGCCTGATCCGCCGCCGCCGCACCGTCGACACGCCATGCGCGCCGCGCCTGACGGTGGACGGCCGCGACATGCTGGCCTTTTGCAGCAATGACTACCTGGGCCTGGCATCGCATCCGCGCATCGTGGCGGCGCTGAAAGAGGGCGCCGACCTGTATGGCGCCGGCAGCGGCGCGTCGCACCTGATCAGCGGCCATAGCCGCGCCCACGCGCAGCTGGAAGAACGCCTGGCCGCGTTCGTGGGCGCCAACCTGGAACACGCGCGCGCCCTGTACTTCTGCACCGGCTACATGGCCAACCTGGCCGTGTTGACGGCCCTGTCGGCGGGCGACGCGGAGACCGAAATTTTCTCGGAAGCGCTGAACCACGCTTCGCTGATCGACGGCACGCGCCTGGCCCGCGTGAAAACGCGCGTGTATCCGCATGCAGACCTCGATGCCCTGGCGGCCCTGCTGGCGGCCAGCACGGCGCAGACGAAAATCGTCGTCACCGACAGCGTCTTCAGCATGGATGGCGACCTGGCGCCGCTGCCCGCACTGCTGGCCCTGTGCGAGCGGCACGGCGCCTGGCTGGTGGTCGACGACGCGCACGGCTTCGGCGCGCTGGGCGAGAACGGCCGGGGCGCACTGGAACACTTCGGCCTGCATTCACCGTACCTCGTGTACGTGGGAACGCTGGGCAAGTCGGCCGGCGTGGGCGGCGCCTTTGTGTGCGCCCACGCAGCCGTGATCGACACCCTGATACAAAAGGCGCGCCCATACATCTTCACCACGGCAGCGGCGCCCGCGCTCGCGCATGCGCTGCTGGCCAGCCTGGACATCATAGCCGGCGAAGAAGGCCGGCAGCGCCGTGCCCACCTGGCGGCGCTGGTGGCCCAATGGAACGAAGGCTTGCAGCTGCAGCGCTGGCAAGCCTTGCCGTCGCTCTCCGCCATCCAGCCCGTCATCATCGGCGACAATGCGGAAATGATGACCATCGCCGCCACCCTGTACGAACAGGGCCTGTGGGTCGGCGCCATCCGCCCGCCCACCGTGCCAGCCGGTACGGCGCGCCTGCGCGTGACCCTGTCAGCCGGCCACACGGCGCAGGAAGTGGCGCAATTGATCAACGCAGTCAACACCCTCGAAAGGACTCGCCATGAGCCTTGATGACCCCATCGTGGCCGAGGTGCTGGCGGACCTGGCGCCGGCCGTGCAGCCCGCGCCCGCCGCCACCGGCCTGCCATCGCACTTTGCCTGTTTCGTCACCGGCACCGACACGGAAATCGGCAAGACACTGACGTCGTCGGCCCTGCTGCATGCGCTGGTCGCGCGCGGCGTGCGCGCCTGCGGCATGAAACCGGTCGCCGCCGGCGCAGAAATGCGCGACGGCGAGCTGCATAATGAGGACGCCGACAGCCTGATCGCCGCCGGCAACGTCACCATGCTGCGCAGCCTGACCACGCCCTACATGCTGAAGGAGCCGGCGGCGCCGCACATCGCCGCCGCGCTCGAAGGCGTGAGCATCGAGTCCGTGCCCATCCTGGCCGCCTACCTGGAAATCGCCGCCGCCTCGGACGCCGTGGTGGTCGAAGGCGTGGGGGGCTTCCGCGTGCCGCTGTCGCCCGGTTTCGATTCGGCCGACCTGGCACAGCAGCTCGACCTGCCCGTGATCCTCGTGGTCGGCATGCGCTTGGGCTGCATCAGCCAGGCCTTGCTGACGGTGGAGGCCATCGAAGCGCGCGGCTTGCGCGTCGTCGGCTGGGTCGCCAACACCCTGGAAATGGAAATGCGCTTCCTCGACGAAAATATCGATGCGCTGATCGAGCGCATTCCGGCGCCGCTGCTGGGCAGGGTGCCGCGCCTGGCGCAGCCCAGCGCGGAAGCGGCCGCCGCCTATCTCGATTTCACCGGCTTGCCCAACTGGCCGGCGCAGCATCCAAACAACTGAACGTATCCAAAAATAGAAACGAAGGAATCACCATGTCTCACGTCCAAGAAGCAGCAAAAACCGTCGAACTGCACCGCCCTGCGGCGCGCATCACCGTGCCGGAAGCGGCCACCTGGCCCGTCGCCGACGTACTGGCACTGTTCGACCTGCCATTCAATGACCTGATGTTCCAGGCCCAGCAAACCCACCGCGCCAACTTCCCGGACGGCGACGTGGAACTGGCAACCCTGCTGTCGATCAAGACGGGCGGCTGCGAGGAAGACTGCGGCTACTGCCCGCAGGCGGCCCGCTACGACACGGGCGTGGAAGCGAAAAAAATCCTCGACATCGACACGGTGCTCGACGCAGCCCGCCAGGCCAAGGCCAACGGCGCCACGCGCTTCTGCATGGGCGCCGCCTGGCGCAGCCCGAAAGAGCGCGACATGGAAAAGGTCGAAGAGATGGTCAGCAAGGTAAAAGCGCTGGGCCTGGAAACCTGCGCCACCCTGGGCATGCTGGAAGAGGGACAAGCCGACCGCCTGAAAAACGCGGGCCTCGATTTCTACAACCATAACCTCGATACGGCACCCGAGTTCTACGACAACGTCATCTCCACGCGCGAATACCAGGACCGCCTCGATACCCTGGGCCGCGTGCGCGAAGCGGGCTTGAAGGTATGCTGCGGCGGCATCGTCGGCATGGGCGAAACGCGCCTGCAGCGCGCCGGCCTGATCGCCCAGCTGGCGAACCTGAATCCGTATCCGGAATCGGTGCCCGTCAACCACCTGGTGCAAGTGGAAGGCACGCCGATGTATGGCCTGGAAGCGCTCGATCCGTTCGAATTCGTGCGCACGATCGCCGTAGCCCGCATCACCATGCCGAAGGCGCGCGTGCGCTTGTCGGCGGGCCGCCGCCAGATGGGCGAAGCCGTGCAAGCCATGTGCTTCCTGGCCGGCGCCAATTCCATCTTCTACGGCGACAAGCTGCTCACCACCGACAACCCGGAAGCGGAAGACGACCGCACCCTGTTGAATAAACTGGGTCTGCAAACGCGCGGCGCCATGCTGGACTCGGTGCAGAAAGAGAAGTGCGGCTGCTGATCGAAGTCAACCGGGGTCAGACCCGCCGGGTCTGACCCCAGCTTTTGCTTTTGGGTTAAACAAGAACCCAACGTCTGTCCTGCCGGGGTCTGACCCGTCGGGTCAGCCCCCCAAAAAAACTTCCAGCCACGAGCTGCAAAGAGAGAGACCATGTTCACTAAAATCCTGATCGCCAACCGCGGCGAAATCGCCTGCCGTGTCGCCGCTACCGCGCGCCGCATGGGCATCCAGACCGTCGCCGTGTATTCGGAAGCGGACGCCAACGCCAAGCACGTTGCCGTGTGCGACGAAGCCGTCCTGATCGGCCCCGCGCCGGCCAAGGAAAGCTATCTGTGCGGCGACAAGATCATCGCCGTGGCGCTGGCGACAGGTGCGCAGGCGATCCACCCCGGCTATGGCTTCCTGTCCGAAAACGCCGATTTCGCCGACGCCTGCCAGGCGGCGGGCCTGGTCTTCATCGGCCCGCCGGCATCCGCCATGCGCGCCATGGGCTCGAAGTCGGCCGCCAAGTCGCTGATGGAAAAAGCGAATGTACCGCTGGTGCCCGGCTACCACGGCGAGGAACAGGATGCGGACTTCTTGCACGGCCAGGCCGACAAGATCGGCTACCCCGTGCTGCTGAAGGCTTCGGCCGGCGGCGGCGGCAAGGGCATGCGCGTCATCGACAACAGCGCCGACTTCAAGGCCGCGCTGGCCTCGTGCAAGCGCGAAGCGATCAGCTCTTTCGGCGACGACAAGGTGCTGGCCGAAAAATACCTGTCGCGCCCGCGGCATATCGAAATCCAGGTGTTTGCCGACACCCTGGGCAACTGCATCTACCTGTTCGAGCGCGATTGCTCGGTGCAGCGCCGCCACCAGAAGGTGCTGGAAGAAGCGCCGGCGCCGGGCATGCCTGCCGACCGCCGCGCAGCCATGGGCGAAGCGGCCGTCGCTGCCGCCAAGGCCGTCGGCTACGTGGGCGCGGGCACGGTGGAATTCATCGCCAACCAGGATGGTTCGTTCTACTTCATGGAGATGAACACGCGCCTGCAGGTCGAACATCCGGTGACGGAAATGATCACCGGCACGGACCTGGTGGAATGGCAGTTGCGCGTCGCCTTTGGCGAGCCGCTGCCGAAAAAACAGCATGAACTGGCCATCCACGGCCACGCCATCGAAGCGCGCATCTATGCGGAAAATCCGGAGAAGGGCTTCCTGCCGTCGATCGGTACCCTGCGCCACATGCAGTCGCCGTCGGCCGTCACGTTCGAACTGGGCGGCACGGTGGCTCCGGCATCCGTGCGCATCGATTCGGGCGTGCGCGAAGGCGACGCCATTTCGCCGTTCTACGACCCGATGATCGCCAAGCTGATCGTCTGGGGCGCGGACCGCCGCGAAGCGCTGGCGCGCATGGCGCAGGCGCTGGCCGACTACCAGATCGTGGGCCTGGCCAGCAATATCGCCTTCCTGAAACGCCTGGTCGAAGGCCAGGCATTTGCCAGCGCGGACCTGGACACGGGTTTGATCGAGCGCAATCAGGAGTCGCTGTTCCCCGCCTTGCAGGCGGCGCCCGACACGGCCCTGGCGCTGGCATCCGTCGCCCTGCTGCTGGAAGAAAAAGCGGCCGCCGAAGCGCAATCGGCCAATCGCGCCGACCCGTGGGGCAATGCCCTGGGCTGGCGCTTGAACAGCACCCTGGGACGCAGCCTGGCGTTTGCCGATGAATTCACCCATGCCGGCGACGGCAAGGCCTATGCCGCGCGCATCGCCTACCAGACGGATGGCTGGCTGTTCAACGACCAGGCCCTCAGCTTGACGGCGCGCACAGGCAATGAGCTGCACATCAAGCTGGGCGAGCGTGCCGTGCATGGCACGGTACTGCGCGACGGCGAGCAGTTCCACGTGTTTAGCAGCGGCTTGCACTACACCCTGCATTACAGCGACCCGATGGCGCATGCGGGCGAAGTGGAAGCGGAAGGCGGCCGCCTGACGGCGCCCATGCCGGGCAAGGTCGTCGCCGTGCTGGTCAACCAAGGCCAGGACGTGAAAAAGGGCGAACCGCTGGTCATCATGGAAGCGATGAAGATGGAGCACACGATCGCCGCGCCGCACGACGGCCTGGTGGAAGAAGTGCTGTACGCCGTCGGCGACCAGGTCGCCGACGGCGCGCCGCTGCTGGCCTTCAAGGCTGCCGCATAAGGAGCGCTCTTGGAAACGTCCATGCGCATTCTTCTACAACGTTCGGACGGCAAGGAAGCGGCGTGGATCAGCGACTTCCGCGACTTGCTGCCCGAAGCGCAGATCCACTTCTGGCGCGAAGGCGACACGGCCGCGCCCTGCGACTACGCCGTCGTATGGCAGCCGCCGGCCGCCATGCTGCCCGTATTGAGCGAAGTCAAAGCCATCTTCAATACGGGCGCCGGCGTCGACGCGCTCTTGAAATTCGGCGACGCGCTGCCCGCCCACGTGCCGCTGGTGCGCCTCGATGACGCAGGCATGGGCGTGCAGATGGCCGAGTATGTGAGCCACGCCGTGCTGCGCCACTTCCGCCGTTTCGACGATTACGAGGCGCAGGGCCGCGCCGGCATCTGGCAGCCGCTGCCCGCATTCGACAAGGGGGATTTCCCCGTCGGCGTGCTGGGCATGGGCGTGCTGGGCACGCGCGTGCTCGATGCGCTGGCACAGTTCGAGTTTCCCCTGCGGGGCTGGAGCCGCAGCCAGAAACACATCGATGGCGTGGCATGCTTCGCGGGCGAGGAGGGTCTGGAAGAATTCCTGCGCGGTACGCGCGTGCTGGTCTGCATGCTGCCGCTCACACCGGACACGCACAACCTGCTGGACCGCGCGCGCCTGTCCATGCTGCTGCCCGGCGCCTACGTCATCAACGTGGCGCGCGGCGCGCATCTCGCCGAGCCGGATTTGCTGACCCTGATCCGCTCCGGGCATATCGCCGGCGCGACCCTGGACGTCTTCCGCAACGAGCCGCTGCCGCAGCAGCACCCGTTCTGGCAAGAGCCCCGCATCACCATCACGCCGCATATTTCGGCAGCCACCCTGCGCCGCGAAAGCGTGGCGCAGATCGCCGCCAAGATGCGCCGCCTGCACGCCGGAGATTCTGTCGCTGGCATCGTCAACCGTTTGCAAGGATATTGAAATGAATCCAACTCCTAGTCTGCCCAAGCAGGTCAAGATCGTCGAAGTGGGTCCGCGCGACGGCCTGCAGAACGAAAAGGAAACCATCAGCGCCGCCGTCAAGATCGAACTGGTCGATCGCCTCACGCAGGCCGGTTTCGCCAACATCGAGGCAGCGTCGTTCGTGTCGCCGAAATGGGTGCCGCAGATGGCCACAAGCGCGGAAGTGATGGAGAAAATCGCGCGCCGCGCCGGCACGATCTATTCGGCGCTGACGCCGAACATGCAGGGTTTCGATGCGGCGCTGGCGGCCAGGGCCGATGAAGTGGTGATCTTCGGCTCGGCGTCGGAAGCGTTCTCGCAAAAGAACATCAACTGCTCGATCGCCGAATCGATCGCCCGCTTCGAAGGCGTGGCCAAGGCAGCCAAGGAACACGGCCTGCGCCTGCGCGGCAGCATCAGCTGCGCCTTCGGCTGCCCCTACCAGGGCGACGTGCCGCTGGACGCCGTGGCCGACGTGGTGGGCCGCATGCGCGACCTGGGCTGCGACGAAATCGACATCGCCGACACCATCGGCGTGGCCACGCCGCGCAAGACGCAGGCGGTGATGGAACGCGCGATCCAGGCTTTCCATGTGGGCGGCCTGTCCGGCCACTTCCACGACACCTACGGCCAGGCGCTGGCGAATATCTACGCCAGCCTGGAAACGGGCATCGCCATCTATCACTCGTCCGTATCGGGCCTGGGCGGCTGCCCGTACGCCAAGGGCGCCACGGGCAACGTGGCCACCGAGGACGTGCTGTACATGATGCAGGGGCTGGGGATCGCCACCGGCATCGACCTGGACCTGGTGGTCGATGCGGGCCAGTTCATCTCGCAGCAGCTGGGCCGCAAGGGTTCCAGCCGCGCGGGCAACGCCATTGCGGCGAAACGCCTAGGGTAAATGCAAAGGGGCCGATGGCCCCTTTTCTTATGCATGCCGCATGCACGAAAGACAGACGAAAAAAAACCCAAGAGCCTGAACTCTTGGGTTTTTTTCTACAAATTTGGTCGGAGTACAAGGATTCGAACCTTGGACCCCCTGGTCCCAAACCAGGTGCGCTACCGGGCTGCGCCACACTCCGAAGACCAAGATAATACAGGCCGTATCCACTTCGGTCAAGGGCCAGGTGAAACTCTGTGTAAATTATTTACGCGCAGCACTGGGACGCATGTATTTTTCAAAACGATTGAAGTATGCGACACTCGCTTGGCAAGTTTTCCCGATCAGACATGAAGGCGATGACGGCAATGGAGTTCAGTATCGAAAGAAACGCCGGAAGCGGCGGTGGCCGGCCCTTGCCGGACCGCCGCGGCATCGCGCTGGGCATCGCCGTGTCCCTGCTGCTGCATGGCGCCCTGATCTCCCTGTGGCGCCATGTACAGCCCGCTATCCAGCCGGATACGGCGCCGCGCGTGGAATCGATCGCCGTGTGGATACGCCCGCTGGCCGCCAAGCCGCCGCCACCGCCCGTCGAAGTCATCAAGCCGAAACGCGAACCCAAGCCCATCAGCAAGCCGAAACTGGCCACGCCCCGGGAAACGCCGGCGACAGCCACGGCGCCAGCATCCAGCCCGCAAGCGATCACGGTCGTCCCGGCAGCACCGGCCACGCCCGCAGCCAGTGCCGACACCTTCAGACAAGAAACACCGGAAACGCCGAAATTCGACATGGACGCGGCCAGAAAGACGGCGCGCAAGATGGCGGGCGAGCGCGACCCGTCCAAGGTGGGCACGGCCGTGGGACAAATCCCCGACAAGCCGCTGCAAACGGAAACCCAGCTGGCGCGCGACATCGCGCAAGGCAAGCGCGGCGATTGCCGCACCGCCTATTCGGGCGCAGGCTTGCTGGCGCCCGTGCTGATGCTGCTCGACAAGAAGGATAGCGGTTGCAAGTGGTGAGGGCGTGCTTGACTATACCCATATTGGGTACTAACATACCCAATATGGGTATATATGCAGACACATTGTTTTCCAAGACACAGCAACGCGTGCTGGCTTTGCTCTTTGGCCAGGCGCAGCGCTCTTTCTATGCGAATGAAATCATCGCCTTCGCAGCCATGGGATCGGGCGCCGTGCAGCGCGAGCTGGCCAAGCTGGTGAAGTCGGCCCTGGTCACGGTGAAAAAAGTGGGCAACCAAAAGCATTATCAGGCGAATCACGCGGCCCCCATCTTCGACGAACTGCGCAGCATCGTGCTGAAAACCTTTGGTGCCGCCGATGTGCTGCGCGTGGCGCTACAGCCGTACTGGCAGGAAATAGACCTGGCCTTTGTCTACGGTTCGATGGCCAAGGGCACGGAACACGCACACAGCGACATCGACCTGATGGTGATCGGCAGCATGGCATCGAACGCCCAGCTACTGGCGGCGCTGCAGCCAGCGCAGCAGCAACTGGGGCGCAGCATCAACCCCACCTTGTACACACATGAAGAATGGCGGCAAAGAATAGACGAGGGCAAGTCGTTCGCCGTGCGCGTTCTCGAACAACCCAAGATTTTTGTCAAAGGGGCCAATAGTGACCTCCTCAAGCTCACAGGCGCTGGCGAACCTGGCGCGCATCGGCCAGCTCAAGGCTGAGCCACCGGACGCACGCGAACGGGCGGGCTTGCTGCGCTCGGCCACTGTGCGCCTGCGCGATGCCAGGCAGTCGATACTGTCGCTGGAAAGCCGCTTCGACCTGGCGTATAACGCGGCGCATGCAGCCGCCTTGTCTGCGCTGCGTCAACATGGTTATCGCAGCGACAACCGCTATCTCGTCTTTCAAAGCCTGGAACACACGCTGGGTTTCACGCCACAGCAATGGATGCTGCTAAGCCAGGCGCACAAGAAACGCAACCTGGCCGAATACGAGGGCGATCTGGATGTTACGCAGGGCTTTGTCGACGAGTTGATCGAACATGTGCAGCAGCTGCTGGCGGCAGCGCAAGCGCTCGATGCCCCACCGCCGTCCTGATTCCCTTATTCCTGCCCCTTCAACTGCAACGCCCGCTCATACAGGGCATTTTTCTTGCGGCCCGTGATTTGCGCCGTCAGGTTGGCCGCCTGCTTGACGCTGCATTCGGCCAGCAGGATATTGAGGATGCGTTCCGCTTCCACGTCTTCCGCGTCCTGCGCTTCCGTGGCGCCTTCCAGCAGAACGACGAACTCTCCCTTTTCGCGGTGCGCGTCGGCGCGGATCCAGCTTTCCGCTTCGGACAGGGGGCAGCGGTGGATTTCTTCGAACAGCTTCGTCAGCTCGCGCGCAAACACCACCTGGCGCGTGGGTTCGAACGCTGCCGCCAGGGCCGTGGCGCAATCGAGGATGCGGTGCGGCGCTTCATAGAACACCATGGTGGCGGTCACGCCGCGCAGGCTGTGCAGCATGTTTTCGCGCTGCTTGGCCTTGGCCGGCAGGAAGCCGACAAAGTAAAACTGGTCATTGAGCAAGCCGCTGGCGGAAATGGCGGTAATCGCCGCCGACGGGCCCGGCAGGGGCAGCACGCGCAGTCCCGCCGCGCGCACGGCGTCGACGATGCGCGCGCCCGGGTCGGAAACGGCGGGCGTGCCCGCATCGGAGACGAGGGCGATGCGCTCGCCCGCGTGCAGGCGGGCAATCAGGGTTTGCGCCACTTCGCGCTCGTTATGTTGATGCGCCGCAATCAAAGGCTTGTTCAGGCCAAAACGCGTCAGCAGGTGTGCCGTGTTGCGCGTATCTTCACAGGCGACGGCGTCGGCAAGGCTCAGCAGATGCAGCGCACGCAGGCTGATATCGGTCACATTGCCGATCGGCGTGGCCACTATATACAATGTTGCGCTAGGATAGACCTGGTGCGCCGCCTCTGTCATGATGGGCAGGCTGGCGATGGAACTGATTTCTTGTACGGTCATTTTGGAGGTTAAATGCTTGCTAATAGTGTGAAGTTACTGCTTGTTTGTGCCGCGACCGGCATGCTGAGCGCTTGCAGCACGCCTTGCGACGCGCCCGGGCAATTGTGCGCGCCTATTGAATCTAACACAAGGCCGCTACCACCTCCGAAGCCACTGCCGCCCCCCGTGCCGCCGAAACCGCCCGCACCGGAACCGGTGACGTTTGCCGTGGCCGTGCCCGATATTACCGCGTATGACGGCAATGGCGCGCCGCTGGCGCCCATCACGGGCAAGCCGGCGACGGGCACGCCGCTCGACATGCCGGCCGCCACGGCGCCGGCGCCGTCCGACGGCAATGTCCACCACATCGGCCTGCTGCTGCCGCTGCGCTCGGCGTCCCTGGGCCCGGCCGCCGAACTGCTGCGCGCCGGCTTCATGGCCGCATATGAGCGCGACCGCAGCGGCTTCGAAGTGACGGTGGTCGACACGGGCGATGGCAGCACGGATATCCTGAACAAGTTTGCGCAAGCGCAAGAGGAACAGGACATCGTCGTGGGACCTTTGTCGCGCTCGGCCGTGACGGCCGTGGCAAATAGCGACCTGGTACGCAAGCCGACGATTGCCCTGAACCACCCGGACAACCGCGGCGAAGCGCGCCTGCCGGCCAAGCTGCTGGTGATGGGCTTGTCGATCGAGGCGGAAGCACGCCAGGTCGCCGCCTGGGCCGCCAGCGAGCAGCCGGGCGCAAGCGCGCTGATCCTGTCGGCTGGCTCGCCCTCGCAGCGCCGCACCAGCGCCGCCTTCAAGCAGGAATGGCTGCGCCAGGGCGGCAAGATCGAGACGATGGACTTGACGGCCACGAATGGCTACCTGAGCGATGCGGAACTGGTGCAGCTGCGCGCGCGCCTGGCCGCCACGCCGCCGGGCCTGCTGTTTGCCGCGCTCGACGCCGACCAGGCGCGCCAGCTGCGCGTGGCCATCGGCAGCGACTTGCCCCTGTATGGCACCTCGTCATTGAATCCCGGCGCAGGACGCGGCGCCAGCGGCCCCGAACTGGACGGCGCGCGCCTGCTCGACCTGCCGTGGCAAGTGCAGCGCGACCATCCGCAAGTGATGGTGTATCCGCAGCCGCCGCAGCCGGGCGACGCCCGCCTGACGGCCGACATGGAACGCCTGTACGCGCTGGGCATCGATGCCTTCCGCGTGGCGCGCGAAGTGGCGCTGCGCCCGAACACGCCGTTCACGCTCGATGGCGTGACGGGCCGCCTGGCCGTGCGCTTTGAGAATGATCAAAGCGTGTTCGAACGCACGGAGCAGGCCGCCACCTACCAGCAGGGCGCACTGAGCACCTGGCCGCCGGCCACGGCAGCAACACCGGCCGCCTTGCCGCAGGCACAGTAAGGACAGGCCATGCCGCCCCTGCCGTTCCAGAACAAGCAGGCACGGGGACGGCAGGGTGAAGACGATGCGCTCGCGTATCTGTTGCTGCAAGGCTTGGTGCTGCTTGCACGCAACTATCTGTGCAAGGGCGGCGAGCTGGACCTGATCATGCGCGATGGCCCCTCCGTCGTCTTCGTGGAAGTGCGGCTACGCAGCAGCGCAGCGTTCGGCGGCGCCCTGGCCAGCATCACGCCAGCCAAGCAGCGGCGCATGGTGGTGGCCGCGCAAACCTGGCTGCTGGGGCAAAAAAGCGTGCCGCCATGCCGTTTCGACGCCGTGGCCATCGATGACGGGCGCATCAGCTGGCTGAAGAACATCCTCGATATGTAAGCATTTTTAACAGTGCTTGTCCGCCATGCCGCGCGCCTGCACTATAATCGGCAGACTATGAATAATCAACGCATCCTCTCGCACTTCCACGAAAGTGCCGAACTCAAGATCCAGGCCGCTACCGTACTGGCGCAACCCATTGCGCAGGCGATCGACCTGATGTTTTATGCATTATCCAACGGCAACAAAATCCTGGCATGCGGCAATGGCGGTTCCGCCGCCGATTGCCAGCATTTCGCCGCCGAGCTGGTCGGACGTTTCGAACGCGAGCGCTTTCCGCTGCCGGCCCTGGCGCTGACGACGGATACCTCGATCCTGACGGCCGTGGCGAACGACTACAGCTACCGCGAGATTTTCTCGAAGCAGGTGCAGGCGTTCGGCCAGGCCGGCGACATTCTGCTGGCCATCTCCACGTCGGGCAATTCGGCCAACGTGATGGCGGCCGTGGAAGCGGCGCTCGAGCGCGAAATGCGCGTCGTGGCGCTGACGGGCAAGGACGGCGGCGCCATCGGCAAGATGCTGACGGATGCCGACGTGCATATCTGCGTGCCGGCCGAGCGCACGGCGCGCATCCAGGAAGTCCATCTGACCACCATACATTGCATCTGCGACGGCATCGATGTCGCCCTATTCGGAGGAGACGTGAATGACTAAATTCGGTACTGGCCCAGGCTGGAAACGCGCACAACGCCCATTGGCCACCGCACTGCTGTGCGGCGCCATGCTCACCTCGCTCACCGGCTGCATCGAACTGATGGTCGGCGGCGCCGTGATGGGTGGCGTTGCCGCGGCAGACCGCCGCACCCTGGGCGCCCAGACCGAAGACAAGTCGATCGCCCTGAAAGGCGAAGCACGCATCCCCTCCATCGTCGGCGACGTGGGCCACGTGAATGTCACCAGCTTCAACCGCCGCGTCCTGCTGACGGGCGAAGTGCGCGATGACGCGATGAAAAATGCCGTCGAGCGCGAAGTGCGCAATATCGAGGGCGTGGAATCGGTGGCCAATGAACTGATCATCGCCGGCCCGGCCAGCTACACCTCGCGCTCGAACGACGCGCTGATCACGACCAAGGTCAAGGCCAGCCTGGTGGACATGAAAACCATCTCGGCGGCCTCGTTCAAGGTCGTCACCGAGAACGCCACCGTCTTCCTGATGGGCAGAGTGACCCAGCGCGAAGGCACGGTCGCGGCCGACGTGGCGCGCGGCGTGGGCGGCGTGCAGAAAGTGGTCAAGCTGTTCGACTACATTTCGGAAGCGGAACTGAAGCAATTGCAGCCGGACCCGCCGCAGCAGCGCACGACGAACACGGTCAGCGATACGGTACAGCAGTAAGCGCCTACGCCATCCGGCCTAGGGCACGCCGACGATGCGGCGGCTATAATAGGGACATCGTGGCCGCATCGCCCCGCTTTTCAAGTGACTCATTTCAACTTCGCCATGTCAACTTCGCCATCCGCAAGCAAGTCCTGGATCAAGCCAGCCCTCATCGCCGTCTTCGTGGCGGGCGTGGCGGCAGCCGGCTATCTGTCGCTCAATGACAAGCAAAGCGCGCCGGACGTGACCTTCCACGGCATCCATGGCGAGAAAATCACCTCGGCCAGCCTGCGCGGCAAGGTGGTGATGGTCAATTTCTGGGCCACCTCGTGCACCACTTGCGTGGCGGAAATGCCGGACATGGTCGACACCTACAACAAGTACAAGGGGCAGGGCCTGGAATTCGTGGCCGTGGCCATGAAATACGATCCGGCCAACTACGTGCTGAACTTTGCCGAAACACGCCAGCTGCCGTTCAAGGTGGCGCTCGACGTGACGGGCGAGGCGGCCAAGGCCTACGGCGACGTGGCGCTCACGCCCACCACCTTCGTGCTCGACAAGCAGGGCAAGATCCTCAAGCGCTATGTGGGCAAGCCGGAATTCGCGGAACTGCACAAGCTGCTGGAAACCGCCATCGCCGGTTGATCCAGCACAAAAATACCCCACCTACACCGCACAAAACTCTGTTGCCAACAGTTGCCAAACTGTTATAACCTTCCCAAGTGTGATTTCCATTCACCTTGTGAAGGCCTGCCGTGTCCCTAGCCGCTCAATCGCCCGACCCGCAGCAACTGAAAACCTGGCTGCTTGCCGCCGGCAACAAGGACGCCACGGCGTTCCGCCAGCTATATAACTGCACATCATCGAAACTGTTTGGCTTCGCGCTGCGTATATTGCATAAGCAAGAGCTCGCTGAAGAAGCCTTGCAAGAGGGTTTCGTTGCCATCTGGAACAACGCCGCCGCTTACCAGAGCCATCTGGCGGCGCCGATGACCTGGATGGCCACCATCGTGCGCAACAAGGCGTTCGATGTGTTGCGGCGCAGCGACGATACCGTGGAAATCGATGCCGAACAGTTTGATAGCGAAGTCATGAATGCACTCCGAGACCCCCAGGCCACGCCCATCGAGTCACTGCAACTGAGCGGTGACGCCAAGGCGCTGGCGTTTTGCATGTCCGCCCTGGAAGGGCTGCACCGGCAGGTGGTCGCCCTGGCGTTCTATCATGACCTGTCGCACAGCGAAGTGGCGCAGCAGATGTCGCTGCCGATCGGCACCGTGAAGACCTGGATACGGCGCAGCCTGGAACGGCTGCGCACGTGCCTGGCAAAACGGGAGGCATCATGAATATCCGCGGCAATGACGTGCTGCGTCAGAAGCTGGCGTCCGAATACGTGCTGGGCACCTTGAAAGGGGGCGCGCGGCGGCGTTTCGAAGGCTGGCTGCACAACGACGCCGATTTGCGCAATATCACGGCCGAATGGCGGCAGCGCCTGGAACCGATGGCGGAATTTGCCACGCCCGTGGCACCGCCCAAGCGCGTGTGGCAGCAGATCGAGCGGCGCCTGCACCTGGCGCCGCAGGGCGGCTGGGCACTGTGGCGCGATTCGCTGTCGTTCTGGCGTTCGCTGGGCATGGCTTCGAGCGCCATCGCCGCGCTGCTGGTCATCGTCGTGGCCACGCGCGTGATGGATGCGCCGCAGATCAGCTATGTGGCCAGCCTGACGGATGAAAAAGCGCAGACGGCCCTGCTGCTGACGGCCGACAGCCGCCACGGCGCGCTCGAAGTGCGCATGGTGGGCAATGCGCCCGTGCCGAGTGATAAGGATCTGGAACTGTGGGCCGTGCCGAAGAGCGGCAATCCCCGCTCGCTCGGCTTGCTGGCCGACAAGGGCAACGTGAAACTGGCCCTGTCGCAGCGCGCCATCGGCAGCGACGTGGCCCTGCTGGCCGTCACCCTGGAGCCGAAAGGCGGTTCGCCCGATCCGAACGGACCGACGGGACCAATCTTGTACAAGGGTAACTGGGTGAAAATTTAACCAACCCACAAGCGAGGGCCGGAATCGTAGCCTGGAAGGTACGCCCCCGGATCTTGCCCTTGGGCTTATTTAGGATACAAAATCATCTGCGTGCAGCGGAACAGGGCAATCGTCTTGCCCGTTTCCTTGCTTTTCACCACGGCATCCCACACTTGCGTGTTGCGGCCCTTGTGTTCGACCTTGGCCGTGCAGGTGAGCGTGCCTTCGCGGGCCGTGCCCAGGTGGTTCGATTTCAGTTCGATGGTCGTGAAATTGCTCGCGCCTTCGGGCAGATTGACGATGCAGCCATAACCGGAAGCCGTGTCGGCCAGGGTCACCACGCTGCCCGCGTGCAGATAACCGTTCGGCGCCAGCAGATGCGGCAGCACGGGCAATTCCGCCGTCAGCTGGCCGTCGCCCACTTCCGTGATGACGATGCCCAGGTGGCCGGGCAGGCGGCCCGTGCCGCGTTCATTCAACATTGCTACGGTGATGTCGGGATTGCTCATGGTCTCTGCTTTTCCTTGTTATTGAGTGAAGCCGGACCATGCGATGGTCCGGAAAACACTGCGATCATAGCAATTTTCCCCGTTTTGGTTTGGCGGCCGCCTATTTCCGGCCACGCCGCCGTTTCCACCACACCAAGGTCCCCGTCAGCATGAACAGCAAGGGCATCAAGCCGAAGAGCGTGATGAAACTGCGCCCGACCACGCCAAACGCCTGGCCCGAATGCAGGGGGAATTGCCAGCCCAGGAAGCGCTCGCCATACGACGCCGTCAAGGGGTCGCGTATGCGCAGTGGCAAGCCGCTGCGCGCGTCCAGCGTGATGCGCGTGGCGCCGTCGCCATGGGCGATTTCGTCGGGCTGGCGCACGCGGATGTCATACGGCTGGTCCTTTTTCGCCGGCAGCACGATGCGCGACACGCGCGCCTGCGGATACAGCCGCTGCGCGGCGGCCATCGCGGCGCCCGCATCGAGCAGGGCGCCATCCTGCTGCACATTGTTCAGCTTGGCCGTGTCCGGCACCGTCGACACCAGGTCCACCAGCGGCACGACCAGCTGCGGCAAATTGAAATAGATACCGGAAAAGGCGATCACGGCCAGCACGGGCGCGGCAAAGAAGCCGGCCGCCTTGTGCAAGGTGTAATTGAAACGGGGCCAGGAACCGCCATGCGACACGGTCAGGGCCCGCTTGACCGCCATCCACTGCATACGCGGCCACCACAGGTAGATGCCGCTCAAGGCCATCAGCAGCAACAGCACGCCGGAAATCCCCGTGACCGTCTTGCCCGTGTCGCCCGTCAGCAGATAGCGGTGCAAATGAAACATGCCCGACATCAGCAGCGGGCGCGTGAGGCCGAAGCGGCCCCAGTCGCGTTCGCCTTTGACTTGCAAGGTGTAGGGGTCGACCATCACCTGGCGCACGATGGCCTGGCTGAACGGCGAAGGTTTGCCCGCCTGCCGGTACGAGGCCACATACACGTCGCGCGCATCGGCGGGCGGATTGAGCTGGGCCGGCTTGCCGTAGGCGGGATCGGCAGTCAGCTGGTCGACCACCGCTTGCACCGTGCCTGGCGTCACGCGAAACACCTGGCCCGCCGCGGGCGTGCTCGCCTGCAACAGGGTGGGATTCAGATACGCGTCCAGTTCCGGCATCCAGGCGATGGCAGAACCCGTCAATCCCAGCAGGACGAACAGGGCGCCGAACCACAGGCCCGCATACAGGTGCAGCTTGGCTAACAGCCATTTGATCGGGCGCTTGGACATGAATGAGGGACTCTGGGAATTTTGGGCTGCGAAACGATAGCATGAATGAAGGGGAGTGAAAATCATTATCAGCTGGCATCCTGCCTGGTCGACATAGCGCAAATGAATTGCAACAAGCGCTGACAAGGCGGCGATTTTCTTGCTACTATGCGCCCATGTCTTCCCGCCAGCCCCCCCGCAAGCTTGCCCATCACGGTGCCGCCGCCCTCGCGCGCACGCCGTGGCGCCTGTGCGTGGCCCTGTTCAGTGCGCTGGCCCTCGTGTTCCTGCTGTCGACGGCCGCTTCGCACCTGCACAAGACCAGCCTGGACGCGGAAGAGTGCGCGCTGTGCGCCACGGCCATCGACAAGGTGGCCGATATCGCCGTGCCGCCGGCCATCGCCGAGCCGCCCGCCCAGTTATTGCCGTACCGCCTGCTGGCCGTCGCGCCCGCCGCCCTGGCGCCTGCCGCTGCCCTCATCCTGCCGCCCGTGCGCGGCCCGCCTGCCGCCTCGTTGTAGTTCCCACGCTGTTTTTATCCTTTTTTCAGGCTGCACTGCCGCGCGCGTCTTCATGCGCGCCGTGCCGCCTGGCGTAGACTATTTTCGAGGTTCACCATGCAACACACACCACGCTTGAGCGCCCTGTCGCTCGCCCTTGCCAGCCTGTTCAGCTTTTCCGCCCATGCCGCCGAGCCTGCGGATGCCAGCCCAGCCGCTTCCGGCGCCGATGCTGCACCACAAGAGATGCAAAAAGTGGAAGTCACGTCCGCCCACCTGAAAAGCGCGCGCATCGAGCTGTCGCCGAAAGTCGGCACCACCATCTACAGCATCGACAGCCACATGGTCGACATGCTGGGCCAGGGCGACAACACGCCATTCAATGAAGTGCTGCTGCGCCTGCCGGGCGTATCGCAGGATTCCAAGGGCTCGGGCGCCCTGCACGTGCGCGACGACCATGCCAACGTGCAATACCGCATCAATGGCGTGCAGTTACCGGAAAGCATCAGCGGCTTCGGCCAGTCGATCGACACGCGATTGATCGACAAGACGGATTTCATGACGGGCGCCTTGCCGGCCCAGTTCGGCCTGCGCACGGCCGGCATCGTCGACATTGAAACGAAGGAGGGCGGCATGACGCCAGGCGGGCGCATCGGCATCCTCGTGGGCAGCCACGACCATGTGGAGCCGAGTGCCGAATTTTTCGGCAGCGTGGGCAAGTTCAATTACTACCTGTCCGGAAGCTACCTGGGCAATTCGCTGGGCGTGGAAAACCCGCAAGACACGCGCAGCGCCCTGCACGACAAGACGCGCCAGAACAAAACGTTCGGCAGCCTGTCGTATTTCCTTGATGACAATACGCGCCTGGCCGCCATGTTCGGGACCTACAACGGCCGCTTCCAGATCCCGAACAACCCGAACCAGGCGCCTGCGTTCAGCCTCGATGGCCACAGCGATGCGCAGGCGGGCACGTCCAGCCTGCCGTCGTCGCAGCTGAATGAAAACCAGCGCGAAGTGAACCGCTTCCTCGTGCTGTCGCTGCAAAAGAGTCTGGGCGACATCAATTACCAGGTGTCCGCCTTCCACCAGTACTCGGAGCTGCACTTCACGCCCGATTCCATCGGCGACCTGATCTACAACGGCGTGGCCTCGGACTCGCGCCGCTCGAACAGCGCGTCCGGCGCCCAGTTCGACGCCAGCTACAAATGGCACCAGGACCACACCGTGCGCGCAGGCCTGGCCTACACGCGCCAGAAAACCACCAGCGACAACACGGTGGCCGTCTTCCCCGCCATGGACGGGGCACAAAGCGCCACCACGCCGGTTTCCATCGTCGACAACAGCGGCAAGACGGGCACCCTGGCCAGCTTTTACCTGCAGGATGAATGGCATATCAGCAAACCGTTGACCCTGAACTATGGCGCCCGCTTCGACAAGGTGTCGGCCTACACGAGCGAGCAGCAATGGAGTCCGAGGGTCAACCTCGCGTATCAGCTGGCGCCGGGCACGGCCCTGCACGCCGGTTATTCGCGCTACTTCACGCCGCCGCCGCAGGAACTGGCGGCGCAAGGCAGCATCGACCTGTATGCGAACACGACGAATGCGCCGGAAATCGGCCAGTCGGACAACGTCAAGTCCGAACGCACGCATTACTACGACGTGGGCATCAGCCACCAGCTCACCCCGAAACTGACCGTGACGGCCGATGTGTACTATAAAAAGATCAACAACCTGCTGGACGAAGGCCAGTTCGGCCAGGCGCTGATCCTCACGCCGTTCAACTATGCGGACGGCTACGCCAAGGGCCTGGAATTGTCGGCCATCTACAGCGAGAAAAACTGGGGCCTGTTCCTCAATGCCAGCACGCAAAAGGCGCAAGGGCGCAACATCAATTCGGGCCAGGCCCTGTTTGGCGCCGATGAGTTGAACTACATCAGCAAGAATTATGTCTACCTTGACCATGACCAGAAATACACGCTGTCCGGCGGCGGCCATTATCACTTCGGCGATTCGCAAGTGAGCGCTGACTTCCTGTACGGCAGCGGCCTGCGCATGACGCCGGATGGCGGCGCACCGAATTCCGGCCATTTGCCCAGCTATTTCACCGTCAACACGGCGCTCACGCACACGTGGAAAAACACGCCCGTGGGCAAGGTCGAAGGCCGTTTGGCCCTGATCAACCTGTTCGACAAATCGTATCTGCTGCGCGACGGTTCCGGCGTGGGCGTGGGCGCGCCGCAGTACGGCGCCCGCCGCAGCCTGTATGCGGGATTGTCGACGAGCTTCTAGTTCCCCGAACGCGCGAGGACAGCGGCAGGGAGCAACGCCTGCCGCTGTCGGTTGCCGTCAAGAATCAGCTTTCACCCCAGGCGATGGCCGCCTGGCCATGCGCCTGCAGGTAGGCATTCGCCTGGCTGAACGGCTTGCTGCCAAAGAAACCTTTGCTGGCCGACAAGGGGGACGGGTGGGGCGCAGCCAGCACCAGGTGCTTGCCGGGGTCGATCAAGGTGCGCTTGGCTTGCGCGTAGCCGCCCCACAAGATGAAAACCAGGTTGCTACGCTCGGCGGACAGGTGGCGGATCGCGCTGTCCGTCAATTTCTCCCAGCCCTTGGCCGCATGCGAACCGGCCGCCCCGGCCCGCACGGTCAGCACGCTGTTGAGCAAGAACACCCCTTGTCCGGCCCAGTCCGACAAATCCGTATGCGTGCGCTCGATGCCCACGTCCGTGGACAATTCCTTGAAGATGTTCTGCAGGCTCGGCTGCGGCGGATGGCCGTCCGGCACGGAAAAGCACAAGCCCATGGCCGCGCCGGGCGTGTGATACGGGTCTTGCCCCAGGATCACGACTTTCACTTGCTCGAACGGCGTCAGGTCGAATGCCCGGAAGATGGTTTTGCCCGGAGGACAACACGGTCCCGCCGCATATTCCGCCTTCACGAAGGCGGCCAGGCGTTCCCAGTACGGCTGGGCGAATTCCCCCTCCAGCCGCGCCTTCCACGATGCGTCGATGCGTATGTCCATGCCTCACCTCATAGCCGATTCGTCAACCATGCTTTTTCAGCATGCCAGTATAGGACGCTCAGCCGATGAAGCGCATACGATACGAACAGGCAAAAAAAAGCCGCCCGGCTTTGCAGCGGGCGGCCTTGATGTAGCGCAGGGTGCTTAGAAATTCAGCGCCGATTCCACGCCGGCGCTGTGCGCCTGTTCATCCGCGTGGTACGAGCTGCGCACCATGGCGCCCACGGCGGCGTGGGTGAAGCCCATTTTATACGCTTCTTCTTCGAACATTTTGAAGACGTCCGGGTGCACGTAGCGGCGCACGGGCAAGTGGCTGTTCGACGGCGCCAGGTACTGGCCGATGGTCAGCATATCGATGTCGTGCTCGCGCATGTCGCGCATCACTTGCAGGATTTCCTCATCCGTCTCGCCCAGGCCCACCATGATGCCGGACTTGGTCTTCACGTCCGGGTACATGGCCTTGAAGTCTTTCAGCAGTTTCAGCGAGTGCAGGTAGTCGGAACCGGGACGGGCTTCCTTGTACAGGCGCGGCGCCGTTTCCAGGTTGTGATTCATGACGTCAGGCAAGCCATCCTTGAACAGGTTCAGGGCTTTTTCCAGGCGGCCGCGGAAGTCGGGCACCAGCACTTCGATGCGGGTATTCGGCGACAGGGAGCGCGTTTGCTGGATGCACTCGACGAAATGGCCGGCGCCGCCGTCGCGCAAGTCATCGCGGTCGACGGACGTGATGACGACGTAGTTCAGGCGCAGCTTGGCGATGGTTTTCGACAGATTCGACGGCTCGTCCTTGTCCAGCGGGTCCGGGCGGCCATGGCCCACGTCGCAGAACGGGCAGCGGCGCGTGCACTTGTCGCCCATGATCATGAAGGTGGCCGTGCCCTTGCCGAAGCATTCGCCGATATTCGGGCAGCTGGCTTCCTCGCACACGGTGACGAGTTTGTTTTCGCGCAGGATGTCCTTGATTTCATAGAAACGGGTCGATGCCGACGCGGCCTTGACGCGGATCCAGTCCGGCTTTTTCAGGCGCTCGACTTGCTCGATCGGAATGATCTTGATCGGGATGCGCGAAGTCTTGCTGGCGCCTTTTTGCTTTTCGCTCGGGTTGTAGGCGGGAGCGGCGGGGGCGGTGCTGGAAATGGTCTCAGAAGTCATGGCTGCAAGCCCTTGAGGGGCAAAGTTTGGTTTGTTTGCTCAAGCATCCGCTGCCTGAGGCGCGCCTGCGGCGCTGTTTGCTTCGCTTACATCGAGTAATACGGTCAATTCATGGGCCAGGGCCCGCTGCACCTCGGCCAGCGGCGCCACGACGCCCATGCTGCGCATGTCCACCGTCTTCAGGCCGGAATAGCCGCAGGGGTTAATCCAGGAAAACGGCGCCAGGTCCATCGCCACATTGAGCGATACGCCATGGTAAGTGCAGCCGTTGCCGCGCACTTTCAATCCCAGCGCGGCGATCTTCGCACCCTTGTCTGGCCCGCCGGCAATATAAATGCCGGGCGCGCCATCGATGCGCTCGCCAGCGAGATTATACGCCGCCAGCACGTTGATGATGGCTTGCTCGATTTTATGCACGAACTGGCGCGCATACAGCTTGCCGCCCGGCTTGTTGCGGCGCAAGTCCATCAGCAGGTAAATCACCACCTGGCCGGGGCCGTGGAACGTGACTTCGCCGCCCCGGTCCGTCTGCACCACGGGCACATTCTCCGCGCCGGCCAGCAGATGGCCGCGGTCGGCCGCCAGGCCCAGGGTGAACACGGGCGGATGCTCGACGATCCACAGTTCGTCGCGCGTATCCGTCGTGCGCGCGTCCGTAAACGCGCGCATGGCGGCAAAGGTCGGCTCGTAATCGACGCGGCCCAGCTCGCGGATCAGTGCCGTTTCGGTTCGGGTGGTGGTCATGACAAAGTCTGTGGTCAGCTGCCGGCGCCCTGCGGACGCTGCGGCGAAGCCGTGATTATAAGCCAGGCGGCCGTTTCATTCAGCCGTGGGCGCTGGCAACAGCAGCCTGCCCAATTTTTGTGCAGCATGGCGTATCTGCGCGGCGCTCAGGGCCGTGTAGCCCAGCAGCACGGCCGGCGCCAACCTGGCGCCGTGGCAAAAATCACCGAGCGGCTGCAGCGCCAGCCCCTCTTGCGCGGCGCGCGCGCAAAACGCCCGCTCGTCGCTGTCCGGCGGCAGCCACAGCACGCAATGAAAGCCCGCCTGCTGGCCCGTGACCGCGTAGCGGCCCGGCGCCGTCTGCTCGAGGCAGGCGAGCAGCAGGTCGCGCCGCTCCTTGTAGGCCAGCCGCGCCTGGCGCAAATGGCGCACGAAAGCGCCTTCCTCCATCCAGGCAGCCAGCGCCAGCTGTTCCGTCACGCCTACGGAACGGCCCGTCAACTGCACCATGCGCAGCAGCTGCGGACGCAGGCCCGGCGGCAGCACCATGAAGCCCACGCGCAGGCCCGCAAACAGGGTCTTGTTGAAACTGCCACAGTAAATCACGCGCTGGTACTGGTCCAGCGCCTTCAGGGCCGCCAGCGGAGCGCTCTGGTAATTGAATTCGCTGTCGTAATCGTCTTCCACCACCCAGGCGCCGTGGTCGTTTGCCCATTCCAGCAAGGCCAGGCGGCGCGTGACGGACATGGTCACGCCCAGCGGCGACTGGTGCGCCGGCGTCACATACGCGAGGCAGGCGTCCGCATGCGCGGCCAGGGCGGCGCAATCGATGCCCTCGGCGTCGACGGCTATGTCCACGGGCACGGCGCCGGCGAGGGCGAACAGGGCGCGCGCGGCCGGGTAGCCCGGCTCTTCCAGGCAGACCTTGTCGCCGTCGCGCACGATGCTGCGCGCCAGCAAGTCGATCGCGTGGCGGATGCCCGTGGTGACGATGATATCGTGCGGGTCGCAGCGGATGCCGCGGTACTTGCCGAGGAAATCGGCGATCTGCTGGCGCAGCTGGGGCAGGCCGGCCGGATCGGCGCTGCACAGCTGTTCCGGCGTGGCGGCCGCCAGCGCCCGCGTGGCGCACCGGGACCAGGCGGCCATGGGAAACAGGCTGGCGTCGGCGCGCCGCGCCACGAAGGGCAAGCCGTCGCGCACGCCCGTGTCCGACGCGGGCGCAGGCATGGCCGCCGGTGCCGCCGGGGCGGCATCGCCAAAGCCGGCCATCAGGAAGCGTTCCGGCACGACGGCGCACACGCGCGTGCCGGAACCGGGCACGCGCGTCACGTAGGCTTCCGCGTGCAGGCGGTCGAACACGGTTTCGATAGTGCCGCGCGACAACTCCCACCGCTCGGCCAGGGTGCGGCTGGACGGCAGACGGCTGCCCGCCGGCAGCATCTTCGTCAGGATGGCCGAGCGCAGCGCTTCATACGCGCCATCCTGCTTGTTGACGCCCGCCTTGTCGAGCCAGCTGGTGGGACGAGGCAAGTCCAGGGCGTGCGGTGATTTTCCTCGCGGCATGATGATGATCGTCCAAGTGGTCCAATGAGTTTTCTGATGACTGGCACTTCGCATTACACCACAACCATTCTACTCTCACCGTTCCCGTGCGCCAGTGGGGCGCACGCTTGCATGGACCGTGTAAAACAATGCAGAAACAACTCGCTTTATGGGCCTGGGGCGGCATCGTGCTGCTGCTGGTCTGCCTGTCGCGCATCAGCATCGACATCTACCTGCCTTCGCTGCCGGCCATGGCCGACGCCCTGCATGCGAGCGATGCCCAGTTGCAACTGACCCTGAGCCTGTTCATGGCCGGCTCGGCCGCCTCGATGCTCGCTTGCGGGCCGCTGGCCGACCGCTACGGACGCCGTCCCGTGCTGCTGGCGGGCACGGGCATTTTTGTGCTCGCCAGCATCGTCTGCACCGTGACTTCCGATGTGCACGTGCTGATCGCCGCGCGCGTGCTGCAAGCGTTCGGCGGCTGCAGCGGCACCATCATCGGCCGCGTCATGGTGCGCGACCGCTTCGATCCGGCCACGCAGGCGCGCATGCTGGGGAAAATATCGATGGCGATGGGCCTGTCGCCCATCGTGGCGCCGCTGGCCGGCAGCGTGCTCGATGCGGCCTTCGGCTGGCGCGCCGTGTTTGGCGTGCTGTGCCTGCTGGGCGCGCTGTCGCTGTGGCTGATCGCCGCCTGGGTGCCGGAAACCAGGCCGGCCGACGTCGTGCCCCAGGGAAATACCCTGGCGCTGTACCGCCGCCTGCTGGGCGACGCGTATTTCCTGCGCTATGCGTTGGCCATCGCTTGTGTATATTGCACGTATTTTCCATTCATCGCGGAATCGTCCGTGCTGTTGCAGAGGGGCATGCATCTGTCGCCGCACGCGTATGCGCTCGTGTTCGCGCTGACGGTCAGCGGCTATGTGGCGGGATCGAGCCTGTTTCGCGCCCTGGGACCGCGCCTGGGCGCCGACTACATGCTGGGCGTGGCAGTGCTGATCAATGTGGCGGGCGCGGCCAGCCTGTTGCTGGCGGGGACTTGGGCGCCGCAGCACGTGGCGTCGCTGGTGGCGCCCATGCTGCTGGTGATGGTGTCGGTGGGCATGGCCATTCCGGCCTGCCAGCTGGCCGTGCTGCAGCCGTACGGCGCCCAGGCGGGCAGCGCCTCGGGCCTGTTCTTCTTCATCCAGATGCTCATCACGGCCGCCTGCGGCGCCGTGATCGCCGCCATCACCGATGGCAGCGCACAGCCGCTGCTGTGGGTGACGGCGGCGGCCAGCGCGGCGTTTTCCCTGGTGTGGCGGCTGACGAAACGCCAGCCCGCCAGGGCGGCGGCATGTCTTACATGACGATCTTGACCATCGGGTGGCCCGACAGCGCCGTGTACAGGGCGTCGAGCTGCTCGCGGCTGATGGCGCGCACGGTGACGGTCAGGCCCGTGTAATTGCCCTTGCCCGATGGACGCTCTTCCATGCGGCCCGCGTGGAAGGTCGGATCGTGGCTGATCACCAGTTCCAGCATGGTCGGCGCGAAGTCCACATGCGTGGGACCCATGATCTTGATGGGAAAATCGCTCGGGTATTCGATCAGCGATTCGCTGGGAGGAATAATGTGTTCGCTGGGTGGGATGGTTTGCATGGGAATTCCAATCAGTGCCGGTCAGGACAGGCGGCGCGGCGTATGGCGCGCGGCGGCTGCATAAAAGCGTATTGTAGCCAACTTTGGGGGCGGATGCGCCCGTTGCCATGGCGCCGGCGTGGCGGAAAAAAAAAGCCAGCTGGGTAAGCTGGCGAAAAACTATTTCGTTGAGACAAAATAGCCGGAAAAGTCGATGCTGTCACTTGGAGGATAAGCAGTGGTCGTACTGTAGACAAACCACGGCAGCTTTACCTCCCGTATGTGACGAACTGCGCATTTTGCGGCGTGAACGTCGATACGGCGCGACAGACGGCACGGCCGTCAGCGCTCCGCTTCCTGCATCCGGCCATTGCGGCCGGGGCCGCCGCGCTCATTGCCCCGGTCATTGCTCCGGTCATTGCTCCGTTCGCGTGGCGGCCCGCTGCGTTCGCCCCCGCGCGCTTCCTGTGCCGGACGCGCCGCTGGCGCCGGCATCGGCGGCGGCGCGGGC
>NZ_WFLI01000042.1 GCF_009208555.1 Janthinobacterium violaceinigrum | reverse complement strand
GGCTTCCCCCGCAGTGCGCCCGGCACCGTTGCGCCGCGCCACGGCGCCTGCGGCCGCGTGCGCGCCGCAGGCCAATATGGAGCAGGCGCAAGCGTGCGTGGCGCTGGATGAGAAAAATACGGCCCTGAATGAGAAGCTCGGTGAATTGGAGGGCAAGATCGGCGCCCTGCAAAAGGCGCTGGCGCTGCCCGTCGCCACCGTTGGCGCCGTTGCACCCGTTGCCGCGCCGGCCGTGGCGGAAGCGCCCCATGCCAAGCCCAAGCCTTTGCACGCGGCGCCCGCGGCGGACAAGGAAAAGAAAGCCGGCGGCAATGGCTTGCTGTGGCTCGGTATCGGCACCCTGGTCTTCCTGCTGTTGACGGCGCTCGTCGCGTATGTCGTGCGCAAGCGCAAACAGGCGGCGGGGCCGGTTGCGCCATCGAAATACTGGGTCTTGCTGCGCAAGCCATTCGGCCGCAAGAAGAAGGATGTGCCCGTACTGACGGAAGCGGTGGAGGAAGAGGCGGCCGAGCCGGAAGCGGAGCCGTTCTCGCGTTAAGGGTAAGGCGGGGCTGGAATTTGATATAAAAAAAGATATTGAAAAAAGACAGAAAAATGCTTGTATCGCGTGTTGCCTGTTTCTTAAATATGGTGATATGATTAATTCAGTGGACTTGCTCTACGACAAAACAGCCCCAGCCTGGCGCAGTCACCAACGATAGTGTGGCGCGGCAAACAGGTGTAGCGTTGCATAAACGCCTGGGTCTGGAAGCGGTTTGCGATGCCGACGATGTGCTCGCGAACGCCGGATGCAACCGGCAGCGAGGCGACGCCAGGAGATACCTGGGGCTCGCCTTCCAAATTCCCCCTCCTTGTTTCCCGCGCGCCGCAGACGCCGCGCTCCCCGGCAAGGCGGCAGACGTAAAAAAAGCACCCGCGGGTGCTTTTGCTGTTTCTGGCGCTTGCTTATTTACTTGCTTATTTACATGCGGGCGCGCGAGCCCGGCATTGCGTTTGACAGCTGCGCCATCCACGGTTCCGTGATGGTGCGGATTTCGCGGTCATTGGCCAGGATTTGCTTGAGCAAGTCGATCTTGCGCAGGCGCGAGGCGCCGGCCAGGGCAGGCACCTTGCCCGTCATGGTGGTGCTGGCGGCGCTGGCGCACTGGTTTTCCAGGGTGTCGAGGCCATCCCAGTCGCTCGAACGTGCGGCCACGACCATTTTATTGGTCATTCCTGCAATATTTTCATACATCGAGAGAACGTCGTTGGAGGTCATGAGCACACCCGTAACTAGTGAATGGATTACCGCTTGTCTAGATTAACGGCGTGCTGATCGGGAACTTGAGGGTGTTTTTGAAAAAAAAGTGAAAATAATTTGCATGATTTCCGGCGGAGCGCCGGAATCGCCCGCCAAGCCGCATGGATGCTGGGGGAGCGAGTACGGCGGCGGCAGATTTATTTGACGAGTTCTTCCAGTCCCGCGCTCAGTTCGGCAGGCGGCGGCATCTTGTCCACCAGCACAGAGGGCGGCAAGCCCAGCGCTTCAGCCACGTCGCTGGGGTAGCAGGCGATGATTTCTTCATTGCTCAACTGGTTTTCATCGATGCGCGCGCGCCAGGCGGCCAGGTGCACGATGGCGGCCAGGCGGTTCAACGGCGGCTTGGCCAGCGGATCGGGGAAGGCGGCGATGGCTTCGGCAAAGGCGGCGGGGAACTTCCAGCGGCGCGTCAGTTCGGCGCCCACCTGCGCATAGTCATAGCCCAGCGACACCCGTTCCGCGTCCAGCCGGCGCGCATCGAGCGGGGGCGCGATCTTGTCGAGCTGCATGGCTTGCTCGGGCATGGCCGCATGGATCACCAGTTGGCCGATCGCATGCATCATGCCGATGGTGAACGCCAGGTCCTGATTGTCGCCCGTCTGCCTCGCGATCCAGCGCGCCGACACGGCACTGTGCAGACTGTAGCGCCAGAATTGCTGCAGGTTCAGGCCGGGCACGGTCTTGAAGCCGCTGACGAGGCCCGAGCTGATGACGAGCGTGCGCACGGTTACAAAGCCCAGCATCAGCACGGCGTCTTCCACCGTGCCGATGCTGCGCGAGACGTGGTAATACGCCGAGTTGGCCAGCCGCAGCAGCTTGGCGCTCAGCACGGGGTCCGCTCCCAGCTGGCGCGCGATGTCTTCCGTGGCAATGGCGGGGTTGTCGAAACTGCGCACCAGTTCATCGACGATCTTCGGGGCGGCAGGCAGGGCGTGGGGATGCTGGAACAGCGCTTCCAGTTGCATGGCAATCTCCTTGGCGTAGACGCGGCACGGGGTCGTGAAACTATAGGCCGATTTTTTATGCTCGGGCAAAAAAGTTCAGCAGCGGTTTTTGGGCGGGAAACACGCTATGATTTCAGCCCTGGTTACAGCTCATTGTCAGCTCATTTTCAGCTATTTGATCGAAAGGATCGCCATGCACGGTTTGCGTTTTTCCTGGTCCCGGACGCCAGTCCAGGCTGCCATTGTCCTCGCCCTGGCCGGCGTCTCGCTGGCCGGTTTGCCGGCCCAGGCGCACGGCCAGGCCGCCGGCGACACGGCCGCCGCCCCCGTGAAAGTCTTGCCAGGCGACGACTTCTATGACTACGTGAACGGCGACTGGCTGCGCAGCACGCAGATCCCCGCCGACCGCAGCAGCTGGGGCTCGTTCGCCATGCTCGCCAACTCGACCAACGAGCGCATCATCGGCCTCGTCGAAGGCCTGGCGGCGGCGCCACAGACGGACGCGGCGGCGCGCCAGGTCAGCGATTTTTACCGCTCCTGGATGGATGAATCGGCTATCGAAGCGAAAGGCTGGGCGCCGATCAAGCCGCTGCTGAAGAAGATCGACGCCGTGCATGACCGGGCCGGACTGGCCCGCGCGCTGGGCGAGAGCCTGCGCGCCGACGTGGACCCCCTCAATGCCACGAATTTTTATACGGAAAACCTGTTCGGCCTGTGGGTGGCGCAAGACTTGAACGACACGACGCGCAACGTGGCCTACCTGCTGCAGGGCGGGCTGGGCTTGCCCGACCGCGCCTTCTACCAGGGCGACAGCGCGCGCATGCAGGGCTTGCGCGCAGGCTACCAGGCGCATATCGCCGCCATGCTCAAGCAGGGCGGCTACAGCGATGCGCCGGCCCGTGCTGCGCGCGTGTTTGCGCTGGAGCAGCAAATTGCCGCGAGCCACGCCAGCCGCGAAGATTCGGCCGATGTCGCCAAGGGCAACAATGCGTGGCGCGCCGCCGACTTCGCCAGCAAGGCGCCGGGCCTGGACTGGAAGGCTTTCTTCCAGGCGGCCGGCCTGGGCGCGCAGACGGATTTCATCGTCTGGCACCCGACGGCCGTGACGGGCAGCGCGGCGCTGGTGGCAAGCGTGCCGCTGGCCACGTGGAAGGATTTCCTGGCCTTCCATACGATCAACCATTTCAGCACCATTTTGCCGAAGGCGGCCGCCGACCAGCGCTTTGCCTTCTATGGCAGCGCCCTGAGCGGTACGCCGCAGCAGTCGCTGCGCAGCAAGCGGGCGCTGGCCGCGACAAATGCGGCCCTCAGCGACGCCGTCGGCAAGCTGTACGTGGAGCGCTATTTCCCACCGGAATCGAAAGCCCGCGTGCAAGACATGGTGACGAATATCGTCGCCGCCTTCTCGCGCCGCATCGACAAGCTGGACTGGATGGCGCCGGCCACCAAGGCGCAGGCGCAGGAAAAGCTCAAGACCCTGTACGTGGGCGTGGGCTACCCGGAACGCTGGGACGACTATGCGGGCTTGCGCGTGGTGCGCGGCGACGCGCTGGGCAATGTGCAGCGGGCGGAGCAGTTTCATTACCGGCAGGAGTTGGCCAAGCTGAGCCAGTCTCCGGACCGCAAGGCCTGGGCCATGCCGGCGCAGCTGGTCAACGCCGTCAACCTGCCGCTGCAAAATGCATTGAATTTCCCCGCCGCCATCCTGCAGCCGCCGTTCTTCGACCCGCAAGCATCCGATGCGGCCAACTATGGCGGCATCGGCGCCACCATCGGCCACGAGATCAGCCACAGTTTCGATGACCAGGGCGCGCAGTTCGACGCCCAGGGCAAGCTGCGCGACTGGTGGACGCCAGCGGATCTGGCGCATTTCCAGGCCGCGTCCAGGCAATTGGTGGCGCAGTTCGCGGCCTACAAGCCGTTTCCCGACCTGGCCGTGAATGGCCAGCTGACCCTGAGCGAAAACCTGGCCGACCTGGCCGGCGTGGCGGCCGCGCATGACGCGTTCACCCTGTCGCAGCAGGGCAAGCCGGCGCAGGCGGGTGCGGACCGCGATTTCTTCACGGGCTATGGCGTGAGCTGGCGCAGCAAGGCGCGCGAAGCGGCGGCGCGCCAGCAAATCCTCACCGATGGGCATGCGCCGGCGCAATACCGCGCCGCTACCGTGCGCAACCTCGACGCCTGGTACCCGGCCTTCGACGTCCAGCCGGGGCAGCAGCTGTACCTGGCGCCGGAACAGCGCGTGCGCGTCTGGTAGTGATAAGGGGTGCCGGCGCGCAGCGCGCCGGCACCGTAAAATGGCGGCATATACCGACAGGACCGCCATGAAGCCAACCCCACCGCAAGACCCCATCCACGCCATCACGGGCCGCACCCTGGCCCATTACGACGCCAGCGCCGCGCAGTTTTTCGAAGGCACGCGCGACCACGATGTCAGCCAGAATATCGCCGCGCTGCTGAACGCCATCGGCAAGCCCGCGCCCCTGGCGATCCTCGACCTGGGTTGTGGCCCTGGCCGCGATCTGAAGGCATTCACGGCCATGGGCCACCATGCCACGGGCGTCGATGGCTGCCCCAGTTTCGTCGAGATGGCGCGCGCCTACAGCGGCTGCACCGTGTGGCAGCAGGATTTCGTCGACCTCGATTTGCCGGCCGCGCACTTCGACGGCGTGTTCGCCAATGCCGTGCTGTTCCACGTGCCCAGCGCCGTCCTGCCCTCCGTGCTGCGCGCCCTGTACGCCTGTTTGAAGCCGGGCGGCGTGCTGTTCAGCTCGAACCCGCGCGGACAGAACCAGGAAGGCTGGAATGGCGCCCGCTACGGCAGCTATCACGACGAGGAAACGTGGGCCGCATATGTGCAGGCGGCCGGCTTCGGCCTGGTCGAGCAGTATTACCGCCCGCCGGGCTTGCCGCGCGACCAGCAGCCGTGGCTGGCCACCGTGTGGCGCAAGCCCGCGTGATCGCCGACATTCGCGCATATTGACCATGTGTTAGGAACCGTACAGAGCATTGATCCGCCGCCCCGTAGTATGGACACATCGACACGCAGCAAGCAGTTTGCAACAGCGTGTGAGCCGCAGTACCGGCCCTTGCGGGCGGGACAACAGATGTACCAACTACAGTGAGGATCCATCATGAACAAAGATCAAGTCGAAGGTAAACTGAAGGAAGTCGGCGGTAAAATCCAGGAGCAAGCTGGCAAACTGGTCGGCAGCGAAGAACAGCAAGCCAAGGGCCTGGCAAACCAGGTCGAAGGCAAAGTGCAGAAGAAAGTTGGCGACGTGAAAGATGCGGTGGAAACCGTTACGCGCAAACCGTAATCTGGCGCACGCATAAAAAAACCGCCGCCTGTCGCGAGACAGGCGGCGGTTTTTTATTGGGGGCGCGCCTTACTTTGCGACGCCCAGGTTTTGCTTGAAGAACATCTCGATTTTCTTGTACACGTGGCGCTGGCCCGCGCGCGACGAGATGCCATGCTTGGCGCCCGGATACGTCATCAGGTCGAACTGCACGCCGCGGTTCACCAGCGCGTCGATCAGGCGCGTGCTGTTGCTGAACAGGACGTTATCGTCGGCCATGCCGTGCACCAGCAGCAGCGGCGACTTCAGGCCGTCCAGGTGGGCGAACACGGTGCTGGCCTTGTAGCCATCGACGTTTTCCTTCGGCATGCCGAGGAATTGCTCCGTGTAGTGGGTGTCGTACAGCGACCAGTCGGTGACGGGTGCCACGGAGACGCCCATGGCGATCTTGTCGGAGGCGGCCGACAGCAAGCGCAGGGTCATGAAGCCGCCGTAGCTCCAGCCGAACACGCCGATGCGTTTCGCGTCCACGAAGCTTTGCTTGCCCAGCCAGTCGATGCCCACCAGCTGGTCGGCCACTTCCGCCGCGCCCAGGTTGTGATAGATGGCGTCCGTGAACGCGCGCTCGCGGCGCGACGAACCGCGGTTATCGAGGCGGAAGACGACAAAGCCCTGCTGCGCCATGTACTGGTCGAAGTTGTTGCCCCAGCGGCGAGCCACGTGCTGCGAATGCGGGCCGCCATACGTCGACAGGTAGACGGGATAGCGCTTGCCCGCGTCGAAGTTCGACGGCTTGACGATGGAGTAGTACAGCGTCTGGCCATCGTTGGCTTTCAGGGTGCCGTATTCCGTCGGCAGGTGATCGGCCTTGTATTTCGCGTACGGGTGGCTGGCATTGAGCGCGTTTTCTTCCAGCCAGCCCACCATGGCGCCGTCCGGGCGGCGGATGCTCACTTGCGGCGGCGTGGCCGGGTCGGAATACGTGTCGACGAAGACTTCGCCATTGCTCGAGAACTTCGTGTCGTGCCAGCCGTCGGCCTTGGTCACGCGCTGCGGCTTGTCGGCCGTGCTGCCGTCCAGGGCCAGCGCGTAGGTCTGCTTGTCGATCACCGCGTCGCGGTTCGACGACACATACACCTTGCCGGTTTTTTCATTCACGGCCAGCACGCTGTCGATGCCCCATTCGCCCGAAGTGACCGGGCGCAGCAGCTTGCCGCCCATGTCGTACAGGTACAGGTGGTTGCGGCCCGTGCGCTCGGACGACCAGAGGAAGGTGCCGTTCGACAGGAAGTGCAGGTCGTCATGGATGCTGACCCAGGTCTTCGACGTTTCCGTCAGCAGGGTGCGTTGCGCCAGCGTCGCCGCATCGACGGCCACCAGGTCCAAGGTCTTCTGGTCGCGCGACTGGCGCTGGTACACGAGCGACTTGCCATCCGCGCTCCAGTCGGCGCGCACCAGGTAGATGTCCGGGTTCGTGCCCAAATCCACCTGGCGCTGCGCGCCCGTTTCCGGCGAGACGATCAGCAGCTGCACCAGCACGTTCGGGTCGCCGGCGGCAGGGTAGCGCTGTTCCACGACGTCGGTGCGGTCGGCGAAGATTTCAAAGCGGCGCACGACGGGCACGGGCGCTTCGTCATAGCGCTTATACGCGATGGCGGAATCGTCTGGGGCCCAGTAGTAGCCTGTGCGCTGGCCCATTTCTTCCTGCGCCACGAATTCGGCTTCGCCGTTGCGGATGGTGCCCTTGCCGTCGGCGGTCAGCTGGCGTTCCTTGCCCGACTTGAGGTCGATCACATAGATGTTCTGATCGCGCACAAACGACACATAGCGGCCTTTCGGCGAGATTTTCGGGTCCAGCACATTGCCCTTGGCGACCAGGCGCGCCTTGTCCGGGTGGGCCGCATCGACCAGGTACAGATTGCCGGCCAGCGGCACCAGCAGCTGCTTGCCGTCCGGCGACCAGCTGTAGCTGAGAATGCCGTTCAGGCTGGCCGTGCGTTCGCGTTCGCGGCGCGCCTGTTCTTCGGGCGAGATCGTTTCATTCGGCACCAGCGCCTTCGAGTCGACCAGGCGGTGCGTGCTCTTGTCCTTCAGCTTGAATTCCCACAGGTCGAGCTGGAACTGGTTGTCGGCGCGGCCGCGCAGGAACGTGACGCGCTCGCCGTCGGGCGAAACCTTCAGGTTGCGCACGCCGGGGCCGGCCAGCGCCGGATCGGCGTGGATGCGTTCCAGGGTCAGCTTTTCAGCCGATGCGGGAACGCTGGCCATCGCGGCCAGAAAACAAAGAATAAAACGCATGGATGTCTCGGTAGTTGGAGGAATGAATGGCACTGCATGTAGAGGCGAGCTTGAGCGTTGCCTAAGCGTAAGACGATACCAGAGCGTGCCTGTTTATGCGATAGCCCGGGCCACGGAATAAGACGGTCCTGGCCGTATTTCCTTCGTCAAAAATATCCAACAGCCGCCCATTCCATGGCGCTTTTCCGTGATCAGGCCAATATCGTACCTGCGATCACGGTCAGGCATGCGCCGCCTATCCATGCGTGGCCAGCGCGGAAACTGACGGCTACGCGGCCGTCGCGCTGCAAACAGGTGCCCTGGCGCGCGCGGTAGCCGGCGCCCGCCAGCAGCTGCGCGATACAGGCGTTGGCGCTGCCCGTGACGGGGTCTTCCACGAGCGCGCCGTGTTCGCTGAGCAGTGCGCGTACTTCGTAGTCGGCCGGACCGCCCGCATCGTGCGGACCATACAGCGCCAGGCCGTCCGCCCGGGCGGCGGCCAGCAAGGCCGTCAGCGCGGCGATGTCGGCGTGCACGGCCAGGCAGTCCGCCGCGCTTGCCAATGGCACGCACAGCCAGCGGATGCCCATCTCGACGACGGTGCCGCAAGCGGCTGCGCCGCCGCCCAGCGCCGCTTGCAGCAGCGGCAGCAGCGCGGGGGCGAGCTCGCGCGTGGTGCAGGGCGGCGCCTGGAACGCCAGCACGCCGTCAGCGCTGCGCTCGATCTGCACCAGGCCGACGCCGCATTCCTGCACGATGCGCGCGCCCTTGGGCTGCATGCCCGCGTCGAGCAGGGCGTGCGCCGTGCCCAGGGTCGGGTGGCCGGCAAACGGGAACTCCATCTCGGGCGAAAAGATCCGCACGCGGTAGTCGGCCGCCGGGTCGCGCGGCGTCAGCACGAAGGTGGTTTCCGACAGGCCCGTCCAGCGCGCGATGGCCTGCATCTGCGCGTCGTCCAGGCCATTCGCGTCGAGCACCACGGCCAGCGGGTTGCCCATGAATGGCACCTTGCTGAAGACATCGACTTGCCTGAATGGGCGTGCTTGCGGCATGGCGGCTCCTTGTTCTGGTGTCAGGCCTGGCATCAGGCTTCGCGCATGCGGCGCAGCGACAGGCGGTTCAGGTACCAGGTCAGCAGCACGGCGGCCACCGTCAGGCCCGTGACGAGGCCGATCCAGAAACCGGCGGCGGCCATGGGCTCGGCCGGCGACCAGGGGAAGCCGGCCGGCGCCAGTCCCAGTACATAGCCGATCGGCAGCGAGAAGCCCCAGAAGGCCAGCAGCTGGATCAGCATCGGCTGGCGCGTCACCTTGTAGCCGCGGATCGCGCACGACGTCGCCACCTGCGTGGCGTCGGACAGCTGGAACAGGGCGGCAAACAGCAGCAGCTGCGCGCACAGCGCCTGCACCTGCGGGTCGGACGTGTAGGCTTGCGCAATCTGGTGGCGGAAGATGGTGATGACGGTGGCCGAGACGATGGCCGCCGTCAGCGACATGGCCACGCCCACCCACGAAATGAAGCGGGCCTTGCGCAGGTTGGCTTCGCCCACCGCGTGGCCCACGCGCGTGACCAGCGCGATGCCGAAAGTGAGGGGCACCATGAAGACGACGGACGAGAAATTGAGGGCGATCTGGTGCGCCGACACCTGGATCACGCCGAAGCGCGCCACCAGCAGGCTGATGACGCCAAAGGCGCTCACTTCGGCAAAGTAGGTCACGCCGATGGGCAGGCCCAGGCGCAGCATGGGGCCGATGGACGACAGCTGCGGCCATTCCCAGTGCGTGAACGGATACGTGGCGCGGTAGGCGGGGGCGATCTTGATCCAGGCCAGCATGGCCAGCAGCATCATCCACACGCAGCAGGTGGTGGCCACGGCGCAGCCCACGCCGCCCATCTTCGGCATGCCCCAGTGGCCGTAGATCAGCAGGTAGTTGACGAGGATATTGAGGCCCAGCGCAGCCAGCGCGATGACCATCACGGGCTTGGTCTGGTTGATGCTGGTGCTGTAGCCGTACAGCGCGCGGTAGGCGGCGAACGGCGGCAGCGCGCAGCTGATGATGTGCACGAACAGCTTGGCCTTGGCTGCCACGGCGGGCTCCAGCATCAGGTGGTCGAACACCAGCGCCGCCATGTTCGTCAGCAGGCAGGCCACCAGGCCGACGAGCAGCGCCTTCCACAGCGACTGGCGCACGATGTGCGGCACCCGGTCGTGGCGCGCGGCGCCGATTTCGTGCGCCACCAGCGTATTGATCGCCATCATGATGCCGCTCACGGTGACCAGCACGATGGACCAGATGGCCGCGCCCAGCGACACGGCCGCCAGTTCCTCGGGATTCGTGTGGCCCGTCATCGCCACGTCGGCTGCGCCCATGCCGACGGTGGCCAGCTGGCCGATCAGGATGGGCCAGGCCAGCTTCCACAGCGAGGACACTTCAGTGCGGATGGCGGGCAGGGTGAACGAGGTAGTGTGTGGCATGGGCGGAAAGCTTGACTAAACACAAGATTCTACCGGCATTCGCCGTGCTTGTCCGCCGCAGGTCCCGGGGGGCTGGCCGCGGTAATCATTTGTTACAGCTAAGAATGCCAGTCGCGGATAGACTGCGCGCTCTATTTGGCAAGATGACCAAATAGTCACACCGTACTATCCTGACTATGGAGTAAGACCATGTTGAAGAAAGCCTTGAACTGCGCCCTGCTGCTGGGCGCCGCCATGACGGCCGAACTGGCCGGCGCCGGCGAACTGACCCTGTATTCGCGCGACGATTATCTGGGCCGCTCGCAGACCGTGCGCGATGCCGTCCCCGACCTCGAAGCCCTCCGCTTCAACGACACGACGCAAAGCATCCGCGTGCGCTCGGGGCGCTGGGAGGCGTGCGAGGACGCTGATTTCCGCGGCGCATGCTTCCTGCTCGAGGCGGGCGACTACCCGTCGCTCGATGGCCGCGCCAACAAGATCACGTCGCTGCGCGAAGTGCGCGGCTGGGGCGGCGGCTACCCGGGACGCGACCGGGATTGGGGCCGCGACCGCGACCGCGACCGCGAACGCGAGTGGGACGGGCACCGGGAACGTGACCGCGAGCGCGGCCACCTGCCGGGCCGCGCACTGGGCGGCGAACTGACCCTGTACACGCGCGACGACTTTGTCGGCCGCAGCCTGACCGTGCGCAATGGCGCGTCCGATCTGCGCGAACGCGACTTCAACGACACGGCGCAGAGCGTGCGCGTGCGCGCCGGGTACTGGGAAGTGTGCGAGGACGTGGACTTCCGCGGCCGTTGCCGCACCTTGGGTCCCGGCGAATACGCGAACCTGGAGCGCCTGAGCAACCGCATCTCTTCGGTGCGCGAAGTGCGCTGACGCGCAGCAGCGCGTCAGCCAAATGGCAATAACCGGCTCCCGCAGGGCTGGTTATTGCTTTTGGTAACAATTTGTTGTCCTTTTCTCATACTTTGTTACACCGTTTTTTCTGCGGATGGCTAAACTGGCATCAGTTGTCATGTCGATCACTTACTTTTGCCGCCACCGGAGACCGCCCCATGAATCGCCCGTTCGCTTTTGCCCTGCTGTGCGCCAGTTCGCTGTTTGTCCACCTCGCGGCGCAGGCCGGCGAGATCCGCCTGTACACCGACGATAATTTCAAGGGCAGGGTAGTGGTCTTGCGCGATACGACCGATGATCTGTCGCGCGTCAATTTCAACGACACCGCGTCGAGCATCCAGGTCGAATCGGGCAGCTGGGAAGTGTGCACGAATGCTGATTTCAAGGGCGATTGCAAGACGCTGGAACGCGGCGACTACCGCTCGATGCCGGGCATGAACGACAAGATTTCATCCGTGCGCGAAATTGGCGGCAGCGGCGGCAGCGGCGGCGGTCGGCGCGCGGCGCTGGAGCTGTATGCGGACGGCGGCCAGCGCGGCGCGTCGGCCGGCATCAACGCGGACCGCGATGACCTGGTCGACATCAGCTTCAACGACCGCGCCAGCAGTGCGCGCATCGAATATGGCTACTGGCAGCTGTGCAGCGATTCCAACTACCGCGGCAGCTGCCGCGTGTTCGGGCCTGGCACCCACGACGACCTGGGCAGCCTGAGCGGGCGCGTGTCGTCCGCGCGCATGGTCGATCCGCGCGAAGAGAACCGTCCGCAAAACAACGAGGGACTGGTGGTGCTGTACGGCCGCGCGTTCCTGAATGGGCCCGGGCTGCAGGTGAACCGCGACGTCAACGACCTGGTGCGCCTGAACTTCAACGACCAGGCTGCCTCCATGGTCATCAACGAAGGCACCTGGGAAGTGTGCACGGACTCGCAGTTCAACGGCACCTGCGAGCGCAGGGGGCCGGGCAAGTATGAAACCCTGGGCACGACGCTGGAAAAGCGCATTTCCTCGCTGCGCCGCCTGTACTGAGCGCGCGATCGGGCCTTCGCCGAGGCCTTGTATTTGTTACAATAACACCCTGGCGCAATCGCCAGGCGTATCATCACCAAAGAATGAAGAATGGAGTTAATCATGAAGGGCCCTTTCAAACACGTGCTGGCATGCGCCGCGACCCTGCTGCTGTCACTGGCGGCCCACGCCGGTGCCCATGCGGGCGAAATCACCCTGTTCGAGGATGATAATTTCCGCGGCCGCGCCGTGACCCTGCGCGAGACGACGGACGACCTGTCGCGCATGGGCTTCAACGACAAGACATCGAGCATCATGGTGCGTTCGGGTACCTGGGACGTGTGCACGGATGCAGGCTTTCGCGGCAATTGCCGCACCCTGGGACCAGGCGAATACCGCTCGATGCCGGGCATGAACGACGCCATCAGCTCGGTGCGCGAATCGGGACGCGGCGACGGCTACAACCCGGGACGCCCGGGGCGCGACCCGGATCGGGGCAACGGCGGTTATGGCCGCGGCGGCGTCCTGGAAGTGTATTCGGGCGCGGGCCAGAATGGCGGCTCGGCGCGCCTGAACCGCGACACGAACGATTTCGTCAGCATCGGTTTCAACGACCGCACCACCAGCATCGTCATCTACAACGGTTACTGGCAGCTGTGCAGCGACGCGAACTACGACGGCGTGTGCCGCATCTTTGGCCCCGGCCGCCACGACGACCTGGGACGCGGCCTCGATGGACGCGTCTCGTCGGCGCGCATGGTGGACGAGCGCGAAGCGCGCCGCCAGCAGCAATACGACCGGCCGCAGTACGAGCAGCCGCAATATCCGCAGTACCAGCAGCGCGGCGCCGTCCTGCTGTTCCCCGAAGCGGGCATGCGCGGCGAACCGCTGGCGCTGGACCGCAATGCGGAAGACCTGGTGCGCTACAACTTCAATGACCGCGCCTCGTCCATCGTCGTCAACGAGGGCCAGTGGGAAGTGTGCAGCGATTCGAACTTCCGCGGCCGCTGCGAAGTGATCGGGCCGGGCGAATACGGGCGCCTGAACGGCATGGAGAACCAGATTTCCTCGCTGCGCCGCGTGCGCTGATGCCGCCTTGACGCAGTACTGACAGGCCGCCTGCCGGGTTGATCCCGCCAGGCGGTTTTTACATTCCTTGCCGTGTGCTGACATTTGCTTGCCCTTTGTTACACTCGCCGCCTGCCGCCTGGACTACACTGGCGAAAATGTAATCAGTATTGGAGTTGTCATGGTTCGATCTTTCCGGCCCGCGCTGCTGTGCGCCGCCACCTTCCTCGCCCCCCTTGCCGCATCCGCGGGCGAAATCACCCTGTTCGAGGATGCCGGTTTCCGCGGCCGCCCGGTCACCCTGCGTTCCGACACTGGCGACCTGTCGCGCATGGGCTTTAACGACAAGACCTCCAGCATCATCGTGCGCTCGGGCACCTGGGAAGTGTGCAAGGACGCCAATTACCGTGGCAACTGCCGCGTGCTGCAGCCTGGCCGCTACGACACCATGCCGGGCATGAACGACGCCGTGTCCTCCGTGCGCGAAGTGGGCCGTCCGGGCCATGGCGGCGGCGATCACCGTCCGTATCCGCCCCGTCCTCCGCGTCCGGAGCCCGATCGTCCCTATCCCGGCTATCCAGGCCATGGCGGCGGCCACCGTCCCGACATGAACGGCGCCGTGCTGATGTTCCCCGATGCGGGCATGCGCGGCCGGCCCGTGCGCCTGGACCGCGAAGTGCGCGACTTGAGCCGCTATGGCTTCAACGATCGTGCCGAATCGATCGTCGTCAATTACGGCCGCTGGGAATTCTGCGTCGACGCGAACTTCCGTGGCCGCTGCATGGTGATGGGCCCAGGCAGCTACGGCCGCCTGCACGGCGGCTTCGACCGCCGCATTTCCTCGCTGCGCCGCGTGCGCTAGGCGTTTTTAGGCTTCCTTTCCAGCGCCCGCGTAACCGATGTTCCGCGGGCGCTGTTGTATTGTGCGCACGCTATGTCACGGCCAATTCGTGTACTCTTCCCACAGGCGGTTCAACCATGGGGAGCAAGCACGGTGGAATACAAGGACTACTACAAGGAACTTGGCGTCGAGAAGACGGCGACCGAGGCCGAGATCAAGAAGGCGTACCGCAAGCTGGTACGCAAATACCATCCCGACGTGAGCAAGGAACCGGACGCCGACAAGCGCACCAAGGCCCTCAACGAAGCCTACGGCGTGCTGGGCGACGCGGAAAAGCGCGCCGCCTACGATGAACTGGGCCGCAACCAGGGGGCGCAGGGCCAGCCCTTCCGGCCGCCGCCGGACTGGGGTTCGGGCTACGAATCGTCGGGCGCCGACGACAGCGATTTCTTTGCCGACCTGTTTGCCCACGTGGGCGGACGCCGTCGCGCCAACAGCAGTTTCCAGATGCAGGGCGAGGACAGCCACGCTGCCATCACCATCGACCTGCACGACAGCTACCAGGGCGCCAAGCGCCACATCGTCATGCGCGTGCCCGAGGCGGATGCCCAGGGCCACGTGGTGACGCGCGAGCGCACGCTGGAAGTGACGATACCGAAGGGCGTCACGGAAGGCCAGCAGCTGCGCATGAAGGGCCAGGGCCATCCGGGCAGCGGCGGCGCGCCGGCCGGCGATCTGTATCTGGAAATCCGCTTCCAGCCCGATGCGCGCTACAAGGTGGAAGGGCGCGACGTGTTCGAGACGGTGCCCGTCACGCCATGGGAGGCGGCGCTGGGCGGCGAGATCGACGTGCCCACGCCATCGGGCACGGTGGCCGTCACCGTGCCGCCCAATTCTCAGACGGGGCGCAAGCTGCGCCTGAAGGGGCGCGGCATTCCCGCCGCCCAGCCGGGCGATCTGTACCTGCTGCTGGAAGTGGTGCTGCCGCCGGCGAACGACGACAAGGCGCGCGAACTGTATGCAACCATGGCGCGCGAGATGGCTTTCAATCCGCGCCAGAAGCTGGGAGGGTAAATCATGACAAACAAGGTAATTGGCGAATTGCTCGAAGACCGTGCCCTGAGCCTGGAAGAACTGGCGCGCGCCTGCGCCGTGGAGCCGGACTGGGTGGTGCAGCATGTGCAGACGGGCGTGCTGCTGCAGAATGGTCCGCCGGCGGGACAGCTGACGGCCTGGCGCTTCACCAGCCTGGACCTGGTGCGCGCGCGCCGCCTGCACGAAATCGAATCCGTGTTTGACGCGAATGCGGAACTGGCCGCGCTGGTGGTCGACTTATCGGAAGAAGTGGCGCGCCTGCGCCGCCGCCTGCACGTGCTGGGCGTCGACTAGGCCTTATGCCGGCTCGCCGTGGCGCGCCACGGTGAGCCGGGCAATATAGAACTGTCCGTCGACGACCACCCGGTGCGGGATGCCGGCCACGTCGAAGCCGGGGCCGCCGTCCTCCATCCATTCCTGCGCCAGCGAATCGAACTGCTGCGGCGTCATGCGCAGCATCTGGGCCGTGATGACGAAGCGCGCGCCAGGTTTTTGTTTGTTGACGAAGTCGTCGATGCCGGCCATGGGAAATCTCTTCAAGGTTGTGTCTGAAATTGGGGTCAGACCCCCGGACACGTTGGCACTAAGCTTTGCGTTGGCGGTGTTGAGGGTCTGACCCCAGCATTTGTTTGGGGTTTGTTGAGGCATGATACCCGCCCGCCCGCGCGCGATTCTAGAAGATTTGCACCAGCAGCGGCAACTGCTCCGCAAAACGCTCCGTCAGCCACTTGCCCGCCTGGCCCGGCGGCGTGTCGGCGCGCTGGATCAGGTAAATCGGGTAATTCTCGCCCTTGTCGACGGCCAGCGGCAGGTGCACCAGGCGTCCGGCCTGCAGGTCGTCGCGCACCATCGCTTCGGGCATGTTGCCCCAGCCCAGGCCCGCGCGCAGCAGCGCGTGCTTGGAACCGAGGTCGCCCAGGCGCCAGTTGCGCAATCCCAGCACGCCGAAATCCTGGCCCTGCGTCAGATCGCTGCGGTCGCTGAGCACCAGCTGCACGTGTTCGCGCGCCACGTTCGATGCGATCGGTCCTTCCAGCTGCGCCAGCGCGTGGCTGGGGGCGGCCACGGGAATCAGGCGCACGTGGCCCACGGCCAGGCGCTCGAAGACGCTGGCCGTGGCCGTCATCCAGCCACCGAGGCCGATGTGGCAGCTGCCATCCATCACCAGCTGCGCCACGGCGCCCATGGCTTCGATGCGCAGGCGCAGGGCGACGGTGGGAAACTGCGCCTGGAACGCTTCTAGCACGCGTACCAGCACGCAGGTGGGGAACATCACGTCGACCACCACCGACACTTCCGCCTCCAGCCCGCCGGCCAGCGCCTTGGCGCGCGCGCGCATGCCGTCGACTTTCAGGGCCACGGCGCGCGCATCGGCCAGCAGGGCCTTGCCCGCGTCCGTCAAGGTGGGCTTGCGCTTGCCGCGGTCGAGCAGCACCACGTTCAGCTGTTCCTCCAGGTTGGCGATGGTGTAGCTGATCACCGATTGCGTGCGGTGCAGCTGGCGTGCCGCATGGGCGAAGCCGCCCGCGTCGATGACGGCGACAAACACGCGCAACTGGTCGAGCGAAGGCTGGCCCGGTTCTCTCATGGCGACTCCATATCTAGAAATTCGATGCTAATCATTTATATTTACACGGTTTCATCGATGGTAGACCCGAACTATGCTGTGTGCAAGGGCTGCGATGCGGCCCATCCCCATCCCCGTTTTCACAGGAGCACTTCATGAGCAAGGTCTTATACATTAATAGCAGCGTGCGCAACAGCGGTTCCCTGTCGCGTCAATTGTCCGGCGAATTCGTCGCCAAACTGGCGGCGCAAGGGGCCAGCGTCATCGAGCGCGACCTGGCCGCGCAGCCCGTGCCGCACCTGACGGAAGAGATGATGGGCGCCTTCTTCACGCCGGCCGACCAGCGCAGCGCGCAGGCGGCTGTGGCCGTGCAGGTGTCCGATACCCTGGTCGATGAATTGCTGGCGGCCGACGTGCTGGTGCTGGCCGCGCCCATGTACAACTTTTCCGTGCCTTCGACCCTGAAGGCGTGGATCGACCACGTGGCACGCGTGGGCCGCACCTTCCAGTACACGGCGACGGGCCCCGTTGGCCTGGCCACGGGCAAGAAAGCGGTCATTTTCACAGCCAGCGGCGGCGTGTACAGCGAAGGCCCCGGTGCCGCGTATGACTACCTGAGCACCTATCTGCGCACGGCGCTGGGCTTCATCGGCATCACCGAGATCGAGTTCGTGCAGGCCGAAGGCGTGGCCATGGGCGACGATGCCGTCGCCAGCGCGATCGCCAAGGGCCGTGCCTCGATCGAGGCCTTGGCCGCCTGAGTTTGCTTCAAGCCTAGTTCGGATGGAGGATTGCCAATCTACCATGGTTGACATAAGCTTGCCGGCGGCGCGCCCCGTGCCAGCCCGGCGAGCGGTTCGCCATGAAAGTCCCCCATGCACAAGCTGGCAAGCGCAGTATTGTTCGGATGTTCCCTGTTGGCGGCAGGCATTGCGCAAGCGCAAACTGCGCCCGTGGCGCCGCCCCACGTGGGGCGCCACGCCTCCACGCCTGAAGACATCCGCGCCATCGAAAAAGTCGTCGCCGACTTCCAGGCGGCGCTGATCGCCAAGGATGTCAAACTGCTGTCGTCGCTGATGCTGCACACGAACATCCTGTTCGCCTCGCCTGCCGACGACGGTTTCATCAAGAAAATGCGCGATACGACGGACGTCCATTTCGACGGCGTCGCGCAGGCCGGCTACATTGCTTTCGCCAACTTCATCAAGCGCGAACCCCTGCGCACGGAAGAAAAATTCTACAACGTCAAGATCACCCAGGACCGCCATGTGGCGTGGGTCAACTTCGACTACGAATTCCTCGTCGATAACAAACTGTCCAACTATGGCGTGGAAGCCTGGCAGATGGTCAAGCGCGACGGCGAATGGAAAATTCTCAGCGTCGTCTGGTCCATGCATCCCGCGTCCGAGGCGGGAAAGTAGGGGCCAGCCACGCCGCGTCAGTCGCGCGGCAGCTCGCGGATTTCCACCGTGCCACCTGCGTTCAGTACGGGGTTGCCCACCAATAATTTTTTTGCATCGTCTATACTTTCAGCTTGCACACGTATATAGCCTGACAAGTGTGGCGTGACGGGTCTGGCCTGGCCCGACCGGTGCACGCAGATACCGGGCCCGATGGAACTGCCACCGCAGAAGCGGCCACTGGCCTTGAGCATGGCGAAGTAGTCTTCCCAGGCGGACGTGGCGATGTCCATCGGTACTTGCGTGTCGTCATGCATGAAGATGATGTAGTCATTCATCCTTTTTCTCCTGTGCCGCGTGATAAAAACAGAGAGCCGCATCGAGTATTCCGAGCAGGCGCGAGCGCATGGTTTCACCTTTTTACCGTGTCAGTCCGTAGAGACAAGCTGTCCGGCCATGTCATTTTTGGAGCGAACATCGTGCCGATAAAGTATGTTGATTTTTATGAGGTGAATTACACGGCGGAACCTTTGCGGGGCTGCAAGCTGTGGGGCGCCTACGTCGCCATCTATGCCCCGTCGCGCAACCCCATGCACCGGGTGAACCTGGTGAAGAAGCGCAGGGTATCGGCCGATCACCAGTTTACAACGGAAGCGGACGCCGTGGCGGAAGCGGGCGAGGTGGCCGTCAAGCTGGTCGAGCGGCGCCGGCGCCGCTACGTCTTTCATCCCTGAAGCGCCGCGTGACTTGTTTCGGTGTAAATTATTGCGAATGAGCACGGTCCGGACGTAGCCGGTGCAGGCGCACCGGTGCAGTTGCCCGTATCATGCACGATATCGCCACGCCAGAGGACCGCCATGAAACGCCAGTTGCACCTGCTCGTCATCGACCCGCAAAACGATTTTTGCGACTTGCCTGCCGTCTGGCTGCCGCCAGATGCCGCGCCGGCGCTGGCCGTGCCCGGCGCCCACGCCGACATGCTGCGCGTGGCGCAGCTGATCCGTGAAGGGGGGAGCGGCTTGACGCAGATCAGCGTGACGCTCGACGCCCACCACCGTTACGACATCGCCCACCCCGCCTTCTGGCGCACGGGCGATGGCGGCCCCGTCGCACCGTTTACGCAGATCGCTGCGCAGCAGGTGCGCGACGGCCTGTTCCTGCCCGCCGCCAGCGGCGCCTTGCCGCGCGCGCTGGCCTATCTGGATGCCTTGCAGCAAGCAGGGCGCTACCAGCTGATGGTGTGGCCCGTGCACTGCGAAATCGGCAGCTGGGGGCAGAATATCCATGCGGCCGTGCGCGCCGCCTACAACGGCTGGGAAGTGGAGCGGCTGCAAGTGGTCGCCAAGCTGAGCAAGGGGTCGAATCCGTGGACCGAGCATTACTCGGCCGTCATGGCGGAAGTGCCCGATCCGCAGGACGGGGCCACCCAGCTGAACCTGGACTTCCTTGCCACCCTGCTGCCGGCGCAGCAGATTTATGTGGCCGGCGAGGCGGGCAGCCATTGCGTGAGAGCCAGCACCGAGCACATTGCCGACTACCTGAAAGCGCAGCAGGGACGGCAGGCGCTGGCGCGGCTGGTGCTGCTGACGGACTGCATGAGTCCCGTCACGGGCTTTGAAGCGCAGCAACGCGACTTTCTTGCTGCCATGAAAGAGCGCGGCGCGCGGCTGGCCACGTCCGCCGACGTCTTGCCCGAACTGCAGGCCAATGCGATTGCCTGAGCCATTGTCGATTGTGTCCTGCTGAAATGCTTGCGGTGGCGTACTATTCTGGCTTCAGGAAGTTGGAGAAAACACACATGACCCCGATAGTGCGCAGTTTGCTGGAAACCGATCTGTATAAATTTACAATGTGGCAAGCATTGCTGCACGGTCATCCGAACACCCATACCGAATACGAATTTGTCTGCCGCAACGCAACCGCCTTTCCCCTGGCCGAACTGAAGGGCGAACTGGAAGAGCAGCTCGACCATTTATGCTCGATGTCGTTTGCCGACGACGAGCTGGCCTATTTGCGCACCCTGCGCTTCATGAAGAGCGATTTCGTCGACTTTTTGACGGTGTTCCGCTTCCAGCGCAAATTCATCGAAGTCAGCACGGACGGCGACACCTTGCTCGTGCACGCGGCCGGGCCGCAGGTGCATGTGATGGGCTTTGAGATTTTCGTGTTGTACATCATCAATGAACTGTATTTCCGCCGTTTCGACCTCGATGCGGCCATGCGCGAAGGGCGCCACCGCCTGGGCTTGAAAGTGGCGGCCGTCAAGGAATTCGGCAAGCTGCCGCGGCGCAAGCATCCATTTGAATTTTCCGATTTCGGCGTGCGCCGGCGCTTTTCCGGCGCCTGGCACGACGAGGTGGTGCAGCGCCTGGCGCGCGAAGTGCCCGAGTATTTCAAGGGCACGTCGAATGTGTACCTGGCGAAAAAGCTGGGCATCGTGCCGATCGGCACCATGGCGCATGAATACATGCAGTCGTTCCAGTCGTTTGGCGTGCGCTTGCGCGACTTTCAGAAGGCGGCACTGGAAGACTGGGTGCAGGAATACCGGGGCGACCTGGGCATCGCCCTGACGGACGTGGTGGGCATGGATGCATTCCTGGCCGACTTCGACCTGTATTTCGCCAAGCTGTTCGACGGCTTGCGCCACGATTCGGGCGACCCCGTCGAGTGGGGCGAAAAGGCGCTGGCCCACTACGCGGCCCTGCGCATCGACGCCAATACCAAACGCCTCGTGTTTTCGGACGGGCTGGACCTGGACAAGGCGTTTGCCCTGTACCAGCACTTCGCCGACCGCATCATGACGGGCTTCGGCATCGGCACCAATCTCACCAACGACGTCGGTTTGACGCCGCTCAACATCGTCATGAAACTGGTGCGCTGCAATGGCCAGTCCGTGGCGAAATTGTCGGATTCGCCGGGCAAGACCCTGTGCAAGGATGAAACCTTCCTCGCGTATTTGCGGCAAGTGTTTCACCATCCCGCCGTCCAGGCACCGGTCTAGGCAGGTCTGATTGGCGCGGCAAGGCCGCGCGTAATCGGACAAGCTGAGCGGACCACATCACCTGGTAGCCGGCAAGGCGGACGGGAATACGGCGTCACGTCCCGCCATGTGTGCCGGGTTCACCGCAGCCGCCGTCTTAAAACCCCGTCACCACCGTGTTCATGTGCTCGACCTGGGGCGGGGCAGCGAAGAATTCGCCCACCAGGGCGCGCCAGGCCTGGAAGTCGTCGCTGCCGCGGAAATGCACGGTGTGGTCTTCCAGGGTGGCCCAGCCCACGACGAGGCGGTAGGCGTCGCCGTTTTCGATCGAACGTTCCAGGCGCATCGACTCGCAGCCGCGCGCGCGCTGGAACAGGGGCACGGCCTTCGTCACGGCCGCTTCGAAGGCAGCATGCGTGGCCGATTTGATCTGGATATGGGCAATTTCAAAAATCATGGCAAGTTCCACTGTGGAATGAAGGAAGCCTGATCTTGCCATAATTCGGCCGCGCGGGGGAGGGCGCCTCAGCCGGCGAGCGCGGCGGCGCCGGCGCGCCGCCTGCCCGCGTGGCTGGCCGTGCGCTGTTCGATATCGCAGCCGTGACATGCTTGCACGATGGCATGCGCGCGTTCCCGTTCCTGCGCATTGCCGATGGCGACGACGAGGCGGAACATGCCGCGCCACGCGGCCTTGCCCTGCACGGGGACGGCTTCATCGTCGACCGTGTCGAGCTGCACGGCCTGCGCGGAAAAACCGTCGTCCAGCAGGGCGCTGCGGGCCTGCTGCGCATAGGCAAAATGGTCGAAGATACGGATCAGGGCAGGCGCAGCGAGGGGGCTGGTGGAAGGGCTCATGGCCAGGCTTTCAGGTAGGGGTATTCGAGTTGGACCTGTGAGCCTGTAAAAAATTCTGCCTCAGCCTGTAAAATCCTCGATCAAGGCGCAAAAGTTTGATAAATATCCAGTATGGCTGCCAAGTCGCGCTAAGATACGCCTTGCGGTGCGTCTTGCTGGCAGGGACGCGGGATCAATCTTTCATAGGAGAACCAAATGGCAGCGAAGAAAATTCTGTTTTTGACCGGCGATTTTGCAGAAGATTATGAAACGATGGTGCCGTTCCAGGCCCTGCTGATGCTGGGCCATACCGTGCATGCCGTGTGCCCCGGCAAGAAAAGCGGCGAGACGATCAAGACGGCCATCCACGATTTCGAGGGCGACCAGACCTACACGGAAAAGCCGGGCCATTTGTTCACCCTGAACGCCAGCTTCGACGAGATCGACCCGGCCCACTATGACGCCGTGATGATCGCCGGCGGCCGCGCACCCGAATACCTGCGCCTGAACGAGAAAGTCATTGCCGCCGTGCGCCATTTTGCCGACGCGGGCAAGCCCGTCGCGGCCGTCTGCCATGGCGCGCAATTGCTGGCCGCCGCCGACGTCATTCGCGGCAAGCGCATTTCCGCCTATCCCGCCTGCGCGCCGGAAGTGAAGCTGGCGGGCGGCACGTATGCCGACATCGCCGTCACGGACGCCGTCACGGATGGCCAGTTCGTCACGGCGCCCGCCTGGCCCGCGCATCCGGCCTGGCTGGCGCAGTTCGTCAAGCTGCTGGGCACCGAGATCCATTTGTAACCTTTACCAGCCCGGCAGGCCGCAGCGCTTGCCGGGCGCACCACTTTTCAGATTCGAGTTCTTCATGCATGCGCCGCGCAGTCAACCTTCCCGCAAACAACTTCCAGCATCGCGCTGGCGCCAGCGCCGCCTGGCGCAAGCCGCATCGGGCCTGAGCGCCGCGCAGGAACGCCAGCTGGCCACCCTGCATGACATTTCCACCCTGCTGGCAGGACAGCACGCCATCGATGCGCTGTGCCGCGGCTTCCTGCGCCACGTGATGCAGTTCGCGCAGGCGGAAGGGGGCACCGTGCGCATCCTCGATCCGCAGCAGGACACCGTGCACATCATCGTGCATGAAGGCATTTCCGACGCCATGGTGGAAGAGGAGCACTGCATCCGCAACAATGATTGCCTGTGCGGCGCGGCCGTGGCGCAAGGCGTGATCCAGATCCGCGATTTCCGCCAGGCCGATGCCTTGCAGCGCTACCGCTGCCAGGACGAAGGGTTCATCGCCATCGCCGTCTTTCCCATCCTCGCGCGCGAACAGGTGGTGGGCAGTTTTTCGCTGCACTTTGCGCGGCCCCAAGCGGCCCATGCGCAGCAGCAGGGCTGGCTGGAAACCCTGGGCCAGAGCCTGGGCATCGCCATTGAAAACCAGCGCCTGATCGCGCGCGAGAAGGAATTTGCCGTGGCGCGCGAACGCAGCCTGCTGGCGGAAGGCTTGCATGACAGCATCGCGCAAAGCCTCAATTTCATCAGCCTGCAAGTGCAGATGCTCGACGATTCCGTGCGCCGGGGCCAGCTCGACGAAGCGGCCGAAGTGCTGCCGCTGATGCGCATGGGCGTCGAGCAAAGCTACCAGGACGTGCGCGAATTGCTGGTCAATTTCCGCACGCGCTGGCATGGCAGCGATCTGGAAAGCAAACTCAGCGAAGTGCTGGCCAAGTTCGAGCTGCAGACGGGCGTCGTCGGCACCCTGGACATGAGCGGCAATGGCGCGCCGCTGGCGCCCGAGCAGCAGTTGCAGATCCTGTTCATCGTGCAGGAAGCGCTGTCGAATATCCGCAAGCATGCGCAAGCGAGCAACGTGGCGCTGCGCGTGGAAAACGGGCGCGATTTCGCGCTGCAGGTGCGCGACGATGGCGAAGGCTTTGCCGCCAACCTGCGCGACAAGAAAACGGAATTGCAGATCGGCTTGCGTATCATGCAAGAAAGAGCCGAGCGGCTCGGTGCGCAATTTGCCATCGACAGCACGCCCGGCGGCGGCACGACGATCTCGCTGGCCTTGCCGGCAGCGCGGCGCCAGGCCGCGTAACAGTGAATTATTCCTATCAGGCAGAAGAAACAAACACGTGAACGCTCCAATCAAAATCCTGCTGGTCGACGACCACACCTTGCTGCGCAGCGGCGTCAAGCTGCTGTTGCAGCGCAATCCTCTGTTCCAGGTGGTGGGCGAGGCATCGAACGGCCTCGACGGCGTGCGCCTGACGGCCGAACTGCGGCCCGATGTGGTGCTGATGGACTTGAACATGCCCGGCGTATCCGGCGTCGAGGCGCTGCAGCTGATCTTGCAGGACATGCCGCAGATGGTGGTGCTGATGCTGACCGTGTCGGAAAACGCAGCCGACCTGGGCGCGGCTCTGCGCGCGGGCGCGCGCGGCTATCTGCTGAAAAATATCGAAGCCGAACAGCTGGGCCAGGCCATTTGTCGCGCTGCCGCCGGCGAATCCGTGATCGCCGACGCCATGACGGCCAAGCTGGTGTCGCAGTTCCGCGCGGGGCAGAACGCACCGCAGGCCGACTACGACAAACTGACGCCGCGCGAGCGCGAAGCGATGGCTTGCCTGGCGCGGGGCCAGAGCAACAAGGAAATCGCGCGCCAGCTGGACGTGGCGGAAAGCACGGTGAAAATCCACGTGCAAAACATCCTCAAAAAGCTTAAGCTCAGCAGCCGCGTGCAGATTGCCGTGTATGCCGTCGAGCGTGAGTTAGGCAAATAAAGATCAAGCAAAGCGCAAATACCCAGTTAAAAAGCCACAAGGAATGCGCGATTGTTTGATCTGCATGGCGTTCCGGCCTAGACAACCCTAGTTCCTTTGACGTATGGCCTTGACCGTGCCTGCGCATTACACTCTTAGTCATTCGCTAATCTAATAAGAGAGTGTCATGCATAAGGTCAACGTCGATGGCTTGCTATCGAGCCAGGCTCTGTTCCGCCATATTTCCCCTTCGCAATTAGAGCAATTGCGCCAGGATGTCGTGCGTGTTGAAGTGGAAAAAGGCAAAGTGCTGTTCCGCAAGGGCGAAGTGGCGGAAGGCGCCTACGTGGTGGTCTTCGGCCTCGTCAAGCTGAGCGTGTTTTCCATGGAAGGCACGGACAAGGTACTGGAATTGATCCGTCCGGGCCAGAGCTTCGGCGAAGCCATGATTTTCCTCGATGAACCGTATCCGTTCTGCGCCGAAGCGCTCGAGCACTGCCTGCTGCTTCGCATCCCGCCGCACGCGCTGCTGCGCCTGCTGGACCAGTCGCCCCGTATCGCGCGCCAGATGATGAACAGCCTGTCGCATCACCTGATGGGTTTTATCCGCAACGTGGAGCGCTGCTCCGTGCAGAACGCCACCCAGCGCGTGGTCGAGTATCTGCTGCAAGCTTCGGACCAGCAGCGTTCGAACGAAGTCAAGCTGGACCTGAAGAAAAGCCTGCTGGCCTCGTTCCTGAACCTGGCGCCCGCCACCCTGTCGCGCGTGCTGCACCAGCTGACGGACTTGCACCTGATTAAAGTCAGCGGTTCGCTGATCCAGATCCAGCCCGATGCCCTGAAAACGTATCGCCATGGTTCCGCCACGGCCATGCTGAACTAAGGTTTTTCAGCAGGCAAGGTCAGTCGCCAGAACAGCAGGGCGAGCAAGCTGACCGCCGCGCCCAGCGCGCATACCCCATGCCAGCCCGCCAGCGCATACACGCTGGTGGCGGCAATCGCTCCCGCACCGCTACCCACCGCATAGAACAGCATATAGCACGCCACCAGGCGGCTGTGCGCATCGCTGTCCTGTTTGAATATCAGGCTCTGGTTGGTCACGTGGATGGCTTGGCCCGCCAGGTCCAGCGCGATGATGCCGACGATCAAGGGCCACAGGGCCGCACCGGCAAAGCTGAGCGGCAGCCACGCGGCCAGCAGCAACAGCAGGGCCGCGCCCGTCGTCCATTGCGCGCGTCCACCGTCGGCCAGCGCCCCGGCCCGTGCCGCGCCCAGCGCTCCCACCACGCCCACGAGGCCGAACGCGCCGATGGCCGCATGGCTATAGCCTTGCGCCGTCAGGGGCAGCACGAGGGCGCTCCAGAAAATATTGAACACGGCAAACATCAGCAGGGCCAGCATGCCGCGCACGCGCAGCACCTTGTTGTGCCTCAGCATGGCCAGCATCGAAGCGAGCAGGGCGCCATACGCCAGCTGCCGGCTGGCCGCTTGCGCGGGCGGCAGCTTGCGCCACAGCAGCAACAGCAGGGCGCACGCCATGGCCGCCGAGACAAAATACACGGCGCGCCAGTCGGCCACATCGGCCACCACGCCCGACAGGGTGCGCGCCAGCAGCAAGCCGATCACCACGCCACCCTGCGCCATGCCGACGACTCTTCCCCGCTCGTGGCTGGCTGCCGCGCTGGCCGCGTAGGCGATCAAGCCCTGCGTCATGGCCGTGCCCAGCAAGCCGACCAGGAGCATGCCGCCCAGCAAGGCGGCCGTGGAGCGGGCGCATCCCAGCGCCGCCAGGGTGAGGGCCAGCAAGCCCAGCTGGATCAAGGTCAGGCGGCGCCGGTTCAGCATGTCGCCCAGGGGAACCAGCAGCAGCAGGGCCAGCGCGCAGCCGATCTGCGTGGCCGTGACGACCATGCCGCTGGCCGCCTCCGTCATGCCGAATTCGTGCGCCAGGGTGGCGAGCAAAGGCTGGGCGTAATACACATTGGCCACGCTGAGGCCGGCCGCCGTGGCGAACAGCCAGACGAGGGAGGGGGCAAGCGTCGCTTGGCTGGGGAGGGGAGTCGTGTCGCGCATGGTGGTTTATGTGGTTTCAAATTAAAACTAGTTGGAGTCTACGCGGAGAAGTTTTAAAATGCAACCAGTCAATCCTGGAGAATGCCCGTGGCCAAACGCAAGAGCCTGAAGACCGACCCCTGCCCCGTGGCGCGCGCGCTCGACGCGATCGGCGAGCGCTGGTCGCTGCTGATCGTGCGCGACGCCTTCGACGGCATGCGCCGGTTCGGCGAGTTCCAGAAAAGCCTGGGCGTGGCGAAGAACATCCTGGCCGACCGCCTGCACTCCCTGGTGGAGGAGGGCATTTTCGAGGTCGCGCCCGCCTCGGACGGCACGGCTTACCAGGAATACGTGCTGACGGCCAAGGGGCTGGCGCTGTTTCCCGTCGTGGTGGGCTTGCGCCAGTGGAGCGAGGCGCAGCTGTTCGCGCCAGGCGAGGCCCATTCCACCCTGCGGCAGCGCGGTTCCGGCTTGCCCGTGCGCCGCATGGAGGTGCTGGCGCCCGATGGCCGCGTGCTGCAGGCGGGCGATACCGTCGTGCACAAGGTATCGCCGCAATGAAGCGCGTGGCCGTGCTGGGTGCCGGCATCACGGGCGTGACGACGGCGTATGCGCTGGCCAAACGGGGCGTGGCCGTGACCCTGATCGAGCGGCACCGTTATGCCGCCATGGAAACGTCGTATGCGAATGGCGGGCAATTGTCGGCCTCGCATGCGGAAGTGTGGAACCACAAGGCGACGATATTGAACGCGCTGAAATGGATGACGCGGCGCGACGCGCCCCTGCTGCTCCATCCCTGGCCCAGCTGGCACAAGCTGAGCTGGTTTGCGGAATTTCTCGCCGCCATGCCCGACTACGAGCGCAACACCATCGCCACGGCGCGCATGGCGATTGCCGCGCGCGAACACCTGTTTGCGTGGGCGCAAGCAGAAAACATAGCGTTCGATCACCGCCGCGCCGGCATCCTGCACGTGTATCGCGAGCGCGCCGGCTTCGAGCGGGCGGCCCGCGTGTCGCGCCTGCTGGCGCAGGGCGGCTTGCAGCGGCGCCCCGTGACGCTTGCGGAAATGCGCGCCATCGAGCCGGCCCTGCAGGGCGACTTTTACGGTGGCTACTACACGGACAGCGATTCCACGGGCGACATCCACAAATTCACCAGCGGCCTGGCCGATGCCTGTGTGCGCCTGGGCGTGGCGTGCCGCTATGGCGCGCAGGTGACGGCGCTGGCGCGCGAACACGGCAAGGTGCGCGTCGCCACGGACGAGGACAGCACGGTGTTCGACGCCATCGTCGTGTGCGCGGGCACGGCCAGCCGCGCCCTGGCCGCATCCCTGGGTGACCATGTGAATGTGTATCCCGTGAAAGGGTATTCGATTACCGTGCAGCTCGATGATGCAGCCAGCCGCGCGGCTGCCCCGTCCGTCAGCCTGCTCGACGATGCGACCAAGCTGGTCAGCAGCCGCCTGGGCGAGGACAGGCTGCGGGTGGCGGGCACGGCGGAATTCAACGGCATCGATTACGACATCCGCGCCGACCGCATCCGTCCGCTAGTGCGCTGGGTGGAGCAGTGCTTTCCTGGCATTAATACGCGCCAGGCGATCCCGTGGGCGGGCTTGCGTCCCATGCTGCCGGCCATGCTGCCGAAAGTGGGGCCGGGCAAGGCACCCGGCGTGTACTACAACACGGGCCATGGCCACCTGGGCTGGACCCTGGCGGCCGCCACGGCCGAGCTGGTGGCGCAGCAGGTTGCGGCCGTGGCGCGGGACTGAACCATGCCCAGCATCGCCATCCTCATCTTTCCCGGCGTGCAGGCGCTCGACGTCAGCGGACCCCTGGACGTGTTTGCCGAAGCGAACGGTTTCTTGCCGCCGGAGCGGCAATACGCGATCGAGGTGCTGGGCACGCAGGAGGGCTTGCTGCGCTGCTCGAACGGTCTATGCCTGGCCGCCCACCGCCATTACGCGCAGGCCAGCGACGCCTACGACCTGCTGCTGGTGGCGGGCGGTCCCGGCTTGCCGGCGCAGCCCCGCGATGCCGCGCTGAGCGCCTGGCTGGCGCAGGCGGCGGGCAGGGCGGGGCGCTACGGTTCCATCTGCAATGGTGCGTTCTTGCTGGGGCACGCGGGCTTGCTTGACGGTAAAAAAGTCGCCACGCACTGGAACGATGCGGCGGCGCTGGCTGCCCGTTTTCCGCTGGCCCAGGTGGATGCGGACAGCATTTATGTGCACGACGGCAAGCTGGTCAGCTCGGCCGGCGTGACGGCCGGCATCGACCTGGCCCTATCGTTGCTGGCCGAGGCGGGTGGCGTGGGCGGCGCGCAGCTGGCGCTGCAGGTGGCGCGCCGCGTGGTGGTGTACACGCAGCGCCAGGGTGGGCAGTCGCAGTTCAGCCCGCACCTGACGCCCGTGCTGGACGTGGCCTCGCCCGTGGCGCAGGCGCAGCAATACGTGCTCGCGCACTTGGGCGAGGCGCTGGACGTGGAGACCCTGGCGCAGCTGGTCGCCATGAGCCCGCGCAACTTTGCCCGCGTCTTCGCGCGCGAGCTGGGCGTGACGCCGGCCCGCTTCATCGAAAGCGCCCGGCTCGATGCGGCGCGCGCCTTGCTGGCCGCCGGCGATGCACCGCTGAAAACCATCGCCTGGCGCTGCGGCTTCGGCACGGCCGATCAGCTGCGCGCCGTGTTTTTGCGGCGGCTGGGCGTGTCGGCCAGGCAGTACCGGCAGCATTTTTCCAGCCACCCCGGCGCCTGACGGGCGCGCATGGCAGGAATGCCTGCCACGCTGTCCGGAATACGCGGCAGCCAGGGCCCCTGCCGCCGCATCCGCAAATCTATACTTTGCTGCAGGCGCGCCACTTCGGCCGCGCCCTTGAGGAAAGTCAAACATGCACACCACACTGGACGCCGAGCGGGTCGGCCCCGCCTATACTGAAGACGGCATGCTGCTGGCGCGCCGCAAGACGCGCGAAGCACTTGCCGCCATTGCCGCGCGCATCCGGCCCGGCATGCTGGAAGAAGACGCCGTGGCGATGGCGAAACAAGTGCTGCTGGACATGGGGCTGGCGCTGAGCTGGCACCCCACGCGCGTACGCTTTGGCCGCAATACGCTCAAACCGATGAAGCGCGCATCCGAGCCGGGCGTGGCCTTGCAAGAGCACGATATTTTCTTCCTCGATATCGCGCCCCGCGTGCAGGCATGGGAAGGCGATGGCGGCGCCACGTTCACGGTGGGCGACAGCGCGCAACAGGCGGACTATGCGCGCTGCGCGCGCGATGTGGAATGCCTGTTTCACCAGGTACGGGCCGTGTGGCTGCGCGAGCGGCTGACGGGCCAGGCCCTGTACGCCTACGCAGAGCAGGAAGCGCGCAAGCTGGGCTGGGAATTGAACTTTGACCTGGGCGGGCATCGCGTGTCCGATTTCCCGCACGCCACGATTTACGCGGGCGCGCTGGCCGACGCGGATTTTTCGCCATCGCCCATGCGCTGGATCCTGGAAATCCATCTGCGCCATCCGACCTTGCCGTATGGCGCGTTTTTCGAGGACATGCTGCTCGACGACAGCTACTATGTTTGACGCAGCGCCTAGTTCTTCGGCAATAGATCGCTGAGCGCGGCGCGGCCCTTGACGGTGAGGAAGGGGCCGACCTTGTTGTAGGGCAGCAGGAAGTCGTTTTCGCAGCCGCTGCCGTTGGAGTCTTCCCAGAACGACACGCCCTCCGGCTTCAGGGACAGGTGGAAGCGGCCACGGCCGTCGTAATCCGTGCCCTTGCACTCGGCGTCGATGGTGACGCCCTTGAACAGGGCCTGGCGCAGGCGGTCCGGCAATTCGGCCTTGTCGTCGCCATCGCTGGCGCTGGCGCCAAACCAGTTCCACACGTCCGTCTCCTGGCCCGTCTTCACGTCCCAGGTGCGGAACTTGATGGAGATGCCGTTGGCGCCATAACCGGCCGGCCAGCGGTAGAACTTGATCGTCACCCAGCGCGGCGACCAGTAGGTTGGCTCCGCATACACTTCGTCTTCCGTCGTGAAACCGTTGCGGCCCAGGTATTCGCGGCGCGTGGCATAGAAGTCGGCCAGGTCTTTCTTGTTCTTCGCCAGCACGGCGCGCAGCTGCGCGTTGATTTTCGCCACGCCATCGCCGGGAGCGATCAGCTCTACCGTGATGGTGTCGCCCACTTGCAGATTGCGGTATTGCTTGCCTTCGAAGGCGATGGGTTTGCTCACTTTGGTGCTGGGAAAGTCTTCCAGCGCCAGGTTGTAGGCATCGCTGGCGCACGATGGATGCTCGCGGTCGCCCGCCGCTTCCAGCAGGGTCAAGGCCAGGGGCACGGTCTTGCCGCTTTTCGGGTCCGTCCAGGTGCCGGTGACTTTGCCATCTTGCGGCGCATTCAAGGACCAGGTGCCCGTCGTGTTGCCCTTGGCATCCTGCTCTTGCCACAGGGCCTTGCCGTTCGGCTTGGCCAGCATGATGGGCGTCTTGTAGCGCGTGTAGTAATAGTTGCCGCTGCGGTCCGCGCCTTGCGTGGGGCTGGGCTGGTTGAAGCAGGCCACGACATTGGCCTTGCCCAGAGTGCCCTGCCACACCCCTTGCACGGGCGGCTCGGCCGCCATGGCGGCATGCAGGGCGGGCAGGGTCAGGCAAGCAAACAGAAAGCGGCGCATCGGTTTTTCCTCTCGTGGGCGAAGGCCGATTCTACATGGCCCCGCCCACGAGATGCCACACGTCAACTTATGCGCCGGGGCGCTCCTGCGCCACCACAGCCATCGCCGCGCTCAGGTACTGCAGCATGGCGGCATCGACAAAGCTGCCCTCCATCAAGCGCGGTTCCTGCTGGTGCGCCTGGCGGAATTTCAGCTGCGTGCCCGGGTCCGTGCCGGCATACGAGCGGAACAGGTCCAGCCACTGCCGCGCCAGCTGCAGCACGGCCGGGTCGGTGGGCGGCGTGCGCGCATCGATGGCGGCGCGCACGGCCGCGATCAGGGCTGGCCATTCGCCCGAGCGCTTGCCGTAGTTGGCCACCAGGTACGCGTATTCCTGTTCATCGAGGAAAGGCTGGTACAGCGCGATGCGCGAGGCATTGAAGGCGGCGATGATGAACTGCATCAAGTCTGCATCGATGCTGGTCGTGGCCTGCATCGATGGTTCCTGCGCATGCATGCTGTTCAGGCGTGCAAACAGGCCCGGGTGGGCGCCCGTGTCGCGCACCAGCTTGACCATCCATTCCGTGGCCAGGGCTTGCGCGCGTGCATCGCCGGGGCCGGCGCCGGCGTCCTTGACGGCGCGCACTCTCGCTACCAGTGCTTTCCATTCCTGTTCCACGGCCGCATCGGACAGCAGCGGTATCTGTTGCAGTTCTTCGGGGGTAAAGTATTTGTCGTACATGGTCATCAACTCCATCGTGGTGAGCCACTCGGCCAGTTCCGGTGCCTGCCCTTGCGCCAGTTGTGCCTGCAAGCTGCGCAGGCGTTCGCGCAGGGTGGAAGCCTGCGCGATCTGGCGTTCCAGCATGGCGATCTGCTGCGCCACGATGGCGCTCAAGGGCAGATCCGGGCCGGCGAGTGCGTTGGCGATATCGGCCAGCGACAACCCGAACTTGCGCAGCGCCATGATCCGGTGCAGCCGGTCCATGTCGCTGTGCTGGTACAGGCGGTAGCCAGCTTGCGTGCGCGCCGAGGGCGAGAGCAGACCGATGCTGTCGTAGTGGTGCAGGGTGCGGATGGTCAGGCCCGTGAGCCTGGCCAGTTCACCGATTTTCAACAGCATGGGGTACTCCTTTCCGGGTGCGTGCAAGCAGAATCGCGCCTGACGTAGCGTCAGGGTCAAGCGGAATTTTCAACTGCATCAACTGATCGTCAGCCGCTGCCGCAATTCCTGCAGCAGGGTGCCTGTTTTCGGCGTCAACTGGCGCGCCAGCGGCCAGGCCAGGTACAGGGGCAAGCCTTGCGTGGCCAGTGCCGGCAGCACCGCCACGATGGCGCCCGTGGCCAGGTGCTCGTGCACCAGCCAGGTGGCCAGCTGCGCCACGCCCAGGCCGGCCAGCACGGCGGCCGTGCGCGCTTCCGCATCGCCCACCGTCATGCGGGGAGAGGCCAGGCGGTACTCGACCTGTCCGCCGTTGTCTTCGTCGTGGAACAGCCACGGCATGGGCGAACCGTCGCCGCGTCCGTAGGCGATGCAGTCGTGCTCATCGAGCTGCGCGATGGACGCGGGCGTGCCGCGCCGCGCCAGGTAGGCGGGCGCCGCGCACAGGATCAGCTGTTCGTCGCCCAGGTGCATCTGCCCCAGCGCGGCGGGCCAGTGCGAGGGCGCGCCGATGCGCACGGCGATGTCGATGCGCTCTTCGAACAGGTCGACGAAGCGGTCGCTGAAGGCGATCGACGGCTGCAGGCGCGGATACTGCGCGCACAGTTCCAGCAGCGCCGGCATCACGCGCAGGCGGCCATACGAGGCGGGCACGCCGATGCGCACCTTGCCCGCCAGTGCCGTCGCGTGCTCGCCCAGCACGTCTTCCGCGTCCGCCAGTTCCTGCAGCACGCGCTTGCAGGTGGCGTAGTAGGCGCGGCCCGCGTCGCTCAGTTTCAAGCGGCGCGTGCTGCGCTCGAACAGCAGCACGCCCAGCCGTTCTTCCAGCCGCGCCACGCTCTTGCTGACGGCCGAGCTGCTCAGGTGCAGGCGCTCGGCCGCTTTGGTAAAACTGCCCGCGTCGGCCGTGGCGAGGAAGGGCGTGAGGCCCTTTAAATGTTCCGATGAAAACATGATCCGCGAATTTTATTCATGAATAGAGTGAAATAGTATCGCGGATAAGAATTGATGTCGCGGATATGATGGTTTTTTTCTTTTGGAGCTTGTATCCCATGCAAAAACACGCCCTCATCATCGGCGCCAGCGGCGTCATCGGCAGCAAGCTGGCCAGCCATTTGCTGGCGCACGGCTGGCAGGTCACGGGCGTCTCGCGGGGCCGCACGCCCGTGCCCGCCGGCTGCGCTTCCCTGCAGCTCGATGCGACCGATGGCGCGGCCGTCGCCGCCGGCCTGGCCGGCCTCGATGCCAGCCACGTCTTTTTTACAGCCTGGGCGCGGCAGGAAAGCGAGCAGGACAACATCCGCGTCAATGGCGCCATGGTGGCCAATGTGCTGGCCGCGCTGGGACCTGCTGGCCACTTGCGCCACGCGGCGCTGGTGACGGGCCTCAAGCATTATCTGGGACCGTTCGACGCGTATGGCCAGGGCGCCGTGCCCGTCACGCCGTTCCGCGAAGAGCAGGGCCGCCAGGACGTGGACAATTTCTACTATGAACAGGAAGACCGGTTGTTTGAAGCGGCCGCGCAATACGGCTTTACGTGGAGCGTGCACCGCCCGCACACCATCATCGGCTATGCGCTGGGCAATGCCATGAATATGGGATTAACTTTGGCCGTGTATGCGCACCTGTGCAAGGCCAGTGGCCAGCCCTTCGTGTTTCCGGGTTCGCCCGCGCAATGGCACGGCCTGTCCGACATGACGGACGCGGGCCAGATCGCGCGCCACCTGGCGTGGGCGGCGGACAGCCCCGCCGCGCGCAACGAGGACTTCAATATCGTCAATGGCGACGTGTTCCGCTGGAAGTGGCTGTGGCCCCGCCTGGCCGCGTATTTCGGTATCGAGGCGGCGGACCTGCCCGAGACGATGGCGCCGCTGGCCGGCCGCATGCAGGATGCGCCCGCCCAATGGCGCGCCATCGCGCAGCAGCATGGCCTGGCGGAGCCTGACATCGGCCGCCTCGCTTCCTGGTGGCATACGGATGCCGACCTGGGGCGGCCGATGGAAGTGATGACGGACATGGGCAAGAGCCGCAAGGCCGGCTTCCTCGACTACCAGGATACGCCGGACGCCTTCTTCCATCTGTTCGAGCAGTTGAAGGCGCAACGCATCATTCCGCGCTGACGTGTTCGGCGGCGGCAGGCGCTGCTGCTGCCGCCGCTGCTGCATTCGCCCTGTGCTGCCGCGCGCGCTGCCATTCCAGGCCCGGGCGGTCGACGCGGAACTGCAGCAGCCGGCCCTGCACCACTTCCGTCACGTACGCCGTGCGGCCATCGGGGCCGCCGAAGGTGATGTTGCTGGGCTTGGCGCCGGGCACGCTGATTTCGCGCAGGATGCGTCCCTGCGGCGACAGTTTGACGACGCTGCCCTTGCCGTAGCGCGTCACGTACAGGTTGCCGTCGACGTCCACGCGCATGCCGTCCATGCCGAAATCGTCGAACCTGATCAGCAGGCGCTTGCCGCTCAGGTTGCCGTCGGCCGCGATGTCATACATCCAGATATTGCGCTGCACGCTTTCATTCACGTACAAAATCTTGCCGTCGGGACTGACCTCGATGCCGTTGGCCGTGCCCATGGTGTCGAGCGCCAGGGTCACCGTGCCATCCTGCGCGATGCGCCACACGCGGCCCGTGTTTTCCTTCCAGTTCGGGTCGCTCGCATACAGCACGTCATCGGCCGTGATGGCGATATCGTTCGGCTGCGTCATGCGCGGCTCGCGCGCGTGGATGGTGAGTGCGCGCGTGGCCGGGTCCACCAGGTAAATCGTGTGTTCCATGTAGTCGGCCAAATACATCTGGCCGCGGCTGCCGAAACGGATGCCGTTGGCGATGCTGGTGCCTGGCAGGGTCAGGTACACCTCGCCCATGCCGCCAGGGCTGACCTTGCCGATGGTTTGCTGGCGCGCAAAGTTGACGGCATAGATATTGCCATCCGCATCGACGGCCGGGCCTTCGATGCCCTTGGTGAACGAGTGCGCGGGCGTGAGCGTGGTGGCGAGGAACAGCGCTTCGTGCGCGGGCGGGCTGGCGCAGGCGGACAGGCTGGCCAGCGCGGCGGCCAGCACGGCAGTGCGCAGCCAGGGCAGGGTGGTTCGGGAATCGGGCATCGGGTGTTCTCTGTAAAGCGGCGGTGGCGTATGTTACCTGACTGGCCGGGCGGACCGCACGCCCGTACAATCGTGCTGCCGATTCACTGGAGCCACCATGGATACCATCATTTTTCGTACCGCCACCCTGGCCGACCTGGAAGCCATCGTCAGCCTGCTGGCCGACGATGCGCTGGGCGCCCTGCGCGAAACCGTCGCCTCGCCCCCCGCCGCCTGCTATGTCAGCGCCTTCCAGGCGATCGCCGCCGATGCCAACCAGCGCCTGGTGGTGGCCGCCGATGGCGACGTCATCGTGGGTACGCTGCAACTGTCATTTATCCCCGGCATTGCCCGCCGCGGCGCCTGGCGCGGCCAGATCGAAGCCGTGCGCATCGCCGCCTCGCACCGCAGCGCGGGCGTGGGCCAGCGCCTGTTCGAGTGGGCCATGGCAGCCTGCCGCGCGCGCGGCTGCCAGCTGCTGCAGCTGACGACGGACAAGGGCCGTCCCGACGCGCACCGTTTCTATGAAAAGCTGGGCTTTGTCGCCAGCCATGAAGGCTACAAGCTGGCGCTGTAAAACGTTTCAGGTGGACACGAGCACCAGGTCGGGAAAGTCGTCTTGCCAGCCTGGCCACGCATCCTGCAGGTGCGCGTGCATGCCGGCCCGGTCTTGCGCCTGCTCAAACGTGTCCGCGCTGGCCAGCAGAAAATGGGCGATGGCGCGCAGGGTGGCCGGGTCGGCCTGTATCGTCACGTCGGAGCAGGGCAGGGGACGTTCGGCGGCCTCGTCCTGCAGATAGCAGTGCAACGATAAATGTGTGCTCATGGATGTCGGTTGTTGATATAGGCGCCCAGCATGGCGTGGGTGTTCAGTGCCGCGCGGGCGGCGTCCAGTTCTTCGGCAGGCAGGTACCAGAAGGTCAAGCCGGCATGGTCTTCGCAGTGGCCATACGCGTGCATCGCGTCGCGCAGCGCTTGCCGGCGCTCGGGCGGCAGCGCATCGAGTCTGGTTTGCGTGAAACCGTTGATGGGATATACATCGCGCAGGTGCGAATCTAGCAGCCCGCGCCGCTTGATGGCAGCCCAGTTATTTGCGGGGCAAGGAGTGCCAAAGGTCATCGGATGGGCCTCATCGATCTGCCGGTAGCCGAGTGCGTAGCCGGTGCCATAGCCCTGCGTTTCAGCGTAGCAGTACACATATTCGCAATGCTCAAACAGGCCGGGTATGGCCCGGGCACCGTCGAACAACGGCATCAGCGCAAGCTTGCTGGCGCGTATGGACAGAACCAGCTCCGAGCCCGATGAATACATGGCCTGCGCGTCGCAGTTGACGGCCTCGTCAGCTTCGTCGGGCGGCACGAGACGCGGCGAAAGCAGTCCGATGCCGTCGGTCTCTGGCGCGAACAGCATCTTCTCGTAATTTCGCTGTGAGTACTTGACGATCTTGCCGCGCTTGTTGCCGTAGCGCTCGACGGGTTCGCCGATGTGTGCGAACCAGGCGAACAGCTGGGCGCTGGCCGCGGCGGCAATGAAGGGGGTATTTTTCTTGAGTTCGCCTACCAGAAAGTGATATTGGTCCATGTGTCGCCAGGGTGAATGGGGAGCGCGCATGATGCCATGCGTGAAATCCTGTGGCTAGCGCGCACGCGGGGAATCGTGCTGGCCACGATGTGAGGTGGACGTGCGGCAAGCAATGCGGGACGGCAGGGCAGGAAAAAAGCACGACAGGACGGCGCAATGGCCGGGTTGAAGCGTATGATGGAAGCACGGATGTGGTTGCCGCAAGGCAGTGCGACCGGCATGGGAACGCCGTGCCGGCGGGATGTCTTGCCGGATTTTTCGTGGTTTTGGCAGCACTTTGGCAGCACCAACGACGAGGAGACATCATGGACAAACCCGAATTCATCCTGGCCGCCAAGGCCATGGAAACCCTTGAGATGTATCAAACGTTTTACGGTAACTCCAGCGAATACCAGGCACACCAGCAGGAAGTCCTGAAACTGCTGCGCCACAAGGGCGCCTCCCTGCTGGTGTCCGACCATGGCCCGGCCAAGTTCTTGCTGGCATTTGCCGATGCGCTGGAAGCGGCGGGGCAGCCGGGCGAGTATGTGCCGTTGAGCAGGCGGTAGGAGGCAGAGGCTGGCGCTGTTTGACGGCGCCAGAGAGCGGCGACCTGACAAATCGCTCCCGCAATGCTTTTGCCGCTGCGCAGGTTAAAACCGAAGTGGCACACGTACCCGTCTCGATCGAGGCTGCAGGAGATATTCTCCTTGTTTCGCTCACGATAGCCTTTATCCAGGCTGCAGCCGGGAGCCATGAAGGGCTGCTTCGGGGGATTGGGCGGAGCCAATTAGCGCTCTGAATCGCCTCCTGTAGCTTGAGACCGCGATTCTCAGCGCGGGAATTTATACCGTACCAGCAGCGAAGGTCCTTTGCCGCCTGGGGGAGTCAGCAGTATCTCGTCACCCGGCTTCATCTCCTCATACATCACCGTGCAACAGGTCGGCATCGAGTGGCCGCGCGCGGGATAAATGCCTACGTCAGTGTGCAGGGCCGCAGCGCGTACGTCCACGCTGGTCTTGCCCGCCTTTTCTTCTTCTTGCAGCAGCTTGCGCAGTGCGGTGACGAAGTCCCCTTTGCTGAGTCTTGCAGGTGCCTGGGTGGTTTGCGGGCGAGCGGTTGTGTCGTTTTTCATGGCGGTTTTCTTCAGTGTATACATTCCGCCACTATATCATTGGGTCCTAATGTTGCAGTCAGCCTAGCGAGGGTCAGGTCTGCCATTCGGACACGGCCTGAACGGCTGATGTTGTCGTTTGGAAAAACCGCCTGCGGCGCAAAACCTAGTCAGAGGAATCGGAGAGGGTTGCGCTTGCAAGCAAAATCCTCGCGTCCGTACCGGATGTGGGTGCGCTGCCCGCGTTCTGCATACATGGAATAAATTAAAAAGGGCCTCCCCGCCAAAACAGGGAAGCCCTTTTTATTTATTCGGTGGTGGAGACGGCGGGAATCGAACCTACCGTAAACTGAGAATTTTTAGGCATCTTGAAGGTTTTGCTGGCAAAATGCAGACAATCAACCTGCCAATTGCGGTAGCCGGTTTCGGCCATACGTCGATCACGCGCCCGTAACGCTGAGAGATCATGCCAAAATTTTAAGATTGCCCGGTGTGCGGCTATGCGCAGCTCGCGATACATGACATTTTCAGTGAAAAATAAGTTGCCTGTATTGCATCTATTTGTGTTCGTCGCTACGGACGTAAAAAAGCCGGGAAATCCCGGCTTTAGTTGAACCACGATGTATAGCGTGTCAGAGAACCCATGAAAGGTAGGCAACCACCAATGCTGCGGCCACAGAAACGACGCCCATCATGCCCGAAAGGATCTTTCCAGCGCGCACGCGCATAGCTACATCCGTTTCTAACTTTGCGATTAAGCTGCTCATTTTGTTTCCTTTAAGCAATTTTTCCCGCCACTTTTGGCGTTAGTGTTAGCGAGACACTTTTCAATGCGATCAATTATAGCCTGTTTGTCCGCTACCGTCTTCTTCTGTGCTTCTACTTTGATTTTTTCGTTTGCTGCCTCTTGGTCAGTCAGCGTTGCGTGAGTAGCGGAGTAGGTCACGCTCACAAGTATCAATGCTGCGAGTGACATAACAAAAATGCGTTTGTCAGGAATATGGGGATTCGGAGGAGTGTACCCTGCCGGAAGGTCGAGGGAGTTGAGACCGACGGCAACCACCGATATCACAATCAAAAAGATGTGAAGGCCGAAGGCGATCCATATAAAGTCTTTCCCAACTGCGACAGTTGAGACGCCCAGAAGAGCGATGAGGTCAGAGCACGTAGCAGCAGCCATGCCCATCACAGCCCATAAGAGCTCTCCCTTACCAATTGATTTGATTACATTGTTAGATGCTAGCGGCGCCGTCGAGCGGGGAAATCCAAAAGCCCAAAGAAAGAATACTGGACTGGCCACAGGGATAAGGATATTGATCGCCCACCAGCCAAAGGTTGGCAACCATTTAATATTCGTAAATTCCAAGATAACTTTCGGCAACTATGATGTGAAACCCATATCATGCGTGGCACCTTACGCATTGTCAAATGCGCATTTGTCCAACTTAAGATTACGCCGAAGAGGCCATAGTTGTGATAAATACTATGACCAAGCAGGCGCATCGTCTGAACGGATGCGGCGTCCCTGGCGCCATCACTGACTGGTCGTACATAACAGAGCGCCGTCTGTATCCGAGAAGTGGATGATTGCCAGGTGTGCTGTGGGGCGTTTTCGACACATCAGTCGAGATAGGCAATGATGAGTGAAGCTCTATCTACAGGGCTAATTGGTTAAATGCCGAAAACACTTTCTGCTTTTGAACCCGCAGTCTGATCTGCATCCGGCATCCATCTTCCATACACCCTTGCAATCATCGTTCAGTCCGCATGCCCCATCTGTTTTGCAACCCACATAGGGTGCTCACCGGCTGAAAGCATCATGCTGGCATAGGTATGCCGCGTCTGATATGGGTTGCGATACCGCACCCCAGCGTTTTGCAGGACGCCAGTCCATAGTGTCTTACGGATTGGCTGGCCACCATGGAAAATCCCCTGATCGTGCGCACCATCGACGCCATCCTGCGTGCCGAAGGCGGCTACGTGAACGACCCGGCCGACAAAGGCGGCGAAACCAACTTCGGCATCACTGTGGCCGTGGCGCGCGCTAACGGCTACACGGGGCCGATGCGCGACCTGCCCGAGGCCTTGGCACGCGCCATCTACACGGTGCGCTACATCACGGAACCGAAGTTCGACCAAGTGCTGGCCATCCATGCCGGCATCGGCGCCGAAGTGATCGACACGGGCGTGAACATGGGGCCACACCGCGCGGCCGAGTTCCTGCAGCGCTGGCTGAACGGTTTCAACGACACGGGCGCGCGCTACCCCGCCCTGTTCGTCGACGGCCGCCTGGGCGCGCAGTCGCTGGGCGCCCTTAGTACCTTCCTGACATGGTGCCGCCGTGCTGCTGCGCGCCTTGAATGGCCTGCAGGCGGCGCGCTACCTGGACATCACCGAGGCCAACAAGAGCCAGCGCCATTTTCTGTGCGGCTGGATCAAGGAACGGGTGGCCATGTGACCGCGACCACCTGGCGCCCGCTGGTCGCCATTCTCCTGTGCGGCGCCCTGGCGGGCTGGACGGCGCAGGGCTGGCGCAAGGACGCCAGCATCGCCGTGCTGCAGCGGGCGGCGACTATCCAAACAGCCACCGCCGCCACCGAGCTGGCCCGGGCCACCACACGCGTGCTCACCCTGGAGCGCGCCGCCGGCGCTGCCCTGGCGCATCGCGCCGACCACTTCACCCAGGAGCAAACCCATGCGAAAACAGAGCGTGATCGTTTTAACGATGACGTGCGCAGCGGCGCTGTGCGCCTGTCAATCCCCGTCGCCAGCGGCCAGTGCGCCGCAATTACAGATCCCACCACTACCGCAGGCCATCGGATTGAAGCGCGCGCCGAACTTGACCCAGCGACTGCGGCAGCTCTTGACGCCATTGCCGGCGACGGCGACGACGCCATCCGGAAACTGAACGCCTGCATCAACGCCTACAATACCGTGCGAGACACCTACCATGTACAAACCGAATAGCCTGCGCCAGCACCTGGCCGCCGCCATCCCCGACCTGCAGCGCGACCCCGACCGCCTGCTGGTCTTCGCCGACGAGGGCAACGTGGCGGCGTCGGCCACCGCCTCCCTCTCCTTCGAATACCGCTTCAAGCTCAACCTGATCGTGACCGACTACGCGGGCGACGCCGACGCCATCATGGTGGCCCTGATCGCCTGGCTGAAAGTCCACCAGCTCGACCTGATGGCCAACGAAGAAACCCGCAAGCACGGCATCGCCTTCGAGGTGGACTTCAACAACCATGAAACGGTGGATATTTCCATCAAGCTGGACCTGACCGAACGCGTGGCCGTCAAGACCGGCGAGGCGGGCCGCCTCGACATCAAGCACCTGGCCGAGATACAGCATATGCCAGCCTATGCGGACGAGTTCTGGAAGCTATATGCCGGCGAGACCCTATTGGCCGAATGGCGCACACCAGAGGCCACGCCATGAGCGACGACCTGCATGCGCTGGAAACCTGGGCCGGCGCCCTGCTGGCCAAGCTGCAGCCGGCCCAGCGCCGCGCCATCAATCACAAGGTGGCCATCGACCTGCGCCGCAGCCAGGCACAGCGCATCAAGGCACAGCAGGGACCGGATGGCACGGCCTACCCCGCGCGCAAGCGGCGCAAGGAATTCAAGGAAAAGAATGGCCGCATTAAACGGCAGAAGGCGGCGATGTTCGCCAAGATTCGTACGGCCAAACATTTGAAGGTGAAGGCGACCGGCGACCAGATCGAGGTCGGGTTCTTTGGGTGGGTGGCGCGCGTGGCGCGGGTGCATCAGTTTGGCCAACAAGACCGCGTGTCAAAGAATGGGCACATATACAAGTACCCGGAGCGGCCGCTGTTGGGAATGAGAAACGCGGATCGGACATCGATCCGCGAATCCTTGCTCGGTTCGTAAAATAATGAATCGTGATTCAACTCTTAATGATATTAGTTGCCAAATGAGTTAGAGTGCGAGATACACTGATTAGTATCCATAACGGGCCAGAATACAAGTCGGCGCTCAGTTAAACAAGATTTTTCTACTTTTCCCATTCGTCATTAAATCCATTCATACTTGGAGCAACAATGCGTCATCTTCTTTCTGCCACTCTTCTTGTCTTTCCGCTCTTAGTCAATGCACAAGACCCAGCTGATGCAACCAAGGCACAGCCAGCAACGAAGCTAGAGTCATTTTCAGCGCGGACTGGTATTGTCATCGTAAAAGGCTACTCGACTATAGGCGTCGTCAATGGTCTGGGGCGTGTGTCGATCGATGTTCGAGAGTTCCGGGACGCAAGCAATCCTAAATCAGCCCAGTACGGTGTTTCATTCGAAGTCAAGGAGTCTGGGAGACTTGAGCGTGAAAACACTTCATTCATCGACGAGGATGAAATCGACTCACTTATTCGCGGCTTGGATTACATCAGTAAGATTGAACGCAACGTCACCACACTAGGTAACTTTGAAGCCCAATACAAAACGAAAGGTGACTTGTCTATGACCGTTTTTTCCGGAAGTGGTGGAGAGATAAGTCTTGCAGTATCGAGTGGTCGAATTGGGAAGGCCTCGGCATACCTCAAGCTTGCCGATGCTGAAAAGATTCGTACTTTTCTAAGCGAAGCAAAATCAGTCATTTCAAAAGCGAAGGCGGCTGGGAAATAGATCCTTGTCAGCCTGTTATTCTAAATTTCGATCTGTGGCAACAGTTAAACTCTGACTTAGTCTCCAAAAGGAAGTCTAATGTGGAGTGACTTATATTTTTCATAGTCAATAAACCGCATATCAACCCGCCCCCGCGTGCATCCGCACGCGGACTTCGGCAACATGCACTGCATGAACGCCGACCAGTCCGACCTGCTCCGCTTGCTGCAAAACCTGATCCGCCTGGGCACCATCGCCGAGGTCAAAGGGGCCAAGGCGCGCGTGCGGCTCGGGCCGACACTCACCACCGAATGGCTGAAATGGGCCACCCGGCGCGCCGGTGGCACGCGCACCTGGTCGGCACCCACCGTCGGCGAACAAGTGATCGTCTTTTCCCCTGGCGGCGACCTGACGCGCGGCATCATCCTGCCCGCTCTGTACTCGCAGGCGTTTGACGCACCCGAGTCCAGCCCGACCATCCACACCACGCATTACCCTGATGGCGCCGTGCTGCAGTACGACCATGCGGCCCACGCCCTGACGGCCACCAGCGCACGCGCCTATGGCGACCAGCAACTGGCCAAGCACTTGGCTGCTGCCGATCCGCATTCGCAATACAGTAAAAAAGAAGTGGCAACACTGCCGAAGTTCAACGAGTCGCGCCAGCTGGCCAACACCGAGTTTGTGCAGCAGGCACAAGGGAGCATGGTGAAATACGTTGGCGTGAATGCCGACGGGCGAGGTGTTAAAGCTGCATCGGAAAGCAGCATCGAAATCACCTTCATGTATCGCGGCACCAGGTGCAGGGAAAGGATCGCGCTCAAGCCCACCTCCGCTAATCTGAAACGGGCCGAGAACCACCGGGCGGCGATCCTGCATGCCATCGCCACCAACAGCTTTGACTACACGGCCAATCACGTCGCCGTAGGCCTTGAATTGGCTGTCGGGCAGGATGCCGCGGATGTGCTCGAGCCAGATGCGCGCGCCGTAGGTTTTCGGGTTGTAGCTGGCGGCCAGCTGCTCGATGGTGGCGCGGTCGATGTTGCGGCCGTCCGTGGTGGCGCCTTCGGTGGCGACGCGGAAGAATTGGGATTTAGCCATGGTGGTGGGTCTCGGTTGATCGGATAACGCCATGGTCAACGTCTTGGCCCGGCGATTCAATGCGGGGCGGGTTGCTATGGGCTATAGCGACTTTTGCCTTTCCCCGTTCCGCGCGCGCGCGGCCTACGCTGGCGGCATGCTGACAATCGAGAAAACAAGCGAACAAACGGCGGACGAAAAAATCGCCGAACTGGCCGTGCCCGAATCCGAGCCACGACGCGCCGCGCGCGCCTTGTACTGGAAGGGCTGGCGCATTTCGTCCATCGCCCGCCACTTGGGGATCAAGCGCAGCACGATCAATAGCTGGAAGGCACGCGACGAATGGGACAAGGCGCAGGCCATCGAGCACGTGGAAGCGGCGGCCGAACTGCGCCTGGTGAAGCTGATCGAAAAAGAGGTCAAGAGCGGCAGCGACTACAAGGAAATCGATCTGCTGATGCGCGCAATCGTGCAGGCGGCGCGCGTGCGCCGCTACGAGCAGCCGGGCGGCAACGAAGTGGATCTCAACCCGAAGCTGGCGAACCGCAATGCCGGCCCAAAGAAGAAGCCGACGCGCAACGATTTCAGCGAAGAACAGAAAATCCAGCTGCTCGACGCCTTCCAGGACTCGCTCTTCGATTATCAAAAGGTCTGGTATCGCAACGGCGACCAGCGCACGCGCGCCATCCTCAAGTCGCGCCAGATCGGCGCCACGTGGTACTTCGCGCGCGAGGCGCTGGCCGACGCCATGGAAACGGGCCGCAACCAGATTTTCCTGTCCGCGTCGAAGTCGCAAGCCCACGTCTTCAAGCAATACATCGTGCAATTCGCCCGCGAGGCGGCCGGCATCGACCTGACGGGCGACCCTATCGTGCTGCCGAACGGCGCCCACCTGTATTTCCTGGGCACCAATGCGCGCACGGCGCAGGGCTACCACGGCAATTTTTATTTCGATGAATTTTTCTGGACGCAGAATTTCCAGGAGTTGAACAAGGTGGCCTCGGGCATGGCCATCCACAAAAAATGGCGCAAGACGTATTTCTCCACGCCATCATCGACCACGCACCAAGCCTACCCATTCTGGACAGGCGAGCTGTTCAACAAGCGCCGCGCCAAGGCCGAGCAATTCAACATCGATGTCAGCCACCAGCGCCTGGCGTCCGGCTACACGGGCGAAGACAAGATATGGCGCCAGATCGTCACCATCCTCGACGCCGAGCGCGGCGGCTGCAACCTGTTCGACATCGACGAGCTGCGCAACTTCGAATACAGCCCCGACCAGTTTGAAAACCTGTTGATGTGCAACTTTATCGACGACTCGGCCAGCGTCTTTCCCTTGAACGAGCTGCAGCGCTGCATGGTCGATTCCTGGGTGGAATGGGAAGACTACAAGCCACTGCTGGGCTTGCGCCCCTTCGGCAACCGGCCCGTGTGGATTGGCTACGACCCGGCCTTGAACGGCGACAGCGCCGGCTGCGTTGTGCTGGCGCCGCCCATGACGGCCGGCGGCAAGTTCCGCATCCTCGAGCGCCACCAGTGGCGAGGCCAGGATTTCAAGGACCATGCCGAGGCCATCCGCCAGATGACCCAGCGCTACAACGTCGAATACATCGGCATCGACACGACTGGCATGGGCATCGGCGTGCTGCCTATCGTGCGCGGCTTCTTCCCGGCCGTCACGGCCATCAACTATTCGCCGGAAGTCAAGACGCGCATGGTGCTGAAAGCCAAAAACATTATCAGCAAGGGCCGGCTGGAATTTGACGCCGGCTGGATCGACATCGCGCAATCGTTCATGGCAATCCGCAAGACCCTCACGCCCAGCGGGCGGCACGTCACCTACGTGGCCGGGCGTAGCGATGAGACGGGCCACGCCGACCTGGCATGGGCCTGCATGCACGCGCTCGATCACGAACCATTCGAAGGCAGTACCGACAACAACCAATCCATCATGGAGATTTACTCTTGAGCAAAGCACGACATCAGCGCGCCCGCGCGCGCTCCGCACCAGGCCCTACCACGGCGCCGCCGCCGGAGGCCGCCGGCATCCAGGCGTTTTCCTTCGGCGACCCCACGCCCGTGCTCGAGCACGGCGATATTCTCGACTGCTTCGAATGCTGGAAGAACGGCGAGTGGTACGAGCCGCCCATCAACCTGGCCGGCCTGGCCAAGTCCTTCAATGCCGGCGTGCACCATTCCAGCGCCATCCACTTCAAGGCCAACGTGCTGGCATCCACGCTGATGCCCAGTAAATACCTGTCGCGCGACGCCTTCAAACGCCTGGCGCTCGACTTCCTGACGTTTGGCAACTGCTATCTGGAAGACCGGCCCAGCCGTAGCGGGCGCCCGTTGACGTACGCGCATGCGCTGGCCAAGTACATGCGGCGCGGCATCGACTGGGACACGTATTTCTTCGTCACCAATCACGGCACGGCGCATCAGTTCGAAAAGGGGGGCGTGTTCCACCTGATGGAACCAGACGTCAACCAGGAGCTGTACGGCGTGCCGCAATACCTGAGCGCGCTGCAGTCGGCCTGGCTCAACGAGGCGGCCACCTTGTTCCGCCGCAAGTACTACAAGAACGGCAGTCATGCCGGTTTCGTCTTCTACATGACGGATGCGGCCGCCAACACCCAGGACGTGGACAACCTGCGTCAGGCCATGCGCGATAGCAAGGGGCCAGGCAACTTCCGCAACCTGTTCATGTATGCGCCGAACGGCAAGAAGGACGGCATCCAGATTCTGCCCGTGTCGGACGTGGCCGCCAAGGACGAGTTTTTCAACATCAAGAGCGTGACGCGCGACGACCAGCTGGCTGCCCACCGCGTGCCGCCCCAGTTGATGGGCATCCTGCCGAATAATGCCGGCGGCTTCGGCGCCGTGGAACCGGCCGCGCGCGTCTTCGCCCGCAACGAGCTGGTGCCGCTGCAGTCGCAGTTCATGGCGATCAACGAGTGGGCGGGCGTGGAAGTGGTGAAGTTCGCCCCGTATGAGCTGGCCAAGGCGGAGGGCGCGCAATGAGCGATCACGTCGACAACACGGACAAAATCATCTTCGCCGAAGTGGCGCGCGGCCTGGCCGCTGTCCGCGGACGGCCCGCCCTGGTGGCGCACGGCGCCTGCCACTACTGTGACGAGCCGCTGGCGCCCGGCCTGCCGTTCTGCAACGTGGACTGCCGCGACGATTACGAGAAGGAGCAAGCGGCGAAGGCTCGCGCCGGCCGCCCAGGATGACCGGACGCCGCGCTAGCCGGCAGAGCCGGGCCGTGACGGCCCAGCCGCGCCAACGCGCCCCAGGCCCCCCACAGGCCGCCCACGAGGCGGCTTTTTCACGTCCCGACGATTGATGTTGCTCTAGAAGCAAGGAAAAAGCCCATTTCGGCCCGGCGCGCGCAGTTGTCCCCCCTCCACACCTGCCCGCTATATAGGGGTCTTTTGACTCAAATTTGCATCATGGCCGCAGTTGCATAAGGACTGATGCTATGTGGTAAAAAAGCCGTATCAATTTTGACGCGTTTTGACGCACTTTTGAGTCGTTTTCTTATCAATGTCTTCCTAGGCTAGGAAGGGGAGTTTAAAGCGCTGCTACTGGCTTTTCCTGGCTCGCGATCAGCGATTAAGTGATTGCGGTTCGTCACTAAGTTTTCAACAGACTTTAAGTTTCTGAGGGTCTGCTTCCGCTTTACACCAGCCGGTCATTCCCTTGAAATTTTTCGTAAAGCATTGCTAACTGTTGCTTGTGTAAATCCAATTCTGCGAGCAATCTCGGACTGAGAAAATCCATCCTGCTTCAATTTTTTTATCAGGGTGTCCCGTTCAGCCCTATCCATCGTGTTCGGATCGAATGCGGTCATCTCAATGAATCCGCCGTCTAGTCGCTTTCTAATGACTTCCACGGTACCACTACCGTTCCCGCGATTGATCGTCACGATCAAAAAACCTTCCGCGTATTCGATGCTAAATTTATCGTAACGCTTAACCTTTTGGACACCAAGGTTCATGAACAGCGCCTGAATTGGTGAAGGAGTCTTTTGAACAACATTATCGTTTGGCATGAGTTTTCCTTTGATGTGAAAACTCAGTTTACATCGTTTTCTATGTAAATTGGTTGCCGCGCAAAAAAAATTTTCTACTAAACCATGCGAACGGCGGCATCCCCATATCGCCGCGCACTTTTGGCTGCATGGGAAGCAGGTAGTCGCCCTATACCTTATCCAGCCTTGGGCACACTGGAAAGAATAAGTGGATAGCCAGCCCTGAGGGGGGCGAAGTGCAGTTAATGGTTTGTGTGCAGTTAAGGATGCCTCGTCCTTCACGACACGGTCCAGCATTGGCCGGGCAGCCGTATGGCTGAGGAGCAATTGAGCGTCGGACCTCAGTTGCTGCTCTTCACCAAACCATCACGGCTGATCCACACTCCGTCGCAGAGATAGGCGTCCTCGCCGTCCTCACCAGCAGTTGCTTCGTATATATGGAGCATCTCATCGCGTTTCGACTGCTTCAAATATGGTGCTATTTTCGGCTCCGACAGCTCTGCGGTCTTGCCTGCGCGCCGCGTTAGATCGACATGACGGACCCATTTAAGACCGTCAGTGTCATCGATGGTGTAGGTGACCTCGCTCAGACAATTTAGAACCTTCGAGCGGCATTTCCAGCGCTGCCATGTCACTTCAGTGATAACGCCGTCTATGTAGGTGGCATTAAGGCTATCGGCGTGCAGCAGCACTTCGACCTGGTCGTTCGCGCCGAGGTCCTCTCTTGGGCAAAGCATTGGATACGGTTTTCCGTTTTGGGAGAGTCGGACGTATGCGATGCGTTTCAGCGGTGTTTTTGACATATGTGATCGTAAAGTATTTCAGTTAGAAATGGGTTTCTTGCAATATTGGGATTATCACACACCTCCTTCTGCCGGAATCGATCAGCGGGTTCCCAATGCATCAGCCCGTGTCCGAATGGCAGACCTGACCCTCGCGCCTCGCAAGAAAGCTTTCGCAATCTCCCTCCTTCTGACCAAGTAAGCATCTTAGTGGTGTATAGTTGTGTTTTTTGCTAGAAAGTGAATATGGCCTGGATAACTCCAAAATACACTGTCCAGCAGGTCAATGCGGCTGGCAAAATGCTGGTTCTATGTGAAGAAGATGACTACTTTCACAATCATATTGACGAGTATTTGGAGGCGTTGGAGGCTATTAATAACTTTAGGGCGTCACATGCTTTTCCGCTCAATACGTTGCAGATCAATCTCCGTTCGGTGGCCCGCCGGTTTGGTGGGGATGCGCTAATAGCACAGCGGATCAAGCGTATGGCTTCCATCAGTCAAAAGCTTGTCGTCAGGTCGACGATGAAGCTGTCGCAGATGCAGGACCTCGGTGGCTGTAGGGCGATTGTTCATAACATAGCAACTGTTAAGCGCATTGAGGATTACTACTTGAGCACAAGTGGCATTAAGCACTCTCTGGCGTCGCACGATGACTATATTTTGTGCCCAAAGGCATCGGGTTACCGTGGTATTCATTTGATCTATCGTTACTATTCCGATAAGAATGAGGACTACAACGGGATGAAGATCGAACTACAGGTTCGTTCTCGTTATCAGCATGCTTGGGCAACCGCTGTTGAGACTGTCGGAATGTTCTCGGGGCAGGCGCTGAAGTCAAGTCTTGGAAGTGCCGAGTGGCAGCGTTTTTTTTCGCTGATGGGGTCCGCGATTGCACTTCGTGAGGGTGGGCAAATTGTTCCAGGTACACCCGCTGACCGGACTGAGTTGATTGCTGAGTTATCTTACCTTGCTGGTCATTTGCAGGTGGAAAGTCGCCTTACTGAGTTCAATCGAGCGGTGCATGCAATGTCGAACGGTGATGATATTAATGCCTTTTATTATTTACTTCAGCTCGATCCAGAGCGTGGGACCTTGATGGTCACTGGTTACGCTGAGAAGCAGAAAGATGCTGCGTCCGTGGCTTATATGGAAGCTGAGGAGCGAGGCAAAACTAAGCCTGGAAACGACGCTGTGCTTGTCTCGGTTGAGTCTGTGGGGTCTCTGGCGAAGGCGTATCCGAACTACTTTGCCGACACCCGTGTGTTCCTGTCGCTACTTAGGCAGTCACTTAGCGGAAAGACGCGCGGTATCAAAGTCGCTGATGTTAAGCTTCAGCAATTTTCGCTGTTTGGTGATTAGACTTGGTTTGTTCGTTTGCTGGCAGGATTGACTGGGCCAGATCGACCTGCCCTCTGTAGTGGTTTAATGTACCCGGACACTGATTTAGGCGAGAATGCTCGCCATGGAGAGGTGTTTGATGAGCAAGCAAAGACGCACGTTTTCCCCTGAGTTCAAACAGCAGGCAGCATGCCTGGTGCTG
>NZ_WFLI01000041.1 GCF_009208555.1 Janthinobacterium violaceinigrum | reverse complement strand
TCTGAGCCAGGATCAAACTCTTCAGTTTAATCTCTGTTTAATGTCATTTCTGACAGGTCGGACAGTATCGCTACCATCCAAATCTTTTGCATTGCAAAAGATTTGCTCACTCAAAAAACTGACAGGCCACTACTTTCGTAGCGCCTATTTCATTATTTCTTGTGAACATTTGATATTTTAAGTAATACGCCAATCCGAAGATCGGCGCTGCACTACATCAAATGCCCACACTTATCGACTGTTAATTGTTAAAGAACTGTATTCGGTACTGCTTTCGCGCTACCGACAAAGCGTTGTGTTTGTCAGCTGCGAAGAAGGAAGAGTATGAAGCGTTTAGATCGTTTCGTCAACCTTCTTTTTTCACCCTGCTTTACTCGGCATTTGCATGCGTCGTTCAGCGAGGGGGCGAATTATAGCCAAGGTGCCGCGCCGCCGCAAGGGCTATTTTTATACTGCCCCGTCCCACCGCCCAGCAAGCATAGTCTTCACTTCAAGCGCCTTTTTGTGCAGCCTGTCGCAATCGGCTGGCGTAGTTCGTGGTCTTTAGGCACAGTGGCAACATCAGACTCTGACGCGGCTCAACAAGCGGTTAAACTTGCCCGCTGCGTCGATTAACTCTTGTACTTGAAAGTGCCCCCATGCTTCCGATTTCCAGCCTGCCCCAATTGTTGAAAACCATCCTCGCTTGGTTGCAACGGGCATTCGACGCGACGACGACCTGGGTCACTCAGCTTTCCTGGTGGAAATTTTTCCTGTTTGCCGCGCTGGCCCTGATCGCCGGCTCCATTTTGCAAGATGAGCTGTTCTCGTCCAACCCGGACGAAGAAGTCGTCATCAAGTCGCACAAACGCAGCAGCAAGGGCTCGGGCGAAACCAATATCCTGATCGACGATACGGGCATCCATTTCAATCCCCGCAACAGCAAGAACCGGCGCAGCAGCACGGCAGACGCGGCCAGCGAGCCGGCCGATGCCGCCGAGACGGATGAGCATGCAAATACCGCGCCGCCGGCGCCGCCGGAACCGCCGGCCGCCCCCGCCAAACCCAGCTATCCAGTGACCACGAATGCTTCGGGGGAAGAAGTCCATATTGAATTGCCGCCACAAATCGGTGAAGAGTTGTCGAATGCCATAGAAGAAGCGGTCGATGATGCGGCAGAGCAAAAAGTGTCGCGCTATCACCAGCAAGCCTCGACCTGGTTCAAGAGCTTTGTGTCCCTGCTGGTCCTGGCCCTGTTCGCCATGAAGGCCCTGGTGGGCGGCAAGAAACGTGCAGAAGCGGAAACCGTCACGGCAAACGAGGCAGCCGAGCGCGAATCCATGCAGCGCCAGCTCAGCGAAGCGAAGATGCAGATGATGCAGGCGCAAGTCGAGCCGCACTTCCTGTTCAACACGCTTGCCTCCGTCGAACACCTGATCCAGGTCGATCCGCCGCGCGCCGCCAAGATGCAGCGCAGCCTGATCCAGTATCTGCGCGCCGTGCTGCCGCAAATGCGCGACAACGCCCTGATCACCAACCTGGGCCGTGAAGCGGACATGGTGCAAGCGTATTTGAACCTGCTGAAAATGCGCATGGAAGAACGCCTGACCGTCGATTTCCAGATTCCCGATGGCCTGCGCAGCGCCGCCTTCCCTCCCATGATGCTGCAATCGATGGTGGAAAATGCCATCAAGCACGGCCTGGAAGTCAAACCGGAAGGCGGCACCCTGCGCATCGTGGCCGAAGTGGCGCACAGCAAGCTGCGCGTCACCGTTACCGATGACGGCCTGGGCTTTGGCGTGGTGCCCAGCGATGGCACGGGCCTGGGCTTGCCCACGATCCGCGAGCGCTTGAAACTGCTGCATGGCGACCAGGGCAGCCTGACCATCACGCCCAACCAGCCCAGCGGCGTGTGCGCCGTGATCGAAGTGCCATATCAATTGTCCAAATAAGCTGCCCAAATAAGACAGTTGATAAAAACGCTAAATCATTGAATAATCAATCTTCGCCTGTTCACACTTGAGACCTATGCCTACCGCTATTATTGCCGACGACGAAAGACTGATGCGCGACCAGCTGCGCCTGCGCCTGGGCCAGGCCTGGCCCGAACTGGAAATCATCGGCGAAGCCAAGAATGGCGACGAAGCGATCGAACTGGTGGAACAACTCAAACCCGATTTTGCTTTCCTCGATATCCGCATGCCGGGCAAGACGGGCATGGAAGCGGCGCAAGTGATTGGCAGCAAGACGCATATCGTCTTTGTCACGGCCTACGATACCCACGCCGTGGAAGCGTTTGAACGGGGCGCCGTCGATTATGTGCTCAAGCCGCCCGAGCATGAGCGCTTGCTGGTGACGGTGGAACGCCTGAAAACGCACTTGAACAAGCCGGCCCTCGATGTCAACAGCAGCGTCACGGCCATGCTGTCGCAGCTGGCCGAGAAAATCACGGCCAAGCCTACCTATCTGCAATGGATACAAGCCAGCATCGGCCAGGACTTGCGCATGATTCCTGTGGAAGAGATTTTATTTTTCCGCTCCGACGAGAAATACACCTGCGTGCAGACCGCCAAGTATGAAGCGCTGATCCGCAAGCCCGTGCGCGACCTGGCCGAAGAGCTCGATCCTTCGCTGTTCTGGCAAATCCACCGCGCCACGCTGGTCAACGTGAATGCCATCGAAGGCGTCACGCGCGACATCCGCGGCCGCCATCTGGTGCTCATCAAAGGCAAATCCGACAAGCTCGAAGTGAGCCGCAGCTTCTTGCACCTGTTCAAGCAAATGTAAATCCCCCGCCGCCGCCCGGCCCATGCCGGCGCGGCGTCTTGATCTCGTCCACTCCCCTTCCTGCGCCACATCAAGCCGCGCCGCCCCAGCAGGCATAGGCTATTTACTTAGATAAAGTCCTGCCCGCCATCGCTGTCTTGCCTGCCTTCGCACACGTTCGCAAGGAGATACCCATGCCCGACCGAGGCAGTCCCGCACTGCTGCGCATCCTGCCGCTGGGCATGGCGGCGGCGCTTTTGCTGTGTTTGTTTCCTCCGTTGAAAGCCCGCCGGCAACGGCAGGCGCGTGGCCAGGCCATCATCGACAATGCCAGCGACGCCATCATCAGCATCAACAGCGAACAAATCATCCTGCATGCGAACGCGGCCGCAGCCAGGTTATTCGATGACACGCCGGCCGGCATGCGCGGCATGCGCCTGGGCCACTACATCCTGCGCGACTTGCGCACCCTGGGCGGCCTGGGCAAGCAGGATGGCGATCCGCCGTTCGGCGACATCAGCCAGGAGCTGCGCCTGACGGGCCGGCGCGCCACCGACTATACCTTGACGGGACGGCGCAACGATGGCGCCATGTTCCCCCTCGAAGGCTCGCTGTCCAGCATGCAGGAAGACGGCCATAGCGTGTTTACCATCATCGTGCGCGACATCAGTGCGCGCCAGCAGATGCATGAACAGCTGGCCCGCTCCTTTTCGCAATTGCGTGAATTGTCGAGCGCGCTGCAATCCATCCGCGAAGAAGAGCGCAAGCATATCGCGCGCGAACTGCATGACGACCTGGGACAGTTGCTGGCCACCTTGCGCGTCGACCTGACCCTCGTGCGCCAGCACACGGACACCACCGTGCCCCTGCAAGCGTTGCTGCATAGCATGGACGGCTTGCTGGTGACGGCCATCACCTCGCTGCGGCGCATCGCCAGCAACCTGCGTCCGCGCGCGCTCGATGAAGGGGGCTTGTATTTCGCGCTGCAAAAACTGCGCCACGATTTCCTGTTGCGCCGCGCCATCCATTTCGACTTGCTGGCCGACGAGGCCGACCTCGTGCTCGACGATGCGCGCAGCACGGCCATCTACCGCATTGTGCAAGAGGCGCTGACGAATATCGCACGCCATGCCGAAGCGAACCACATCACCATCGCCCTGCACCGCATCGATTCCTCGCTGGCGATCACCATCCAGGATGACGGCCGCGGCATTGCCGAACACGACCTGGAAAAAGCCACGGCACTGGGACTGCTGGGCATGCGCGAACGGGTGTGGGGTTTGAACGGCAGCATCCATATCGGCGCCGATAGCGAACTGGGCGGCACGCGCATCGAAATCTCGCTGCCCATGCATGCGGAGGCGGCGGCAGCGGCGATGCAATAAAAAAGGCGCCCGCAGGCGCCTTTGTCATCCATCACATCAAGCGATGCTTAGAATTTGTGTGCGATACCAACTTGGTACGACGTCAGCGACTTCACGCGCTCGCGGCCAGCATAAGCGTACACGTCGGTGCGCTTCGACAGGTGGTAGTCGTAACCGACGCCGAATTCCTTGATGGTGTCCTGATCCTTGAACTTGTTGTTGCTTTGCTCTTGCTTGCCATACGACACTTTGGCATCGCCGCCGCCAACCGTGTAGTTCAGGCCGATCAAGTAGGACTTGAATTCGCCGGTGGTTGCCACCTTGGTGTCGCCTTTCGAGTAGGCAGCCGTGATCTTGGCTGGGCCGAATTTATAGCCGCCACCGATGGACCACAGGTCAGCCTTGGCGGACGTTGCCGTTGCTTGCACGGCTTTTTCGTAGCCGGCGTGCAGGCTGATCGGGCCATTGTCGTAGGTTGCCAGGCCGATCACGCCAGCGTCAGCGCTGTTGACTTCGCTCAGCACGTATTGCAGGCTGCCCACGAAACCTTCAAAGCTTGGGCTGTTGTAGGTCACGGCATTGTTCACGCGCGACGAACCGACGCCCGAACGCAGCAGGGTTTCATTGTTCTTGCCAACCACGCCGTAGGTGTTGAATGGGTCGACGCGGGCGATGGTGCCATCGACCAGGTTCTTGGTGCGGCCCAGGATGGCGGTACCGAAAGCGCCTTTCAAGCCCACATACGCTTGACGGTCGAACAACACGCCTTTTTGCGCGCCGGTGTCGGCCAGGAATTCACTTTCCAGGTTGAAAATTGCGGACAGGCCGCCACCCAAATCTTCCGTACCCTTGAAACCGAGGCGCGACGCATTGTTTTCGCGTTCGACGGTCGGCTGGCCAGTGGTCTTGGCGATACCGAGGTCAACCAGGCCGTACACGGTGACGTTCGATTGTGCTTGCGCCGTAGCTGCCGCGAAGGTGCCGATGATCAATGCTGCCAGAGTAATTTTTTTCACTTGAGATTCTCTACATTAGGTTGGACAAGAGTGTTGCTGCTTAGCTGCTGAACCGAATCATGCCCATCAAATACTTCAACAATATGACATCGACAAGATGTTGCTTTTTGGCACAACACCGTGTTACCTAAAAACAACAGGCGAAAAAAAACCGCCCGAAGGCGGTTCAAATTGCCGTTCCGGCCTTACTTCAGGCGGCAGCTCAGCAGCCAGTAGTATTCCAGGCGCTTCATGCGGATTTCACGGGCCGAGTGGGCAAACTTCTTGCGCAGATGGCTATCCGACGGGAAATTCTTCAGCACTTCATAGCGTTCGCCCCCCTCCGTCGTGCGGAACTGGTGGGTATTGCCTTCCAGGTCAGTGCGCGCGATCACGGTGCTGCTGCCATCGACATAGGAATTGTCGATCAGCACCAGCAGGATGTCCTTGCCCAGCTTGCTGCGCAATTGCTTCAGATACTTGTCCTGGTCTTCGCGCTTGACGTGCGACCACCAGAAACCGGCGAACACGGCCGTGAACTTGCCCAGCAAGTCATCGGGCAAATTAAAGGCGTCGAGCTTGGCAAACGTGACATTGTCGGGCAAGCCGCGTGCCTGGGCCAGCGCCAGCATTTCATCGTTGATATCGGTGGCCAGCACGGACTCGGCCGATTCGGCGACCACTTCCGTCCAGTAGCCGGTGCCGCATGCCAGTTCCAGCACGGTGTGGCCTTCCAGCACGTCGGCGACCTTGTCGCGCAACACTTCCAGGTCTTCCTGGCGTTCGGGCTTGTCATAGACGCGCTCGTACTGCTGCGCGATGGTGGCGTAATATTTGGCAAGCTGATCGGTAATCATTGTTTCTTCTCTTCTTAAATAATCTTGGCCAGGCACATCGCCCGGCCGACTTCATGCATTGTTATAGTTCGTAGTGCTCTTTATCACCGCTCATCGCCTGCTCGATGAGCTTGCGATTCAGGGTCGGCGTCAGCAACTCGATAAAGGTATAGATATAGCTGCGCAAATACGCGCCCTGCTTGACGGCCACGCGCGACACATTCATGCCGAACAGGTGGCCGACAGGGATGGCGCGCAAGCCTTTGTCGCGCTCGGCATCGAAGGCCATACCCGCTATGATACCAATCCCCATGCCCAACTCGACATAAGTCTTGATCACGTCCGCATCGATGGCCTCGAGCAAGATGTCCGGCTTCAAGCCCCGCAGCACGAAAGCATGGTCGATTTTGTTGCGCCCGGCAAACGCGCTGTCATAGGTAATCAGGGGGAAAGCGGCGATTTCTTCCAGGGTCACGGACTTCGATTTCAACAGCGGATGGTCGACCGGCACAACCACCACGTGCTCCCATTGATAGCAGGGCAAGGTGATCAAGCCATCGATGGCGGCGATCGATTCCGTGGCGATGGCCAGGTCGGCCTGGTCGCGCTGCACCATCTCGGCGATCTGGCGCGGATTGCCTTGCAGTAAAGACAATCGCACCTTGGGGAACTTCAGCATGAAGGCTTGCACCACCTTGGGCAAGGTGTAGCGCGCCTGCGTATGCGTGGTGGCAATGGTAAAGCTGCCGCTGTCCTGCGCCGCGAATTCCTTGCCGATGCGCTTCATGCTGTCGATTTCCTGCATGATCAGCTCGACGGACTCCAGCACCAGGCGGCCCGGCTCCGTCAAGCCGCGGATGCGCTTGCCGTGGCGCGTAAAGATATCCACGCCCAGCTCTTCTTCCAGCTCGATGATGGCCTTCGATACGCCCGGTTGCGACGTAAACAAGGCCTTGGCGGCGTCCGTCAGGTTGTAATTCTGCCGGACCGCTTCGCGCACGAAGCGCAGTTGATGGAGATTCATTGCTGGTTTGCCCTAGATTGCCGTGATTTGCCGAGTTTCCGCCCCACCCATGATTTTGCGTTCATGCATATACGCATATCGCATATAAGCAAATGCGTACTAAGTAGTTTGGATTAAACGCCAAGTTTATTACTATTGCGGGTACTTTGGGGGTGAAAGCATGACTTTGTCTTATATAGTCTCAGGATTTGCCGTAGGATTACTCGTAGGAATGACCGGTGTGGGCGGCGGTTCGCTGATGACGCCGCTGTTAACCCTGCTGTTTGGCGTGCCGCCCTCCGTGGCCGTCGGCACCGACCTGGCCTTCGCCTCGATCACCAAGAGCGCCGGCACCCTGACGCACCGCCTGCGCGGCACCATCCGCTGGGATATCGTCAAGCGCCTGTGCATCGGCGCCCTGCCCGCTGCCGTCGTCTCGACCCTGGCGCTGAAATCGTTCGGCACCCTGTCGCCGGAGATCGGCCAGATCATCCGCTATTCCATCGCCGCTTCCGTGCTGCTGACCGTCGTGGCGCTGATCTTCAAGGGCCGCATGCTGGCGTGGATCAATGCCCACCCTGAGAAACAATTACAAGGCAACAAGCTTGCCGCCGCGACCATTTTTTCCGGCGCCGTGCTGGGCGTGCTGGTAACGGTGTCGTCGATTGGCGCCGGCGCCATCGGCGCCACCCTGCTGGTGATGCTGTATCCACGCATGAGCTCAGCCGAAGTGGCGGGCACCGACATCGCCTACGCCGTACCCCTGACGGCCATCGCCGCCCTGGGCCACTGGTGGCTCGGTTCCATCCACTGGGAATTGCTGGCTTCCTTGCTGGTCGGCTCCCTGCCCGGCATCACGCTCGGCTCCTGGGTGGCCCGCTCCGTGCCGGAAAAGTTTTTGAGAGTCTTGCTGGCGATGACCTTGACCGGCGTGGCAGTAAAGCTAATCTATTAATTGACCGACCATGTGACACGAACAGTATCAAGAACATAATCCCAGGCAATCTTCCAGCACCCCGGCTTTTTTAGGAATTGATATGTACCATTACGATCAGTACGACCACCTCATCATCAAAGAACGCATCGCCCAGTACCGAGACCAGGTTGCGCGCCGTATCGCCAATGAACTGACGGAAGAGGAATTCATTCCGCTGCGCCTGCAAAACGGCCTGTACATGCAACGCCACGCCTACATGCTGCGCATCGCCGTGCCCTACGGCTTGCTGTCGTCGAAGCAGATGCGCATGTTCGCGCACATCGCGCGCAAGTATGACCGCGGCTATGGTCACTTCACCACGCGCCAGAACATCCAGTTCAACTGGATCGAGCTGGAGCAGACACCCGATATCCTGACGGACCTGGCGTCCGTGGAAATGCACGCGATCCAGACCTCCGGTAACTGTATCCGCAATACAACATCGGACCCGTATGCCGGCGTCGCCGCCGATGAAATCATCGATCCGCGCCCGTACGCGGAAGTATTGCGCCAGTGGAGCACCTTCCACCCCGAGTTCATCGCCCTGCCCCGCAAGTTCAAGGTCGCCATCAATGGCGCCGAGGAAGACCGCGCCGCCATCGCCGTGCACGACATCGGCTTGACGGCCGTGCGCAACGCAGCCGGCGAAGTGGGTTTCAAGGTGATGGCCGGCGGCGGCATGGGCCGCACGCCCATCCTGGGCAGCGTCGTGCGCGAATTTTTACCGTGGCAGCATTTGCTGACCTACATCCAGGCCATCATGCGCGTGTACAACCTGCACGGCCGCCGCGACAACAAATACAAGGCGCGCATCAAGATCTTGCTCAAAGCCATCGGCGTGGAAGAATTCACGCGCCAGGTGGAAGAAGAGTGGGTCGATCTGAAAGATGGTCCGGAAACCTTGACGGCCGAGGAAATGCAGCGCGTGGCGGACTTCTTCAATCCGCCCGCCTACCTTGCTCTGCCGGAACTCGGCTACCAGGCGGAACACGCGGACAACAAGGCCTATGTGAACTGGCTGGCGCGCAACGTCAAGCCGCACCAGCGTCCCGGCTACGTGGCCGTGGTGCTGTCCTTGAAGAAAACGGGCGTGCCGCCCGGCGACGCGACGGCCGAGCAGATCGACTTCGTGGCCGACCTGGCCGACCGCTACAGCTTTGGCGAACTGCGCGTGACGCATGAGCAGAACCTGGTGCTGGCCGACGTGGAGCAATCGAAACTCTTTAAACTGTGGCAGGAAGCCAAGGCACACGGCCTGGCCACGCCGAACATCGGCTTGCTGACCGACATGATCTGCTGCCCCGGCGGCGATTTCTGCTCGCTGGCCAACGCCAAGTCCTTGCCGATCGCGGCCGCCATCGCGGAACGCTTCGACAGCATCGACTTCCAGCACGACATCGGCGAGATCGAACTGAATATTTCCGGCTGCATCAATGCCTGCGGCCACCATCACGTGGGCAGCATCGGCATCCTCGGCGTCGACAAGGATGGCAGCGAATGGTATCAAGTGTCGATCGGCGGCGCGCAAGGCAACAACGCCGCCATCGGCAAGATCATCGGACCATCGTTCTCTTCCCTGCAGATGCCTGAAGTCATCGGCCGCCTGCTGCACGTCTACGTGCGCGAACGCCATGAAGGCGAGCGCTTCGTCGACACGGCCCAGCGCCTGGGCCTGGCGCCGTTCAAGGAACACGTATATGCAACGCCGATCACGGTCGGCAACCTGGTGGGAGAAGACGAATATGTTTGAAGTACGCGAAGAAATCATCAAGAACGCCGCCGTGGTGCCGAATACCTGGGGCTTGCTGCGCCTCGATGAAAACGAGACGCCGGAAACGGTGGTCGTGCCCGCCGGCAAGGTCATCGTGCCCCTGCCCGTGTGGCAAGCCCAGCGCGAGACCCTGGCCGCCCGCCTGCCCGACATCGGCGTCTGGCTGGCCAGCGACGAGCGCCCGGAAGAACTGGCGGCCGACGTGGCGCAACTGCCCGTCATCGGCGTGGACTTCCCGAAATTCACGGATGGCCGCGGCTATTCCATCGCCTTCAACCTGCGCGCCCGCCTCGGTTTCCAGGGTGAATTGCGGGCCATCGGCGACGTCTTGCGCGACCAGCTGTTTTCCATGCACCGGGTCGGCTTCGATGCGTATGCGACGCGTCCGGACCGCAGCATCCATGACGCACTGAAAGGATTATCCGTGTTTTCGGAAACCTACCAGGCGTCGTGGGACCAGAAGTCGCCGCTGTTCCGCCGCCACCACCGCGAAGGCCAGAATCCCGACCTCGACAACGCGGCCGGCATCTGAGGACCAGTCATGAGCGATTTGACTTCTTTGATACACGCCACCGAGCAAACGCTGACACGCATCGCCGCGGACTTTTCGCCGGCCGTGTTCGCGTCCAGCCTGGCAGCCGAAGACATGGTGCTGACCGACATGATTCTCAAAGCGGAGCTGCCAATCGGCATCTTTTCTCTGGAAACGGGCCGGTTGCACCAGGAAACCCTGGCCGTACTCGACAAGGTGAAAGCCCGCTACGACCACGACATCACCCTGTACCGCCCGCAGCCGGAAGCCGTGGCCGCCTACGTGGAACAGCATGGACTGAATGCCTTTTATGACAGCGTCGAGATGCGCCGCGAATGCTGCCGCATCCGCAAGGTCGAACCGCTGGGCCGCGCCCTGGCCGGCAACAAGGCCTGGGTGACGGGCCAGCGCCGCGCGCAGTCCACCACGCGCGCCGAGCTGCACGTGCAGGAAGACGATGCGGCGCACGCGATGACGAAATTCAATCCGCTGGCCGACTGGTCCGAGCAGGACGTGTGGGACTATATCCGCGCCAACGACGTGCCCTACAATGCGCTGCACGACCAGGGCTACCCGTCCATCGGCTGCGAGCCGTGCACGCGGGCCGTCCAGCCGGGCGAAGATGTGCGGGCCGGACGCTGGTGGTGGGAAAATCCCGATTCCAAGGAATGCGGCCTGCACATGGTGGACGGCAAACTCATACGCATCAAATCCGTGGCAGCCTGAACAGACATAACAGACGCAGCAGAACAAGAAAGCACTCCATATGAGCAATATTTTGAACCAGCGCCACCTCGACAGCCTTGAGTCGGAAGCCATTCACATCATGCGCGAAGTGGCGGCCGAATCGGCCAACCCCGCCCTGCTGTTTTCCGGCGGCAAGGATTCCGTCGTCCTGCTGCGCCTGGCCGAAAAGGCCTTCCGCCCAGGCAAGTTTCCATTTCCCCTCGTGCACATCGACACGGGCCACAACTTCCCGGAAGTCATCACTTTTCGCGACAAGAAAGTGGCAGAACTGGGCGAACGCCTGATCGTCGGCTCCGTCGAAGACTCGATCAAGCGCGGCACCGTGCGCCTGCGCAACCCGGCCACGGATTCGCGCAATGCGGCGCAAGCCGTGACCTTGCTGGAAACCATCGCCGAACACGGTTTTGACGCCTGCATCGGCGGCGCCCGCCGCGATGAAGAAAAGGCCCGCGCCAAGGAACGCATCTTTTCGTTCCGCGACGAATTCGGCGCCTGGGACCCGAAAGCCCAGCGTCCGGAATTGTGGGACCTGTATAACACCCGCGTGCATCCCGGTGAAAACATGCGCGTGTTCCCCATCTCGAACTGGACGGAGCTGGATGTATGGCAATACATCGCCCGCGAGCAGCTGGAATTGCCGCCGATCTACTTCGCGCACGAACGCCAGGTGATCCCGCGCAACGGCTTGCTGGTGCCGCTGACGGACCTGACGCCGCCGCGCGAAGGCGAAACGGTGGAAACGCAAGTCGTGCGCTTCCGCACCGTGGGCGATATCTCGTGCACCTGCCCCGTGTCGTCCGATGCGGCCACGGTGGACGCCATCATCGCCGAAACGGCAATCACGCAAATCACGGAACGGGGCGCCACCCGCATGGATGACCAGACTTCCGAAGCCTCGATGGAAAAACGCAAGAAAGCAGGGTATTTCTAATGAACGCAGCAATCCAGAACACCACTTTGACCGATAGCCTGGAGCGCGGCATGTTGCGCTTCATCACGGCCGGTTCCGTCGATGACGGCAAGAGCACGCTGATCGGCCGCCTGCTGTTCGACAGCAAGGGCATCTTCGCCGACCAGCTCGACGCCATGTCGCGCTCCAAGCACAAGCGTACGGTGGGCGACACGGTCGACCTGTCGCTGCTGACGGACGGCCTGGAAGCGGAACGCGAGCAAGGCATCACCATCGACGTGGCCTACCGTTACTTTGCCACGCCGAAGCGCAAATTCATCATCGCCGACACGCCCGGCCACGAGCAATACACGCGCAACATGGTCACGGGCGCATCCACGGCCGACGCCGTCATCATCCTGATCGACGTGTCGAAGGTGAAACTGGGCGACGACGGCAGCGTGGAACTGCTGATCCAGACCAAACGCCACTCGACCATCGCCCACTTGCTGCAGATCGAGCACGTGGTCGTCGCCGTCAACAAGATGGACCTGGTCGACTACGATGAAACGGTGTACAACCGCATCGTCGCCGCCTACCGCGAATTCGCCCAGTCGCTGGGCCTGAAGGACATCACGCCGATCCCCCTGTCGGCACTCACGGGCGACAACGTCGTCGAACGGGGCGAAAAGCTGGGCTGGTACACGGGCCCTACCCTGATCGAGCTGCTCGAATCGCTGTCCGTCTACGACGAATCGCACGACGCGCCCTTCCGCTTCCCCGTGCAGCTGGTGGCGCGCCACAACGGCCACGAAGCCAATGATTTCCGCGGCTACATGGGCCGCATCGAGGCGGGCAAGGTCAGCATCGGCGACACCCTGGTGGTGCAGCCGTCCGGCCAGACGGCCACCGTCAAGGATATCGTCACCCTGGACGGCTCGCTGCCGACGGCCGTGGTGGGCCAGTCCGTGACCCTGCTGCTCAATGAATACCTCGATATCTCGCGTGGCGACTTGCTGGCCAGTGCCGAACGCCCTGCTACCCTGCTGAAACAGGTGGTGGCCGACGTGTGCTGGCTGTCGGAAGATGCGCTGGACCTGCGCCGCAAGTACTGGATCAAGCACGGCACGAAGCAGACGGCGGCCAAGGTGACGGCAATCGAATCTATCCTCGATATCAACACGCAGCAGCGCCACCCGGCCGACGGCTTGAAGCTGAACGATATCGCCCGCATCAGCCTGAACGTGCAGCAGGCGCTGGCAGCCGATGCGTATGCCGATATCCGCGCCACGGGCGCGTTTATCCTGATCGATGAAGTGACCCACCAGACGGTTGCGGCCGGCATGGTCCGACTCTAACCCCGCATCGTCCAGGAAAGGCAGCCATATGAACAGCTCCCCATCTCTCCCCGGCAAGGTTTACCTGATCGGCGCCGGCCCCGGTGCGCAAGATCTGATGACCTTGCGCGGCGCGCGCCTGCTGGCGCAAGCGGACGTCGTGCTGCACGACGCGCTGGTCACCGAAGAGATGCTGGAGCTGTGCCCGCAGGCGCAAAAAATCCTGGTCGGCAAGCGCTGCGGCCAGCTGTCGACGGCGCAGGCGTTCATCAACAAGCAACTGGTCGACCACGCGCGCAAGCACGCCGTCGTGGTGCGCCTGAAAGGGGGCGACCCCATGCTGTTCGGCCGCGCCGACGAGGAACTGCGGGCGCTGGAAGAGGCGGGCATCGCCGTCGAAGTGGTGCCCGGCATTACCACGGCGCTCGCTGCCGCGGCCGCCACGCAGCAGCCGCTGACGAAGCGGGGCGTGTCGCGCAGCGTGGCCTTCTTCACGTCCAGCACGGCGCCGGGCGAGCCGGACCAGACGCGCATTCCCGACTGCGATACCCTCGTGCAATACATGGGCGGGCGCGAAGCCATCGCCACGGCGCAGCGCCTGCTGGCCCAGGGCCGGCGCTTTGACACGCCCGTGGTGGTGATTGAAAACTGCAGCCGCCCGGACCAGCGCATCGTGCGCCTGCCGCTGAGCGCCCTCGCGCATGGCCTGGGCGACACCCACGGCCCCGTGCTGGTGATGCTGGGCGATGCCATGGCCGCGCGCGCGCACCAGGCCATCGACGAAGAGGCCGCCATTGTGGCGCGCCATGCTTGAATAAATACACCGTATTTTACCGACTTTAAAGTCAGTAACTGACGTCTTTCGGCGAAACATGATACGATGCTCACGCATCTTTTCTCGAGAAGTTGTTGCGTGATAGCAAGAAAATCACGCTTCGCCCCGCCATAGCGCTTGCTGCGCGGCTTCCCCGCTGACGGGAACCGCCCCCGGCAATCTCCCCGAAAAAAGCTGCGCCCGCAGGCTGCAATACCGCGCCGCGCAACTTGAGCCGTCACAATCAACAATGAATTTCTATTCCGTGCGCGAAGCCCTGACTTCGCTCAGCCGCAGCAATGCCGGCGTCGCCAGCGCTGTGCTGTTCAGCATGCTTGCCTCCATCGCCCTGTGGACGGTGTTTCCGAATATCGACGATGAAAACCACTTGCTGGAATGGCTGCAGGCGCTGTTCCTGGCCCTGGCCTGCACGGTGCACGGTGTGCGCGCGTGGCAGGAGCCCGACCGCCAGTCCCTGCGGTTCCTCATGCATGCCGGCTTGTCGGCCCTGCTGTTCGGCTTCCTGCTGCGCGAACTCGATATCGACCAGTTCGGTACGGCGCCCGCGTGGGCACAGCTGGAAAAAGCCCTGCGCGTGGTCGAGTTGCTGATCCTGATACGCGTGCTGATCTTCTTCGCGCCGCGCGCCCGCAAGGTGTTTGCCCAAGCGCCGCAGATTTTCAGCATGCGCATCACCATCCTGACGGCCATCGGCGGCTTGCTAATGGTTGCCGGCTGGCCCTTCGACAAGAAGGTCTTCCACGGCATGCCGGACGCCTACGCGCTGCTGGGCGAAGAAGTGCTGGAACTGGGCGCCTATCTGCTGCTGTTCCTCGCCGCGCTGTCCGACAGCTCGGCCGCCGCCCGCATCAGCCTGGCGCCAAACAAGAAAGCGGCTTGAACGCCGTCACATTTCAAACGAAGATGGCAGCGGCAGCAGCCGCTGCAAGGTAGCGGCCACGCGCAGCAAGCGCGGGTCGTCGTCTTCAGCCTCGTCGCAGGTATCGTTGATGCAGAAAAACGGCAAGCGGCCGAACTGCGCCAGCAGCTGCTCCAGCTGCCGCGGCGCATCCGCGTCGCCGCTGGCGATATGCAGCGGATCGAGCATGCGCGCCCGCGCCACTCCCTGATGCACCATCCAGCGCGGCACCAGGTCGGGCAGCAATGCGGGCACCTGCCAGGAGCGGAACACGGTCGCGCGCACGCCGGCAAACATGGCCGGCGCCAGCCCTTCCAGTACATGCAGCGAGCTTTTCAGCATGGGCCGCGGCGCATGCGCATACAGGCGCGGCTCATGCCGGTAATCGGCGTACTGCGCCGACAGCCATTGCCGCGACAAGGTAGCGCAGTTGACGGGCGCCGCCACGTCGGCGCGCAAGCCCTGCATGTCGTCCTGCAGCGCACTCTCCGTGAAAACACTCAAGCGCCCGTCCCCTTCCCCGCCGAACCAGAAGGCCGGCTCGAACGGCGCGCCAAAGAACACGTCGTCGTTCAGATACAGGAAGCGCTCGGACAGGCCCGGAATATGGTGCAGATACGATTCGATATGGCCGGAATCGAACACGGGCAGGGATGCGCCGGGCATCAGGCTCGCATGGTCGATCACCGTCAGGCGCGGCGACGCGCGCAGCCAGGCAGGCACCTGGCGGTCCGTCAGCAGATAGATATGGCCGTGACCGGGGAAGAAACGCTCGAGCGCGCGCAGGTTGTAGCGCAGTTCGCCGTTGTCGCGGTAGCGCCCCGCCACGTTGCCGTGCAGGGCCAGCTGGCCCGGGTGCGCCTGCTCCCAGGCGGCATACGCGTGCTGCCGGCGCGCGCGCCAGGCCGGGTCGGCGCCATCGACCCACAGGTAGACGATGTCGATGGCCGCGGCAGGCATCGCGCTGGCGGCGCCGTTCAAGGGATAGGGCTGGAGCTGGGGCTGGCGCCTGGCGCGGCCACGCAGTAGTCGGCGATGGCGGCGAGCACGCTGGCGTTCTCGCCCACCGCTTCGACCACCTTCAGGCGCAGTTGCGGATGCTGCTGGCGAAGTTCTTCCAGCAAGAGCGGCAAGTCGCGCAGCACATGCCCGCCCTGCCCCAGGAACACGGGCACCACGGTGGCGTCCAGGATGGCGCCGGCAGGCAGGCGGGCCAGCAGGGCCGCCACCAGCTCGGGCAGGCGCGGCGACATCAGTTCCAGGAAAGCCAGGTGCACGCTGGCGTCGGGCATGCGCGCCTGGGTCAGGTCGCGCAGGCGCTCGAAGGGCGCGGCCCACGATGCGGCGCGCGCGCCGTGGGCAAACAGGATCAATGCCTGTTGCACGTGCGCCGCCATCAGTGCCGCTCCACCCACCACAGGGCGCCCAGCGCCAGCAGCAGGTACAGGGCACTCGGCGCCACCGCCGTCACGAAGGCTGGCCAGGTGCTGAGCAGTCCGAGATGCGAGAACAGGGTGTTGACCAGCATGAAGCTCACGCCGATCATGATGCCGATGAAGATCTTCAGGCTGATGCCGCCGCTGCGCGTGTGCATGTAGGCGAACGGCAGCGCCAGCGCCATCAGCACGAAAATGGCCAGCGGATCGATCAGCTTTTTCCAGAAGGCGATGCGGAAACGCTCGGTTTCCTGCTTGTTCTCGGCCAGGTGGCGCGTGTACACGGCCAGTTCGCTGGCCGACATGCGCTCGGGATCGGACGCCGACACCGTCAGGATCTTCGGCGTCACTTCCGACGTCATGTCCTTGCTGGCGCTTTGCACGGTGCGCACCAGGCTCGTCTCCTGGCCATAGTAGTTCGACAGCTTCGGCTCGAAGCCGGGCGTGGTGGCCGCGCTGTTCGAGAACGAGGTTTCCGTCACCTCGGTCAGGCGCCAGATATTATTGCCCTGGTAGGTAGCGCCCTTGGCCACGGTCAGGGTGCGCAAGCGCATGTCGGTATCGAATTCATACAGCTTGACGTTTTTCAGCTGGCCGTCGGGACGCGCTTCGCCCACATTGAAAAAGCGCGAACCGGTGACGGTGCCCGTCAGGCCGTCGCTCTTGACCATGTCCTTGGTCCACAGGCCGGAGCGGAATTCGCTCGACACGGCCGCGCCGCGCGAGGTCAGCTTGAGACGCTCGGCCAGCGGCTCCGTGCGCGGCGTGATCAGTTCACCGAAGATGAAGGTGATGACGACGAAGACGATGCCGATGCGGAACAGGAAACCGGCCGCCATCGCCGTCGACATGCTCGACGCGCGCATGATGGTAAATTCGGAGCTGGCGGCAAACTGCGCCATCGTATAAATGGTGCCGATCAGGGCCGCGATCGGCATCACCTCGTACACGTGCCCCGGCACCAGCACCAGCACGTACAGGAACGCATACTGGATGGTATAGCCGTTGCGGCCCACCTTGGGCAGCTCGCCCGTCAGGTCGATGAAGGCTTGCAGTGCCAGAAAGGCCAGCAGCACGAACAGCACCGCCTGGAATATCGAGACCGCAAAATAGCGCTGTAAAATCTTCATTTCGATGCCGCTTTACTTGTATTGCCGGCGCGGCGCGCGCGCTTGAAGGACGCCAGCAGGACCAGCGGATGATAGCGGTGATTCACATTCAGGCGCCACGCAAACAGCACCACCACGGCCAGTGCCGCCAGCAGGTGCAGCGGCCACCAGGCCACGCCAAAGCTCAGGCGCCCCTGTTTCACGCTCGCTTCGACGACCTTGATAAGGTTGCTGTAGGTAAAGAAAATCAGCAGGGCGATGATCAGGTTGGTCGAACTGCCGGCGCGCGGATTGACAAAGCCCAGCGGAATGGCCAGCAGGATCAGCATCAGGCCGATCAACGGCGCACTGACCCGCCACAGCAATTCGGCCATGGTGTACGGGTTCGGCTCGGCGATGAGCGCCATGGTGCTCATCGCGCGCACGCCCAGTTCCGCTCCCAGCTCCTGCTGCTTGCTCTCGATGCGCATGATGTACTGCTCGAATTCCATGGTCTGGAAGTCCGCTTGCGTCGGCACGCCCTGGTAGCGGCGGCCACTCTTGAGCACCAGGAAGCGTTCGCCCTTGGCGTCGGTATTGATCACGCCTTCGCGGGCGACGACGACGACGGCGCTGCCTTTTTCGTCGACGGTATTGACGAAGACGTTCTGCACCACGTTTTTCTCGCCGCTGACGCCCTCGACGAAGAAGATGCGGTTGCTGCCGGCCGATTCGCGGAACTGGCCCGGCGTGACTTTCTGCAGGTCTTCGCGCTTTTCGAAGCGCGCCACATATTCATCGCTTTTCTTTTGCGCCCACGGCGTGGCGTACAGACTCAGGACGCCGGTGGCCAGCACCAGCGGCAGGCCGAAGCTGAGGACGGGCCAGATCCAGCGCGACAGGCTCAGGCCGGAAGCGAACCACACCACCATCTCCGACTCCTTGTAGCTGCGCGTGACGACCATCAGCACCGAAATGAAACCGGTGAGGATGATGATGGTGGGCAGCTGCATCAGGGCGGAAAAGACCATCAGGGACATGACGTCGGACGACGCGATTTTACCGCCCGCCGCCTTGCCGAGAATACCGATCAGCATCCAGGTGAGCAGGATACTGAACAAAACAGTGAAGGTGGCCCCGGCGGCACTAGCCAATTCACGTCGAAGGGCGCGTTGAAAGATCATTCGGAGTTTATAATTCGGGTCAGTTAGTTGAGTAACACGTTACTAGTAAATGAAAACGGAGAACCAAATGGACTTTAGCATAAAAGCATTCGATACCAAGAGCACCCTCGGCACGGCCAAAAGCGGATGCATCGCGGTTGCGGTATTCGAAAACAAAAAACTGTCGCCAGCGGCAAAATCGCTGGACAGCAAGGGTGCGATTTCGGCTGCGCTGAAGTCCGGCGACATCAGCGGCAAGCCTGGCAGCACGTTGCTGCTGCGCGCAGTCGATGGCGTCGCCGCGGAACGTGTTCTGCTCGTCGGCATGGGCAGCGATGAAACTGTCAGCGAAAAAAGCTTCGCCAGCGGCGTGCAAGCGGCGCTCAAGGCGTTTGGCTCGCTGGGCGCTGCGGACGCCATTATCGCATTACCGCTGACGGAAGTGAAAGAGCGCGACGTAAATTGGGCAATCCGTTGCGTGGTGCAAGCCGCCCACGACAGCGAATACCGCTGCGACTCGCAAAAAAGCAAAAAAGACCCGGCACCAGCGGGCGTGCGCAAGATCGTCCTGTCGGCACCGACAACGGCTGCTACGCGCGGCGCGCTGGCGCAAGCCATCGCCATCGCCAACGGTTCCGACCTGACGCGCAAGCTGGGCGACCTGCCGGCGAACATCGCCAACCCGACCTACCTGGCCAACACGGCCAAGCAGCTGGCCAAGGATTACAAGTTCGAAGTCGAAGTGCTGGACCGCAAACAGCTCGAAGCGCTGAAAATGGGCAGCTTCCTGTCCGTCACCAACGGCAGCGAGCAGCCGCCGAAATTCATCGTCCTGAAACACATGGGCGGCAAGGCCAAGGATGCGCCAGTGGTCCTGGTCGGCAAGGGCATCACCTTCGACACGGGCGGCATTTCCATCAAGGCCGGTCCCGGCATGGATGAAATGAAGTACGACATGTGCGGTGCCGCCTCGGTACTGGGCACCTTCCGCGCCATCGGCGAAATGAATCTGAAGCTGAACGTCATCGGCGTCATCGCCGCGTGCGAAAACATGCCGTCGGGCCGCGCCACCAAACCGGGCGACATCGTCACCTCGATGAATGGCCTGACCATCGAAGTGCTGAACACGGACGCAGAAGGCCGTCTGGTGCTGTGCGACGCGCTGACCTACGCCGAACGCTTCAAGCCGGCAGCCGTGGTCGATATCGCCACCCTGACGGGCGCTTGCGTCGTCGCCCTGGGCCACCACAACAGCGGCCTGTTCACGCGCAGCGATGCGGCGCATGACCAGCTGGCCAATGAACTGCTGGCAGCGGGCAAGCAATCGAGCGACACGGCATGGCGCATGCCGATCGAAGAAGCGTACAACGAGCAGCTGAAGTCGAACTTCGCCGACCTGGCCAACATCGGCACGCCAGGCGGCGGTTCGGTGACGGCAGCAGCGTTCCTGGAAAACTTCACCAAGAAGTACACCTGGGCGCATCTGGACATCGCCGGCACGGCATGGAAATCGGGTGGCGCAAAAGGCGCGACCGGCCGTCCAGTGCCGCTCTTGACGACGTTCCTGATCAACCGCGTGTAAGGAAACGCCAGACCAAACCTGCTGCGCGCGGCTATTGGCGGCCGGCGATGCTCGCTGTACCTGAAGTACAGCTGCGCTTCTCGGCCACTACTAGCTCCCGCTCGCGACGGTTTTGTCAGGCGTCGTGACACCGTAAAAAAAACCGCCAGGTCTTGCGACCATGGCGGTTTTTTTACATTACTGCGTCCTGTTTTTAATAGACGACGGGATCGGGAATCGGCAGCGGCGCCACCTTGGGCTGCACCACCGCTTCCGGCACGGCGGCCGCCGGCGGCGGTGCGGGAACCGGGGGAGGCGGCGCCAGGCGCGCGGGGTCCTGCATGACGATGGTCAGAATGGACGGGTAGTCAAAGCCGGCGCCCGTGTTGCGGTCGACGAAATAGCCGACGCCCAGGGTCAGGATGACATTGCCCCAGACGCTGCCATTGAGCTTGGGATCGATATGGTCGTCCGTCGCGATGGCGGGCGAACCGTGCTTGCGGCAATCGACCTTCAGCGGCTCCTGGCTCTTGCGGATGGTGATGCGCCCCGGCGTGGTGACAAACCACTTGCCCACGTCGTTGCTGAGGATGCAGCCGGCGCCGCTCAGTTCGCGGTTGTCCTGGATGGTTTGCACCAGCACCATCTGCTCGGTGTTGCCCGTCAACGTGGCGCAGCCGCCCAGGCCAAACAGCAGCAGCGTCCTGGCGGCAAGGGCGGCAGACGATGGTACGCGCATGGATGGCTCGCTTAACGGACGGGAATCGGCTGGTCGCCCGGCACGGCGACGGCGGTGACGCTGTTTTTCGGACTACCCTCGATCAGGCGGTCGGAATAGACGAGATAGACCAGCGCATTGCGCTTGCTGTCGACCATGCGCACGACGCGCACATGCTTGAAGAAGATCGAGGCGCGCTCGGTAAACACTTCTTCCTGGCGCGGCAGCTTGCCCTTGAATTGCAGCGGTCCCACCTGGCGGCAGGCCACGGCCGCATCGGCCTTGTCTTCGGCCAGGCCGACGGCACCCTTGATGCCGCCCGTCTTGGCGCGCGACAGATAGCAGCTGACACCGGCGACGCGGGGATCGTCATACGCTTCGACGACGATCTTGTGGTCAGGGCCGATCAGCTTGAACACCGTGTCGACCGAACCGATGGTTTCGGCATGCGCCGCGGTGCAGGCAAGGGCCAGCACCACTGCGGCAGGCAGCAATTTACGCATGAGGATAATCCCGGGCACGCACGCAGGCGGCCATCAGTTGATGGGGGCGAAACGCTGGACCATGACGCCTTCGACCTCGATCAGCTGAAAGAACACGTCTTTCGGCCGGGTCCAGATGGAACCGTCGGCGGCGCGATAGACGATCATTGGCGTGAGATCTGCTTCCAGCGTGGCTTCGCACACCAGTTCATAAATGCCGCCCTTGTAGTGCCGATAACGCATCGCCGTCTCCTCAAGCCGTGGAATCTTCGCTCTTGTCGTCGGCCAGTGCCTTCTGCTTCATTTTCAGGCCCTGGATCACTTTCAGTATGCCTTCCATGCCGGCCGCGCCATCGGCGCCGCTGAAGGCGTCGAGCACCTCATTGAGCACCTTGTTGCGCACGGTCGCTTCATCGGAAGACATTTCCAGCGCGCGCTGGGCCTTCGCCGCCTTTTCGGCAGCGCTCACCCGCGGCTTCGCAGCCGTCTTGCCATGCGTCAGAGCAGCCTGCCAGATAACCCAGCGACGCTGGGTCTCGAAGATCAGGTACTCATCCGGTTTGTCTTCTCTTCGCCGCACAATGTGGCCGTCACGCTGCGCCCACGCTTCAAATGCAGTTCGCATTTTCTTCCTTTGCAAATGCTACGCGCAAGTCTCACTATTAAAACTGCAACATTTCAAAATAGTACCATCTATTGATGTCGCAAAACAGTCTCATAGATATAGTACTGCAATTTATATAACAAGTCTGGCGGCGCCAGGGACGGAATCTACGCTCCGCCCCGGGCACAGTGGTCATGTAATCGGAATAGCAATTACAACTAATTACAACTGCTTCCTGTTCGGTTCTTAACTTGGCTGTAACAAAGCCGTATGACACAGTTGTTACATTGTGCCATTTTAGTAGTTTTTATCGCGTTTTAGCGAGAAACTTTACACCTTTGTCGCGTTAAATGGGGAGACGCAGCCTGCCGCGCCAGCCACTTATGCCAAATCAAACATAGGGGTTGATCAATGATACACAAAAACATAATATTCATGCGCCACGATTGGTTAAATATAAATACTTTATTAATACTCTTTTTCCCTGCAAGCAAATAAAGCATGCACCCGGCAAGCGGGGCAGGACGCCGCCGGCACGCATGCGGTAAGATTCGCGCCTATCGATACCTATTCAAGCAAGGATTTTTCCCATGAAACTCGCCACCTGGAACGTCAACTCGCTCAAAGTGCGCCTGCCGCAAGTGCTGCAGTGGCTGACAGACAACCCGGTCGACATACTCTGCTTGCAAGAGACCAAGCTCACGGACGACAAGTTCCCCGTCGCCGAGATCGAGGCAGCCGGCTACCAGGTGGTCTTCAGCGGCCAGAAAACCTACAACGGCGTGGCCATCCTGTCGAAGCTGCCGATCACCGACGTGGTGAAGAACAATCCCCGCTATGAAGATGCGCAGCAGCGCATCCTGGCCGCCACCATCGGCGGCGTGCGCGTCGTCTGCGCCTATGTGCCGAACGGCCAGAGCGTCGACTCGGACAAGTACGAATACAAACTGGGCTGGCTGGCCGCCCTGCACGACTGGCTGGCCGAAGAGGCGCAGCAGCATCCGCAACTGGCCGTCGTGGGCGACTACAATATCGCGCCCGACGACCGCGACGTGCACGATCCCGTCGCCTGGGCCGGCCAGGTGCTGGTGTCGGACAAGGAACGCGCGGCCCTGCAGCGCCTGTTCGACATAGGCCTGGCGGACGCCTTCCGCCTGTTCGAGCAGGCTGACAAATCGTTCAGCTGGTGGGACTACCGCCAGCTGGGCTTCCGCCTGAACAAGGGTCTGCGCATCGACCATATCCTGCTGTCGCCCGCCCTCGCCGCCCGCTGCACGGCCTGCGTGATCGACCGCGTGCCCCGCAAGTGGGAGCAGCCATCCGACCATGCGCCCGTCGTGGCCACCATCGACTGATCGCCGGCCGAAGCGCGGCAGTTCAGGTCGCGCTCTCCAGCAGCACCTGCGCATTCGCCGCAGGCACCGGAGCGGAAAACAGATAGCCCTGCGCATAGCGGCAGCCGCTTGCCTGCAGCAGGGCGAACTGCTCTTCCGTCTCCACGCCCTCGGCCACAGTCGACAATTGCAGGCTGTCGGCCAGCGCGATGATGGCCGCCACGATGGCGCGGTCTTCCCCGCTCTGCTCCAGGTCCTTGATGAAGGCGCGGTCGATCTTGACCTTCTTCACGGGGAAGCGCTTCAGGTAGGCCAGGCTGGAATAGCCGGTGCCGAAATCGTCGATCGACAGGCGCAGGCCCATGCCATTGATCTGCCGCAAAATCTCCAGCGTATGCTCGCCATGCTGCATCAGCGCCGTCTCGGTGATCTCGAATTCCAGCAGTGACGGGTCGATGCCCGTTTCCCGCACCACGGCGCCGATGGCCGCCACCAGGCCCTTGTGCATGAACTGGCGCGGCGACAGATTCACCGCCAGCGGCACCGCTTGCAGGCCCTGGCGCTGCCAGGCCATGCTTTGCTCGCACGCCTGGCGCATCACCCATTCGCCCACCGGCACGATCAGGCCGTTTTCCTCCATGATGGGAATGAAGCGGTCAGGCAGCACCAGTCCATGGCCGGGACGGCGCCAGCGCAGCAGCACTTCCATGCCATGCAGGCGGCGCGTGGCGATATCGATGACGGGCTGGTAAAACAGCTCGAACTGCTGCAGCGCCAGCGCCGTGCGCAAGCTGCTTTCCAGGTCGAAGTGCAGGGCCGCTGCCTGGTTCATCGTCTGCGTGAAGAACTGGTAGTTGTTGCGGCCATTGCCCTTGGCGTGGTACATGGCCGCATCCGCATGGCGCATCAGGGAGTCGACATCGCCGCCATCGTCCGGATACACGCAGATGCCGATCGACGGCGTCACGTGCAGCACATGACCGTCGAGCGGAAAGGCGGGCGTCAGCGCCTCGATGATCTTCTCGGCCACGCGCGCCGCTTCATCGGTGCCGCGGATGCCCGGCACCAGCACGACGAATTCATCGCCGCCCAGTCGCGCCACCGTGTCGCTGGCGCGCACGGCGCCGCACAGCCGCGCGGCCACCTCCTTGAGCAGCAGGTCGCCCGTCATGTGGCCCAGCGAATCGTTGATGGTCTTGAAGCGGTCCAGGTCGATGAACATCACGGCCAGCTTGCGGCCGGAACGCTGCGCGGCCAGCATGGCCCGTTCCAGCCGGTCCGACAGCAGCGCGCGGTTCGGCAAGCCCGTCAGGTTGTCGTGGTAGGCCATGTGGTGCACGCGCGCCTCGGCCTGGCGCCGCTCGACGATTTCGCCCTGCAGCAGCAGGTTGGCGCCGGCCAGTTCGGCCGTGCGCTCCTGCACCCGCAGCTCCAGTTCGTCGCGCGCGCGGCGCACCGCCTCGGCCGCCTCGCGGCGCGCCGTCACGTCGTCGACCAGCCACACCGAACGGCCATGCGCATGCGCCAGGTCGAACGGCCGGCCGGACAGGCGCGCCCAGAAACGGCTGCCATCCTTGCGCACCAGCTGGTATTCCGACATGTGCACCCTGCCCGCGCCGAAGTCGCGCGCCGTCTCGCCGCGCGCCGCCTTCCACGCAGCGACGTCCGGATACAGGGCCTGCACCGACAGGCCGTTGATCTCGCCGGGTCCGTAGCCGAACAGCTCTTCCATCTTGCTGTTGCTGCGCAAATTGTAGCCGCCCTCCACCACCGAGATGCCCAGCACGGCGCTGTCGAGGATGGCCTGGTTTTCCAGCAGCGCGTTGCGCAGGGATTCCTCGGCGCGCTTTGCTTCCGTGCGGTCCTCGATGATCCAGATGGTGCCGGCGGCGGGATCGTCCGGGTTGACGACATAGGCGATCAGCTGCGCCCACAAGGTGCTGCCGTCGCGGCGCATCATTTCCACTTCCGTCTGGAAGGGCTTGGCCACCGACAGGAAGGGGAAGGCCGCCGCGCCCAGCAGCTCGTAGGACTGCTGCGAGACGTACAGCGCGCGGCCGGGCAAGCCCAGCGCCTCGTCGCCGCTGTAGCCGAACATCGCGGCAAAGCCCAGGTTGTAGCGCGTGATCTGGCGGTTCTTGGTATACAGAATGCTCACCGAGGCATTCGTCATGATGGCCGCCACTTCCATCTGCGTCTGGCGGCTGGCCGTGACGTCTTCGAGGATCCAGATGGTGCCCTGCTCGCTGTGCGCCTGGTCGACGGCCTTGGCGCGGATGCGGCACCAGAACAGGCTGCCGTCGCGGCGGCGGAACAGCGCTTCATCCTGCTCGTACGGCAAACCCTGCCCCAGCAGCGGCGTGGCCTGCACGCCAAATTCCTCGTAGGCGGCGGGCGAGGGAAACAGCTCGGCGGCGGGCAGGCCCGTCATCTCCTCCTGCGCGTAGCCGAACATTTCGGCGAAGCGGGGATTGCAACGCAAGACCAGGCGCGAACGGGAAAACAGGATGCCGACAGAGGCATTGTCGAGGATAGCCTGCTGCTCCAGCATCAACTGGCGCGTGGCCTCCTCGGCCGCCTTTTGCGCGCTGCGGTCGTCGAACAGCCAGATCGTGTCGCGCAGGCCGCGGTCGGCCTGGCTCTCCGGGTTCAGGACATAGCCATACGCGAGCGCCCAGAACGTGGAGCCGTCGCGGCGGCGCATCTCCATCTCGCCCTGGAATGGCAAGCCGCGCCGCAGCAGGGGCGCCGCCTGCCTGACGACATGGTCGTACGCCGCGCGCGACGGATACAGGTCGGCCACCGGCAAGCCCACGCCGCTGTCGCCGTCAAAGCCGAAGCATTCGGCGAAGCGCCGGTTGTAGCGCAGCACGCCCTTGTCGCGCTGAAAACCGATGGCCAGCGGCGCGTTGTCCATCACGGCCTGCATTTCCAGCATGGCGCGGCGCAGCTGGTCTTCATCGCGCCGGTGGTCGCTGATATCCTCGATGATCCATACCGTGCCGTCATGCGTATTGAGGGGATCGACGGCGCGCCCGTGCAGGCGGCTCCAGAACAAGGTGCCATCCTGGCGCCGCAATTCCAGTTCGGTGCGGTACGGCTTGCCCTTCGACAGCAGCGGCGCCGCTTCCAGCCCAAGCGCGCGGCAATGCTCGGCGGAGCGGTACAGCACCGCGCCCGGCATGCCCGTCAGCTGGTGGCGCGCATAACCGAGCATCTCGGCGGCGCGGATATTGCACTCCTCGATGAAGCCGCCCTTGGAAAACACGATGCCGACGGCCGCGCTTTCCAGGATGGCCTGCTGCTCCAGCAAGGTCTTGCGCAAGGCTTGCTGGTCGCGCTGCTGCACGCTGATGTCGGCAAACACCAGGGTCGCCCCCGGCAAGCCATCGCCCACCGGCAGCGGCCTGGCCCACACCTGCACGGCGATGGCGCCCGCCTCCCCTTCGAGGCTGCTGTCCCAGTGCCGCTCGCGCCCCGCCGCACCCAGCGCGCCGCGCAGCATGCTGGTGCTCGACGCGCGGTAGGCGTCGCTGAAACAATCGGCCAGCAGCCGTCCCGTCACGTCCCTGCCCAGCAAGGCGTTCAAGGCGCCATTCGCGGCCACCACCATGCCGCAGGCATCGCAGGCGCACGCCGGCAAGGCGATCAGCTGCAAGGCATCGGCGATGAAATCGGGACTGGTCGGTACGCGGTTCATGGACACCATGGGTCGGTTGGTAACGGTCGAACATGCGCCTGAGCAATATATTCCATAGGCATCATGGTGCTGCTAGATCATAAACCAGTTTCCCGGGGTTTTTTCATATTCCTTATTGGCAATATCTGAAACGCCACAGACTGCTTGCAACACGCCCGTTGCAAGGCCGTTGCATGGCTAAAAAATGAAACAAATCGTTTAGAATAAAGCATGCGCCGCCCTCCCCAACCTCCGCTCGACCACCGCGACAAACCCGTCATCTGGACCGTCTCCGTCTCGCGCCTGTTCGACCTGTTCCGCGACATCACGCTCGAATACGACGACCTGGCAACGATCGAGCCGATCAACCTGGGCTTCGACGACGCCGTGCGCCACATCCGCGAGCGCATGGCCACCGAGCGCTGCGACGCCGTCATCGCGGCCGGCTCGAACGGCGCCTACCTGAAAGGCCGGCTGTCGGTGCCCGTCATCATCGCCAAGGCCAGCGGCTACGACGTGATGCAGGCACTGGCGCGCGCGCGGCGCATCTCGCCGCAGATCGGCGTCGTCACCTACCAGGACCCGATGCCGGAACTGGGCGAATTTGCCGCCACGTTCGGCTTTCCGATCTTTCAACGCACCTATGCCACCGAGGAAGACGCGCGCGCGCAGATCAACGAACTCAAGGCGGCCGGCGTCAAGGCCGTCGTCGGCGCGGGCCTCGTCACCGACCTGGCCGAAGAGGCGGGACTGGCCGCCGTCTTCGTATATTCGGCCACGGCCATCCGACGCGCCTTCGACGACGCGCTGGAACTGGCGCGCCTGACCCAGATCGAATCGAACCGCGGACGCCGCGCGGTGGTGGCCGACACCCTGCGCGCGCGCCACGGCCTGCACGATCTGCGCGGCGAATCCGAAGCGATGGAGGCGCTGCGCCAGTCGGTGGTGCTGTACGCCCGCTCGCCGGCGACGGTGCTGATCCAGGGCGAGACGGGCAGCGGCAAGGAACTGGTGGCGCAGGCGATCCACCGCGAAAGCCCCCGCAGCCTGGGCGCGAACCGGCCCTTCATCGCCATCAATTGCGGCGCCATCGCCGAGTCCCTGCTGGAATCGGAGCTGTTCGGCCACGAAGACGGGGCATTTACGGGCGCGCGCCGGGGCGGCCACGCGGGCCTGTTCGAGGCGGCCAACCACGGCACCCTGTTCCTCGACGAAATCGGCGAAATGCCGCTGGCCCTGCAAACGCGGCTGCTGCGCGTGCTGGAAGAACGCGAAGTGGTGCGCGTGGGCGGCACGCGGCCCATCGCCATCAATGTGCGCATCATCAGCGCCACCCACTGCGACCTGGAGCAGCGCATCCGCGAAGGACGCTTCCGCGCCGACCTGTTCTACCGCCTGGCCGTGCTGCGCCTGCATTTGCCGGCCTTGCGCGAACGCGCCAGCGATATTCCCGGCCTGGCCGAATGGTCGCTGAAAAACGCGCTGGCCGCGCTGGGCGCCCGTCCGCACCCCAACCTGCACGCGGAAATCATCGCCTGCGCGCCGCTGCTGCGCCGCTACGACTGGCCCGGTAACGTGCGCGAACTGCGCAACCTGGCCGAACGCCTGGCCTTGTTCCTGGCCGCCGAACCGCTGCAGGCGCTCACGCCCGCCTTCGTGCTGGGCGTGGCGCCGGAACTGGCCAATGGCGCCGGCACGGCGGCGCTGCCGCCGGCGGCTACCACCACCGCCACCGCCGCGCCGCGCCCGGAAGACGAAAGCGCCAGCGCCGTACTGGCACGCTTCGGCGGGCGCCGCGACGCCGCCGCCCAGTACCTGGGCATCAGCCGCACCACCCTGTGGCGCCGCCTGCGCGCCGGCTAATTTCTCAACCACATCAAGACACCATGGACGACTGGCCTCATTTGCACCAATTATGGCAGCGCTGCACGGGACAAGGCGGTGCGCCTGGCGCCGACGGACTGGCGCGCGACAACGGGGACATCAAGGCGCTGTACGCGCGCGGCATTTCGATGGAAGACGCGCTGCACTTCCTGTACCAGCAGCGGCCCACCCTGCAAGCCTATACCGACTGGATCGCCGCGCGCACGCGGCCCCGCCCGGCCCACGCCAGCAGCCCACACGAGGACGTGCTGTCCGCCGCCGAACTGCGCCATTTCGAGGAGCACGGCTACCTGGTGCTGCGCGGCGCCGTGCCGCGCGCGCAGTGTGCCGCCGCGCAGGCGGCCATCTGGGACTACCTGGGCGCCTCCCCCGACGAACCGGCATCGTGGTACCGGCTGCACCCGGGCAAGCGGGGCCTGATGCTGCAGTTTTCCGACCATCCGGCCCTCGAGGCAAACCGCCACGTCGCGCGTATCCGCCACGCCTACCAGCAGCTGTACGGCGCAGGCACCAGCATCTATGCCAGCATCGACAAGGTGAGCTTCAATGCCCCGGAAACGCCGCAGCACCGTTTCCTCGGCAGCGCCCTGCACTGGGACGTCAGCCTGCAACAGCCGATTCCGTTCAAGCTGCAGGGCATGCTGTACCTGAGCGACTGTCCGGCGCAGCACGGCGCCTTCCACTGCGTGCCCGGTTTCCAGCGGCACATCGCCGGCTGGATGCAGCAGGTGCCACCCGGCGCCACGCCGCGCGAATGGGCCATCCACAGCCTGCAGCCCGTGCCCGTCGAAGGCCAGGCCGGCGATTTCATCATCTGGCACCAGGCCCTGCCCCATTGCGCCACGCCCAACCGGGGTCCGGCGCCGCGCATGGTGCAGTACCTGACCTACCATCCGGAGCACTGCCAGGATCAGGATGTGTGGATCTGAACCGTTCATCCCGCCCTGGCGCCGTTCATCCCGCAGCGCTGGCTGCGGGGCGCCTGCACCGCTAGCATGGTCGTCAAGGAGGAGTACCCCATGAAACGAACATTGCAAACATTGATACTGCTCAGTAGCGCGCTGATGGCGGGCGCCGGCCAGGCCGCCGCGCCCGCGGCATTCACGGTCGAGGTCACGGGCCAAGGCCGCCCCCTCATCCTGATTCCCGGCCTCGCATCCTCGGGCGAAGTCTGGCAAGGCACGGTGGCGCACCTGTGCGGACCGCAGGCCGGGCACGCCTGCCACGTGCTGACACTGGCCGGCTTTGCCGGCGTGGCGCCGATCGAAGGCGACCTGCTGGCGCAGGCGGAACAGCAGCTGGCCGACTACATCACCGGAAAAAAACTGGGCCGGCCGGCCATCATCGGACATAGCCTGGGCGGCTTCCTGGCCCTGAAGATGGCCATCGACCATCCCGCCCAGACGGGCAAACTGGTGATCGTCGATTCGCTGCCGGCGCTGGGCGCAACGCAGCTGCCCTCCATCACGCCGGAGCAGCTGCAAGCGATGTCGCAGCAGATGCAGGCGGCCATGTGGGCCCAGGATGCGGCGGCGGCCAGCGCCAGCCAGCGCCGCACCGTCGCGGCCATGGCCAGCGCGCCGGCCGACGTGGAGCGCATCATCGGCTGGGGACAGCGCTCGGACCGCGAAACGGTGATCCGCGCCATGGGCAACCTGATGGCCAGCGACCTGCGCCAGGATGTGGCGAAAGTGCAGTCGCCCACCCTGGTGCTGGGCACCTGGATCGCCTACAAGGACTACGCGCCGCGCGCCGCCATCGAAGCCACCTTCCAGCAGCAGTACCGCCAGCTGCCCGGCGTGCAGATCGCACTGGCTGACACGGCGCGCCACTTCATCATGTACGACCAGCCGGACTGGATGTTCGGCCAGATCGAGCAATTCCTGCGCTGAGCCATGACGCCAACCCGCCGCCCACCGCTGCTGGCCCGGATCGACTGGTACTGGACCTTCCAGCTGGCCGGCTGGGGCGCGCTGGCCCTGTTCAACAGCGTGTATGGCGGCTCCTCGCCACTGCGCATCGTCGCGACCATCGCCTGCTGGGGATCGCTGGGCGGCTTGCTGCTGTCGCACCTGTGGCATGGCGTGCTGCGCCGGCGCGGCTGGGCGGCCAACGGCTTGCGCTGGAAACGCATCGTGCCGTCGCTGGTCCTGCTGGCCGCCATCCAGACGGCCAGCGTGACGGCCGCCTTCCACGTCATGTATCCGCCCGATATCCTGCGCGGCATCGCCTGGCTGCCCGGCGCGCTGCTGTTCTGGTTCGGGGTCTTCCTGACCTGGACGGTGTTTTACTTCACCGCGCTGTCGCTGCGCCGCGCCGCCCGCCTGGAAGCGGAAACCCTGCGCCTGCAGCTGCATGGACGGGAGGCCGAACTGCGCGCCCTGCAGGCGCAGGTCAACCCGCATTTTTTCTTCAACAGCCTCAATAGCGTGCGCGCCCTGATCTACGAAGACCGCGAGGCGGCCGCGCACATGATCGACCAGCTGGCAGGTCTGATGCGCCACGCGCTGCAATCGGGCCAGCATGACACGGTGCCGCTGTCGGCCGAACTGGAAGCCGTGCGCGCCTACCTGGCGATCGAACAGATACGTTTCGAGGAGCGCCTGCGCGTCAGCTTCGACATCGCCCCCGGGCTCGATCACGTGCGCGTGCCGCCCATGGCCTTGCAGACGCTGGTGGAAAACGCCGTCAAGTACGGCGTCGAAAGCAGCGCCGACGGCAGCGACATCCGCATCGCGGCGCGGCGCGCACCCCCTGCCGAAGGCGTGCCCATGGTGCAGGTCGAAGTGGCCAACACGGGCGCCTTGCGCGAACCCGGCACGTCCACCAGCGTCGGCCTGCGCAATGCGCGCCAGCGTTTGCAGCTGGCCTGCGGCGAGCATGCCAGCCTGGCGTTGCGCCAGCAGGCGGGCTGGGTCTGCGCCACCATGGACCTGCCGGAGCAGCCATGAGCGCGCCGCCGTTGAAGGTCTTGCTGGTCGATGACGAGCGACTGGCGCGCGCCGAGCTGCGGCGCCTGCTGGCGCCCCATGTGCAATGCGGCGCCGTCGACATCGTGGGCGAGGCGGCCAGCGCGGCCGACGCCGTCGCGCAGATCGGCAAGCTGCAGCCCGACCTGCTGCTGCTCGACGTGCAGATGCCGGGCGGCTCCGGCTTCGACCTGCTGGCGTCGCTCGACGCGGCGCCCGACGTCATCTTTTGCACGGCCTTCGACCAGTACGCGCTGCAGGCATTTGAAGTGAGCGCCCTCGACTACCTGCAAAAACCCGTGCAGGCGGCGCGCCTGGCCACGGCGCTGGCGCGCGCCGGCGCGCGGGCGCTGGCCGTGCCGACACCCGCGCCGCGCAAGGTCTTCATCAAGGATGGGGAGCGCTGCTGGTTTGTCGCGCTTGACGATATCCGCCTGCTGGAATCGGAAGGCAACTACACGCGCGTACATTTCGGCGCGCAGCATCCGCTGATGCTGCGCACCCTGAACCAGCTGGAAGAGAAACTGGATCCGGCCCTGTTCTTTCGCGCCAACCGGCGCCAGATCGTCAGCCTGGCGCAGGTGGCGCAGGTGGCGCCGAACGCCGCCGATGGCCTCGACCTGCGCCTGCAGGACGGCAGCGTGATCGAAGTATCGCGCCGCCGTGCGCAGCAGTTCAAGGCCGTCACCGGCCTGTAGCGGCCTTACTTCAGCGCGGGAATCGGCTGCGCCTGGAATGCGGGGCGCGGCTGCTCCCTGAGCTTTTTCGCCAGCATGTCCAGCGCCACTTCCAGCTGGCGGTCGGCGCCATTGAAGGTGGCGTGCGGCGGATTTTCCACCTCCACGTCCGGCACCACGCCCACGCCTTCGATCAGCCACTGGCCATCGATGCCGAACTGGCCGTTTTCCGCCACGCGCGCCATGCCGTTGTCGGCCAGGCGCGTATTGTCGCTGAGCCAGACGCCGGCGCCGGCCGTGCGCTTGCCCACCAGCGGCGCCAGGCCCAGGGCCTTGATGCCGGCGGCGAAGGTCTCGCCATCCGAGTACGTGAGTTCGTCGACCAGCACGACCAGGTGGCCGCGGAAGGTGTTCTGCATGTTCGACGACGGCTGCACGCCCGGCGGCGCCCAGTAGGCCCAGGCCTTGCGCAGCAGTTTTTCGATGATCCAGCTGTCGATATTGCCGCCGTTGTTGCGCCGCACGTCGATGATCAGGCCTTCGCGGTTGATGTTGGCGTAAAAGTCGCGCGCAAACGAGGCGATGTCATTGGGTCCCATGGCGCGCAAATGCAGGTAGCCGATGCGTCCTTGCGAGGCGGCAGCCACCTGCTCGGCGCGGCTCAGTTCCCAGTCGCCATAGCGCAGCGCCGTCTGTTTCGCCATGTTGACGGGCGTGACGATGACGGCGCGCGGCGCGGCCTTGCCCCGCTTCACCTGCAGCAGCACCTGCTTGTCCGCCTGGTTCAGCAGCAGGTCGCTGATATCGCGCGCGGCCAGCACGTCCTTGCCGTTGACGGCCGTGATCACGTCGCCCGCCTTCACATCCACGTCGGGACGCGACAGGGGCGCGCGCGCCGCGGGCAGTTCCGCCTCGCTGCGGTAGACATGCTCGACCGCGTAGCCGTCGCTGGTGCGCGCCAGCACGGCGCCCAGGCCCGCCGGCGTACCTTCCTGCTCCGTGCGGCGCAATTCGCCGGGACGGATCTGCGAATGCAGGGCGCCCACTTCGGCCACCATCATGCCCAGCACGTCATTGAGTTCGGCCCGGTCCGTGACACGCTCGACCAGCGGCGCATATTTGTCGCGCGCCGCCTTCCAGTTCACGCCGCGCATCTTCGCGTCGTACAGGAAGTCGCGGTGCAAACGCCAGGCGTCGTTGAACATCTGCTTCCACTCCAGGCGCGGGTTCGACACGAAAGTCCAGTCGTCGACCTTGACCTTGGCCTTCGACAGGTCGGCCGGCAGCTTGGCGCCCGCCTCGATCACCAGCATCTCGCCCGGCCCGGTGGCGGCCGCCGTGCGGTAGTACAGGTGTTTTTTATCCTGGGCCAGGTCGAATTCGCGCACATTGGCCACCAGCAGTTCCGGCTTGGAACCGGTATTGCCGATGGCGAGCGTCTTCAGGCTGGACTTGTTCTCGCCGCTTTCCCGTTCGAGGAAATACAGGCGCTTGTCGTCGGCGGCCAGCGCGCTGTAGTTGCCCGCCGCCAGCGGCACTTCATACAGGCGCTCGGCCAGGCCCTGGCTGACGATGGCCGGCAGCGCGGACGGCGCCTTCTTCACGGCCGCCTTGCCGCCCGCCTTTTCCAGGGCCTTTTCCGCCGCCAGTTCGGCGGCCTTTTCATCGTCCGTCTCGGCCGGCTTGACGCCGGGGCGGCTCAGTTCATCGTCGGGCTGGAACGGGAAACGGTTGCCCGGCTGCAGCGCCAGCGCGTACACGCCGATGCGCTTGTCGAACACGGGCCCCATGTTGCGGTCGCCCCAAGGCGAACCGTTGGCCAGCTGGAAATTGCGCGCCGACAGGAAATACAGCCACTTGCCGTCAGGTGAAAACACGGGCGAACCGGACGTGTAGCGGTCGCTGGTGACGAACTGCAGCTGCTTCGAAGCCAGGTTGTACAGGCCGATCTGTTCGCGCTGCTCGTTGCTGGCCACGCGCACGATGGCCAGGTTGCGGCTGTCGGGCGACCATTGCACTTCGTCGTGCTTGTCCACGCCCGCCTTGCCCGCGTCGTCGATCAGCGCGTTGCCCCTGGTCGCCAGGTCCAGCAGCCAGAAACGGCCTTTCTTGTCCGTGTGCGCGAGCCAGCGCCCGTCCGGCGACGGATACAGTTTCCAGCGGTGGTTGTCGCCCTGCGTCGTCAGCTGCTCGCCCTTGCCCGAGCCATCGGCGGCGTACTTCCAGATTTCGTTCTCGCCGCTCGTGTCGACGATGGCGAACACGGATTTCTCGTCGCTGGAAAAGACGGCGTCGCGCGCCCGCGCCCCTTCGGGAATGGCGATGTCGACGCGGCGCAAGCTGCCCGTGCCCGCGATGCTGACCCGGCCCCGCGCCGTCAGGATGATGCGCTCGTCCTTGCCCGACAACTGGACATTGCTCAAGGTATCGAGCGGCGAGCGGATCTGGCGCGCGCGCTGCTGGTCGAAATCGGACACGAGGCTGATGGCCAGCGGCTGCGAGGTGGAAGAGGCCGAGGACGCGGCGGGCGCGTTCAGGTCCAGCACGTGCAGGTCGGCGCCCAGCTGGTAGACGATCTTGCCATCGCCCAGCGCCGCATTGCGCACGTCCCACTGCGTGTGGCCGGTCAAGGCGCGGCGGTCAGAACCGTCGGGCAGCATGCTCCACAGATTGTCGCTGCCGCCCTCGTCGCTGATGTAATAGACGCGGCCCTGCCACCACATGGGGCGCTTGTTATTGCCCGCCAACACGGCAGGCTCCGCGTGCATGCGCACGGCCTCGCCCTTGCCGTCCAAGTCATAGCGCCACAGGGTGGCATGGGCGCCGCCCCGGTAGTTGCGCACATTGTCGTTGGTCATGGCCAGGCCGAAACGGGTGAAGAACAGCGTCTTGCCCGCGTCGTCGAGCACGGCATCGTTGGCGTCGGCCACGGGAAACACGCGCCGCGTCTGTTTCACGGGATCGATGGCGGCAACGATGCGGCGCGAAGCGGGACCATCCGTATTTTGCGTGCTGACCAGCACTTCGCCCTGGGCCGTCCAGCCCAGCACCAGCACGCCGCCATTGTCGTACGAAATACGGCGCGGCAAGCCGCCGGCCAGCGGCATCACATATGCTTCCTGTGCGCCCTCGTAGGCGGCGGAAAAGGCCAGCCACAGGCCGTCGCGCGAAATCGCCGCATTCGTTTCATAACCGGGATGCGTGGTCAAACGCTGCGCGGCGCCGCCGCGCACGCTGCTTTTCCACAGGTCGCCTTCGGCCGTGAACACGACGGTATCGCCGCGCACGGCAGGAAAACGGAAATAGCTGCCGGCCGTCGCGGCAGCGGCCATGACGGCCGTGCTGCCCAGGAGGCCGGCGGAACACAACAGGAAAGCAAGAGTACGGGAAATTTTCATGTAAGCAGTCTTTCAACGAGCTAGGGAGGCGAAACGATGTGGAGCGCAGCCGACATCGGGATCATGATTCTTGCATAGCTTGTGCGAAAGCAATACCTATTTTTAAACAAAGCCATTTTTACAACATTTCAGGCCTCGGCATGGCCGGCACGTAAAAAAACCCGCGCCACTTGCGTGGGGCGGGTTTTTCGGATGGTCCGTGGCGCAGGCTGCGCTTACTCCACTTCCACCGTTTCCGGTGCAGCCGTGGGCGCCGCGTCTGGCGGTTCCGGGAATTCCAGCAAGACCTGCTCCTTGTCGTCGAGGTCGACCGTGACCCGTCCGCCGGTAACCAGGCGGCCGAACAGCAGCTCGTCGGCCAGGGCCTTGCGGATCAGATCCTGGATCAGGCGCGCCATCGGCCGCGCGCCCATCAGCGGATCGAAGCCTTTCTTGCCCAGGAAGGTACGCAGCTTCTCGGTAAACACGGCTTCGACCTTTTTCTCGTGCAACTGCTCTTCCAGCTGCATGAGGAACTTGTCGACCACGCGCAGGATGATTTCCTGGTCCAGCGCGCGGAAGCTGATGGTCGCGTCGATGCGGTTGCGGAATTCCGGCGTAAACATGCGCTTGATGTCGGCCATCTCGTCGCCTGCCTGCTTGGAATTCGTGAAGCCGATCGAAGCTTTCTGCAAGCTTTCCGCCCCCGCATTGGTGGTCATGATGATGATCACGTTGCGGAAATCGGCTTTGCGGCCATTGTTATCCGTCAAGGTACCGTGATCCATCACTTGCAGCAGGATATTGAAAATGTCCGGATGGGCTTTTTCAATTTCATCGAGCAGCAGCACCGCATGCGGTTTCTTGGTGATCGCTTCCGTCAGCAGGCCGCCCTGGTCGAAACCGACGTAGCCCGGTGGCGCGCCGATCAAACGGCTGACGGCGTGGCGTTCCATGTATTCCGACATGTCGAAACGGATCAGCTCGATGCCGAGGATGAACGCCAGTTGCTTGGCGACCTCGGTCTTGCCCACGCCGGTCGGACCGGAGAACAGGAAGGAGCCGATCGGCTTGTCCGTCTTGCCCAGGCCGGCACGGGCCATCTTGATGGCCGAGGCCAGCGCATCGATGGCGGGATCTTGCCCGAACACCACATTGCGCAAGTCGCGGTCGATCGTCTGCAGCTTGCTGCGGTCGTCCTGGTTGACCGTTTGCGGCGGAATGCGCGCGATCTTGGCGATGATGTCCTCGATCTCGGCCTTGCCGATGGTTTTCTTCTGTTTCGACTTCGGCAGGATGCGCTGCGCTGCACCCGCTTCATCGATGACGTCGATCGCCTTGTCGGGCAGATGGCGGTCGTTGATGAAGCGCGCCGCCAGTTCGGCCGCCGTCGACAGGGCCGAGGCCGAGTATTTCACGCCATGGTGCTCTTCGAAGCGCGACTTGAGGCCGCGCAGGATCTGCACGGTTTGCTCGACGGTCGGCTCGTTGACGTCCACTTTCTGGAAGCGGCGGCTCAAGGCATGGTCTTTCTCGAACACGCCGCGGAATTCCGTGTACGTGGTCGCGCCGATGCACTTCAGCTGGCCATTGGCCAGTGCCGGTTTCAACAGGTTCGATGCGTCCAGCGTGCCGCCCGAGGCCGAACCCGCACCGATGATGGTGTGGATTTCGTCGATGAACAGGATGCCGTTCGGATTGTCCTTCAGCTGTTTCAGCACGGCTTTCAGGCGCTGTTCGAAGTCGCCGCGGTATTTGGTACCGGCCAGCAAGGCGCCCATGTCCAGCGAATACACGACGGCATTCTGCAGGATTTCGGGCACGTCGCTCTGCGTGATGCGGTAAGCGAGGCCTTCGGCGATGGCCGTCTTGCCCACGCCCGCCTCGCCGACCAGCAGCGGATTGTTCTTGCGGCGGCGGCACAGGATCTGGATCACGCGGTCGACTTCTTCCTCGCGGCCGATCAGCGGGTCGATCTTGCCTTCGGCAGCGGCCTTGTTCAGGTTTTGCGTGAACTGGTCGAGCGGGCTTTCCTTCGGCTGGCCGTCGACAGGCGCTTCTTCCACGCCTTCGGACGCTTTCGCGCTTTCCGTCGACTGGTCCTTGCGCACGCCGTGCGAGATGAAATTGACCACGTCCAGGCGCGTCACGCCCTGCTGGTGCAGGTAGTACACCGCATGCGAGTCCTTTTCGCCGAAGATGGCCACGAGCACATTGGCGCCCGTGACTTCCTTCTTGCCATTCGAGGCAGACTGGACATGCATGATGGCGCGCTGGATCACGCGCTGGAAACCAAGCGTCGGCTGGGTGTCGACTTCGCCCGTGCCAGGCACGGTCGGCGTGTTATCGCCGATGAAATTGGTGAGGGTCTTGCGCAGGTCTTCAATATTGACCGCGCAGGCACGCAATACCTCGGCAGCGGAGGGATTGTCCAGCAGTGCCAGCAGTAAATGCTCAACCGTGATGAATTCGTGCCGTGCCTGTCGAGCTTCGACAAACGCCATGTGCAAACTTACTTCTAATTCCTGCGCAATCATACTTCCTCCATCACGCACTGCAGGGGATGCCCCGCCTTGCGCGCATGCGTTAAAACGAACTCCACTTTGGTACACGCTATATCTTTAGAGAACACGCCGCACACTCCTTTGCCGTAGCGATGAACACTGAGCATGATTTGCGTCGCCGTTTCACGGTCCTTGTTGAAATACTCCTGAATGATAGCCACCACAAATTCCATCGGGGTGTAGTCGTCATTGAGCAAGGCTACCTGGTAGAGCGGTGGCGGCTTCAGCACTTGCCGCTCCAGCAGGGTTTCTGTGTCGTGCTTGGTTGCCATACGCTTATTCTAATGCTTTCACAGTGGTTGTCATGCGCAATATCTACGCCTTTCCAATTGTTTTCAATCTTACGCGTTTTCTTAATAGTGCGCAGATGGCGACCTTGCTGTCAAAATCAAGAGTTGCTTTTTTGGTTGTCGTGAAGAATTTGGCAATATCGATGGAAAAGCGCTTGACTTCATTATTTATTCCGCCAACAATGCTGTATCGACTGTTGCAGTAATGTACAGCTTGATAAGAAGTGAGACGTCGAGGAGGGGGCAAGAAGCTTCTTGCTTTTATGGCTCGTGTGATTTGTTTTAATTTTGAAAGTTCTTTTTATGGCAACAGGTACAGTTAAGTGGTTCAATGATTCCAAAGGTTTTGGCTTCATCACTCCAGATGACGGCGGCGAAGATTTGTTTGCTCACTTCTCCGCAATCAACATGAACGGTTTCAAGACCCTCAAAGAAGGTCAAAAAGTTCAATTCGAAGTCACGCAAGGCCCTAAAGGCAAGCAAGCTTCCAACATCCAAGCAGCCTAAGCATCGCCGGCCCTCAGATGTGAAAAACCCCGTTGCGAAACGGGGTTTTTTTTCGTCCGCAGGGTGCCCTGCCCGGCACCCTGCCCCTCGTATTACATGTGCTCGATCATCACCTGGCCGAAACCGGAGCACGATACCTGCGTCGCGCCTTCCATCAGGCGGGCGAAGTCATAGGTGACGCGCTTCGAGGCGATCGACTTCTGCATCGAGGAAATCACCAGGTCGGCCGCCTCCAGCCAGCCCATGTGGCGCAGCATCATTTCCGCCGACAGGATCAGGGAACCGGGATTCACGTAATCCTTGCCCGCGTACTTCGGTGCCGTGCCGTGCGTCGCTTCGAACATGGCCACGGAATCGGACAGGTTGGCGCCCGGCGCGATGCCGATGCCGCCCACTTGCGCCGCCAGCGCGTCGGAAATATAGTCGCCGTTCAGATTCAAGGTGGCGATGACGCTGTATTCGGCCGGACGCAGCAGGATTTGTTGCAGGAACGCGTCAGCGATGGAATCCTTGACGATGATGTCGCGGCCCGTCTTCGGATTCTTGAACTTGCACCACGGACCGCCATCGATCAGCTCGGCGCCGAATTCCTTTTGCGCCAGCGCATACGCCCAGTCACGGAAACCGCCTTCCGTGTACTTCATGATGTTGCCTTTATGCACGATCGTCACGGAAGGCTTGTCATTGTCGATCGCGTACTGGATGGCCTTGCGCACCAGGCGCTCCGTGCCTTCGATGGACACGGGCTTGATGCCGATGCCGGAGGTGTTCGGGAAGCGGATCTTCGACACGCCCATTTCCTTGACGAGGAAATCGATGAGCTTTTTCGCGCCCTCGGAACCCTGCTGGTATTCGATGCCGGCGTAGATGTCTTCCGAGTTCTCGCGGAAAATCACCATATCCGTCTTTTCCGGCTCTTTCACGGGCGACGGCACGCCCGTGAAGTAGCGCACGGGGCGCAGGCAGACGTACAGGTCCAGCTGCTGGCGCAGGGCCACGTTCAGCGAGCGGATGCCGCCGCCGACGGGCGTCGTCAGCGGGCCCTTGATGGAGACCACGTAGTCTTTCAGCACGGCCAGGGTTTCTTCCGGCAGCCACACATCGGGACCGTACACATTCGTCGATTTTTCGCCCGCATAGATTTCCATCCAGCTGATCTTGCGCGCGCCGCCGTAGGCCTTGGCCACGGCAGCATCGATCACCTTGATCATGACGGGACTGATATCGATGCCCGTGCCATCGCCTTCAATGAAGGGAACGATGGGATTATCTGGTACATTCAGCGAAAAATCGGCGTTGACGGTGATTTTTTGGCCGTCAGCAGGTACAGTGATATGTTGATACATCGTGATCTCCGAAGTGGGACACGCCGCCGGCGGGCAACACAGGCCGGCGACGCGCTCTGCGGTTGCAGAGTTTACAAAAACAAGTCCGAACATGGCGGCAACAACGCACTTTAGCAGGGAAAGAACCCCCGGGCCATCCGCATCGCCATGCAGCACGCCGCGCCAGGGAAGCGTACAGGCACGCGGGCCTCAAGTCTTCTATAAGACATAAGACTAACATTTCACATTATGCACCAGTATCTTACAAGGCGCCACGCTTTTGCGGCACCAATCAGCAGCCACCATCGTTTGCATCAATTAATCGACCAGCATGCCACTCATCCTCTTCAATAAACCATTCCAGGTCCTGTGCCAGTTTTCGCCGCAGGACGGCCGCGCCACCCTGGCCGACCATTTGACCATTCCCGGCATCTATCCGGCCGGCCGGCTCGACGCCGACAGCGAAGGCTTGCTGCTGCTGACGGACGACGGCCGCCTGCAGCACGAAATCAGCCACCCGGACCGCAAGGAAGCGAAAACCTACCTGGTGCAGGTCGATGGCGTGCCCGATGCGGCCAGCCTGGCGCGCCTGCAGGCGCCGCTGGACCTGGGCGACTTCATCACCAAGCCGTGCAAGGCCGTGCGCATCGCCGAGCCGGACTGGCTGTGGCCCCGCAATCCGCCCATCCGCGCGCGCGCCGACAAGCCCACGTCCTGGCTGGCGATCACGCTCAAGGAAGGAAAAAACCGGCAAGTGCGGCGCATGACGGCGGCCGTCGGCCTGCCCACCCTGCGCCTGGTACGCAGCGCCATCGGCCCGTTCTCGCTGGCCAGCCACCCATTGCTGCCCGGCGAATGGTGCGAAGTGCCGACCGAGAACATTGGAAAAGCGTGAGCAGGACAAGAAATAGCGACTTCGCTGCTGAAATTTTGCCAATAAGCACTATTTATTTTTAGATAATGCATTAAAATCATCCCACCTTAACATGACGGAAAAGGAAAGATGATGACAAAAGTAATACTGACCCTGGCCGCTTCCCTGCTTGCTGGCGCCGCACTGGCCCAGTCGGGCGCCCAGGTGCATGCTTCCGCAGCCACCGATGCCGTCAAACCGCCCCCCGCATCGGCCGCCAGCCATGCATCGGCCGCCACCGACGCCGCCAAGCCGGTGCCGCCGGCATCGGCGTCCACCAATGCGTCCGCCGCGACGGATGCGGCACGTTCGGGCGCGTCGACCAAGGCCTCGGCCGCAACCGATGCGCCGCAACGCCTGGTTCCCCAGGCGCGCAAAACGAACAAGCCGGCCGCCGAAGCAGGCAAGCCGGTGAAGTAAGTCGCAAGAGGTAGGAATCAAGGGTAATTCCCGGGGTTACGGCGGCAGTCATGTTGCTGTAACCCCACGCTTTCGGCGCGGCCAGGCAGCATGCTTGACCGGACAGCCGCCAGCATGGCTTAATCGCCGCTTCGCAGCCACCGTCCCGCCCCATGAAAAATTCCCTGCACCGCCTCAGCCTGTCCATCGCCATGATGGCGTGCACCGGCATTGCCCAAGCACAAGCGCCGCAAGGCAAGAGCCTGCAACTATCGGCCGGCATGCACCTGATCCAGGCGGAAGTGGCTGCCACGGAAGAGCAGCGCGAACTGGGCTTGATGTACCGTGAAAAGATGCCGGCAAATGCGGGCATGCTGTTTGTCTTTGGCAACCCATCCACGCAATGCATGTGGATGAAAAACACGCCGCTGCCCCTGTCGGTGGCCTTTATCGATGCCAGCGGCAAGATCGTCAACATCGAAGACATGCAGCCGCATACCCTCGACAGCCATTGCTCCACCAGGACCGTGCCCGTGCGCTATGCACTGGAAATGCACCTGGGCTGGTTCAAACAGAAAAACATCAAGCCAGGCATGAGCATCGGCAACTTGCCCGCGCTGCGCTAGCCGGTGGCGGCCGGCAGCCGGCGGCTGCCGGCAAGCGCTGCCGGAGACAAGATAAAAACCGCGCATGAACGCGAAAAAACCCGCCAGAATGAATCTGCGGGTTTTTGCTTTTCAACCAGTGCCAGCGTACTGGCACAGGCAAGGCCGCCTTGGCGGCTTGCCTGCTGGCGAATATTAAGCGGACAGTGCTTTCAAAGCAGCTGCCAGACGGCTCTTATGGCGAGCTGCCTTGTTTTTGTGGATGATCTTCTTGTCAGCGATACGGTCGATGGTCGACACGGATGCTTGGAAGATTGCAGCAGCAGCTGCCTTGTCGCCGCCCTGGATCGCTTTGCGAGCAGCTTTGATAGCCGTGCGCAAGGTCGAACGTTGGGACGAATTTTGTGCGTTTTGCTTAACTGCTTGACGAGCGCGTTTGCGCGCTTGTGCGGTATTTGCCATGGAATTTCCTAAAACAGGGTCAAAGTGCGTTTGCAAACATTAGTGTTTGCCAACCGGTGCGTTCTGTGCGTCTGCCGAACCATGTGTGCCAAACCAGTGCCTGTCAAACATTAGTGTCTGCGTAACAGAATTCTGTACAGCCTTCGATTATAGCGATATTTTCAAGCGGGGGCAAATCAAAAAACCGTGTATCACGCCAAAAACACGTGAAAATGGGGCCGGCAAGGGCATATCCGCAGCGAATCGGCAGCAATTGTTACCATATTTTAAGCGTTTAACGGTACCGCCCCCGGCTATAATCTGCCCCCATGAACTTGCTTAAAACCCTCGCCGCCATCTCCAGCATGACCATGCTGTCCCGTGTAACCGGATTATTGCGCGAAAGCCTGTTCGCGCGCGCCTTTGGCGCCGGCGCCTACACGGACGCCTTCATTGTTGCCTTCCGCATCCCCAACCTGTTGCGCCGCCTGTTTGCCGAGGGGGCGTTCTCGCAAGCCTTCGTGCCGATCTTGTCTGAATACAAGAACCAGCATGGCCAGGAAGCCAGCAAGCAGCTGGCCGACCATGTGGCCACCACCCTCGTCTGGGCCACCTTGCTCGTGTCCGCCGTCGGCATCGTGGGCGCGCCGTGGTTCGTGTATGCGATCGCCACGGGCCTGTCCAAGGACCCGGGCGCCTTCGACGCGGCCGTGTGGATGACGCGGCTGATGTTCCCTTATATTAGCTGCATGTCCTTCGTGGCCCTGGCCGGCGGCATTCTGAACACCTGGCGCGAATTCAAGATCCCCGCGTTCACGCCGGTGCTGCTGAACCTGTCGTTCATCGCTGCCTCGCTCTTCCTCGCGCCCCACCTGAAACAGCCGATCTACGCCATGGCCATTGCCGTGTTTGCCGGCGGCGTGCTGCAGGTGGCCATCCAGATTCCCGCGCTGATCAAGATCGGCATGCTGCCGCGCCTGTCGATCAATCCCGCCATCGGCCTGTCCGACGGCGGCGTGCGCCGCGTGCTGAAAAAGATGGGACCGGCCGTGTTTGCCGTGTCCGCAGCCCAGATCAGCCTGATGATCAACACCAGCATCGCCTCGCGCCTGGCCGAAGGCAGCATTTCCTGGCTGTCGTATGCGGACCGCCTCATGGAATTCCCCACCGCCATGCTGGGCGTGGCCCTGGGCACCATCTTGCTGCCCAGCCTGTCGAAGGCCAACGTGGATGGCGACAAGACGGAATACTCGGCCCTGCTGGACTGGGGCTTGCGCCTGACTTTCCTGCTGGCCCTGCCCGCCGCCGTCGGCATGGCGACCCTGGCCACGCCCCTGATCGCCACCCTCTTCCATTACGGCAAATTCACGGCCGAATCCGTGACCATGTCGACGGAGCCGCTGGTCGCCTACAGCCTGGGCCTGATCGGCATCATCCTCGTGAAAACCCTGGCGCCCGCCTTCTATGCGCGCCAGGACATCCGTACGCCCGTCAAGATCGCCATCGGCGTGCTGATCGCCACGCAGCTGATGAATTTGCTGTTCGTGCCCTACATCGCCGTGGCCGGCCTGGCCCTGTCCATCGGCCTGGGCGCCTGCCTGAACGCCAGCTTCCTGTACTGGGGCTTGCGCAAGCGGGGCATCTACCAGCCGAAACCGGGCTGGGCCAAGTTCTTCCTGCGCCTGTTGCCCGCGCTCATCGTGATGGGCGGCGTAGCGTATCTGGGCGCCATGCGCATCGACTGGATCGCCATGCAAGCCCATCCGCTGCTGCGGGCCGGCGCGCTGGCCCTCGTGGTGAGCCTGTGCGGCGTGGCTTACTTTGCCACCCTCTTCCTTGTTGGCTTCCGTTTCCGCGACTTCAAGCGCAGCGCCTGACAAGCTGCGCAGGACGTTGTTGCCGGCGTCTTGCCGTACTGGCGTACTGTCTTCGACTTGGCGCCTAGTCCTGCGCAGGTTGTCGTCATTGCGCAGGGTGTAGAAACAAAAAAACCCGCCTCGGCGGGTTTTGTCATTCTGGCTGGGAAACAATCAAACGGCTTTGCGAGCGCGGCGGGCGGCGAAACCGACCAGCGCCAGGCCACCCAGCAGCATGCCGTAGGTTTCCGGCTCAGGTACCGGCAAGGCCGATACCGAACCCAGATACTGGGCCTTTGCCAGACCCGTCAGGCCAGTGACGTGCACGGTGTACTCGCCAGCGGCCAGGGGACCCGTCCAGCTCAGGCTTTGCACTCCGGCCGCAGTGCTGTTGGTGAGACTGCCGTACCCGAGCAAGGTGGCCGAAAAATCCTGGATCGCGCCTTCCACCACGGAAAACGTTTGCAGGGCACCAAACGACGTCGACGATGGCGTTACCAGTTTAAAGGTCCAGAAGTCGTCAACCAGGGCCCCCGCCGTGAATTTGGTGGTGATTGCCGACAGCGTATCGGAACCGCTAGGGTCCAGGATGCCCAGGTCGTACGTTGCCGCCGACGCGCTGAACGATGCTGCAGCCAGGATGCCTGCCGCGATAAATTTCAATTTCATAACTTATCCTTAAAAGTAATTTATGGCCGCCACAATGGAGCCAGCCACCGTTTTAGTACCGAAAGTACCAAGCACGATAGTAGCATAAAGGCATTAAATTACTTATAAATATTTTATCGAAATTTCATTTATTGCAATTCTTTCCTCTATGAAATGGTTGCAGGCGATGGAGTATTTCCAAGTGAAAATAGTTCTACCTGCCTTGTTCATTGTTAACTTATGGTTAAGGCGGATCGCGCGCCTCTTGCTGCGCACCGGCCTCTTCCTCCGGTTCCGCCGCCTCGGGCGCCGCTGGTTCGGCTGTTGGCACTGCTGGCCGAGGCGGTGGAAACAAGGCGGGCGGCGCGGGTACGTCTGCCGGCACCTGCGCCAGCCCCGCCGGCGGCACGGGGCTGCCGACGACGAATTGCCACTCGGACAAATGCGTCTTGCCTTCAAAGCCAGTGAAGCGGGCCTCGAAATTGCCCACCTTTAAGGGCGCGGACGACGACAGGCTATGCACGCCGATGATGCCCCGGCTGTCGGGCTGGTACAGCAAGCCCCATTCGGCGCGCCCCGTGATGGGGTCGACGTACAGCTTGCGCAGGTGGCGGCGCACCTGGGGAAAACGGGGATCGCGCAGCAAGGCGGCCAGGGTAGGCGGTTGCTGCGGCTGGCCGGCCGGCGTGGCGCCCGCGTAGCTCTGCAGCGCATCGGCAAACTGCGCGCCGATGTCGAGCAGCTCCTGCTCGGCCGCCTGGCGCTGCAACAAGGAACCCACCTTCAAGCCGGCCGCCCCCACCAGACCCAGGATGGCCACCAGGATGATCAGGCCCAGGTAAGTAAAGCCGCGCTGGCGGCGTGCGGAACGGCGCATTGCCGCTACCAGTCGGCAAACGGCGTGCCGCTGCGGTCCTTGCCGGGCGCGCCGCTTTTCACGTCATACACCTGGCCCGGCGTGTCGTCCGGTGGCGGCACGATGAGCCAGCTGGTGTCGCTGTCCGTGATGGGGTCGATGGGCATGGCGCGCAGGTATTTCTTTTCCACCAGCTGCTCCAGGGAATCCGGATAGCGGCCCGTATCGCCATGGAACTGGTCGATGGTGGCGCGCAGGTTGCGCAAATTGTCCGCCAGCACGGTTTCCTTCGCCTTGTCGAGGCTGGGAAAGTAACGGGGCACGGCCAGGGTCAGCAGCAGCGCCACGATGCCGAGCACCACCAGCAATTCGATCAGGGTAAAGCCGCGCGCGCGGGCCGGGGCATTTTCAGCAGCCATGGTTCACCATAAACGATAGGGCACGTCGTTCAAGCCGGTCTTGCCGGACGTGCAATACACATCGTAGACATCGTCGCCTTCGCGCGGCTCGGCCGCTTCGCTGGCGTAGCTGCGCTTGCCCCACGTTTGCGCATCGCTCAGGCCCGCGTTCGCGTTGAACGGGTCGCGCGGTACGCGGCGCAGGAAAAACAGCTTGCTGCGCTTCGGATTGCGCTGGTCCGGCACGCCCTCGACCAGCAGTTCCAGGTTTTTTGGATAGCCGCTGGCATCGGGCGCGCGCAGGATGCGGCCTTCGTCGCCGGCCCGCTTGTAGGCGTCGAGCCCCTGGCGGATCTCGCGCAGCGCGCGCCGCAGCTCCTGCTCCTGGCGCCGCTGCACCGTCACCTGCGTGACGGGGATGACCAGGGTGGCCAGCACGCCCAGGATGGCCAAGGTCACCAGCAGCTCGATCAGGGTGAAGCCACCTTGATCGCCCTGCGCAGGCGCCAGCCTCATTTGGCGGGCTGCGGCGCCACCGGCACCGGCTGGCTGGACGACAGCGGCAAGGGCGACGCCTGCAGCGGCACGGGCTGGCCCGACGATATGGGCAGGGACGACGGGGCCGGCTCGGGCGACGGCGCCACTTCCGGCGCCGGCACGCTCTGCGGCAAGGTTGACGGCACCTGGCCCGGCGCCATCAGCGGCTGCGGCGGCGCCGCCTGCATGCCGACGGCCGACGGGCCGGAACGCACGATCACCGTGCCCGGCATCTGCGTGGGCGCCTTGGCCGCCATGTCGGGACGGCGGCGGAAGCTGCCTTCCGTACCGGCGGAAAATTCCGATTCCTTCGCTTCCGGACGCTGCACCGTGCGCACCAGGTGCGGCGTGATCGACAGCACGATTTCCGTCTTCTGGCTGTCGTCCTTGCTGCTGCCGAACAGGCGTCCCAGCAAGGGTATCTCGCCCAGGCCCGGCACCTTGTTGCCCGAGCTGCGCTCCTCATTGTTGATCAGGCCAGCCAGCACCTGGTTTTCGCCATCCTTCAATTGCAGCATGGTCGAGGCCTGGCGCGTGCCGATCTGGTACAGGGTCGAGCCGCTCTTGGTGATGGTGGCCGCGCCCAGGTTGCTCACTTCCAGCGAGATGCGGATGCCCACTTCATTGTTCAGATAGATGGTCGGTTCCGCGTTCACCGTCAGGCCCACGTCCAGGTAGCTGATGGATTCGGAGGCAAAGCCGCCCATGCCCGGCGAAATGGTGGTGGTAATCACGGGCACCCTGTCGCCGATGACGAATTTCGCCTTTTCCCGGTTGCGCACGCGTATGCGGGGGTTGGCCAGGATGTTCGCATCGCCGTCCGTCTTCTTGGCGTTCGCCGTCACGGACAGGTCGCTCACGCCGATGCTGTGCTGGTTCAGGTTATTCAGGTCGCTGACCGTCAGCCCCAGGCCGCCCGACCGGCTCAGTGGCGCCAGGGTCAGGCTCGACGGCCAGGCCACGCCCAGCTCCAGCAGGCGGCTGCGCTTGACTTCGAGGATTTCCAGCTCCAGCACCACCTCCGCCTCGGGCACGTCCTGCAGCGCGATCAGGCGCTCGGCCAGGCGGATCGCCTCGGGCGTATCGCGCACGATGACGAGGTTGAGCTTTTCATCGGCCACCACGTCGCGCGTCTTCAGGATGGTCTTGAGCGTGTTGGCCACCTGCTTGGCATCCGCGTTCGCCAGGAAGAAGGTCTTGACCAGCACTTCCTGGTATTCCTTCAGTTTTGCCGCCACGTTGGGATAGATCAGAATGGTGTTCGCATCCATCACCTGCTGTTCCAGCTGGTTCGTCACCAGCAGGAAGTAGACGGCCGATTCCACCGTGCTGTTCTTCAGGAAGATCGAGGTTTTCGCATCGGCCTTGACGTCCTTGTCGAAGACGAAATTGAGGCCGGAACGGCGCGCGATCAGCTCGAACACCTGTTTTAACGGCGCGTCGCGGAACTCGATCGTGATCGGCTGCTTGTACGATCTGGCCAGGCCCGATTCGACCACGGGCGGCGCCGTCTTTTCATCGACGTCGCGCAGCAGCGCGCGCGCGCCGGCGTGATTCGGCTGCTCCGTGAGGATGGCGTTCAGGCGCTGGCGCGCCGGGTCGTAGCGCTTCGCCTCGGCATCCTTCTGCGCTTCGGCCAGCAGCTTGCCCTGGCGCTGCTCGCGTTCGAGCGCGCGCAAGCCGCTGGCGGCCCGCTCGTTCTGCGCATCGATTTCCAGCACGCCCAGAAAGCCCGCGCGCGCCTGCTCGCCCTGCCCCGCCTGCGCCTGGCGCTCGGCCTGCTGCAAGCGGCTGCTGGTGGCCCGTTCGCGCGCCTGCAGGTACGCGCTGCGGTATTGCGCGTTGCCGGGGTCCTGCTGCAGCGCTTCCTGCAATTTTTGCAGGCCGGCCGGCACCTGGTCTTGCGCGATCAGCTCGCGCCCGTCGCGGTAGGCTTGCTGCCCGGCGCAGCCGGCCAGCAGCACCAGCAGTGCCAGCAACGGCGCAGATGAAAAGGAACGGGACATCACTCGAGTACTCCAATGTTGAGCTGCTGAACCTGGTTCAACGGCAGATAAGTGAGCGTCATGACGGGCGGCGCGATCGCCACGACCTTGTAGGCGCCATCGATGACGGTATTGGCGCGCACGATGTACGTCTTGTCGGCGCGCGACAGAAACACTTCCCAGGCGCCGTCGGCGGCCGCCTTGCCCAGGTAGACAAAGGGCAGCGGCGGCGCCATCGGCGCAGGTGGCGGCGGCGCTGCAACGGCCACCACCTTCGGCGGCGGCGGGGTCCAGTTCTGGCTCTGGAACACGCCGCCGGCGCCGCCAAAGGTATCGCCATCCTCGCCCGCCACTTCGCTGCGCGGCAGCAGGGCCAGGATGGCCGGCTGCGCGGCCTGCGGCCTGGCGGCCGCATGGCGCACCGGCACGACGGCCCGCTCCACCGCCTCGGCCACTTCGGCCACGGGCTGGCGCTCGCCGAACAGCAGCAAGGCGCCCGCCCCCAGCACGCCGGCCAGCATCAGATAGTGGCGCGGCGTCATGGCGCGCCTCCCGCATCGGCCGGCGCATCGGTCAAGTAAAAGGTCAGGCGCAGGCGCGCTTCGAGCTCCGTATCGGCGATCTGCTCGCGGCGAAAACTCAATTCGTCCAGCGAGGCGAAGGGAACGGCGCGCAGCGCCTGCAGCGCGAACTGCCACACGGCCGCGTAGCTGCCCTTCAGCGGCAACGTCACCTGGTACGTGGCGACCCTGCTGGCCTTGTCGTAGCCGCTCTTGTATTCGCCCTGCGCCAGCAGCAAGCCGTTTTTCGCGGCCAGGTCGAACAGCTGCTTGACTTGCTGCTCCGCATGGCGCTGCTGTCCCAGCGCGGCATAAAAGCGCGCCAGGTTCTCGCTGGCCGTCGCCGGAGGCACCGCAATGGCGACGGCCACCGACGGCTGCGGCAAGGGCCGCGCTTCCAGCCGCGCCGCCACGGCGCGCTGCTGCCAGGCCCACGCCCAGGCGGCCATGCCCAGCACGAGCAGGGCCACGGCCAGGCAGGCCGGTGCGCCCACGCGGCGCAGCAGCAGTTGCGCGCGCAGGCGCAGCAGCGCGAGGTCGGTGGCCATCATGGCGCGCCCCAGTGCGCTTCGAGCTGGAAGCGCAAGGGCTTGTTCGGATCGAGCGCGTTGATTTCATGGCGCAGCAGCTGCACCCGGGTGCCAAACAGCTCCTGCTGCTTCAGTTGCGCGATATAGGCCACCATGGAGTCGCTGCCCGTCGTCTCGGCCGTGATCTTCAGCACGCGCTTGCGCGCATCCGGCTCCAGCGCCAGCAGCGCGATGCCGGGCGGCGTGGCACTGGCCAGCGCATCCTGCACATCGCGCCACGGCAGGTTCAATTGCAGGATGGCCGCATTCACGGCCGCCGCCTGCGCCGGCGCGATAGGCGTTTGCGGTGCCGGCGCCGGCCCCTGCGTGGCGGCCAGCACGCGCTGCTGCGCGCGCTGCAGCTGCCCCTCGCGCAGCTGCTGGCGCTGCAATGCGGCGCTGCCGCTCCATGCGGCCGTGACGGTCAGCATTACGCCCAGCGCGCCCACGCCCCAA
>NZ_WFLI01000040.1 GCF_009208555.1 Janthinobacterium violaceinigrum | reverse complement strand
GAACGCGGCAGCGCCGCCACCCGCGCTGCCGCGTTCTGCAAGCTGGGCAAGCGAATGCAGGAGCTGGGCGATGCGCGCGCGGCGCTGGCTGCGTACCGCGAAGCCCTGCTGCTCACGCCCGCCGCGCCCGATGCGCGCAATGGCGCCGCCGTGCTGCACGCGCAGCTGGGCCAGCTGGAAACGGCGCGCACCATGCTGCAGGCACTGGCGCAGGAAGCGCCCACGGCCCGGACCTACAACAACCTCGGCTACGTGCTGTACCTGCAGGGCGATTACGCGCAGGCGGCGAACGTGCTGCGCCAGTCGCTGCAGCTCGACAATGGCCAGCAGCCGGCACGCGCCAACCTGGCGCTGTCCATCGCGGCGCTGGCGCGCAGCGTCGGCACGGTCGATGCCGCCGCGGACGCCATCGAACCCGACCTGGCGCCCGCGCCCGTAGCCACGGCACCGGCCAGCCGCCTGCAACTGACGCAATTGCAGCCCAATATCTTTGCCCTGAGCTGGCGCGATGCGCCCGTGACCGCGCAAGCGGCCTTGCCGCCCCCCGTCAGGCGGACAGCGCCGGCAGCAGCGCTGCCACGGCTGGAAGTCATCAACGGCAATGGTGCAACGGGACTGGCGGCGCGCATGCGCGGCATGCTGGGCGGCATGGGCATCAGCGTGCTGCGGCTGGGTAACCAACGGCCATACGCGGTCCAGGCCAGCAGCATTGTCTACCGCCCCGGCCATGCGCAGGCGGCGGCCACCCTGGCACTGGCATTGGGCGGCATGCCGCAGCTGCAGGCCGCCGGCGACAGCGGCATCGGCGCGGGTGCAGACCTGCGTCTATTGCTGGGCAAGGATGCGGCGGCCAGCCTGCGCGCGCCGGACATGCGCGTGGCATCGAACACGGCGCCGTGACACCGGCATCAGCGCGGCAGCAGGCGGCGGTCGGCGGGATCGAGCAGGAAGCCCTGCAGGATATCCTGCAGCTGGGGCAGCTTTGCCACGTAGGCAGGGATGCCCAGCTGGCGCGCGCCGAAATAGTGGGCGATGATGTCGCCCTGCTGTTCCATGTTGAAGTCGGACAGGATGCCGCCGGCCTGCGCATCGTAGCGGTAGGCGCGCTGCCGGAGGTAGCCGCCGCAGAGCGCCAGCAGCACGCCATGCAGCAGCACGCCGTAGCCGAGCTGGTACTGCCACACGTGCACCATTTCGTGGATGAAGAACAGCTTGCCGCCGTTGCCCTCGCGCGAAAAATCGTCGCGGTACTGGGCCGGCATGAAGTGCAGGCTGCCGCGCGGCGTCATCGCCGTGTTCTGGTCTTGCAGGCCAAACGGTAAAAAGGAGCCGCGCACGACGCGCACGCGCGCGTAGTCGATGGCGTCGCGAAAGACGCTGCGGGCCATGGCGGTTTCGCCGATGGTCAGGGGGCGGCGCAAGACGCGCATGAGAAGAGGAGTAGAAAGCGCGGCAGGTATGCAAGCCTGCCGCGCCGGTACCGATTAGACCGAGCGCAGGCCGCTGGCTGCCTTGGCGATTTCCGTGATGCGGTCCCAGTTGCCGGCCGCGATCGCGTCTTTCGGCGTCAGCCACGAACCGCCCACGCAGGCGACGTTCTTCAGCGCCAGGAACTGCGACGCCGTCTCTTGCGAGATGCCGCCCGTCGGGCAGAATGTCACGTCCGGCAGGGGGCCGTAGATGGCGTTGAGCATGCCGATGCCGCCGGCCGGCACGGCCGGGAACAGCTTCAGCTGCTGGAAGCCGTTTTCACGCGCCGCCATCACTTCGCCGGGCGTCATCACGCCTGGCAGCAGGGGCAGGCCGCTGCTTTTCGCCGCCGCCACCAGGGCGGACGTCAGGCCAGGCGAGACGCCGAACACGGCGCCCGCATCGCGCGCCTGGGCAAATTCCTCGGGACGCGTCAAGGTGCCCACGCCGACGATGGCGCCCGGCACTTCCGACATGGCGCGGATCGCTTCCAGGCCGTGCTTGGTGCGCAAGGTTACTTCCAGCACGCGGATGCCGCCCGCCACCAGCGCGCGCGCCAGCGGTACGGCGTGGTCAGGGTCGTCGATCGCGATCACGGGGATCACGCTCGAGGTGCGCATAATTTCCAGTAGTGTCATGGTCATCTCTTATTTCCTAGCCAAAAAGTCTTCATCGGAACCGGGCACAGTATCGCCGACATTGTCGGCGTCGTGCAAGGCGACGGTGGTGGGAATCGGCGACGGCAGGCCGAAGGTGGTGGCACCCTCTTCCGCCGCGCTGACGGTGGAACGGAACATGGAAAACAGCTCGCGGCCCATGCCGATGTGGTTCGGCGACAGATCTGCCGTGACCAGCGAACGGGCATGCCAGACGTCGGCCGGCACCAGCGCTTCGAGCACGCCCGTAAAGGCGTCGAGGCGGATGATGTCGCCATCGCGCACCAGGCCCAGGGGGCCGCCGGCGAGGATTTCAGGCGATACGTGGATGGCGGCCGGCACCTTGCCCGACGCGCCCGACATGCGGCCATCGGTGACCAGCGCCACATGGCGGCCCGCATCCTGCAGGTTGGCCAGCGCCGGCGTCAGCGCATGCAGTTCCGGCATGCCGTTGGCGCGCGGGCCCTGGAAGCGCAGCACGGCAACGAAGTCGCGGTCCAGCGAGCCCGCCTTGTAGGCGGCCATGAAATCTTCCTGCGAATTGAATACCAGGGCAGGCGCTTCCACCGTACGGTGCTGCGGCTTGACGGCCGACACCTTCATCACGGCGCGGCCCAGGTTACCGGCCACCAGGACCATGCCGCCGTCCGGCGCGAACGGGTTCGAGGCGGGGCGCAGCACGCTTTCGTCGGCGCTGGCGGCCGGCGCATCCTTCCAGAAGACCTTGCCGTCCTCGCCCAGGAACGGTTCCATGCAGTGCGCGCGCAAGCCGTGGCCCAGGATGGTATTGACGTCTTCGTGCAGCAAGCCCGCGTCCAGCAGTTCGCGGATCAGATAGCCCGTGCCGCCGGCCGCGTGGAAATGGTTGACGTCGGCGTCGCCGTTCGGATAGATGCGCGTGAGCATAGGCACGATGGCCGACAGTTCATTGAAATCGTTCCAGTCGATGACGATGCCGGCCGCCTTGGCAATGGCCACCAGGTGCAGGGTGTGGTTGGTCGAACCGCCCGTGGCCAGCAAGCCCACGACGGCGTTGACGATACATTTCTCGTCGACGATATGGCCAACTGGCAAGTAATTGGCGCTTTGCGCCGTGATGCCGGCGGCGCGCTGGGCGGCAGCTTTTGTCAGCGCATCGCGCAGCGGCGTGTTCGGCGTGATGAAGGCGGCGCCCGGCAAGTGCAGGCCCATCACTTCCATCAGCATCTGGTTGCTGTTGGCCGTGCCGTAGAAGGTACAGGTGCCCGCGCCGTGGTAGGCTTTCGACTCGCCTTCGAGCAAGTCTTCACGCGTGGCCTTGCCTTGCGCATACAGCTGACGCACCTTGGCCTTTTCCTGGTTCGACAGGCCCGACGTCATCGGACCGGCCGGCACGAAGACGGCAGGCAAGTGGCCGAAGTGCAGCGCGCCGATCAGCAGGCCCGGCACGATCTTGTCGCACACGCCCAGGTACAGGGCCGCGTCGAACATATTGTGCGACAGCGCCACGGCCGTCGACATGGCGATGGTGTCGCGCGAAAACAGCGACAGTTCCATGCCCGGCTGGCCTTGCGTCACGCCATCGCACATGGCGGGCACGCCGCCGGCGAACTGGGCGACGGCGCCCACTTCGCGCACGGCTTGCTTGATGATCTGCGGGAAGCCTTCAAACGGCTGGTGCGCCGACAGCATGTCGTTGTACGAGGATACGATGGCCACGGAAGGCTTCTTGTATTCCTTCAGCGACAGCTTGTCGTTGGCGGGAAAGGCGGCAAAGCCGTGCGCCAGGTTGGTACACGACAGGGCGCCGCGCTGCACGCCCTGGATGCGGGCCGCATCCAGATGCGCCAGGTAGGCGCCGCGCGATGGCCGGCTGCGCGCGATGATGCGCGCTGTTACGGAGTCGACTACTGGATGCAGCGTCATGGGATTTCCTTAAAAATGAGTATTTCGTGAAATTTTACTACAAAATAGTGAAGAAGAAGCACTCTTGCATGGGCCAACAACACAAATAAGCCACGGATTGGGGCTTTTCAGAGCAAACCCGGGCAATATCGCGTATCGGCACCCGCCCACCCCTTCCTTATAAGCCACTGGCACAATCGCTAAAAAAAGCACAACAAAATCAGCGTCACGACACAAACTGTAGTGAAATTACGTTTTTCTGATGTATTATTCTCATACCAATGCCGGCATCCCGTTCGCCACGATGAACGCGCCGCGCTCCTTTCAACCGAGACAAGCACCCAAGCCGACAGCCATGCGCCAGCCAGCACCTACTCCTGCCATCACCGCCACCGCCAGTTTCCAGTCCCTGCAAGCGCATGGCGCCAGCCTGCGCGACGTGCATCTGCGCCAGCTGTTCGCCGCCGATCCCGCGCGTTTCTCCAGCATGACAGTCGATGCGGCAGGACTGCTGCTCGATTACTCGAAGAACCGCGTCGACGCCACCGCCATGGCGCTGCTGATGGATCTGGCCCGCGAACGCGGCGTGGAAGCGCAGCGCGAAGCCATGTTTACGGGCGAGAAAATCAATCTTACCGAACATCGGGCCGTTCTGCATACGGCCTTGCGCGCGCCGCGCGGCACGCAGCTGGTCGTCGATGGCCAGGATATCGATGCCGACGTGCAAGATGTGCTGCAACGCATGAAGGCGTTTACGGACAAGGTGCGCAATGGCAGCTGGCTCGGCTACACGGGCAAGCCGATCTGCGACATCGTCAATATCGGCATCGGCGGCTCGGACCTGGGCCCGAAAATGGCTTGCCTGGCGCTGCGCTCCTACGCCAACCCGGGCCTGGAAATGCACTTCGTATCCAACGTCGACGGCCACGACATGGAAGCGACCCTGTCCAAAGTCGATCCGGAAACGACCTTGTTCATCGTTGCCTCGAAAACCTTCGTCACCGCTGAAACCATGCTCAACGCAAACACGGCGCGCGCCTGGTTCCTGCTGGAAGGCGAAGAAAAAGATCTGGCCCAGCATTTTGTGGCCGTTTCGACCAACACGCAAGCGATCGTCGACTTCGGCATTGCGCCGGAAAACATGTTCCCGTTCTGGGACTGGGTCGGCGGCCGCTATTCCGTCTGGTCGTCGATCGGCCTGGCCGTGGCCCTGTCCGTGGGCTTCGAATACTTCAGCGATTTCCTGGCCGGCGCGCATGCGATGGACCAGCATTTCCGCCAAGCCCCGCTGGAACAGAACATGCCCGTGGTGCTGGCCATGGTGGGTTTCTGGAACCGCCAATTCCTCGATTGCGGCTCCGTCTCCATCGCGCCCTACCACCAGGACCTGAGCCGCTTTGCCGCCTACCTGCAACAGCTGGACATGGAAAGCAACGGCAAGCGCGTCACCAAGGATGGCCAGCCCGTCGACGTGCCCACGGGTCCCGTCATCTGGGGCGACTGCGGCACGAATGCGCAGCACGCGTATTTCCAGCTGCTGCACCAGGGCACGGACATCACGCCCATCGACTTCATCGCCGCCCTGCGCGCTACGCACGACTTGCCCGGCCATCACGACGCCCTGCTGGCCAACTGTTTTGCCCAGTCGGAAGCCTTCATGACGGGCAAGACGGGCGAGGAAGTGCGCCAGGACTTGCAGGCGCAAGGCTTGCCGGAAAGCGAAATCGCGGCGCTCGTGCCGCACAAGACCTTCCCCGGCAACCGCCCCAGCAACACCATCCTGATGGACCAGCTGACCCCGACCACCCTGGGCGCCCTGATCGCGCTGTACGAACACAAGACCTTCGTGCAAGGCGTCTTGTGGAACGTCAACAGTTTCGACCAGTGGGGCGTGGAACTGGGCAAGGTGCTGGCCAAGAAAATCCAGGCCGAACTGACGGGCGAAGCCCGTCCCGACCACCATGACAGCTCGACCAATGGCTTGATCGCGCTGGCGCGCGCAGCCAAGGCCGCGTATTAAGGAGATCAATGAATATTTACGAAATCAAGGTAGTCAGCGACCAGCCCATGCAAGTGGGCGAATGCCCGCTGTGGCATGGCAAGGAAGCGGCCCTGTACTGGGTCGACATCGATGGCCGCGCCGTGCACCGCCTGCACCCGGCCAGCGGCAAGCACGAGCAATGGAGCATGCCGACGGAACCGTCGGCCCTGGCCATCAATGCCGGAGGCGGCCTGATCGTCGCCCTGCGCAGCGGCTTTGCCCACCTCGACACGAAGACGGGCAGCCTGGCGGAAATCGCCCCGGCGCCGTTCGACATGGCCACCACGCGCTTCAACGATGGCAAGGTCGATCCCGCCGGCCGCTTCTGGGTCGGCACCATCTTCGAACCGCGCAGCGCTGACGCTGCAGAAATGTTCGTGCTGGAAAAGGGCCATGTGCGCAAGGTGTGGTCGGGCGGCATGACGGTGTCGAACGGCCTGGGCTTTTCCCCGGACAAGCGCACCATGTACCACTCGGATACCACCACGCACCGCATCGACCGCTTCGACTTCGACGCAGCAACGGGCGCCATTTCCGAACCGCAGCCGTTCCAGCGTTTTTCCACGGACAAGAAAGCGCTTGATTACGGCGGGCGCCCCGATGGCGCGGCCGTCGACAGCGAAGGCAATTACTGGTCGGCCATGTTTGAAGGCGGCAAGATCTTGCGCTTTGCCCCCGATGGCCACCTGCTGGGCGAAATTACCGTGCCCGTGCGCTGCCCCACCATGGTGACGTTTGGCGGTCCCGACCTGCGCACCCTGTACATCACCAGCGCCAGCCACAACCGCTCGGCTGCCGAGATCGCCGACTACCCGCTGACGGGCCACGTGCTGTCCGTGCGTGTGGACGTGGCAGGGCAGCCGGAAACGCCGTACCAGGCCTAATCGTTGCACGTATAAAAAAGCGCCGCAACCCGCGAGGGTCCGGCGCTTTTTTTACGCTCACGTAGGTCGGATTAGCGGGGCAAGGCCCCGCGTAATCCGACAACAGTGTGGGCCATGGTGGCGTCGGATTACGCGGCGTACGCCGCTAATCCGACCTACGGTTGCTTCAGCTTACCGCGCCAGCACCTTGCGGATGGTTTCCGCCAGTTCCGCCGCGACGAATTTCGCCACATAACCATCGGCGCCCACGCCCTTGACGTGGTCTTCGTTGGTCGAGCCCGTCAGCGACGAGTGGATCACCACGGGGATGCTGGAAAAGCGGCCATCGTTCTTGATGTTGCGCGTCAAGGTAAAACCATCCATTTCCGGCATTTCCAGGTCGGTCAGCACCAGCGCCACCTTGTCTTTTGCCGTCTTGCCTTCCGTTGCCGCCTGGGCCGAGATCGCCTGCAGGCGCTCCCATGCTTCCTTGCCCGTCTTGGTCATGATGAAAGGCACGCCCATCGCTTCGAGGCCCTTCTCGATCAGCGAGCGGGCCAGCGAGGAATCGTCGGCGGCCAGGATCACGGCGCCGGCAGGCAGCCGCACTTGCGGACCGATGCTGTTTTCGTCCACATCGGGATCGCCCGACGGCAGCACGTTGCGCAGGATCTGTTCCACGTCCAGCACTTGTGCCAGGCGCGTCTTGTCCGTGTCGCCATCGAGGCGCGCGATGCTGGTGACGAGGCCGCCACCGACGCTCGATTCGGCCGACAAGACCTGGTTCCATTCCAGGCGCACGATTTCATCGACCTCTTCCACGGCAAACGCCTGGGTCGAGCGGGCAAATTCCGTCACCATCAGGATTTTCAAGCCATTGCTCTTGCAGCCGACCGCCATCGGCAAGTCGATCACAGGCACGATCTGGCCGCGAATATTGACCACGCCCAACATGTGCGGGTGCGATCCAGCCACCGCCGTGATAGCGGGCATTTCCATGATTTCACGTACTTTGAACACATTGATGCCGAATAGTTCGCGGCTCGTCGAGTGATCGCTGGTGCCCAGTTTGAACAGGAACAGTTCGAATTTGTTATTGCCTGTCAGGCTCGTGCGTTCATCGACATCTTGCTGCATTGAATTCATTGTGTCCCCTTGAGCCGTCTTGTAAAGTTAAGTCGCCTGCCCGTGATGCTGCGGGCAGTGCGGACTGCACGTCGCATGGACGTCGGATGGCGGGTTCGGGGCATGGCCGGCGCTAACGGTGCAGTGTATATCGTACAATTTCTTACAACCAATAGTTGCTATCGATTTCAGCTTGAATTATACGGTTTTTTACTTTCTTCAAAGCTACTTTACGCTGCCAACGGCTATCCTGGCAGCATTTCTTGACTTGCTTGTTGCTACAGCGCAAATGATGACGGAGAGAATGGGAAATTTCCCAGGCAACCATGGTTGCTTTGAAAAGCCCAGGGCAAGCAGGACCCTGCGCCGGGGCCGGCGAACGGCATATAATGACCTTCGCGGTGCCGCTGGCAAGAAGACTGGGCAAAACTGCGACGGCAGCGGTTGGAATGTAGTAAAATTTCTTGCAATTGCCTGTTCTACGTAGTAAATTTACACCACCGATTATAGTAGCGACAGACTGGCACTTCCGGTCGGCCTCCTCCCCGCTCCGGCTCTTTTACTTTTGCGACGACACTCACTTATGGCACTTACCGATTTTGACCTGGTCCTGTTTGGCGGCAGCGGCGATTTAGCAATGCGCAAGTTGCTGCCTGCGATGTATGCGCGCGACGTCGCGAACGATTTGCCGCCGACGGCGCGCATCATCTGCGTGGGCCGCCAGGACAGCGGCCAGGAAGCCTTCTTGAAAATGGTGGAAAGCAACTCGCGTCCCCACATCAAGGCCAGCACCCTGAATGCCGCCACCTGGAGCAAGTTCTGCGCGCGCATCGTGTATGTGTCGCTCAACGCCAGCGATGCGGCAACGTACGCGCCGCTGGTCGAAGCGCTGCGCGGCGATGCCGACCTGACGCGCGTGTACTACCTGGCCACGCCGCCGCACCTGTTCGCGCTGATCTGCGACAACCTGGAAGACAATGGCCTGGTGACGCCGAATTCGCGCGTGGTCCTGGAAAAACCGCTGGGCCGCGACCTGGCCAGCGCCAAGCAGATCAACGCCGAAGTGGGCAAGGTCTTCCAGGAATCGCAGATTTACCGTATCGACCATTACCTGGGCAAGGAAACCGTGCAGAACTTGCTGGCCCTGCGCTTCGGCAACGTGCTGTTCGAGCCGCTGTGGCGCCGCGAATGGATTTCCGACGTGCAGATCACCATCGCTGAAAAACTGGGCGTGGGCAACCGCATGGGTTACTACGACACGTCCGGCGCGCTGCGTGACATGCTGCAAAACCACTTGCTGCAACTGCTGTGCATCGTCGCCATGGAACCGCCGACCTCGATCGCGCCGGACGCCGTGCGCGATGAAAAGCTGCAAGTGCTGCGTTCGCTGAAAAAATTCACGCCCACCACGCTGGCGCAAAACATCGTGCGCGGCCAGTACCGCGCCGGCCACGTGGACGGCGTCACCGTGCCGAGCTACCGCGACGAGCCGGACGCGCCAGAACATTCGCGCACCGAGACCTTCGTGGCGCTGAAGGCGGAAATCGACACCTGGCGCTGGGCCGGCGTGCCGTTCTACCTGCGCACGGGCAAGCGCATGGCTGACAGCCTGGCCGAGATCGTCGTGCGCTTCAAGCAGATCCCGCACTCGATCTTCAACCAGCCCACGTCCAGCTTCCAGCCGAACTGCCTGGTGATCCGTTTGCAGCCCGACGAAGGCTTGCGCATGAACCTGATGGCGAAGACCCCGGGCGACGGCATGCGCCTGAAACCGGCGGAACTGGAACTCGATTTCCGCGAATCGTTCAAGACGCCGCGCATGGACGCCTACGAGCGCCTGCTGCTCGACGTGCTGCGCGGCCAGCTGACCCTGTTCATGCGCGGCGACGAACTGGAAGCGGCCTGGGAATGGGTCGAACCGATTCTCGACAACTGGGAACAGAACGACAGCGCGCCGATTCCATACACGGCAGGTACCTGGGGCCCGGCCGCAGCCAGCGCCCTGATCGGCCGCGATGGCTTGCAGTGGCGTGAAGAGGCTTTGCCAGAGGATTAACGGGCAAGACAAGGGCCTGCCCGTATATCAGGGCAGGCCCTTTACCTATCTCCATACTCTTGAACACCTACCCAGAAGACTACCCTGATGCTGCTTGACTCCATCCGCACCCAGCTCGATTCGCTCTCCAAGTCGGAGAAGAAGGTCGCGCTGGCCGTGCTTGACCAGCCGAACCAGACGGTCAGCCAGAACATCACGGCGCTGGCGAAGAGCGCACAGGTGTCGGAACCGACCGTGGTGCGCTTTTGCCGTACGCTGGGCTACGACGGCTGGCACGAATTCAAGCTGAAGCTGGCGCAGGGCCTGGCTCTGGCCATGCCGGGCGCGAACGAGCAGCCGGCGCAGGACGACCTGGCGGCCGATCTCGTGAATAAAATCTGCAGCCGCTCGATCAACACCCTGCTCGACCTGCGCAACAACCTGAACCCGGAAGCGATCCAGCGCGCGCTCGACATCCTGTCGCGCGCCAGCAAGATCGAATTCTATGGCCAGGGCACGTCGGGCATCGTGGCGGCCGACGCGCAGCACAAGTTCTTCCGCTCGGGCGTGCCGACGGTGGCCTACAGCGATCCGAACATCCACAGCATCGCGGCGGCCCTGCTGCGCGGCGGCGACTGCCTGGTGGCCATCTCGCAGCGCGGCAACAGCCCCGCCTTGGTCCGCTCCGTGAAACTGGCGCGCCGCGGCGGCGCCGACGTCGTCGTGCTGGCCCCGTCCGGCACGCCGCTGGCCGACCTGGCGACCGTGCTGATCCCCATCGACCTGGTCTTCAACACCGACCCCTACACGCCCATTTCAGCGCGCCTGGCTTACCTGGTGGTGATCGACGTGCTGGCCGTCGGCCTGGCCCTGCAACGGGGTCCCGAGTTCCGCAAGAAGATGCAGAATGCGCAGAAGGCGCTGCAGGAATTCGACATGCAGTTCGACTCCTTCATCGGCTGATCGCCCTCGGCGCCAGCCTCGCTGGCGCCCCTCCCGTTCACCAGAGACATCAAGGCATATCGGCCGGTTTCCCCGAATGGAGAATAGGATGCGTTTTTGCACGTCCGCCTGCATTTGACACGACAACCCTCACCCCGTCATCGGGGAAGAAATGCATATAGATATCCCCGGGCTCATCGTATTTCTCCACTTCCACCATTTTTTCTTTAATAATATGCTGTAGTCCGTCCGGCATATCCCACCGCACCAGGACGTTCATTCCCGGATACCACACGCGAGGAATGGATGTGCAGCAAATATTGGCAAGTCCCGCACCCCATCTGGCCATATTTCCCCCTCCCGCCCCATCCACCGATGCGGAGTAAATATACTTCCCCGTATGGTTGACGATGCCCACCTGCGCCGTCGCGGTAGGACTTGGACCGGCTTGCTCAAGCTGCCTGCCCTTGAACGCGCAGCCGCTCAGCAGCAAGGCGGTGCCAAGATACATCATCCATTTCATTGTTTTTCTTTCATCAAGCAATCAATTGAATGAACAAGGATCGCCCAGCGCACGGGTAGCTCAAGGACTTAGCTTGACTTACACCGTCTTCGCCTGCTCTACCGCATCGGACGATCCGTGATGGGCTATTGCCATACCGCGCTGTTCCTTGTGCAAAACAGGCAGCATGCCCGCATACTGAGCGCCTAGCGGCTTGAAGGTATCCGATCCCATGTAAATTGAGCGGAAACGCAAATAACCACCTCCCAGGAGTCTGTTCTCGCGTCCGCCCTTGTCCGGCTCGATCGCATCCATTTCATTTTCGGTGCCTTTGACCGCTTTGTATCGCAGCAATTGCTCTTTTTCTTTCGTGCTCAAGCTATAGGGATTGGGCTTCCCAGGGTCTGCCTCCGGACCACTCTCCCATTCACGGGCTCGCTCTTCCTGAGCCACAAGCAATTCCAGCGCATACCACAAGTCGGGAATGTCTTTCCCCAACGGTTTGAACCATGCGCGCGAGTCATGCACGAACTGCTCAAAAAAGTTGCTTACTTCGACGGGTGGTACCGGCTTATCCCAAAATTCAGCGATAGGTTCCCATTCGGGATTACGGGGCCGCCCTCTGCTGCTGGTCGTCCGGTGACCGGCGCGCCACTTTTCAAAGCTCGCAACCTCTTCTTCCAGCTCTTTGTCCGCCATCGTGAGATCAGTAAAATCAAATTTCCCGCTTTTATAGCTTGTTGCCAAATTCTTGACATTCGGTAAATCTCCCATCTTGCCTAGCATTTTCTTGCGCCACTGTATGTACAGCATGTGCTGGAATTCCATGATCCTATGTAGCCGCAATGAGGGTTCAGCGCCTTGCTGCGCATGGCAAAAGCCGATATACGCATTGAAGGTGGTTATAGTCCGCGGATCGATGCGAAAGGCCCGCTTCGTCGCTTCACTGGCCTCTTCCAACTTCAGCGGCACCCCGGCCAGGCGGGCAGCCCGGTACATCGTGGCCAACGTAATGCGCGACATCAAATCGCCACCACTTGGATCTGTACCGCGCCCTTGTTCTTGCGGCAGATAGCCGCCTCCGATGTCCGAATGAACACCAGGAAAAACAATTTCCCTGCAATTAGGGGGAATATTGCCCAGGTAAGCAACGGAGTCCAAGGGAAAAGACCGGCGCACTTCATGCGCCGACACCAGATGCAGGCACTGGCTTGGTCCCGGTGACGTAGGTATTCTGAGCGACACTTCGGCGTCGGCCCAGCCGCCATGTCCATCCACCATCCTGTTCGGGAGGGGCACTGACGCCGCCAGGCCAACCGAAGCGACGGTATCGAACAGGCCCATGAAGTCGAAGGTCACCTCGATAGTGCCAATACTTAACTGGCGAGCCTTGACGCCCTTGCTAACGGTCAGTTGCGCATCGAGCTTGCATAACCAGATGAACCAGTTGGCAAACGAGCGCGCTTCGGCTGCGCCACGCGAGAAACCGAACATCGACACGAAGATATTGAGCACCTTGCCTTTATTGACGCTTTTCGCCTGCGCATCGGTTGGCACAAATGGCCGCAAATTGCTGTGCAACTTTTGCAAAGCCTGCGTGAAAGCGTGCACCAGCGCCTGTGAAGGCTGCACTTTGCTGGGCAAACTGAGCGTATTGAAGTCCTGTTTAAACGTCTTGTCATCCACCAGGGGAGCATCGGTGTAATATCTGTGCACATTATTCAATGCTTCCACCAATGCCCAGATGATGCGATTTTCTCCCTTGTAGGCAAAGGCCAGGCCGCGCGCCCGGTCGCTGGTGAGAGCGCTAAATCCCTCTCCCGTATCGCCAACCTCGTCGAAACGCGTGCCCACTCCCGGAACGTAGGTGCGAAAGTAACTCTTGTGATATTTTGTCTCCAAGTCCGGCCACGCCTCGCTGCCATGCGTGTCTTTATCACCTGGAAATGCGTGATACAAGCGCGCCACATTACTATGCGAATGAAATGCCAGATCCCGTTTCATATTATTATTGGTGCCGTCGAAGAAGAAACCGAAAAACAGATTGACATCACATGGCGGAGGGAAACCGGGAAGTGGACATTCACGCGCCTTCATGAATTTTATAATTTTATCCATTTCATCTATTCCGTCAAAAAAACGGTCTTTATCAGATGGATCAGTTTTATCAGCAGAATAGCTTTCAACCAAAAAAGCTGTCATCGCACATTCCCTTCTAAACTTTGGACAATTTTTTTTTGAAACTCAATAATTTCTTTTTTTTCTTTTATCTTTTCATCTGAAAGAGTATAAAAATCGCGCTGTAATCTTTTTTCCAAAAAATCGAGCGTATTTTTCTCTCTCTTTAATTTATCCTTACGACGCTCATCCCGATACTCCTTCGTCGGCACCGGATACCCCTTGATTTTTCCCGGCCACTCCGGTCGGCTCGGTCCGTAAAGCGACGCCACGGCTCCCACGCTGCCATCTTCATAGACAATCAGCCAGATATCACCTCCCTTCCCATCCGGATACGGCGGAATGCTGACCGTCTCGCGATGAAAGGTCGGGTCAGGGGACAACTGATAGACCACCACCACCTTCAAATCCGCATGCCACTTTTCCGGCACGCTGAAACAGCATATCGATCCGCCCTGCCCGTATGGACGGATCGAATCGCCACCACCGCCGCTGTTGGTATTGCCCGGATTTTCAACCGCGATGTAATCGACTTCGCGCGCAGAATAATTCAGCGCCTGAATGCTCGCGGCCATGGCGACGCCGGGTAAACATACGGCCAGCAAGAGGCCTCGCCATAGTTGGTGCTTGAGTAAGGTATTCATGATTTCATCCTTATGCATCAATGCCAAGACTCAGAGCGCGTGCCTTGGCGCCATTGCTAACGGTCAGTTGCGTATCCAGTTTGCATAGCCTGGCGTCACTGCCATGCGTATCTTTACCGCCGGAAAATGCACGATACAAGCGCGCCACGTTGCTGTGCGAGTGAAACGCCACATCCTGCTCCATATTATTTTTGGTGCCGTCAAAAAAGAAACCGAAAATTGGATTCGCATCGCATCTAGGGGAAAGCCTGGGGTGGGAAATTCCCTTTTTTGACTAAATCACCTAATATTTTCAGTTCTGTCTCGTCATCAAAAAACTTGGATGAATCTGTTGACTCATTTTTTTAAGAAGAATAACTAGCGGTAAAAAAATCAGTCATGGATGCATTCACTCAAGGCTCTGAATGAGTTTCTTCTTATACTCAATTGCATCCTTTAATTCATCAATTTCAGTGGCCGTCATCTTATTACTATTACGTTCCAATCCTTTTTCCATAGTATCTAACCATTTTCTTTCCAATTCTATTTTTGCCTTACGACGCTGTGCCTGATACTCCTTCGTCGGCACCGGATACCCCTTGATTTTTCCCGGCCACTCCGGTCGGCTCGGTCCGTAAAGCGACACCACGGCACCCACGCTGCCATCTTCATAGACGATCAGCCAGATATCACCTCCCTTCCCATCCGGATACGGTGGAATGCTGACCGTCTCGCGATGAAAGGTCGGGTCCGGGGACAACTGATAGACCACCACCACCTTCAAATCCGCATGCCACTTTTCCGGCACGCTGAAACAGCATATCGATCCGCCCTGCCCGTATGGACGGATCGAATCGCCACCGCCGCCGCTGTTGGTATTGCCAGGATTTTCAACCGCGATGTAATCGACTTCGCGCGAAGAGTAATTCAGCGCCTGGATGCTCGCGGCCATGGCGAGGCAGGGTAGACACGCGGCCAGCAGGAGGCCTCGCCACAGCCACTGCCTGAACAAGACAATCATGACTTTGTCTCCACCGATAACGTCGACACATCGACAGAGTATTGCTCTGCCAGCCATCGTTCAAACAATGCAGCTGGCACTTGTGCCTGTGCAGGTTCAGCTAGCCAGGACGCAAGTTGCGGCCGTGCTCGCAGGCCTGGATTTTCGAGGCCAAATATACATACGTCAAATCGGTCTGGCGGTGCTTCGAGCCGTGCATGATCTGCACAATCCAGCCAATATTCGACCAGGGCATGGGCGTGTTCTGCAGTATAAGGTTCTAACAAGCGAGGGCTAGTCGCGCGCACTTGGAACAGGATACCGTCGCCTTCCGCCGCACGCATCAGTTGAGCGCATTGCTGCTCGCTTAACGATATGCCAACCGCCGCCGGAAGCGCTTCAGCAGGCAACGTCAAATCACTCCAGTCGCCTTTGCGCATGACATATTGCCAATGGTGTGCCGGCCCACAAAGCTGGCCCAACTGCTGCGCCGTCAAGGTCTTGAAAAGTTGCGGCAAAATGCGGGTATCGGCGAACGACAACGCCACCGTATAGTCTGCGGCATCGACGATGCACCAGGGCGCCAAGCGGGCCGCCAGTTGATTCAGCGGCTCAGGCGAGACAATCAAACTGAGCGCCGGATGACCATTGGTTTTTTCAAGCAGCCGTTCCCAAATAGAACGACCTGTATCGCCAAATTCAACCAGCAGCGGCGAGATGGACAAAGTTTCTTTATTCGCACCTGGCGTACCGGCAAACAACGCCTCATATCGCAGATGCTTTGCGCGCTTCAGCAATGGATAACACGACTCGTCAAAAACACCATCGATCAACGCATAAATATACGCCTCGGGAAACTGACAGCGAAATGCCTTCAGGCGCATATGCAATGATACTTTCCAGTCAGAGGGAAACATATTAATACCCACTTAGTCATGCTCCTCTAACGATTGTTTTTGCTTATTCACTCTTCCACCATGGAAAAAGGCGAACCTGATTTGGCGGCATTAAGCCTGCATCGTTTGCATATGGAACGGGAAAACCTGGGCAACGGATAAGCCAGCCGCTCCGGCCCGCTAAAACTCTTCTTGCCGGCATGCACCGTGATCTTGCCCGGGCACTGGATGGTGATATTGCCGCCCTCGATCGTGATATTTGCCCCGCCCGCCGTCGACAGGCGGATGCTTTTTGCCGCCGCCCAGTCGATGTGCGCCGTGGCGCTGACCACATGGACGTCGTCGCGCGCCTGCACCTTGAGCACGTCCGCCTGCGCCTGCAGGTCGATGGCTTGCCTGGCGGCGATCAGCTGCAGGCCGATATTGTCGTCGCCCGCCTTGACCACGCCGCCCAGGGTGCCGATGGCCTGGCCCGCGTGCACGCGCAGCTGGCCGCCACCGACAAATTGCGTATCGAGGCCGCTCATCAGCGACACGGTTTCGCCGTTCGCCATCTGGATGTCCTTGCCGGCCAGCACACCCAGCCCCGCGCGGGCGGCGATGGCGATGATGGCGTCGCTGCTGTGCGGCAGCTTGTCGTCGCCGGGACTGGTGGGTTTGGCGGCCGCGTCGCGCCTGGCGGCGGCCGTATCGTCCTGGCTCAGCATGCCCGAGGCTGTCGTCAGGAACGCGGCCAAGGGCGCCGCCTTCTCGTCGAGCACGCTGGCATCGGCCCTGGCCGCGCCGAGATGGCCCGCATACGCCACGGTCTCGTGCGTGACGGCGGCGGCGCTGAAGGTTGCGCCCAGCTTGGCCGCCTGCTTGAGCAAGACCATGCCGGGCGCATTGTCGCCGGCCGGGTCGCGCGCCTGCGCGTCATGGTTGACGAGATAACTGGAAATCAGGAGTCCGGCCCCGGCCCGCACGGCGCCGTAATCGTCGGTGCGCAGCTCGGCGCCCGTGCCGCGCAGGCTGCCCCGGTAATTGTCGGCCGCATGCACCAGGTGGCCCAGATTGAGCTCGCTGGCGCCATGGCTGCTCTTGAGCTGGATGCGGCCCTGCTGGTCCGTGTCGTCGAACAGCAGCTGGTTGTAGCCGGCACCGGCACCGGCGCCGCCGAATTCCTTGCTGCGGATGCCCCATTGCGCCGCGTCGTTGCGGTGGCTGGCGGCGCCGCCCGCCGCGCCATGCCACAAGGGACTGTTACCGCCCGCCACATTGCCCTGCGCCGACGGGACATGGTCGCGCGCAGGGTCGAATACGCCCGCATCGGACGGCTGATCGGCCACGCCGCCCGGAGTCGGTGCGACACCGCCCTCGCCCTGTCCGTTGTACAGGGCGCCGACGATGATGGGGCGGTCGATATCGTTTTCCAGGAATTGCACCAGCACTTCCTGGCCGATGCGCGGCAGGAACTGGCTGCCCATGCCGCCGCCTGCCGAACGCTGCGCCACGCGCACCCAGCAAGTGGCGTTGCCGTCCTGCTGCCAGTGAAAGCGGATGCGCACCCGGCCCAGCCTGTCGCAATGGATCTCGCTGCCGCCGCTGGCGCGCGCGCCGCCATCGGGCCCCACCACGATGGCGCTCTGACTGCCGAAGGCCGTGGGTTTCGGGTGATGGCGCGCATCGCCGTCCACACCGCTTGGCCGCCATGGCGTAGCCGCGGCTATCATCTCGACGCCGTTGGCATAACCGCTGGCTTGCGCCTGCGCAATGACAGCGGGGAAGTCGGGCAAACCCTGCCCCAGATCGGGCATCGTTTCCTCCAGCAATGGCGGCAAGGGACCAAACAGTTCAGCCAGTCCGGCAGCCGCGGCCGACGGCAGATTGTTGACGCCGACGCTGGCCACGCGCAGCACGACATAGGAAGGCGACTCATCGCCAGCTTGCTGCAACGGCCCCTGCGTCAAGGTAAAACGGGTGCCGGCGCGCAAGGTGCGCACGGTCGAGCGCGCATGCCACACGTGGGCGCGCGCCTCGTGCGACTGCATCTGCAATTCGGCGTAGCGCCGGGCCTGGGCCCCGTTCGCATACCAATATTGCCCAGGGGCATCATAGCTTTCCAGCGCGGGCGCATTCTGACCGCCAACGGCCTGCCTGGCCGGCACGCTGGCCGCCACGGCCTTCTTGGCCTTGTAGTCATAACTGAGCACGGTGGAGATTCCCGCATGCAGGCTGCGCCGCGCATACACGGCTTGCACCGTGTCGCCCGGCTCGCCGACCCTGGCGCCGTGAAAACGCAAGCCGCCCCCTTGCGCGCTGCTGGCGTCTTCCGGCGTGGCGCACGTCTGGCTGCTGTCGGCGAACAACACCAGCCACTGTTCGCTCTCCTGCTGCTCGAAGCGCCAGGCCAGCCCTTCTTCGCTCAGCAGGCGGCGAACAAAGTCGAAATCGGATTCGCGGTACTGGCAGCAATAGCTGCGCTCGCCCGCGTCCTGCATGAACGGGCCCGATTCATCGCTCCAGCGCCAGCGCGCGTGCGGCGCATAGGCCGAGAATACCTCGTCGACGATGGCGCTCACGCTCTTGTCTTGCCAGACGCGGCTGTTACGCACCTGCGTCAGCAGCCACAGCCACGGCGTCAGGCGCAGCCGGTAGCGCGCCAGTCCGCCATTGCTGCCCAGCATGGCCGCTTCGCTGATATAGCCGGAAAACGGCATGCGCGTGCCGTCGGCCAGGCTGATGTGCAGGCTGGCCGGCTGGCCCAGCAGCGACGCCAGCGCCACATGGGCGCTGGTGGACAGGGCGATGATGTCGCGCGCGCCGACTTCCTGCAACCGCTCGTCGCTGGCAAACGCTTCGACCAGCAAATCGGCGGCGTCCGCTTCCTGCCCCTGGCCGCCGATGGACAATGCATATAGCCTGGTCGCGCCGTTGAAGGCGGCCAGGGCGCTAACGATCTCTTGTGTCAAAGGATGCTCTTCATCTGGATAGTGGCTGGTGGCGCCGTACATTAGCCATCAGAACAATGTGCAAATTAAACAAGTCCGGACAATTATGCGCGAGTTCTCAAAAAAGCAAGATTCAATTGAGCAAGTAGTGCGCGGGACAGACAATAGTGGATGCTTCATGCAGTGGATTCGGTACAATAGCCCGGCAAGCCCTTTCACTCTTTCCCGTGCAGCCATGAACCAACTCGAACAACTGAAGCAATTTACTACCGTAGTGGCCGACACCGGCGACTTCCAATCGATCCAGGCTTACACGCCGCGCGACGCGACGACGAATCCGTCGCTGATCCTGAAGGCCGTGCAGAAGGATGAATACAAGCCGCTGCTGGAAAAGGCCGTGCGCGACCATCCGAACGCCTCCACCGCTGAAATCATCGACCGCCTGCTGATCGCGTTTGGCGTGGAAATCCTGCAGACCATCCCCGGCCGCGTCTCCACCGAAGTCGATGCGCGCCTGTCGTTCGATACGGAAGGCACGGTGGCCAAGGGCCGCGACCTGATCGCCCTGTATTCGAACGCGGGCATTGCGCGCGAGCGCGTGCTGATCAAGATCGCCTCCACCTGGGAAGGCATCCGCGCCGCCGCCATCCTGGAAAAGGAAGGCATCCGCTGCAACATGACCCTGCTGTTCTCGCTGGCCCAGGCCATCGCCTGCGCCGAAGCGGGCGCGCAGCTGATTTCGCCGTTCGTCGGCCGCATCTACGACTGGTACAAGAAATCGACGGGCATCGACTACGTGGGCGCGGAAGACCCGGGCGTGCAGTCGGTCCGGCGCATCTACAATTACTACCGCAAGTTCGGCTACAAGACCGAGGTGATGGGCGCGAGCTTCCGCAACACCTCGCAAATCCTCGAACTGGCCGGCTGCGACCTGCTCACCATCAGCCCCGACCTGCTGCAAAAGCTGGCCGACAGCGATGCGCCGGTGGAGCGCAAGCTGAGCGCCGAAGCGGCGCCGTCGACCAACATCGTGCAAATGTCGCTGAACGAAGAAGCCTTCCGCTTCATGATGAACGAAGACGCGATGGCGACGGAAAAACTGGCCGAAGGCATCCGCGCCTTCTGCGTCGATTCCGGCAAGCTGAAACAGATGATCGCGGCACTGCGCTGATCGTTTCATTTCGACAGGCGTAAAAAAAGCGGCGTCCGTGCAGTGCACGGCGCCGCTTTTTTCATGCCCGGACGATCAGGAGCAACGGAAGGTCGCTACGCCCTGGTAATTGGCGCCGTTGGCCAGCTGCGCCTTGTAGGCTGCCAGCAGCAGATAGCGGCCGGTGCCGCCGTCGCCCAGCATCAGCTGCGCGCCCGTGCCATTCGACAGATAGCCGCCGGTGATGCTGCTCGACGCTGCCGAAGCCAGGGTGGTGGTCGCCGTCACTTTGCCCGTGCTGCCGCCGGCGCTGGCGTCGATGGTCAGTGCCACCTTGGCGCCGGAGCCATCGAAGGACAGGCTGGCATTGCCGCTGGCCGTGCCGAAGTTGGCGCTCGACGGGACGCTGCTGCCGCCCGTATAGCTTGGCGACGTGAACGCGCCCGCATCGCAGGTGAACGTGCCGCTCGCTGGCAGTGCGGCGAGCACGTTATAGGCGACGTAATGCGCGCTGGCATTGTTGCCGGTCAAGGTCGTGGCGCCGGAAATACTGCTGAACGCGCCCTTGAACCAGCGGCCCTGCGCGAAGGCGGCGTCGCCGCTGATGTCACGCGTCACGGACGGATTGCCCGTCAGGACGATGCTGCCGATAGTGCTCAAGGCGCCGGAGCTGTCCTGCACCAGCGTGCTGGCCTTGCCATTGCTCTGCAAGCCGATCGACGTAAAGACGAAACGGCTGTTGTCGCCATTGACGAAACGGGCGCTGACGGAGCCCGTGTCTTCGCCAGTGGCAGTCGGCGTGACGGGTACCACGGGCGGCGTGACGGGCACGACGGGCGGATTCACGGCCACTACCGGGTCGGCTGGGGAGGACGAACCGCCACCGCCGCAGGCGACGAGGGAGCCGGCGATGAGGGTCAAAACAAAAGCGTGATTCAATTGCATACTATTCCAGTAAAAAAGGCGTGACACATCCTTGGCACATGCCAAAAACTTAACGCCGAGTATTATGCAATATTTCTCAAGAGAATGCTTGCCCAAAAGAAAATAACTAATACCAACAATGTGACTATCGCGCGCACAACTGTGTCGCGGCGCCATGCTGAAGGTAGAATACAAGGCTACAGTCCGCTTGCCGCTTCCTACTTTCCGCTTGCCTATTCCATCGCCCATGCAATCGCCAATCACCATCCGCCTGGGCCGCCGCGCCCGCGCCCGCATCGCCGAAAACGGCTTGCGCGCGCTTGACGTCGCCATCGTTCCCGCCGCGGCAGGCGGGCCAAAAGGCTTGATCCTGCACCAGCTCGATTGCTGGCTGTTCGGCGACTTTCTGCCGCAGGCGCCCCGTGCGCGCCAGTTTGTCGGCGCCTCGATCGGCGCCTGGCGCATGGCCGCCGCCGTGTTCCCCGACCCGGTCGCCGCGCAGCGCCGCCTGGTGCGCGAATACGTGGGCCAGCGCTACCCCGACAAACCCGATGCGGCGCACGTCAGCCGCACGTGCCGCGCCCTGCTCGACGCCGTCCTCGATGGCCAGGATGCGCAACTGCTGCAGCACGCGCGGCATAGCCTGTCGGTGCTGGCCGTGCGCGGCATCGGCGCCCTGGCGCAACCGGGAAAATGGCGCGACCGGCGCGGCTTCCTGCTGGCCGCCGCCGGCAATGCCGTGGCGCGCGCGCGCCTGGCCGCGTCGCTCGAGCGCGCGGTGTTCCATGCGGGTCCCGATGGCGCCAGCTGGCTGCGCTCGCGCTTCGACGCCTTTCATTCCCATTTCGTGCCGCTGGCGCAGGACAACCTGCGCGACGCGCTGCTGGCCTCCGGTTCCATCCCGCTGGTGCTCGACGCGGTCACGGACATCGCCGGCGCGCCGCCGGGACGTTACTGGGACGGCGGCCTGGTCGACTACCATTTGCACCTGCCCTACCAGCGCGAACCGGACCTGGTGCTGTACCCGCACTTTGCCGACCATATCGTGCCGGGCTGGCTGGACAAAGCCATGCCCTGGCGCCGCGCCCGCAGCGGCGATAGCGCGCTCGACAACATGATCCTCGTCTCGCCCTCGCCCGCCTTCGTGGCCAGCTTGCCCAATGGCAAACTACCGGACCGGCGCGACTTTCCCCATTACGGCCAGGACCACGCGGCGCGCATGCGCGACTGGCGCCGCGCCATCGCAGAAAGCGAGCGCATGGCCGCCGCCTTCGCCCGCTGGGCAGAGCAGCCGGACCTGCGCCAGGCGGGCGATCTGTAGCACGGGCGTGGCTGCAACAGGCGCCGAAACAAGCGCGCTTTTCCCTCGCCTATTGGTCACTAATCAGTGCATACTATGTCGCACAGGCAATTCAATTCCCCTTGCGACAGGAGTCCCACCATGCACGCCCTCTCCCACCTTCGTATCGGCACGCGCCTGGCTGCAGGCTTCGCGCTGGTGCTGCTGCTGTCCGTGATCTCCACCTCGTACGCACTGTACAGCGCCCGCGTGAATGCGGAAGCGACCCGGCAAATGATGGAAAAACCGCTGGCCAAGGAACGCCTTGTCTCGGACTGGTATGTGCTGATTTACTCGGCCATCGCGCGCACCTCGATGATCGCCAGGAGCACCGATGAAACGCTGTCGAACGTATTTGCCGACACCATCGCCGACAGCACGAAACAGGGCAGCGAACTGCTGAAGAAGATCGAAGCGCTGCTCGACAGCGACGAAGAAAAGAGCATCTTCAAGGCATCCATCGCCGAGCGCGTCAAATACCAGGATGCCAAGACCCTGGTCATGAATGCGCGCAAGGCGGGCAACGCGGCGCAGGCGGAACGCACCTACCGCGACAGCTTCGCGCCCGCCGCCACCAATTACCAGAACAACGTCAAGGCCCTGCTGGCGCAGCAGCGCAAGGCCATCGACGCCACGGCGCAAGCCATTGAAGCGGCCAATGAACGCAGCTTTACCCTGCTGCTGACCCTGTGCGTGCTGGTGGTGGCGCTGGGCAGCGTCTGCGCCTGGCTGATCACGCGTTCGATCACGCAGCCATTGAAGGCTGCCGTGAAAGTGGCTGAAACGGTGGCCGACGGCGACCTGCGCACGCACTTCGGCACGCCTGCCAGCGATGAGATCGGCGACCTGATGCGCGCGCTGCACGGCATGAACGAGGCACTGCGCAAGGTGGTGTCGGAAGTGCAGACGGGCACCAACGCGATTGCCACGGCATCGGGCGAAATCGCTGCGGGCAACCAGGACTTGTCGGCGCGCACGGAGCAGCAGGCCAGTTCGCTGGAAGAGACGGCGTCGTCGATGGAGGAACTGACCAGCACCGTGAAGCAGAATGCCGACAATGCGCGCCAGGCCAACCAGATGGCGGTAGCCGCTTCCGGCGTGGCCGAACGGGGCGGCAGCATCGTCAGCCAGGTGGTCGACACCATGGGCGCCATCGACACGGCATCGACCAAGATCGTCGACATCATCGGCGTCATCGACGGCATCGCCTTCCAGACGAATATCCTGGCATTGAATGCGGCCGTCGAAGCGGCCAGGGCCGGCGAGCAGGGACGCGGCTTTGCCGTCGTCGCCACGGAAGTGCGCAGCCTGGCGCAGCGTTCGGCCGCGGCGGCGCGCGAAATCAAGACCCTGATCGGCGACTCCGTGGAACAGGTCAACAACGGCACCCGGCTGGTGCAGCAGGCGGGCAGCACCATGGGCGAAGTGGTCGACAGCGTGCGCCGCGTCACCGACATCATGGCCGAGATCACTGCCGCCAGCGCCGAGCAAAGCATGGGCATCGACCAGGTCAACCAGGCCATCGCGCAGATGGACCAGGTGACGCAGCAAAATGCGGCCCTGGTGGAAGAAGCGGCAGCGGCGGCCGAAAGCATGCAGGACCAGGCGCGCAACGCAAGCCGCTAACCAAGGCCCCCACGCCAGCCCCTGCCAGGACGGCTGGTGCTGCACCGCACAAAACGCCAGCCCATATCGCCGGCGACCAGGACTGGGAAGAGTTTTAAGGCTGGCGCACGGCCCGGCCAGCAAAGTATTTGACAGCGGCGCCAGGCGCGCCGATACTGGTTTCAGGTGGGACTGGCGCGCCACCGCGACATGCACAAGCCGGCGCCTCCAGGGAGAGACCATGCGCCCCTATCTTGTTACCGCCCAGCGCCTCATGCGCGTGGGCGCCGCCCTGCTCTGCGCCGCCCTTGCAGCCTGCGCCGCCACCCCGCCCGCCAGCGTGCCCCCCATCTTCAATGACGCCGATTTCGCGCCGGCCGCCGCCATCGACGCCAGCCAGGTCTTTGCCCTCGACGACACCATGCGGCAGTATGTGCGCACGGAAGTGCGGCGCGAAGCGCGCCACAAGAACGACCGCGCGGCGCTCTACGACGCGCTGTACGACAAGACCCGGCTGCAACTGGAATACGATGCGGAGCTGACCCGCAATGCGCGCGAAACGTTTGCCGCGCGCCAGGGCAACTGCCTGTCGCTGGTGATCATGACGGCGGCGCTGGCGCATGAAATGGGCTTGACCGTGCGCTACCAGGAAGTGCTGGGCGAGGAAAGCTGGAGCCGCAGCGGCAACATGTATTTTGTCGCCGGCCACGTCAACCTCGTACTGGGCCAGCGGCTGGACGACAAGTCCGGCAGGTACGATGCCAAGGGCATGATGGTGATCGATTTCCTGCCGTCCGGGGAGATGGGCAGCTATCGCACGCGCGAACTCGACGAGGCAACCATCGTTGCCATGTACATGAACAACCGCGCCGCCGAGACCATGAGCGAAGGCCAGCTGGACCAGGCTTACTGGTGGGCCAGGGCCGCCATCGGGCAGGACCCGTCGTTCAGCGGCGCCTACAACACCCTGGGCGTGATCCAGTTCCGCCATGGCGACCTGGCGGCGGCGCGGCGCACCCTGGCCCATGCGCTGACGCGCTCGCCGGACAATACGGTGCTGCTGTCGAACCTGGCGCAAGCGCTGGAAGCGTCGGGCATGGCGCAAGAGGCCCTGCCCCTGCGCCGGCGCCTGCTGGCCTTGCAGCCGCAACCGCCGTTCCACTACTTCAACCTGGGCAAGACAGCCATGCAGAAAGGCGAGTACCAGGAAGCCGCGCGGCTGTTCAGCCGTGAACTTGCGCGCGATCCGTACTACCATGAATTCCACTTCTGGCTGGCGCAGGCGTATGCCCGCCTGGGACAGATGGCGCAGGCGGGCAGGCAGCTGGAACTGGCACTGGAAACCAGCACCACGCGCAGCGATCACGGGCTGTACGCGGCCAAGCTGCAGCGCCTGCGCGCCGCCGCCACGCACTAATCTTCCAGGAACATCTGCTGCAGGTCGTTCAGGAAGCGCAATCCCAGTTCCGTCGGGCGGATGATCTGGTGGTCGCGGTACAGCAAGCCTTTCGCTTCGGCCGCATTCAGCGGCTGCTCGATGGCGTTGATGGCCAGCCCCGTGCGCTCGGCGAACAGGTTGGGCGAAAAGCCCTGCGTCAGGCGCAGGGTATTGAGCATGAACTCGAAACCCATCTCCTCGCGCGCCAGCTCGCGCTCTTCCTGCACGGGGTTGCCGGCGATGACCGCATCCATGTACGCCTTCGGCTGCTTGTAGCGGGCCTGGCGCAGCACGCGGTGCGGGAACGAGATCTTCGAATGGGCGCCCGCGCCGATACCCAGATAGTCGCCGAATTCCCAGTAGTTGCGGTTGTGCTTTGCCTGGCGGCCCGGCTGCGCGTAGGCCGACACTTCATAGCGGCCGTAGCCGGCCTGCGCCGCGCGCGCAGCCACCATGTCGGCGATGTCGGCGCTCTCGTCGTCGTCCGGCAGCACGGGCGGGTACTTGGCGAACAGGGTGTTCGGCTCCAGGGTCAGGTGGTACAGCGACAGGTGCGGCGGCGCGAACGACAGCGCCGTCTCCAGGTCCTGCTGCGCCTCGGCCAAGGTTTGCGTGGGCAGCGCGTACATCAGGTCGAGGTTGAAATTATCGAAGTGGGCGTGCGCGATCTCCACCGCGCGGCGCGCCTCGGCGTCGTCATGGATGCGTCCCAGCGCCTGCAGATGGCGGCCATTGAAGCTCTGGATGCCGATCGACAGGCGGTTGATGCCGCTGGCCCGGTAGGACTTGAATTTTTCCGTTTCAAACGTGCCCGGATTGGCTTCCATGGTGATTTCGCAATCGGGCTCCAGCGGCAGCAAGGTGCGCACGTCCGACATCAGCCGGTCCAGCCCCGCCGCCGACATCAGGCTGGGCGTGCCGCCGCCGATGAAGATGGTGTGGATCTTGCGGCCCCAGATCAGCGGCAGCGCCATTTCCAGGTCCAGGCGCAGGGCCGCCAGGTATTCGGCTTCCGGGAAGCTGCCGCGCACTTCGTGCGAATTGAAATCGCAGTACGGGCATTTTTTCACGCACCACGGGAAATGGATGTACAGCGACAGCGGCGGCAGGGCCGTCAGGTTCAGCGCGCCCGGCTGCAGATACTTCAGCGCCGCGCCCGCCGCGCCGGAAATGCCGTCCTGCGGCGCGGGCGAAACGCCCGGCTTGGCTGCCGACTTGGCAACGGCGCCCACCAGTTTGATCGGGATCATCGCAGCTTTTCCACCAGCGCGCGCAGGGCCTGGCCGCGGTGCGACAGCGCGTTCTTTTCATCGGACGTCAGTTCGGCCGCGCACTTGCCCAGCGCAGGAATATAGAAATGCGGATCGTAGCCGAAGCCGCCCTGGCCGCGCGGCGCGGCAATCATTTCGCCATTCCAGCGACCGTCGGCGATCACCGGCTGCGGGTCGTCCGCATGGCGCACGTAGACCAGCACGCAGTAGTAATACGCGGACTTGTCGGCATGCGCCTCGAGGTCGGCGATCAGCTTGGCGCTGTTGGCGGCATCCGATTTCGGCTCGCCTGCATAGCGGGCCGAGTACACGCCGGGGGCGCCGCCGAGCGCGTTGACGCACACGCCGGAATCGTCGGCCAGCGCCGGCAAGCCCGTCAGGCGAGCCGCGTGGCGCGCCTTTTGCAGCGCGTTTTCAACGAAGGTGTGGAACGGTTCCTCGCTTTCCGGGACGTCGTACTCGCCCTGGGCGTGGACGGAAAAACCGATGGTCGAGAGCAGCTCGTTGAATTCCTTGAGCTTGCCGGCGTTGTTGGAGGCGAGAATGAGGCGTTGGGTCATGGGGCGATATCCGGTTGAGCGGCCACCCGTTCGGTGGCGGCATGAAGTGCCGACATTGTAAACCTTTTGCGCCCCCCTCACCGCGTCCCGCCGCCGCCATCGGAAGCGGCAGCTGTGGGCTATTTGCCCCACGCGGGGGGCGGCACTGTGTAAATCTACGTAAAGATTACAGGCCCAGCGCCTGCTTCTGCATGACGATCAGGTCGGCGATGCCGCCCTGCGCCAGGTCCAGCAAGCGGTTCATGCCCGCGCGGTCGAACGCGGCGCCTTCGGCCGTGCCCTGCACTTCGATGAAGTGGCCCGCTTCCGTCATCACCACGTTCATGTCCGTGTCGCAGCCCGAGTCTTCCACATAGTCCAGGTCCAGCACCGGCATGCCCTGGTAGACGCCCACCGAGATGGCGGCGACAAAGCTTTTCACGGGGATGGCGGCAATCGCGCCGCGCGCCTGCAGCTGGGAAAACGCGTCATACGCGGCCACCATGGCGCCCGTGATCGAGGCCGTGCGCGTGCCGCCATCGGCCTGGATCACGTCGCAATCGAGGTGCAGCGTGCGTTCGCCGAAGGCCTGCAAATCAAAGGCGGCGCGCAGCGAGCGGCCGATCAGGCGCTGGATTTCCTGCGTGCGGCCGGACTGCTTGCCGCGCGCCGCCTCCCGGTCCATGCGCGTGTGCGTCGAGCGGGGCAGCATGCCGTACTCGGCCGTCAACCAGCCCTGGCCCTTGCCTTTCAGGAAGCCCGGCACCTTGTCTTCGATGCTGGCGGTGCAGATGACCTTGGTGTCGCCGCACTCGATCAGCACCGAACCTTCGGCATGCTTGGTGTACTGGCGGGTGATGCGGATGGCGCGCAGCGCATCGACGGCGCGGCCGCTCGGGCGGGATTCAAATGTCATGGGAGTGTCCTGTGTGATTGGGGTTGCGGCAGCGATTCTACCATCGCGCGCCCGTCTATTTGCAGTCATGCAACAGCGCAGGGCGCAATGGCGGGCGGTGCACACATGATCCCTACAATCCTGCCCCGCCAAACACAATTTTCTTTACAATGCCGTAAAACGCACACTATTCAGCAATTTTCAGGCCATCGTGCTCTTCGGTCCTGTTTTGCGGCGCGGGCGGTATTGCCTGCGCTGGCTGATTAAGTGTATAAGTGACTGTATACAAGATCAAATCGGGGAATCCTTTGAGCATTTCAAGCATGACAGGCTACGCGGTTGCCACCAGCGAAGGTGCTGCAGGCACACTGACAATTGAAATCAAGAGCGTCAACTCGCGCTTTCTCGACCTGCAATTCCGGATCAACGACGATCTGCGGGCCCTGGAGCCTGACTTGCGCGCCGCCGTCATGTCCGCCATCACGCGCGGCAAGGTCGAAGTACGCCTGAGCTTTGGCCGCAAGGCCGCGACAGCCGGCACGCAGGCGTTGAACCTGCCCCTGCTGGCCGAACTGGCGCGCCTGCAAAACGAAGTAGGCCAGCATTTTGTGTCCGCCCCCGTCATGACGGTGGCTGAACTGCTGCGCTGGCCCGGCGTCATCGAAGAAGCGCAAGTGGGCCAGGAATCCCTGCAGGCCGATGTGGGCGCGCTGACCAAGCGCACGGTGGCCGCCTTCGTCGACAGCCGCAAGCGCGAAGGCGCGGCGCTCGAAGCCGTGCTGGTGTCGCGCATCGAAGCGATGGAAGCCATCGTCAAGCGCATCACGCCCCTGATTCCGCAAGTGGTGGCGGCCTTCCAGCAAAAAGCCATCGAGCGCATGCAGGACGCGCTGGGCCTGGCCAGCCAGGGCTCGAATTCGGCCCTGTCGCGCCAGGACGCCATGGAACGCATCCGCCAGGAAGTCATCCTGTACGGCATCCGCATCGACGTGTCGGAAGAACTGGCGCGCCTGTCGGCCCACCTGGGCGAAACGCGCCACATCCTCACCAAGGGCGGACAAGTGGGCAAGCGCCTCGACTTCATGATGCAGGAACTGAACCGCGAAGCCAATACGCTGGGCGCCAAGGCGTCCGTCAAGGAACTGGCCGACGCGTCGATGGACCTGAAGCTGCTGATCGAGCAGATGCGCGAACAAGTGCAAAACCTGGAGTAAGCATGGCCGCACGACGTCCATCGATGCTCTGCGCCGCCGTGCTGGCCCTGCTGGCGGCCGGCACGCAGGCGCAACCGGTACAGGCGGTGCAGCAATTGTCGCCGTATGCGATCGAAGGCTGCGCGTCCGGGTGCTTCGCCCTCAAGGAGCGGGGCGCCGCCATCTACACGGGCGCCGACGCCGCTTCCTACCGCATCTGCTCGCGCAGCAACCTGGGCGCGGAAGTGTCGGTCGACAGCGCCGTCGTGCGCCTCAATAACCGCGACTGCACCGACGTGAACGGACGGGTCATCGTCCTCAACGCGGGCGAAATCGCGCTGGGCCGGCTGCCCCGCTAAGGGCAGGCAAGGATGCGCAAGCCCGGCGTCAGGCCAGGCGGATTCCCGCGCGCCCCTTGTCGGCGGCGGCGATGACGACGCAGGCAACAAACAGCACGATGCTGTACTCCACGCCGCCGGCGCCATGCTCGCCCACGAACCAGCCCTTGGCCGCATGCACGATGGCGATGCCGCCGATGCAGATCACCATCAGTCCGGCCGCCGCCCAGCGCGTGTATTTGCCGGCGATCAGCAAACTGCCGCAAACGATCTCGACGACGGTAATCGCCCACACGACGGCCAGGCCATAGACAAAACCCTTGTCTTCCAGGAAACCGGCAAAACGGGGAATCGTGCCATTGGCGATGCGCGTGATCGCGTGCGCCATGAACATCACGGCAATGGCCACGCGCAGCAGGAGCATGGCCTGGGCAGGACTGAGGAACGGGAAATTTTTCATGCGTTGATCCTGTCGTTAAAATAATTATTAAGAAAAAACCATTCCAAATTAAATAACTATTTCTTCAGGATAACAAGCAAAATATGCGCAAGCGGGGCGGCAATGCGCATCGCGGGACTGGCTCGCTGCCTTGCCTCTTGGTAAAATACCGAATTGGGCGGCGCCCACGCAAGCGCAGGCGCCGCCATCACACGCATATGGAAAGATCCGCATGAGCCACCCTACCGCCTTCTCCGGCAGCCTGTTCGTGGTCGCCGCGCCATCGGGCGCCGGCAAATCGACACTGGTCAATGCATTGCTGGCGCAAGAGCCCGGCATCAAATTGTCGATCTCGACCACCACGCGCGCGCCCCGCCCGGGCGAGCAGCACGGCCGCGAGTACTACTTCACGACAGCGGAAGACTTTGTCGCGCGCGCCGACCAGGGCGAATTCCTGGAATGGGCGGAAGTGCATGGCAATTACTACGGCACCTCGCGCATCATGGTGGAACAGCAGATGCTGGCCGGCACCGATATCCTGCTGGAAATCGACTGGCAGGGCGCGCGCCAGGTGCGCAAGCAATTCCCCCGCGCGGCCGGCATTTTCATCCTGCCGCCGTCGATCGATGCGCTGGAAGAACGCTTGAACAAGCGCGGCCAGGACGAGCCGCACGTGATCACGCGCCGCCTGCTGGCGGCCGGCGGCGAAATCGCACACGCTCCCGAGTTCGAGTATGTTATTATCAATGAAGAGTTTACGGTCGCTTTGTCCGAACTGAGCGCGATCGTGAGAGCGGCCCGTTGCCGGTTTGCGCAACAAGCGGCCCGCAACGCATCGCTATTCGCCCAGCTGGGCCTGCACGCAGAATAATCGTCTCGGCACGCCAGTTCACACAGCGCCACGCACCACTATTAGGAGTTACTATGGCCCGTATCACCATCGAAGATTGCCTGAAACAGATCCCTAACCGCTTTCAGCTGACCCTGGCTGCAACGTACCGCGCACGTCAGTTGTTGCAAGGCCACACCCCTAAGGTGGAAGCCAAGGACAAGCCTACCGTTGTCGCACTGCGTGAAATCGCTGCCGGTAAAGTCGGCATCGAAATGCTGAAAAAGGTCCCGATGTAATTGGGAAGCCGCGTGCCGGAACAGTGCTGACCCCTGGTTCTACCGTATCCTTTATTCACACTGTGAAGCAACGCGACGTTTTATGAGTCTGACCCCAGCCGACACGACTTCTGCAGCACTGCCGCCCCTGGCCCCGCGCCAGGCGGCAAAACCACAGGGTGCTTCCGCGCCCGGTGCCGGCACGTCCGCCGCCAGCGCCCCCGCAGGCGGCACTCCCGCAGCGCCAGCGCTGGGCGTCGCTTCCGTCAGCCACCTGGCCGACAAGCTGGCCGAATACCTGTCTCCCGCCGACCTGAAAAAAGTCAAGGAAGCCTACCGCTTCTCCGACGAGATGCACCTGGGCCAGATGCGCCGCTCGGGCGAGCCGTATATCTCGCATCCGATCGCCGTCGCGGAAATCTGCGCCGACTGGAAGCTCGACGCGCAAGCCATCATGGCCGCCCTGCTGCATGACGTGATGGAAGACCAGGACGTCAAGAAGGAAGAGTTGATCGAGCGCTTCGGCGCGCCCGTGGCGCACCTGGTCGACGGCCTGTCGAAGCTGGAAAAGATCGAATTCCAGAGCCAGATCGAAGCGCAGGCGGAAAACTTCCGCAAGATGCTGCTGGCCATGGCCTCCGACGTGCGCGTGATCCTGATCAAGCTGGCCGACCGCCTGCACAATATGCGCACCCTGGACTTCATGACGGCGGCAAAAAAGCGCCGCATCGCCAGCGAGACCATGGAAGTGTACGTGCCGATCGCGCACCGCCTCGGCCTGAACAATATTTATCACGAACTGCAGGACCTGTCGTTCTCGCACCTGTACCCGATGCGCTACCGCACCCTGGCGAAAGCCGTCAAGGCGGCGCGCGGCAACCGGCGCGAAGTGGTCAACAAGATCATGGAAGCGGTGAAAAGCACCTTGTCCATGGCCGAACTCGAGGCCGACGTCACGGGCCGCGAAAAGACCCTGTACGACATCTATAAAAAGATGCGCAGCAAGCATTTGTCGTTCTCGCAAGTGCTGGACGTGTACGGCTTCCGCGTGGTGGTGGGCAGCTTTGCCGACTGTTACGTGACCCTGGGCACCCTGCACAGCCTGTACAAGCCCATGCCGGGCAAGTTCAAGGATTACATCGCGATCCGCAAGCTGAACGGCTACCAGTCGCTGCACACGACCGTCATCGGTCCCTACGGCACGCCCGTCGAATTCCAGATCCGCACGCAGGAAATGCACCGCACGGCCGAATCGGGCGTGGCGGCGCACTGGCTGTACAAGAGCGGCGAATCGAACCCGTCCGACTTGCAGCAGCGCACGCATGCCTGGCTGCAATCCCTGCTCGACATCCAGCAGCAGACGGGCGACTCGGCCGAATTCCTCGAACACGTCAAGGTCGACCTGTTCCCCGATTCCGTCTACGTGTTTACGCCAAAGTCGAAGATCATCGCCCTGCCGCGCGGCGCCACGGCCATCGACTTCGCCTACTCGATCCATACGGGCATCGGCGACCAGACGGTGGCCGTGAAGATCAACAACGAAACCTCACCCCTGCGCACCGAGCTGCACAATGGCGACATCGTGGAAATCATCACCGATTCCTCGTCGCGCCCCAGCCCCACGTGGCTGTCGTTCGTGCGCACCGGCAAGGCCCGTTCGGCCATCCGCCACCATTTGCGCACGATCAACCTGCCTGAATCGATCGCGCTGGGCCAGCAACTGCTGTCGCAGGCGCTGCAAACCCTGAACATCGACGCCGACCTGCCTGCGCCGCTGGTCGAACGCCTGCTCAACGAATCGAGCGCCAATTCCATGGACGAGCTGTACGCGGACATCGGCATCGGCAAGCGCATGGCCACCTTGGTGGCGCGCCACATCTTCGGCCTGATCGGTGGCGAAGCGGCCAGCATGCCCGTGGAACACAATAGCGGCAGCGAACTCGACCCTGTCACCATCTGCGGCAGCGAAGGCGTCTCCGTGCAGCTGGCGCCGTGCTGCCTGCCGATACCGGGCGACCAGATCATCGGCCAGCTGCGCCGCGACCAGGGCTTGCTCGTGCACACGAGCGACTGCTCGCAGGCAAAACGCCAGCGCGCCAAGGAACCGGACCGCTGGATCGCCGTGCGCTGGGGAACCGAACTGAACCGCCGTTTCGACTGCCGCATCAAGGTACTGATCAACAGCGAGCGGGGCATCCTGGCACGCGTGGCCGCCGAAATCGGTGAATCGGATGCCAACATCATCTATGTGGGCATGGACGAAGACAAGGACAACGTCCTCGACCAGCTGCGCTTCACCGTGCAGGTCAAGGACCGCGTCCACCTGGCCGCCCTGCTGCGCAATGTGCGCCGCGTCGCCGGCGTCAACCGCATCTTGCGCGAACGTAATTAAACCCCCAGGCAAAGACTGGGGTCGGACCCTCAGGGTCCGACCCCGGCCCTTACGCTTTACGGGTTTGCAATTCCCTCACAAACTCGTCACTTCCCACCGCCCCATTGCCACGGCTGGCAGCACGCAAAGCCTGCCGCGCTACTTCCTCATCGGCATGAAATAAAGCGGCATAGGCGTGCCGCCGCTCTCCCTGGTTTTTCCCCATGCTGAAATACAGTGAATGTGGCTGGACCAAGGCATCGTCCTTCCCCTCGGCATTGCACCGATAGCTGGACCAGCGGTAATGCCCCGGATAGCGCACCATGCCGGCACGCACGGGATTGAGTTCAATATAACGCTGGCATACCAGCAGATAGGTCGTATCCTGTACGACACAGGACTTGTAGCGCCCATCCCATAGCGGCCCGGTACGACGGTAACGCCAGTTGATGTAGTGAGCGTACTCCTGCCCCAAGGCCTTCATCATGCGCGAGGCAGCCCGGACACTATCCGCAGAGAGCAGCAAATGCACATGATTCGTCATCAGCACATAGGCATGCAACGCGCAGCCTTGCGTACGCGAGTGGCGTTGTAATTGCTGCAAATACCAGAGACAATCGGCGGATTCAAAGAAGCAAACTTGCCTATCCGCCCCACGCTGCACCACATGCAAGGGCATGCCCGGCATAAACAAACGCTGGACGCGGGCCATGAGACACTCCCATCAGGAAAAGCCCCAGCCTGACAGGCCTGTCAGCGCCCGCCCTGCGCCACCGCAAACTACCCCTCCCCCGGCGCCGGATACGTCACTTCCAGCAATTCCAGCTCCTGCTCGCCCAGCGGCGTGTTGAGGGTGATCACGTCACCCTCGCGCGCCTTGGTGATGGTGCGGGCCATGGGCGAGACCCAGCTGATCTTGCCGTTCAGGGGGTCGAATTCATCGATGCCGACGATGGTGATGGTGTGCGTTTCGCCGTCGCTGGTGCGGTAGGTTACGGTGGCGCCGAAAAACACCTGGTCGTTGCCATGGTGCACGCTGGGATCGACGATGGCGGCCAGGTCCATGCGCTTGGTGAGAAAGCGGATGCGGCGGTCGATTTCGCGCAGGCGCCGCTTGCCGTAGATATAGTCGCCATTTTCCGAACGATCGCCATTCGACGCCGCCCAATGCACGATGCGCACCACTTCCGGACGGTCGACGTCGATCAGCTGCAGCAGCTCATCCTTGATGCGCTGGTAGCCGGCCGGCGTGATGTAGTTCTTGGCGCCCGCGGGAATGGCCAGCGCCAGCGCGGCCGCTTCCTCATCGTCGTCGTTGTCCGATTCTTTTACAAAGGCTTTATTCATCTGCCTATTGTAGCCCCGCCAGGGAGGCTCGGGCACACCCAATGCGGGGGCAAACGGGCTTTTTTGACGTATCATCGTGGCAATCGCGGCAAACCTGCGCCGCACACGGAGACGGATGAAAAAATTCTACAGAGTCAGGCGCTGGCTGTTCGCGCCGCTGGTCTACCTGGCCGCCATCTTCCTGCTGATCGAGGAATGGCTGTGGGCGACGGGCGCACGCATCATGCAGGTGGTGGCGCAATTTCCGCCCCTGCATGCGCTGGAAGCGTGGATCAAGCGCCTGCCGCCGTACTGGGCGCTGGCCATCTTCGTGCTGCCGGCCGTGCTGCTGTTTCCCGTCAAGCTGCTGGCCCTGCTGGCGATCGCGCGCGGCCATGCGTTTTCCGGCATCGGCGTGATCGTCATCGCCAAGCTGGGCGGCGCTGCCGCCGTGGCCCGCCTGTACAGCCTGACGCGCCCCACCCTGCTCAGTTTGCCGTGGTTTGCGCGCTGGCATGGCCTGTTCATGGAAACCAAGGACCGCTGGATCGCCCGCCTGCGCGCCACGCGCCCATGGCGCCGCGTCAGCCGCCTGTCGGCCGCGCTGGGCCGCGCCCGCCGCGCCTGGTGGCAGCGCCTGCGCAAGGGCACGCCAGGCCGCCATAATTCCCGCCCGGCACGGGTGCTGCGCCGCTTTGCCGCCTTCTGGCGCGCCCGCCGCTGATGAAGAAAGGCCACTCCATGCACGACACTCCCCGGCTGGCGCCCGCCATGCGCGCGGCGGCACCGGAAATCTACCTGTACGACGCGGCCAGCTTGCAATTGCTGGATGCCAACGATGCCGCCTGCGACAACTTGCAGTATGCGCGCAAGGAATTGCGGGCGATGACGCCGTTCACCCTGGCGCCGCAGCTCGAGGCGCAGCAGCTGGCCGCCGTGCTGGCGGGCCTGGACGACAGCATCGGCGCGCAAACCCTGCTGCATGTGCAGCAGCGGCGCCGCGATGGCAGTCTGTATTCGCTCAGCCTGCACCTGTCGCGCGCCAGCCGCCAGGGACGCGCCCTGCTCTTGGCCGAGGGCGAGGACTTGCGCACGCCGCAGGCAACGGCCGCCGCCCTGGCGCAGGTGCAGTCGCGCTTCAACGCCATCGTCTCGAATACGCCGGGCCTCGTGTACCAGTTCTGCCTGCATGCGGATGGCAGCGCCGCCTTTCCCTACCTCAGCGATGGCTGCCAGGCCCTGCTGGGTCTGGGGCCGGCACAGCTGCACGCGCGCCCGGAACTGTTCTACCAGCTGATCCTGGCCGACGACCGCGCCTCGTACCTGGAGTCGATGCTGGCTTCAAAGAACGCCTTGTGGAGCTGGAACTGGGAAGGCCGCATCTGGATCGATGCCTGGAAAGACGTCAAATGGATCAACCTGCGCTCCACGCCGCGCGCGCTGGCCGACGGCACGGTGCAGTGGGAAGGCATCATGACGAATATCACGGAAAGCCGGCTGGAACAGATCGAAGTGCGCCAGTCGCGCGCCCGCCTGGCCGAGCTGACGGCGCATATCGACAAGGTCAAGGAACATGAACGCACGCGCCTGGCGCGCGAGCTGCACGATGACCTGGGCGGCAATTTGACGGCGATCAAGATGGCGCTGGCCATGCTGGCGCGCCGCCTGCCGCCGGACGACCCGCTGCTGCAGGAAAAGGCCGATTATGTCGACGCCCTGGTCGACCGCAGCATCGATGCCGTGCACCGCATTTCGCTGGACTTGCGTCCGTCCATGCTGGACCTGGGCCTGGTCGCCGCGCTGGACTGGCAGGTGAAGGAATTTGCGCGCCAGGCCGGCATCGAATGCCAGTTCATTTCGAACCGCCAGCATATCGAACTGGAGCTGGACCAGGCAACCAGCCTGTTCCGCATTGCCCAGGAGGCGCTGACGAATATCGCCAAGCATGCGCAGGCCAGCAAGGTCAGCGTGCGCCTGGCCCGGCAACGCCAGCACATCAGCCTGTCGATAGCCGACAATGGCGTGGGCATGCGCCTGTCCGACCGGGCCAAGCCGCAATCGTTCGGCATCCGCGGCATGGCCGAACGCGCCAGCGCGCTGGGCGGCACCCTGAGCCTGGCCGACGGGCCCGGCGGCGGCACCATCCTGAGCATAAAAATCCGGCTGACCACGCCGCGAGAGGCGATAATAGCGGCTGCAGCCAGCGCACCAGCGCAAAGCGGTCCGCCGTGAGGCCACAGGGCCGCCGCCGGGCGCAGGGATTCAGATAGGAAACAACGCAGTCATGAAAGAAAAAGCCACCATCCGGGTATTCATCGCCGACGATCATGCGATCGTGCGCGAAGGCTTGAAGCAAATCCTCGCCGATACGCGCGACATCATCGTTGCCGGCGAAGCCGAAAATGGCCACGACGCCATCAAGCTGTTCCGTGGCTCGAAATGCCAGGTGTTGCTGCTCGACATCTCCTTGCCCGACCGCAGCGGCATCGAGGTACTCAAGCAGATCAAGAAGGAAAAGCCGGAACTGGCCGTGCTGATGCTCTCCATGCACCGCGAAGACCAGTACGCGATCCGTTCGCTCAAGGCGGGCGCGGCCGGCTACCTGACGAAACAGAGTGCGCCGCGCGAACTGGTCACGGCCATCCGCCAGGTGGCGCAAGGTTTGAAATACATCAGCGCCTCGCTGGCGCAGGAACTGGCCAACACGGTGGGCGAAGACCACGAAACGGCCTTGCACGACACCTTGTCGGACCGCGAATACCAGACGCTGGTTATGATCGCCTCGGGCAAGGCCGTGGGCGCCATCGCCGAAGAGCTCAAACTGTCCGTGAAAACCGTCAGCGAATACCGCGCCCGCCTGCTGGTCAAGATGAAGCTCAAGAACAGCGCCGAACTGACGCATTACGCCATCCGCAACCAGCTGGTGGATTGACGGCAAAGCGGCATGCCCGCTGGCATCGGGCGAATTGACAGGACTTCTCCTTGCTTCTCGCACAATAAGTTCTTTGCCAACTCGCATATCATGAGGATAATTAGAAATATCTAAAAAGGCTGTGCCTACATGTCCAGTAAATTGCCCTCTTCACCAGCAAGCGCTCCCGCTGGCGCCACGAATACCGCCGCCGCTGCGGCGATGAACCCGGCCGATATCGCCCGCGAGGCGTTTCGCCGCCTGGCCACGCGCCGCATCGCCCCCACGCCCAGCGCCTACCGCGACATCTACAATGAAATCGCGGGCATCAGCGAAGCCGCGGACAGCCCGGCCGTGCCGGGAGCCGTGCTGGCCGCCAGCGCCCCGCCGGACGGCGGCGCGGAAAACGTCCTGACGCAGTTTGCCGTCAAGATGAGCGAATCGGCCGGTGAACTGGGCGACTTTGGCCGCCGTTTCCAGCGCGCCCTGAAAGCGCGCGACTGGGACAGCTATGCGCGCACGCTGGCGCAACTGGCGGAAAAACAGGTCAAGAAAGGCGGCGGCATCGAATTGCCTCCGCTGCCGGACGGCGAGCAGACGCGCACCCTGCGCGAATTGCTCAGCCGCACCCTGGGCTTTGCCGTCGCCACCCTGCTGACGGGCACGCCGGCGCTGGTGGAAGAAGCCGAATCGCTGGGCGCGGCCATCAAGCAGGCCCATACGGAAGAAGCGCTGAACGAAGCGGCCCTGCGCCTGAAACAGCTGTGCTACCAGATCGAACTGAAGAGCGGCGACACGGCCGAACAGCAGGAATTGCTGCTGCGCCTGTTCAAGCTGCTGCTGGATAACGTCAGCCAGTTGCTGGACGACGACAGCTGGCTGCGCGGCCAGGTCGACGCCGTGCAAAACCTGATCGCCGGCCCCCTCGACCAGCGCGCGCTGGAAGACGCCACGCGCAGCCTGAAGGAAGTCATCTACAAGCAGAGCCAGCTCAAGCACAGCCTGTCCGACGTCAAGCTGACGGTCAAGAACATGATGATGACCTTCATCGACCGCCTGGGCCAGGTGGCCGCCAGCACGGGCGACTTCCACGAAAAGATCGGCGGCTATTCGGAAAAGATCAGCCAGGCGGAAAACATCAGCGAACTGAACAACGTTCTCGACGAAGTCTTGCGCGAAACGCGCATGGTGCAGAACGAGGCGTTGCGCGCACGCGACAAAATGGTGCTGGCGCGCCAGGAAGTGCAGGATGCGGAACAGCGCATCCACACCCTGGAAGCCAAGCTCCAGCATATGAGCGAACTGGTGCGCGAAGACCAGCTGACGGGCAGCCTGAACCGCCGTGGCCTGGACGACGTGTTCGAGCGCGAGACGGCCCGTTCCGACCGCCGCGGCACGCCCCTGTGCATCGCCATGCTGGACCTGGACGATTTCAAGCGCCTGAACGATACCTATGGCCACCTGGCCGGCGATGCCGCCTTGAAACACCTGGTGAAGATCGTCAAGGAAACCCTGCGCTCGATGGACGTCATCGCCCGCTTCGGCGGCGAGGAATTCCTCATCCTGCTGCCGGAAACGACAGTCGAGGCAGCCTCGTCGACGATGACGCGCTTGCAGCGCGAGCTGACCCGGCATTTCTTCCTGCACGACAACGAAAAGGTCCTGATCACCTTTTCCGCCGGCGTGGCCCTGCGCCTGCCCAACGAAGACCAGGCCGAACTGGTCAAACGCGCCGACCGCGCCATGTACCAGGCCAAGCAGACGGGCAAGAACCGCGTGGTGGTGGCCGATTAGACCCGACCCGCTTCACGCCATGCCGTCCCGCCAACCGGCCGGACGGCATTTTTCATGGCAAAAAAAACAACAACCCCTCCCCCTCCTGCAGCGCCTCAGCCTGCGCAGCATATAAAAATAAAACTATTTTTACCCTCAAGTTTCTTTAAATCATGTCGCTTAGCGCGCGGCCAGCCGCAAACTGAAGGGCTGAAAATTAAAATTTAAAGCGTTTTTCGCCATAAATTTTCCCGCAGAGCAACCGTTACCCTAAACAACAGCGGCTTGATTGTCCCGGAACAGCGGGGCAGGCCAAAGTGACTAGCACATAGCGCAATGTAGTACCTGTTTGGAGAAACATCATGGCTGCAGTAATTAATACCAATATCTCGTCCCTGAATTCGCAACGCAACCTGTCGACCTCGCAGTCGGCCCTGAGCACCTCACTGCAACGCCTGTCCTCCGGTATGCGCATCAACAGCGCCAAGGACGACGCCGCCGGCCTGGCAATTTCCGACCGTATGACGTCGCAAATCCGCGGCATGACGCAAGCCACCCGCAATGCAAACGACGGCGTCTCGCTGGCTCAAACGGCCGAAGGCGCGTTGGCAAGCTCGGGCGACATCCTGCAACGTATCCGCGAACTGGCCGTGCAATCGTCGAACGCCACCAACTCGTCGAGCGACCGTCAGGCGCTGCAAACCGAGGTAGGCCAACTGGGTTCGGAGTTGAACCGTATCGCCCAAACCACCTCGTTCAACGGCCAGGCGCTGCTGGACGGCACCATGGGTACGGCCAACTTCCAGGTCGGCGCAGATGCCAATCAGCTGATTTCCGCCAGCGGCGCGAACTTCCTGACCAACACCTACGGTAACAACCGTATCGCCAACGATGCATCGGCTGTCAAGAAAGATGCGCTGGGTAATGCTGTTGTCGGTAAGCTCACGATTTCCGGCTCTATCGGCACCGCCACCGTCGACACGACGGCAGCCGCCGCCGGCGTCAAAGGCAGCACGGCCAAATCCGTTGCCGCCGACATCAACAGCCAAACGGCAAAAACGGGCGTGACCGCTTCGGCACAAACGGACGTCAACCTGAACCTGGGTGCTGAATCGTATTCGTTCGCCATCAGTTCGGACAACCCAAGCACGGCGCCTGTCACCGTGTCGTTCGCCGTCAGCGGCACGGCATCGACTGCAGCCGACTACGCAGCAGGCATCAATGCCATCAATGCCCAAACGGCAAAGACCGGCGTGACCGCCCAGTACGACAGCGTCAACAAGGGCATGAAGCTGACCAATGCATCGGGCGAGAACATCAACCTGACGCAAGGCACGACGGCCAACGTCAAGTTCGACGTCGATGGCTACAAGGCCGACGGCAAGGTGCAAGCAGCGGCCCAGTCGATCATCACCGCAGCCGATGCTGCCACGGTCAACGGTCGCGTGACTTTCGACTCGCAAAACAGCTTCTCGGTAACGGAAAATACCCCTACCGGCCTGAAAGTTGGTCAAGCGACAGCGCAAGGTTCGACCCTGAACTCCGTGTCGACCCTGGACGTGACGACGTTTGACGGTGCACAGCTGGCACTGAAAATTGCCGATGCAGCACTGGCAACGGTCAACGGCCAACGCGCCCAGTACGGCGCTTTGCAATCGCGCTTCTCGTCGGCGATTTCGAACCTGCAATCGACCACGGAAAACCTGTCCGCATCGCGCAGCCGCATCGTCGATACCGACTTTGCATCGGAAACGGCCAACATGACCCGCGGCCAGATCCTGCAACAAGCTGGTACGGCCATGCTGGCGCAAGCGAACTCGCTGCCAAACGGCGTCCTGAGCCTGCTGCGCGGCTAATCTCCGATTAGTCAGGCAACAGCGTAGGACCCTGATTCCCCTGCCGGATTTTTTCGGCAGGGGAATTTTCACTAGGAGAGCACCATGACTATCGACACGATAGCGGCCGCCTCCGCGGCCCGGATAGACAAGAGTTATGCGTCTGCGGACACGCCAGCGGCGCGCCCGGCAGCGCCACGCGCTGCCACGGAAAACGGCACGGTTGCATCACAGCAAGCCAGCCGGGAGCCCAGCCGCGAACAGCTGGACAAGGCGGTATCGGACCTGAACCAGTCGTCGCAAATGAAAACGCAAGGCCTGGAATTTTCCATCGACGAAGACAGCCAGCGCACGGTGGTCAAGGTCATCGACCAGGAAACCAAGGAAGTACTGCGCCAGATTCCCACCAAGGAAGCCCTGGAATTGTCCAAGACCTTTGACTCGGCCAAAGGTTCGCTGATCAGGCAAAGCGCATAGCGATGGCCTTGCCCACGGACGTGCAGCATCGTGGCAATACGCATCGGCATGACCACGGGGTCCGGTAGCCTGGCTATCCGGCCCCGTTTTTCATTGCAATCTAGGCAATAATCGTCTGCTTCTTCCCCGAATTTTTACGCCCGCTGAAAACAGCGCGGTAAATCCCCCTCTCAAGTCCTGATTGATTCTGCCGATAACAGCTTATATTAGCGTTTTCCTAGGAGTATTCAGTGGCCATCACACCTACCCTTTCATCCATCGGCATCGGCGCTGGCGCCAGCGGCCTGGATGTGAATGCCATCATCGACAAGCTGATGACGGCCGAAGCGGCCCCACTGGGTACTTTTGACAAGAAAACGGCCTCCTACCAGGCCAAGCTCAGTGCGATGGGCACCTTGAGCGGCGCCGTCAGCACCTTCCAGAGTTCGCTGTCCGCCCTGTCCAACACCAATAACTTCCGCGCCGTCAGCGCCACGCCCGCCGATCCCCTCGTGCTGACGGCCAGCGCCGGCGCCAAGGCCGTGGCCGGCAACTACAATATCAATGTCACCCAGCTGGCCCAGTCGCAGACCCTGATGTCGGGCGGCATGGCCAGCAAGCTGTCGACCATCGGCCTGGGCAGCAAGACGACGATCTCGTTCCAGCTGGGCTCGCTCGCGGGCGGCACCTTCGGCCTGAGCGGCACTGCCCTGGGCGCCACCACGGCGCAGACCGGCATCAGCAACGGCTCCCTGATACTCAACGGCACCGCCATCCCCACCGACGCCAGCACCAAGAGCGCGCGCGCGCTGGCGGACGCCATCAACGCCAAGAGCAGCACCACGGGCGTGACGGCCACGGCCCAGCCGACGTCGAGCAGCGCCACCATGTTCAGCGGCTTCGGCAATATCGAAACGGGCGCGGACGGCACCTATTCACTGTCGGTGGGCGGCATCGATATCGTCACCCAGGGTAACGGCGTCGCCGCAGGCGCCGGCATCACGGCCGCCTCGCTCGACACGACGCTGGAAGGCCCGAATGCCGTCTCGAACGCGCTGGCCGCGGCCAACATTACCGTCACGGGCAAGGCCGCCGACGGCACCCTGAAGTTTACGCGCGCCGACGGTTCCAACCTGAACATCGAAGAAGTGGTGACGGGCTCCGTCAAGGGCGGCATCGGCCATGCCTCGAACTCGGTCAATGACGGCTCGAACGTGACGCTCACCAGCACCATCAACCTCGCTTCGAGCAATGCCAGTCCCATCACCATCGCCGGCAGCAATCCGGCCGCCGCCGGACTGACGGCAGGCTCCGGTGGTGCCTACATGAACACCAACTTTACCCAGGATGGCACGCAGGCGACGGGCACGGTGGTGATCGACGCCACCAACAATAGCTTGCAAGGCATCCGCGACGCCATCAATAACGCGGGCCTGGGCGTGACGGCCAGCATCGTCTCGGACGGCACGGACAAACCGTATCACCTGGTATTGAGTTCATCGAAGACGGGCGCCAACTCGTCCATGAAGATATCGCTGAGCGGCAGCGACGGCCTGCCCCCGGACAGCGCCCTGAACGATCTGTTGTCGTACGATGCGGGCGGCACGCAAAATCTGAAGCAGAACAGCGCCGCGCAAAACACGAACTTCAGCGTCAACGGCATCGCCATTACCAGCGCCTCCAACAGCGTCGATACGGCCATCGAAGGCGTGACCCTGGGCATTGCCAAGGTCGGCAGTACCAGCTTGTCGGTGCAGAAAGATACCTCCACCGTCAAGACCAGCATCAATGCCTTCGTCAAGGCGTATAACGACCTGAATACGGCCATGGCCAAGATGACGGCCTATGACCCGGAGACCAAGAAGGGCGGCGTCCTGCTGGGCGATTCGACGGCGCAATCGATCCAGAGCCAGCTGCGCAGGCAGCTGGGCGCGCCCATTACCGGCTTGAACAGCAATCTGAGCACCCTAAGCCAGGTCGGCATCTCGTTCCAGAAGGACGGCAGCCTGGCGCTGGACAGCAGCAAGCTCGACAAGGCCATCAGCGCCAACTTCACGGACATCGCCGGCCTGTTTTCCGCACTGGGCAAGGCCACCGACAGCAACGTATCGTTTACCAGCTCGACGGCCGCCACCAAGCCGGGCAGCTATGAATTGACGATCACCACGATGGCCAGCCAGGGGTCGATCACCTCGGCCGCCGTCATGCCCGCCAGCACGACGATTGCCAGCGACACCACGTGGAGCATCACGCTCAACGATACCGAACCCAGCGCTGCCAAGAACACGGCCCAGGTCGTCATTCCTGCCGGTACGTACACGCCCGCGCAGATGGCTTCGCTGATCCAGTCCTCGATCAACGGCGTGAAGTCCTTTTCCGACGCCGGCTCCACCGTGTCTGCCTCCATCGATGGCACGGGCAAGCTGGTGCTGGCATCGAGCCGCTACGGCTCCGTGTCGAATATTGCCATCAGCAGCGGCACGGGCACGGCGCCAACCGCCCTGTTCGGCGCATCCACGCCCGTCAAGGGCACAGACGTGGCCGGCACCCTGGGCGGACAACCGGTGATCGGCTCGGGCCAGACCCTGACGGGCGCCGCCGGCTCGCCAGCCGATGGCTTGAAGATTGAAGTCACGGGCGGCACCACGGGTTCGCGCGGCACCGTCAGCTTCTCGCAGGGCTATGCATATCAGTTGAACAACCTGGCCACCTCCTTCCTCGGCACGGACGGCATGATCACCAACCGCTCCAAGGGCCTGAACGAAACGATCAAGAACATTGCCACGCAGCGCGACAAGTTCAGCGAGAAGCTGACGGACATCGAGGCGCGCTACCGCGCCCAGTACTCGCGTCTGGACGTGTCCCTGAATAAATTGCAGGGCATGCAAACCTATTTGACCCAGCAGCTGGCCGCCATCGCCGCCAACCGTTAAGCCCAATCATCAGGAGAATTAAATGTTTGGAACCCAACAACGCGGCGTCAATGCCTACGCCAAGGTCGGCCTGGAAACGGGCATCGTCTCGGCCTCGCCGCACAAGCTGATCGTGATGCTGTACGACGGTGCCCTGGTGGCCGTGCTCAGCGCGCAAGTGCACATGAAATCGGGCAATGTGCCGGAAAAAGGCAAGTCCATCTCGAAAGCCATCCAGATCATCGACAATGGCTTGCGCGCCAGCCTGGACAAGGAAGCGGGCGGCCAGATCGCCGAAGGCCTCGACGCCCTGTATGAATACATGAGCGCGCGTCTGCTGGCGGCCAATATCCGCAACGATCTTGGCATGCTGGAAGAAGTGCAGCGCCTGCTGACCGACCTGCGCGAAACGTGGAACGCCATAGGCGCCACCCCCGCCGCCATGCCTGGCGCCGATTTGAAACGTATGCCCAGCCTTGCGAGCGCCTGACCCATGATGACGAATCAAGAAGTCCTGACCACCTACGAAGCCATGCAGACCCTGACGGGCCAGATGGTCACCGCCGCCACCAACGCCGACTGGGACGCGCTGGAAGAGCTGGAACAGCGCATCAGCACGCATGTGGCCGCGCTGAAGGCGAATGAAGAAAAAGTCGTGCTGGAAAGCGCCGGCCGCTTGCGCAAGGTTGCCCTGATCAAGCAGATCCTGGAAGACGACCGCAAGATCCGCGACCTGACCATGCCGTGGATGGCGCAGTTGTCCAAACTGATCAACAGCACCGGTACCGAGCGGCGCCTGGCCAACGCCTACGGCGCGTAAACACACACGGGGGCGCCATGTTGCCGAAGATGGATGCAATCGGCATGACGCCCTTGACCCCGATCAAGGGCACGCGCCCGGCCGACACCGTCGCCGACCCGCGCCAGGCCGAGTTCCAGCGCTCGCTGCAGGGGCTGATCGGCAAATCCATGCAGGGACAGGTGCTGGCCCGCATGGGCGACGGCAGCTACCTGGTGCGCGTGGCCGGCACGCCGGCCCGCATGCAGCTGCCGGCCGGTGCCCAGCCGGGCACGGAAATCCCGCTGACCTTGATCGGCATCAATCCCCGCCCCTCTTTTCAAATCGGCAACAACCGCGACCAGGCCGCCAGTCCCCTGCTCACGTATGCGGACGCGGAAGCCGAACCCGGCGCCGCCGAGACCCGCGGCCCCCAGGCCGGCGCCGCCCAGGCGGGCACGCGCGCCAGCAGCACGGCCGCCACCCTGCTCAGCCGCGCCCCACTGACTCCAGCCAATTTATTGCCCGCCCTGGCAGGCGACACGCCCGCGCCCGAGCTGAGCATCACCGCGCGCGCCATCAGCAGCGTGCTGAGCCAAGCGGAAAGCGTGCCCGGCGCGCCCCTGGCGCTGGTCGGCAAGACGCCGCTGATGGCCACGCCGGGCGCCAATCCCGCCCAGGTGGCGCAGAAGCTGCACGAGGCAGTGGGCAGCAGCGGCCTGTTCTATGAATCGCATGTGGCGGAATGGGCCGAAGGCAAGCGGCCGCTGGCCTCGCTGCTGCTGGAACCGCAGATGCAAAAGCCCCAGGCAAGCGAAACGGCCAGGACAGGCACCGACCTGGCCTCGGCGCAGCTGATCAATTTGCAGCTGCACACGCACGAACAGGCGCGCGTGCAATGGCAGGGCGAAGCCTGGCCTGGCCAGAAGATGCAGTGGGATATCAGCAAGGATGCGCCGGAAAGCCAGCAGCACGATGGCCGCGACGGCGACGAGGAAGCGACGGCCTGGCGCAGCAACGTGCGCTTCCAGTTTCCCCTGCTGGGCGACCTGGTCGCGCACGTGGTCTTGCAGGGTGGCCGCGTGCACATCCAGCTGCAGGCGGGCAGCGAAGGCAGCGCCGACACCTTGCGCCAGCATGCCCCGCAGCTGGAAGCGTCGCTGGGCGCGGCCGGCTGGCCATTGTCGTCGCTGAGCATTGCCGGCAAGCCGGACGCGGAAGAGCCGCCGGCAGCGACGCCAGGAGCAGACGGCGATGCTTGACGACACCAAGCGCAAGGTGCCGCAGACGGCCGTCGCCCTGGCCTACCAGAGCGGCACGCCGGCGCCCAAGGTGGTGGCCAAGGGGAGCGGCCTGATCGCGGACCAGATCATCAGCACGGCGCGCGAGCACGGCGTCTTCGTGCATGAATCGAAGGAATTGGTGGCGCTGCTGATGGATGTCGACCTGGACCGCCAGATTCCTCCCGGCCTGTATCGGGCGATTGCGGAACTGCTGGCCTGGTTATATCATATTGAATCTGCGAATGGCGGGCCCATCCCGCCGCCGCCCGACACCAGCGTCAACCTCACCGATACATAGACAGGCATCAATGCAAGCACATATTATGGATTCCGGCCTCGAAAACTGGCATGACTTTGAAGTGGAATCGCGGCGGGAAATCATCGCCTTGCTGCGCAGCATCAGTGAAAAGAACCAGCTGATCCGCATGCTGATCCACGGTGAATCCGATGTGTGCGTCACCTCCATCCTGGAAGTCGATGCGGAACGCGATACCGTCATCCTCGACCGTTCCGTGAACGCCGACCAGAACCGCCGCATGGTGGCCGCCACCGGCATCTCGTTTGAAACGTCGCTCGACAAGATCCGCATCCTGTTCAGCAGCGCCCTGGTGGAAGAGTGCCATTACGACGGCACGCCCGCCTTGAAAATTGCCATTCCAGAAACATTGATCCGCTTGCAGCGGCGCGAGTACTACCGCATGACCACGCCCGTGAGCAATCCCGTGCGCGTCTCGATTCCCCTGCCGCCCGCGCTGGGCGGCGCCGACACCCTGTTCCCGCTGGCCGACATCAGCTGCGGCGGCATCGCCATCCTGGACAACAAGCTGATGCTGGGCGAAACCATTGGCCGCGACTATCCGGGCTGCCGCATCGACTTGCCCGACGTGGGCATCGTCACCGCCACCTTGCAAATCCGCAATTCGCTGGACATGACCCTGCTGAACAACAAGCTGAACCGCCGCTTGGGCTGCCAGTTCGTCGACCTGCCCCGCAGCATGCTGGCGCACGTGCAGCGCTATATCACGCGCCTGGAGCGCGAGCGCAACGCACGCATGGCGGGGTTAGGTTAACACCTTACAAACCTGCTGCGCGTCGCCATTTGCGGCCTGCGATGCTCACTGTACTAGAGTACAGTTCCGCTTCTCGGCCACAACTGGCTTCCGCTCGCTACGGTTTGTAAGGCGTTCGTGACATACCAATACACTTGCCTGTATCAAACTTGCATGTTCATGATTTCATGATATGCAGAAACCAGCTTGTTCCGCACCTGCACCGTCGCCTGGAATTCGATGCTGGACTTTTGCATCGATACCATCACGTCCGACAGGCTGACCTTTTCGTCGCCCATGGTAAAGCGCTGGCCCATGGCCGACGATTCCTTTTGCGAACTGCTCACGGAATCGAGCGCGCTCTTGAAGGCATCGGCAAAATTCACCTTTGCTGCCGGGGCCTCGGTCTGGATCGCCGGTATTTTCGCCTCCGGCCGCGTGGCCGCCGACTTCAGTTGCGCGATCATCGCCTCGATCCTGCTGCTATCGATACCGCCTGTTTTCACTTTGCCTCCCGATTCTGGTCTATTCCTGCCTGTTGCAGCCAGAGAACAAAACTCTGGCTTGCAAGGCAACGACGGGTACAATAACTTCCGTCACATGTTGCCAGGGTTCCACAATACCAGCGCCAACGCCAGCCGCTCGGCCGAGCAGGCGGCAAAAGCGCCTTCTATTTGGACGATTGAAGCGCGTGACAGTGGCGGATAATTCTGCATATCGCCCCCTCCTCCAGTGGAAGCGGCCCCCACTCATTAGCAAACATACGCGCCCCGGAAGGCAATCATGGCTGTAGCCGAAGAAATCGATGTGAACCGCATACCGCCGGAACCGGCGCCTGCCCGCTCGCCCGTGGAGTCCGTGCAAGCGTTCGCCAAGACGCCGATGGGCAAGAATTTCCTGCGCGGCCTGGGCGTGGCGGCACTGATTGCCATCGGCGTGGCCCTGTACATGTGGAACCAGCCGCCCGAGTACAAGGTCCTGTTTTCCAATTACACGGACCGCGACGGCGGCGCCATCACGGCTTCGCTGGACCAGCTGGGCATCAAGCACAAGTTTTCCGAAGGCGGCGGCGCCATTCTCGTGCCATCCGAACAAGTCCACGATGCGCGCCTGAAACTGGCCGCGCAAGGCTTGCCGAAGGGCGGCAACGTGGGTTTCGAGCTGATGGAAAACCAGAAGCTGGGCGTGTCGCAATTCCTGGAACAGGTCAATTTCCAGCGCGCGCTGGAAGGCGAACTGGCCAAATCGATCGAGTCGGTGTCCGCCGTCGATACGGCGCGTGTCCACCTGGCCTTGCCCAAACCGTCCGTCTTCGTGCGCGAACAGCAAAAACCCACGGCGTCCGTACTGCTGAACCTGCATCCTGGCCGCGGCCTGGACCAATTGCAGGTAAGCGCCATCGTGCACCTGGTGGCGTCCAGCGTGCCGGAATTGCTGCCGATCAATGTCACCGTCGTCGACCAGGCCGGCACCTTGCTGTCGAACCAGGAAAAGGACAAGGACCGCGCCAACGGCATCAAGAGCCTGGACCCGAACCAATTAAAGTACGTGCAGCAGCTGCAGCAAAGCGTGATCAAGCAAGTCGAATCGATCCTGCTGCCCATCGTCGGCGAAGGCAATGTGCGCGCCGAAGCGACGGCCGACGTGGATTTCTCGCAAAGCGAACAGGCGGCCGAAACCTACAAGCCGAACTCGCCGCCGGAAGCATCCACCATCCGCAGCCAGCAAACGAGCGAATCGACGGGCGCCGGCAATGCCAACCCGTCCGGCGTACCGGGCGCCCTGTCGAACCAGCCGCCTGGCGTGGCCACGGCGCCGCTGACGGCCGAGGCGCCCGGCGCCCCGGGCGGCGCGCCGACGGCACCAACCCAGAAGGAATCGACGACGAATTATGAAGTTGACAAGACCGTGCGCTACGAGCAGAAATCCATGGGCGGCTTGCGCCGTCTGTCGGTAGCCGTCGTCGTCAACTACCGCCGCAGCTTCGACAAGGATGGCAAGGTCACGGTCAAGCCGATTTCCCCTGCAGAAATGGTCCAGATCAACAATCTGGTCAAGGAAGCGATGGGCTACAACAAGGAACGCGGCGACAGCTTCAGCGTGGCCAACTCGCCGTTCGACGGCATCGACCGCGCGCCCGAAGGCAAGCTCGAGTGGTGGCGCGACCCGGCCAACTTGCCGCTGGCCAAGGAGCTGGCGAAATTCCTCATCACGGCCCTGATCCTGCTGTATATCTTCATCAAGATCGTGCGCCCGATGCTGCGCCCCGTGATGCGCAAGATCGACGATTTTGGCGCCCCGCCGCCCGTCATCGAGCCGGAACTGAGCAAGGATGGCGAAGAAAACGAAGTCCTGCTCAGCGAAGCCGAACTGGAAGAGCTGGAAGAAGACACGGCCCGCGGCTACCGCGAAAACCTGGCGATGGCCAGGAAACTGGCACAGGAAGACCCACGCGTGGTGGCCAACGTAATCAAAGCATGGATAGGCAATAATGACTGAGACAACGGGATTGCAAAAAGCATCGATCCTGATGCTGGCACTGGGCGAGAGCGAAGCGGCCGAAGTGATGAAATTCCTCGGCCCCCGCGAAGTGCTCAAGCTGGGCGCCGCCATGGCCACCATGAAGGGCATCGCGCACGAACAGGTGGTCGAGGTGCTCGACGACTTCCGCGCGCAGACGGAACTCAATTCCACCGTCGGCCTCGATTCGGACGAATACATCCGCCAGGTCCTCACCAAGGCGCTGGGCGACGACAAGGCGTCCGTGCTGCTGTCGCGCATCCTGGGCGGCAAGGATGCGTCCGGCATCGAATCGCTGAAGTGGATGGATTCGCAATCCGTGTCCGAGCTGATCCGCAACGAGCACCCGCAGATCATCGCCACCATCCTCGTCCACCTGGAACGCGACCAGGCTTGCGAAATCCTCGGCCACTTCACGGACCGCCTGCGCAACGACGTGGTCTTGCGCATCGCCACCCTGGACGGCGTGCAGCCGGCCGCCTTGCGCGAACTCAACGACGTACTGACGAAACTGCTGTCCGGTAACGAAAACATCAAGAAATCGTCGCTGGGCGGCGTGCGCGCCGCGGCCGAGATTTTGAACTTCATGAGCGGCGAGCAGGAAGGCTCCGTCATGGACAATATCAAGAACTACGACAACGACATGGCGCAGAAGATCATGGACGAAATGTTCGTGTTCGACAACGTGATCGATATCGACGACCGCGGCATCCAGCTGCTGCTGCGCGAAGTGCAGTCGGAAATGCTGATCATCGCCCTGAAAGGCGCCTCGCAGGAGCTGCGCGACAAGATCTTCAAGAACATGTCGCAGCGTGCCGGCGAGATGATGCGCGAAGACCTGGAATCGAAAGGCCCCGTGCGCCTGTCGGAAGTGGAGTCGCAGCAGAAACAGATCCTGCAGATCGTGCGCCGCCTGGCGGACGAAGGGCAGATTGTCTTAGGCGGAAAAGGCGAGGATTCGTTTGTCTAACTTGATTCCCAAAGAGCAGCAAACGGCCTACCAGCGCTGGGAAATGACCTCGTTTGGCGACGAGCGCCCCAGCGTGGTGGCGGCGCGCAAGCTGCTGGAACCGGACCCCGAACCCGAGATCGACCCGGAAGCCGATCCCTACGGCGAGCTGCACGACGAAGAGCTGGCACCGCCGCTCGAGTATCCGACGCAGGAAGAACTGGTCGCCATCCGCGAGGAAGCACGCGCCACCGCCTTCGAGGAAGGCCGCGCGGCCGGCTATGCGGAAGGCCATGCGGCCGGACACGCGGACGGCCACGCCCAGTCGTATGCGGAAGGCAAGGCAGCCTCCGCCGTGGAACTGGCGCACCTGCAAACCATCGCCGTCGATTTCGGCACGGCCGTGCACCAGGCCGACGAACTGATCGCCAACGACGTGATGGAACTGGCCCTGCAGCTGGCCAAGGGCATGCTGAAGACGGCCTTGCCCGTGCGCCCCGAACTGATGCTGCCGATGGTGCGCGAAGCCATCGAATACCTGCCTGTGCTGCAACAACCGGCCTTGCTGATGCTCAATCCCGACGATGCGCAAGTGGTGCGCGACGGCATCGGCGATGAGCTCGACAAGGGCGGCTGGCGCGTCATCGAAGACCCCAGCGTGGAACGCGGCGGTTGTAAGATCGACACGGCCAGCAACCAGATCGATGCGCAGACTTCTACCCGCTGGCACCGCCTGACGCATGCGCTGGGCAAGGACCTGGACTGGCTGGCGCCGTGAGCGAATCCGTCAAAGGCCCCACTGCCCATGCGGCGCGCTGGCGCGCCTACCTGAGCGACTGTACGGCCGTGGTCGGCTTTGTCGAACCGATGCAGATATCGGGCCGGGTCACGCGGGTGGCGGGCCTGGTGATGGAAGCAGTGGGCCTGCGCCTGGCCGTGGGCGCCGCCTGCACCGTGCCCCTGCCGAATGGCGGCCGGGTCGAGGCGGAAGTCGTGGGCTTTGAAGGCGAACGCCTGTTTTTGATGCCGCAAAGCGATGTCGAAGGCATCGTGCCCGGCACGCGCGTGTTTTCCGTCGAACCAGCCATCCCCCGCCCCGGCAGCGTGGCGCACCCGCGCCGCCGCCCCAGCGACCGCGCGCGCCACCTGCCCGTGGGCCCGCAACTGCTGGGCCGCGTGCTCGACGGCGCGGGCCGCCCGCTCGACCAGCTCGGTCCGCTGCACACGGTCGATAGCGCCCCCATCAATGTACGCCCCGCCAATCCCCTGGGCCGCGCACCCATCGTCGACACCCTGGACGTGGGCGTGCGCTCGATCAATGCCATGCTGACCGTGGGCCGTGGCCAGCGCATGGGCCTGTTCGCCGGGTCCGGCGTGGGCAAGAGCGTGCTGCTGGGCATGATGGCCCGCTACACGGAGGCGGACGTGATCGTCGTCGGCCTGATCGGCGAACGGGGCCGAGAAGTCAAGGAATTCATCGAGCAGATCCTCGGCGCCGAGGGCCTGGCCCGCTCCGTCGTTGTGGCGGCGCCGGCCGACACGCCGCCGCTGATGCGCCTGCAGGGCGCCGCGTATGCGACGGCCATTGCCGAGCACTTCCGCGACCAGGGGCAAAACGTACTGCTGATCATGGATTCGCTGACCCGCTACGCCATGGCGCAGCGTGAAATCGCCCTGGCCATCGGCGAGCCGCCCGCCACCAAGGGCTATCCGCCCTCCGTCTTCGCCAAGCTGCCCGTGCTGGTGGAACGGGCCGGCAATGGCGAGGAAGGCGGCGGCTCGATCACGGCCTTCTACACCGTGCTGACGGAGGGCGACGACCAGCAGGACCCGATCGCCGACTCCGCGCGCGCGATTCTCGACGGACATATCGTGCTGAACCGGCGCCTGGCCGAGGCGGGCCACTACCCGGCCATCGACATCGAGCAATCGATTTCGCGCGCCGCCCACTCGATCACCACGCATGAACACCAGCAGCAGGCGCGCAAGCTCAAGCAACTGTATTCGCGCTATGAACGCAGCCGCGACCTGATCAGCGTGGGCGCCTACAGCGCCGGCACCGACCCCGTGCTGGACCAGGCCATCGCCCTGCATGAAAAGATCGAAGCATTTTTGCAACAGCAGATCACGGAACGGGTCAGCATGGACGAGAGCTTGGGGCAACTTACCGCTCTATTCGACTGATTAGGGCTTGCATAGCGGGAATATAATCAGCCATGGCTTCTCCTTCCCAACTTGCAACCCTGATCGACCTTGCCCAGCGCGAAACGGATGACTGCGCCAAGCGCCTGGGCGCGGCCCTGAAAGCGCTCGACGATTGCCGCCAGAAGCTCGACATGCTGTCCGGCTACCGCGACGACTATGCCAAGCGCTTCGAAACCACCATGAGCAGCGGCATTACGCCCATGGCCTACCGCAATTTCCAGGCCTTTATGGTCAAGCTCGACAGCGCCATCATGGGCCAGCAGCAGGTGGTCAACCATGCGCAGGCGCGCAGCGAGCAGGAAAAACTGCGCTGGCAAGATGCCGAACGCAAGCGCATGTCGTACACCACCCTGAACAACCGGGCGCAGGAACAGGCGCTGAAGCTGGAAAACAAGCGCGACCAGAAAGCAATGGATGAGCACGCGGCGCGACAAGCCTATTACAAACGCTAAGCAACACTGAGGCAGTATCATGCAAACCCAGCCAACCCCGATTTCCCAGATTGTCTCGCCGAACGCCACGCCGGGCGCCGCCAACCGCAGCCAGCCGTCCACCAGCGGCGCGGCGGGCGACTTCCAGCGCACCCTGAACCGCCAGATCGAACAACGCCAGGCCAGCCGCAATATGGCGCAAGCGCCAGCGGCCCGCCCCGCCACCCCTGCCGCCGCGCAAGCACCTGCCCAGGCGCCCGCCGCCGAAGCGAAGCCGACGCCAGCGGGTAACGAACAGGCGGCCAGCAGCGGTGGCCCTGCTTTCCGCCTGTACCACGCCCGCGCCGGGACCTTGC